>NZ_JBGGKT010000002.1:0-568430 GCF_041287115.1 Mycobacterium sp. pV006 | reverse complement strand
CACGCCGCCAACAACCCCGCCCCCACCCCCAACACCTTCATCTACGTCGTCACCGACACCACCACCCTGCACACCGCAAGAGAATCCGCCCAGACGGTAAAGCAAGACCAACCCGCACCCACCGAGCCCGAGCCCCAGCCTGAGGCTGAGGCTGAGGCTGAGTCCGGGACTGAGGCCGGCTCTGCCTCGCGGGCAGAGCTGCGCCCGCAGCCCGCCGAAGAACAATCGACGCCGCAGGCCGAGGTCGACGCTGACCCCGCGCAGGACGAGAACGAGACCGAGACCGAGACCGAGGACGAGGACGAGGACGGGGCTGAGGACACCACGGAGCCAAAGCCGGCTTCCCCGGCCGACTCGGCGACCGCGTCGTCGCCGAAAGCCGCGCTGATCTTCGGCGCCGGACTGGTCCCCGCCGCCGGGCTGCACCCGCTGCTGAGCAACGCCCGCATCCGCGAAATCATCCACCCCGGCGACAGCCCCGCCGAGCCCCGCTACCTGCCCTCCCGCGCACTGGCCGAGTTCATCCGCTGCCGCGACCTGACCTGTCGCTTCCCGCTGTGCGACATCGCAGCCACCAAAGCCGACATCGACCACACCGTGCCCCACCCCATCGGCCCCACCCACGCCTCAAACCTCAAGTGCCTCTGCCGTTTTCACCACTTGCTCAAAACGTTCTGGTGCGGACCCGACGGCTGGACCGACCGGCAATACCCCGACGGCACCATCGAATGGGTCAGCCCCACCGGCCACACGTATCTCACCAAACCCGGCAGCGCCCTGCTGTTCCCGGCCCTGTGCAAACCCACCGCCACCCTCTGGACCAACGAGCCACCACCCCCACCACCCACCGACCAACGACGCGGCATCATGATGCCCCGGCGGCGATACACCCGCGCCCAAGCCCAAACCCGCTACAACCAAGTCCTCCGCCGCATCAACGAAGCAACCCCGACCGACAACGGAGACGAACTCCTCCCACCACCCAACGACGCACCCCCGTTCTGAGCAGCCCGTAAGCTGCCCGGGTGGCCGAGCCCCCGATCTCACCGCAGCTGAGCCTGCGCACCCAGATCTGGCGTTTCCTGCTCACGGGAGGGTTCGCGGCCGTCGTCGACTTCGGTCTGTATGTCGCGCTGCTGGCCGTCGGGTTGCACGTCAACGTCGCCAAGACCCTCAGTTTCATCGCAGGCACCACCACCGCCTACCTGATCAACCGGCGGTGGACGTTCCAGGCGCCGCCCAGCACCGCGCGGTTCATCGCCGTCGTCGTCCTCTACGCGATCACCTACGCCGTGCAGGTCGGCATCAACTACGTGCTCTATCTGGAATGGGAGAATCAGCCCTGGCAGGTGCCGGTCGCCTTCGTCATCGCCCAGGGCACCGCCACCGTCATCAACTTCATCGTCCAGCGCACGGTGATCTTCCGGCTCCGCTGAATGATCAGCCCCAACCGGTACCCTCTGTGACGATGTTTGGCACCGAAGTCCCGACGACCCCGCGACGGCTGACCGGCTGGGGTCGCACCTCGCCGACGGTGGCGCACGTCCTTTCGACGCCAGACCCCGAGGTGATCGCCACCGCCGTCACCCGCGCCGCCGACCAAGGGGGACGCGGCGTCCTGGCACGCGGACTGGGCCGGTCCTACGGCGACAACGCGCAGAACGGCGGCGGCCTGGTCGTCGACATGACCGCACTCAACCGGATCCACTCCATCGACGCCGACGGCGCCCTCGTCGACGTCGACGCCGGCGTCAACCTCGACCAACTCATGCGTGCCGCGCTGCCCCTCGGACTGTGGGTGCCGGTGCTGCCCGGCACCCGACAGGTCACCGTGGGCGGCGCAATCGCCTGCGACATCCACGGCAAGAACCACCACAGCGCCGGAAGCTTCGGCAACCACGTGCGTGGCATCGACCTGCTGACCGCCGACGGGCAGGTGCGGCACCTGACTCCGACCGGCCCGGACAGCGAGTTGTTCTGGGCCACGGTCGGCGGCAACGGTCTGACCGGGATCATCCTGCGCGCCACCATCGCGATGACCCCCACCGAGACGGCCTACTTCATCGCCGACGGCGACGTCACCGGCAGCCTCGACGAAACCATCGCCTTCCACAGCGACGGCACCGAGGACAACTACACCTACTCCAGCGCGTGGTTCGACGCGATCAGCGCACCACCGAAGCTGGGCCGGGCGGTGATCTCCCGCGGATCACTGGCCACCCTCGACCAGCTGCCGGACAAGCTCCAGAAAGACCCGCTGAAATTCGATGCGCCGCAATACTTCACGGCGCCCGATGTGTTCCCGAACGGCCTGGGCAACAAGTACACCTTCGGCGCAATGACCGAGCTCTGGTACCGCATGGGCAAGACCTACCGCGGCAAGGCGCAGAACCTGACGCAGTTCTACCACCCCCTCGACATGGTCGGGGAATGGAACCGCGCCTACGGCAAAGTCGGTTTCGCGCAATACCAGTTCGTCGTGCCGACCGAGGCCGTCGACGAGTTCAAGCGCATCATGGTCGACATCCAGCGCTCAGGACATCCGTCGTTCCTCAACGTGTTCAAGCTCTTCGGACCGGGCAATAGTGCTCCGCTGAGTTTCCCGATCCCCGGGTGGAACGTGTGCGTGGACTTCCAGATCACGCCCGGGCTCAACGCCTTCCTCAACGGCCTCGACAAGCGGGTACTGGAGTTCGGCGGACGGCTCTACACCGCCAAGGATTCCCGCACCACCGCCGAAACCTTCCACGCCATGTACCCACGCATCGACGAGTGGATCTCGGTGCGTCGCAAGGTCGATCCCGATGGGGTCTTCGCTTCCGACATGGCCCGACGACTGGAGTTGCTGTAGATGGTGTTCGACGCGACGGGTAACCCACAGGCGATCCTGCTCCTCGGCGGTACCTCCGAGATCGGCCTGGCGATCTGCGAGCGCTATCTGCGCGACGCCAAAGCCCGTGTGGTGCTGGCCTGCATGCCCGGTGACCCGCTGCGCGACGCCGCCAAGCAACAACTCGAGCAGGCCGGAGCACGAGAGGTCGAGGTGATCGACTTCGACGCCGTCGACACCGACAGCCACCCGAACGTGATCGCCCAGGCCTGGGCGGGCGGTGACATCGACGTGGCCATCGTCGCGTTCGGCCTGCTCGGCGACGCCGAGGAGCTGTGGCAGAACCAGCGCAAGGCTGTGCAGATCGCCGAGATCAACTACACCGCAGCGGTTTCCGTCGGTGTGCTGGTCGGCGAGAAGATGCGCGCCCAGGGCTTCGGCCAGATCATCGCGATGAGCTCGGCCGCAGGCGAGCGTGTTCGCCGGTCCAACTTCGTCTACGGCTCCACCAAGGCCGGCCTCGACGGCTTCTATCTCGGGCTCGGAGAGGCCCTGCGCGAGTACGGGGTTCGCGTTCTGGTGATCCGGCCCGGGCAGGTACGCACCCGGATGAGCGCGCACGTCAAGGAAGCCCCGCTGACCGTCGACAAGGAGTACGTCGCCGAACTCGCGGTCACCTCGGCGGCCAAGGGCAAGGAGCTGGTGTGGGCTCCCGGCGCGTTCCGTTACGTGATGATGGTGCTGCGCCACATCCCCCGTCCGATCTTCCGCAAGCTGCCCATCTGATGCGCAGCGCTCTGGCCGCGCCGGCGAAGGTCGCAGGCCAGATGGTCGTCGCGACCGCCGTGGCGGTAGCGGTCGCGGTGGTCAGTCTGGTGGCGATCGCGCGCGTCGAATGGCCCGCCTACAACTCGTCGAACCAGCTGCACGCGCTGACCACGGTCGGCCAGGTCGGATGTCTGGTCGGGTTGCTCGCCAGCGGACTGCTCTGGCGTCGCGGACGCCACACTCTGGCGCGGATCGGCGCGCTGCTGTTCCTCGCCGCGTTCTCGGTCGTCACACTCGCGATGCCGCTCGGAGCCACCCGGCTGTATCTGTTCGGCATCTCCGTCGACCAACAGTTCCGCACCGAATACCTGACCCGCCTTGCCGATTCGCCGGCCCTGAACGACATGACCTACATCGGTCTGCCGCCGTTCTATCCCCCGGGCTGGTTCTGGCTCGGTGGCCGCCTCGCCGACCTGGCCGGCATGCCCGCCTGGGAGATGTTCAAGCCCTGGTCGATCATCTCCATCACGATCGCGATCGTGCTGGCGCTGGTCCTGTGGGCCGCCATGATCCGGTTCGAGTACGCGCTGGTGGTCTCCACCGCGACCGCGGCCGCGGCGCTGGCCTACTCCCCGGCCGAGCCTTACGCCGCCATCATCGCCGTGCTGCTGCCGCCGATCTTCGTGCTGGCGTGGTCGGGCCTGCGCGCGGGGACCAGAGGGGGTGGTTGGGCCGCGATCGTCGGCACCGGCATCTTCCTCGGCGTGGCCGCGCTGTTCTACACGCTGCTGCTGGCCTATGCCGCCCTGACACTGACGGTGATGGCGCTGCTGGTCGCCGCCTCCCGCAGACATTGGGAGCCGTTACTGCGATTGGGCGCCATCGCCGGCATCTCCGGGCTGCTCGCGCTGATCGGCTGGGGCCCCTACCTGCTGGCCGCCGCCCGCGGCACCCCCGCCGAAACCGGTACCGCCCAGCACTATCTGCCCAAGGACGGCGCCGAACTGTCCTTCCCAATGCTGCAGTTCACGCTGCTCGGAGCGCTGTGCATGCTCGGCACGATGTGGCTGGTCGTCTACGCGCGCACCTCCACCCGCGCAGGCGCGCTCGCCGTCGCCGTGCTGACCGTGTATCTGTGGTCGCTGCTGTCGATGCTGACGACGTTGCTGGGCACCACGCTGCTGTCGTTCCGGCTGCAGCCGACGCTGACGATCCTGTTGGCCGCCGCCGGCGCCTTCGGGTTCCTCGAGGTGACCCGCGCGGCCGCGGCGCGGGTGCAGCGCACCAACGCGGGCAAGGTGGTCGCGGTGGCCACCGTGATCGGCGGGCTGGGTGCCGTCACGTTCAGCCAGGACATCCCCGACGTGCTGCGGTCGGACATCGTCGTCGCCTACACCGACACCGACGGCTACGGCGAACGCGCCGACCGCCGGCCACCCGGAGCCGAGCAGTACTACCGCAAGGTCGACGACCGCATCCAGGACGTCACCGGGAAGCCGCGTAACGAGACGGTGGTGCTCACCGCCGACTACAGCTTCCTGTCCTACTACCCCTACTACGGATTCCAGGGCCTGACGTCGCACTACGCGAACCCGCTGGCGCAGTTCGAGCAGCGCGCCGCGGCGATCGAGAGCTGGGCCAGGCTGGACGACGCCGACGAGTTCATCGCTGCGCTCGACGACCTGCCGTGGGAGCCGCCGACGGTGTTCCTGCTGCGCCGCGGCGCCAACGACACGCTCACCCTGCGTCTGGCCGAGGACGTGTACCCCAACCAGCCCAACGTGCGCCGCTACCACGTGTCCTTCGACGAGGCGCTGTTCGACGATCCGCGCTTCGACGTGTCCACGATCGGCCCGTTTGTGCTGGCCATCCGCAAGCCAATTACCATCTAGCCCCGTGGTCCGACGGGTGAGGGGCAGTAACCACCGCACCGCGCGGCTGACCGCGATCGTCGCGGGCCTGCTGGGCACGCTGCTGGCGATCGCCACGCCGCTGCTGCCGGTCACGCAGACCACCGCGCAACTGAACTGGCCGCAGAACGACGTACTGGCCAGCGTCGACGCTCCGCTGATCGGCTACGTCGCCACCGACCTCGAGATCACCGTGCCCTGCAGTGTGGCCGCGGGACTGGACCGGCCCGGCCGCAACATCCTGCTGTCGACGGTGCCCAAGCAGGCCCCCAAGGCCATCGACCGCGGGCTGCTCATCGAACGCGTCAACAACGACGTGCTGGTGATCGTGCGCAACACCCCGGTGGTCAGCGCTCCGCTGGATGCGGTGCTCAGCCCGGACTGCCGTGAGCTGACGTTCACCGCGCACGCCGACAAGGTCACCGGCGAGTTCGTCGGCCTCACCCAGGGACAGGCCAACGAGAACGCCGAGAACCCCGACGAACCGCTGCGCGGCGAACGCGGCGGCTACGACTTCCGTCCGCAGATCGTCGGGGTCTTCACCGACCTGTCCGGACCCGCGCCGCCCGGCCTGCAGTTCTCCGCCACCATCGACACGCGCTACAGCACCACCCCCACGCTGCTGAAGCTGCTGGCGATGATCATCGGCGTCGCGATGACCGTCGTCGCGCTGGGTGCGCTGCACGTGCTCGACCGGGCCGACGGACGACGCCACAAGCGGTTCCTGCCGTCACGCTGGTGGTCGTTCCGCCCGCTCGACGGTCTGGTCACCGCCGTGCTGGTGTGGTGGCACTTCGTCGGCGCCAACACCGCCGATGACGGCTACATCCTGACCATGGCCCGCGTCTCGGAGAACGCCGGCTACATGGCCAACTACTACCGCTGGTTCGGCACGCCCGAGGCGCCGGTCGGCTGGTACTACGACCTGCTCGCCCTGTGGGCGCATGTCAGCACCGCCAGCGTGTGGATGCGCCTGCCCACCCTGCTGATGGCGCTGGCCTGCTGGTGGTTGATCAGCCGGGAGGTCATTCCGCGGCTCGGGTCGGCGGTCAAGCACAGCCGCGCCGCGGCCTGGACGGCCGCCGGTCTGTTCCTGGCGTTCTGGCTGCCCCTGAACAACGGCCTGCGTCCCGAACCGATCATCGCGCTGGGCATCCTGCTGACCTGGTGCTCGGTGGAGCGCGGCGTGGCCACCAGCCGGCTGCTGCCGGTCGCGGTCGCCATCATCATCGGGGCACTGACGCTGTTCTCCGGCCCGACCGGCATCGCCGCGATCGGCGCGCTGCTGGTCGCGATCGGCCCGCTGAAGACGATCGTCGCGGCGCATGTCTCGCGGTTCGGCTACTCGGCGTTGCTGGCCCCCATCGCGGCCGCCGGCACCGTCACGATCTTCCTGATCTTCCGGGACCAGACGCTGGCCGCCGAACTCGACGCCACCAGCTTCAAGTCCGCGGTCGGACCGAGTCTGGCCTGGTTCGACGAACACATCCGGTACTCACGTCTGTTCACCACCAGTCCCGACGGATCGGTGGCGCGCCGCTTCGCGGTGCTGACCCTGCTGCTGGCGCTGGCGGTGTCGATCGCGATGACGTTGCGGCGCAGCCGGATCCCGGGCACCGCGAAAGGCCCGAGCCAACGCATCATCGGGATCACCGTCATCTCGATCCTGGCGATGATGTTCACCCCGACGAAGTGGACGCACCACTTCGGGGTGTTCGCCGGCCTGGCGGGGTGCCTGGGCGCTCTGGCCGCCGTCGCCGTCTCGGCCGCGGCCATGCGGTCCCGCCGCAACCGCACGATCTTCGCCGCGGCGGTGCTGTTCATCACCGCACTGTCGTTCGCCACCGTCAACGGCTGGTGGTACGTCTCCAATTTCGGTGTCCCCTGGTCCAACTCGTTCCCCGAGTGGAAGTTCGGCTTCACGACCATCCTGCTGGGCCTGTCGGTGCTCGCGCTGCTGTTGGCGGCGTGGTTCCACTTCTCCGGCCGTGACGGCTCACCCACCAACGGGGGACGACGATGGCGAACCGTGGCCCAGGCGCCGCTGGCGATCGCGACGTGGGCGCTGGTCACCTTCGAAGTGGTGTCGCTGACGGCGGCGATGATCGGCCAGTATCCGGCCTGGACGGTGGGCCGCTCGAATCTGGAGGCCCTGACCGGAAAGACGTGCGGCATGGCCGAAGACGTCATGGTCGAACAGGACCCCACGGCCGGACTGCTCACCCCGATCGACGTACCGCCCGGGGAAGCGCTCGGCAGCGAGCTCGCAGACGGCTTCGGTCCCAACGGGATTCCGTCCGACATCTCCGCAGACCCGGTGATGGAACAACCCGGTTCGAGCAACTTCGCCGACAGCGACAGCGGCGTGGTCACCGGCAGCGAAGCCGGCACCGAAGGCGGAACCACCGCAGCGGCCGGCATCAACGGCTCGCGCGCCCGGCTGCCCTACGGACTGGACCCTGCGCGCACCGCGGTGATGGGCAGCTGGCGCGCCGGCACGCAACAGCCGGCATCCCTGCGTTCGGCCTGGTACCGGTTGCCCGACGACTGGCGTGACGGCGACCGCACCGATTCGCTGTTGGTGATCGCCGCGGCGGGCCGGTTCGACCAGGGCGAAGTGGTGGTGCAGTGGGCCCGCGAGGACGGGGAGCCAGGCGGCAGCGTGGACTTCGCCGACGTCGGCGCCGCCCCGGCGTGGCGCAACCTGCGTGCCCCGCTGACCTCGATCCCCGCCGACGCCACCCGCATCCGCGTCGTCGCCAACGACGACGACCTGGACCCGCAGCACTGGATCGCGGTCACTCCGCCACGTATCCCGACCCTGCGCACCCTGCAGGACGTCGTCGGGTCCGAAGATCCGGTGCTGCTGGACTGGCTCGTCGGCTTGGCGTTCCCGTGCCAGCGGCCCTTCGACCATCGCAACGGCGTCATCGAGGTGCCCAAGTGGCGGATCCTGCCCGACCGGTTCGGCGCCGAGGCCAACTCCCCGGTGATGGACTATCTGGGCGGTGGTCCGCTCGGCATCACCGAGCTGCTGCTGCGCGCCACATCGGTGCCGACGTACCTCAAACACGACTGGTTCCGCGACTGGGGCGCCCTGCAGCAGCTCACGCCGTACTACCCCGACGCCGAACCCGCGCAACTGGATCTCGGTTCGACAACGCGCAGCGGCCTGTGGCGCCCGGCGCCGCTGCGCCTGAGCTGACTCCGTCTACCATCGACCCTCGTGCCCGCCCCCACCGCTCGTCTCGTCGCGTTCTTCGCGGGGCTGCTGGGGATCGCGCTGTGTGCGGTCACACCGTTTCTCCCGGTCACCCAGACCACCGCGACGATCAACTGGCCCCAGTCGGTCGGCGACGACGGGTTCGTCAGTGACATCACCGCCCCGCTGGTCTCGGGCGCGCCGCGCTCGCTGACCGTCACCATCCCGTGCCGGGCGGTGGCGAACATGCCCGACGACGCCGGCGTGGTGTTCTCGACGATCCCGTCCGGCGGCATCGACGCCGGCCGCAACGGACTGTTCGTCCGCGCCAACGACGACGTGGTCTACGTCGCGTTCCGCGACACCGTCGCCGCGGTCGCGCCGCGCGCCGACGTCGACGCCGGCGCCTGCTCCGAGCTGCGGATCTGGGCCGACGTCAGTGCGGTCGGCGCGGACTTCGTCGGTATCCCGGGTGCGGCAGGCACGTTGAGCGTCGACAAGCGTCCACAGGTGGCGGGCGCGTTCACCGACCTCGAGGTCGGAATGGACGCGGGCCTGGCCGCGCGCGTGGACGTCGACACCCGCTTCATCACCTCCCCGACGGCGTTGAAGACCGCCGTGATGGTGCTCGGCGTGCTGTGCGTGATCGCCTCGATCGGGGCGCTGGCCGTGCTGGACCGCACGGCGGGACGCCGCCTGCGTGCACGGCGGCGACGGGTCGGGCTGTCCACCTGGCTGGCCGACGCCGGCGTCGTCGGCGCCCTGCTGGTGTGGCACGTGGTGGGACCACCGTCCTCCGACGACGGGTACAACGCGACGATCGCGCGGGTGTCGTCGGAAGCGGGCTACCTGACCAACTACTTCCGGTACTTCGGCGCGTCCGAAGCCCCGTTCGACTGGTATCAGGCCGTGCTCGCGCAACTCGCCTCGGTCAGCACCGCGAGTGTGTGGATGCGGCTGCCCGCGACCCTGGCCGCCATCGCGACGTGGCTGATCATCAGTCGCTGCGTCCTGCCCCGGCTGGGGCGACGCATCGCGGACAACAAGGTCGCGGTGTGGACGACCGCCGCGGTGTTCCTGGTTGCGTGGCTGCCGTTCAACAACGGGTTGCGTCCCGAACCGCTGATCGCGTTCGCCACCGTCGCGGTGTGGATGCTCGTCGAGCAGGCGATCGGAACCCGACGGCTGTGGCCGGCCGCGGTCGCGGTGATCATCGCGATGTTCGCCGTCACGTTGGCACCGCAGGGCCTCATCGCGTTGGCGCCGTTGCTGGCGGGCGCACGGGCACTGACCCGGCTGATCGCGGCCCGCCGGGCCACCGACGGTCTGGGCGCCACCCTGACCCCGCTGGTTGCGGCAGCCTCGCTGGTATTCGTCATCGTGTTCCGGGCCCAGACGCTGGCCACCGTCGCCGAGTCGATCCGCATCAAGTACGTCGTCGGACCGACGATCCCCTGGTACCAGGAGTTCCTGCGCTACTACTTCCTGACCGTCGAGGACAGCGTCGACGGCTCGATGACCAGGCGTTTCGCGGTGCTGATCCTGCTGCTGTGCCTGTTCGGTGTGATCATGGTGCTGCTGCGCCGCGGCTCGGTGCCCGGCGCCATCAGCCCGCCGCTGTGGCGGTTGGTGGGCACCACCGGGGTGGGTCTGCTGCTGCTCACCGTGACCCCGACCAAGTGGGCCATCCAGTTCGGGGCGTTCGCCGGGTTGGCGGGCGCGCTCGGCGGCGTCACCGCGTTCGCGTTCGCCCGGGTCGGGCTGCATTCGCGACGCAACCTCGCGCTGTATGTCACCGCGCTGCTGTTCGTGCTGGCCTGGGCGACCTCCGGCATCAACGGCTGGTTCTACGTCGGCAACTACGGGGTCCCGTGGTTCGACAAACAGCCGGTGATCTTCGGCTACCCGGTGACGACCATCTTCCTGGTGCTCGCCATCGCCTGCGGCCTGCTGGCGGGGTGGCTGCACTTCCGCATCGACTACGCCGGCCACACCGAGGTCGCCGACACCGGGCGCAACCGTGCGCTGGCGTCCACCCCGCTGTTGGTCGTCGCGACGATCATGGTGGTGCTCGAAATCGGTTCGATGGTCAAGGCCACCGTCGGGCGCTACCCGGTCTACACCACCGGCGCGGCCAACCTGGCGGCGCTGACCTCCGACACCAGTTGCGCGATGGCCGACCACGTCCTCGTCGAACCCGACACCAACGCCGGGCTGCTCGAGCCGGTGCCCGGCCAGCGGTACGGCCAGTACGGCCCGCTCGGCGGTGAGAATCCGGTCGGGTTCACCCCCAACGGCGTCAGCGACACCCTCGAACCCGCCGAACCGGTGGCCGCCAACCCCGGAACGGTGAACTCCGACGGTCCGATCGACAAACCGAACATCGGCGTCGGTTACGCCGCGGGCACCGGCGGTGGGTACGGACCGGAGGGCGTCAACGGCTCCCGGGTGTTCCTGCCGTTCGGGCTGGATCCCGACCGGGTACCGGTGATGGGCAGTTTCGACGAGAACACCATCGCGGCCGAGGCCACCTCCGCCTGGTACCAGCTGCCGCCCCGCACCCCCGAACGCCCGCTGGTGACCGTCGCCGCGGCCGGCGCGATCTGGTACTACGAGGAAGACGGCTCCTTCAACTACGGGCAGTCCCTGAAGCTGCAGTGGGGCGTGCACCGACCCGACGGCACCTACCAGGCGCTCAACGAAGTGCAGCCGATCGACATCTTCCAGCAGAAGGCGTGGCGCAACCTGCGCTTCCCGCTGTCGTGGGCGCCGCCGGAGGCCAACGTGGTGCGCATCGTCGCCGACGACCCGAACCTGTCCGAGGACCAGTGGTTCGCGTTCACGCCACCGCGGGTGCCCGTGCTGGAGACCGCGAGTGACTTCCTGGGCTCGCAGACCCCGGTCCTGATGGACATCGCGACCGCGTCGAACTTCCCGTGTCAGCGGCCATTCGCCCAGCACCTCGGGGTCGCCGAGCTGCCGGAGTACCGGATCCTGCCGAACTTCAAGCAGATGGTGGCGTCGTCGAACCAGTGGCAGTCCGCCGAGGACGGCGGCCCGTTCCTGTTCATCCAGGCGTTGCTGCGCACGGCGACGATCCCGACCTATCTGCGGGGCGACTGGTACCGCGACTGGGGTTCGATCGAGCGCTACCTGCGGGTGGTGCCGGCTGACGAGGCGCCGAACGCGGTGATCGAGGAGGGAACGACGCGGGTGTTCGGGTGGAGTCGCGGCGGACCGATCAGGGCGCTGCCGTGAACGGCAATTCGGGTAAAGCCGTGAACGGCAAATCGGGTCCTGCCGTGAGTGATGTGAAGACGGCGCGCTGGGTCGCCACGATCGCCGGTCTGCTCGGGATGCTGCTGGCCATCGCGACGCCGCTGCTGCCCGTCACCCAGACCACCGCCACGCTGAACTGGCCGCAGCAGGGCGAGTTGGACAACGTCACCGCCCCGCTGATCTCCCAGGCGCCGGTGGACCTGACCGCGACCATCCCGTGCGAGGTGGTGGCCGGAATGCGCGCCGACGGCGGCCTGGTGCTGGGCACCGCACCGGCGGAAGGCCGCGACGCGGCATTGAACGCGATGCTGGTCAACGTCACCGAGTCGCGCGTCGACGTCATCGTGCGCAACGTCGTGGTCGCCAGCGTCGAGCGCGACCGCCTCGGTGGCTGCTCGACCATCGAGATCACGTCGAACCTGGACGGGACGTACGCCGAGTTCGTCGGCCTGACCCAGGAGGAGGGTGAGGACGCGGGCTCGCCGCAGCGCACCGGCTACCCGGACCCGAACCTACGGCCCGCGATCGTGGGCGTGTTCACCGACCTCGTCGGCCCCGCACCGCCCGGTCTGTCGCTGTCGGCGACCATCGATACGCGCTTCACCACGCAACCCACCGCGCTCAAGCTCGCCGCGATCCTGCTCGCCATCGCCTGCACCGCGATCGCGCTGCTGGCGCTGTGGCGGCTGGACCGGCTCGACGGTCGGCGCATGCAGCGCCTCATCCCGACCCGCTGGCGCACCGTCACCCCCGTCGACGGGGCGGTCGTCGGCGGCTTCGCGCTCTGGTACGTCATCGGCGCCAACTCCTCCGACGACGGCTACATCCTGGGCATGGCCCGGGTGGCCGAGCACGCCGGCTACATGTCGAACTATTTCCGGTGGTTCGGCAGCCCCGAGGACCCGTTCGGCTGGTATTACAACCTGCTGGCCCTGATGACGCAGGTCAGCACCGCCAGCATCTGGATGCGGTTGCCCGACCTGGTGTGCTCGCTGATCTGCTGGCTGCTGCTCTCCCGCGAGGTGCTGCCCCGCCTCGGACCCGCGGTGGCGGCCAGTCGCCCCGCACTGTGGGCGGCCGGCCTGGTGCTGCTGGGTGCGTGGATGCCGTTCAACAACGGGCTGCGCCCGGAGGGTCAGATCGCCACCGGCGCGCTGGTGACCTACGTGCTGATCGAGCGCGCCATCCGGTCCGGCCGGCTCACACCGGCCGCGTTCGCGATCATCACCGCGGCGTTCACCCTGGGTATCCAACCCACCGGGCTGATCGCGGTGGCCGCGCTGGTGGCCGGTGGTCGACCGATCCTGCGGATCCTGATGCGCCGTCGGCAATGGGTGGGGACGTGGCCGCTGCTCGCGCCGCTGCTGGCCGCGGGCACGATCGTGCTGGCCGTGGTGTTCGCCGACCAGACGCTGGCAACGGTGCTGGAAGCCACCAGGATCCGGACCGCGATCGGGCCGAGCCAGGAGTGGTACACCGAGAACCTGCGCTACTACTACCTGGTACTGCAGACCACCGACGGGGCCGTGGCACGCCGCTTCGCGTTCCTGTTCACCGCGATGTGTCTGTTCCCGTCGCTGTTCATGATGCTGCGCCGCAAACGGGTGCCCGGTGTGGCCCGCGGACCCGCCTGGCGGTTGATGGGCGTGATCTTCGCGACGATCTTCTTCCTGATGTTCACCCCCACCAAGTGGATCCACCACTTCGGGTTGTTCGCGGCGGTCGGCGGCGCGATGGCCGCGCTGGCCACGGTGCTGGTGTCGCGCGCGGTGCTGCGCTCGGCACGTAACCGGATGGTGTTCCTGGCGTTGGTGTTCTTCGTGCTCGCCCTGTGCTTCGCGTCGACCAACGGCTGGTGGTACGTCTCGAATTTCGGTGTGCCGTACAACAACTCGGTGCCCCAGCTCGGCGGCATCACCGTCAGTGCCGTGTTCTTCGCGCTGTTCGTCGTGACCGCGGTGTGGGCTTTCCTGCTGCATCTGTCACCGGGACGGGGCGCCCGGGTGGTCGACAAGCTGACCGCGGCACCGATCCCGATCGCCGCCGGCTTCATGGTCGTGGTGATGGTCGCCTCGATGGCCATGGGAATGGTCCGCCAGTACCCGACCTACTCCAACGGGTGGGCCAACATCCGCGCATTCGTCGGCGGTTGCGGACTCGCCGACGACGTCCTGGTCGAACCCGACTCCAACGCGGGCTTCCTGCAACCACTTCCGGGCCAGCCGACCGGGCCGCTCGGCGCACTCGGCGGCGCGAACCCGACGGGCTTCTCCCCCAACGGAGTTCCCGACCGCATCATCGCCGAGGCCATCCGGCTGAACAATCCGCAGCCCGGTACCGACTACGACTGGAACCGGCCGATCGAGCTGTCGGAGCCGGGGGTCAACGGCTCGACGGTGCCGCTGCCCTACGGCCTGGACCCCGCCCGGGTCCCGGTGGCCGGCACGTACTCCGAAGCAGCGCAACAGGAAGCCAAACTGGCCTCGTCCTGGTACGCGCTGCCGGCACCGGACGACGCGCACCCGCTCGTGGTGATCACCGCGGCCGGGACGATCGCCGGACGCAGCGTGGCCGAGGGCGTGAGCTCCGGTCAGACCGTCGAACTCGAATACGCCACCCCGGGACCCGACGGCGCACCCGTTCCCGCGGGCCGCGTCCAGCCGTACGACATCGGCCCGACACCGTCGTGGCGCAACCTGCGCTACCCGCGCGAGGCCGTCCCGGCCGACGCGGTCGCCGTCCGCGTGATCGCCGAGGACCTCAACCTCGGCCAGGGCGACTGGATCGCGGTGACGCCACCACGTGTGCCCGAACTGCAGTCGGTGCAGGAGTACGTCGGCTCCGACGAACCGGTGCTGATGGACTGGGCGGTCGGGCTGGCATTCCCGTGCCAGCAACCGATGCTGCACGCCAACGGTGTCACCGAGGTGCCGAGATTCCGGATCTCCCCGGACTACTACGCCAAACTGCAGAGCACCGACACCTGGCAGGACGGCATCAACGGCGGTCTGCTCGGGATCACCGACCTGTTGCTGCGCGCCTCGGTGATGTCGACCTACCTGTCCCGCGACTGGGGTCAGGACTGGGGATCGCTGCGTCGCTTCGACACCATCGTCGACGCCGAACCGGCCGAGATCGAGCTGGGCGAGACCACCCACTCCGGCCTCTACTCCCCCGGACCGATCCGGATCCAGCCGTAACGTACCCGACGGTAGGGTGCAGGATGGCGGACCATGTGAGGAGTAGGCGATCTTGGGTGCGCGCCGGTTTGTCCTGGTACTGACCCTCTTGATCGGGGGTCTGCTCTTGGCCCCCGCGGCGGGCGGCCAGCCCGGGCTTCCCGAACCCGAACCCGAGCCGCCGGTCACCGTGGCCATCCACACGCTGGAACCGTTCGTCATGCAGACCGACGCGGGCGAACTGACCGGGTTCAGCATCGACGTGTGGAACGAGGTCGCCCGCCGGCTGGGCCGGGAGACCGAGTTCACCACCACCGACAACGTCAACGGGCAGCTCTCGATGGTGGCCGAGCGGCGCGCCGACGTGGCGATCGGCGCGATCTCGCTGACCGCCGACCGTGAGCAGCGCTTCGATTTCTCCCAGCCCACCCTCGACGGCGGGCTGCAGATCATCGTGCCGGTCCATGACACCCGGCCGGCGGTGCCGGGCCTCGGCGGTTACCTCGACCTGCTCTTGTCGCGCACCATGTTGATCTGGCTGAGCGCCGCCGTGGTGGTCAGCGTGCTGCCCGCGCACCTGTTCTGGCTGATCGAACGGCGCGGTCCCCGGCCGGTGGTGGACCGCGCCTACTTCCCGGGCATCATCCAGGCGTTCAGCTGGGGCATCGGATCGCTGGTCGGCAAGAACAGCACCACCGCGTCGAAAGCCATCACCCAGGCGATGGCGATCCTGTGGGGTTTCGCCGGCATCGTCTTCGTGTCGTTCTACACCGCCAACCTCAGCGCCACGCTGACCGTCGCCAAGCTCGACGCGAAGATCACCGGTCCGGCCGACCTCTACGAGAAGGCGGTGGCCACCGTGGCCGACACCACGGCCGCGGACTTCCTGCGCGGCATGGGCATCGCCGCGACTGAGACCCGGACCATCGAGGAGTCCTACCACCTGCTGCGCGAAGAGGGTTACGACGCCGTGGTGTTCGACTCCCCGGTGCTGCGTTACTACGTCGCCCACCGCGGCGAGGGCGTGGCGGTGCTGGCCGGCCCGGTGTTCCAGGAGGAGAACCAGGGCTTCGTGTTCGACATCGGCAGCCCGTTGCGGAAACCGGTGAACCAGGCCCTGTTCCGGATGCGCGAAGACGGCACCTACAACCTGATCAAGGAGAAGTGGTTCGGTGACGCCATCGCCGCGACCGCCGGCGACACCAACTGATCAGATCTTCAGATCCCGGATGGGGTCGCTACCGTCCCAATCCTGCGCGGCGCTGCGCACCAGCTCGGCCATTGCCCGGGTGATGTCGTTGAGCACCATGATCTCCACGATCGCGACGGGGCCGGCGGGAGGTTCGAGGTAGGCGAACCGGACCGTGTTCTCGTCACCGCCGGACCACACCACCGGTAGCCCCGCCTCCTCGGCCGACCGGATCGCCTCATCGAAATCCTTGGCCCAGTAGGCGATCTGATGGAAACCGGGGCCGTGCTCGGCCAGGAACTCGGTGAAGATGCTCGGGGTGTCGTCGTCCTGCTGGATCAGCTCGACCTGCAGATCGCCGGTGTTGGCCATGGCGATCGACTGGACCACCTCGCAGGGTCGGCCGCGGTAGTCGACCCGGGCGGGGACTCCGCGCATCACGAACCACGGGCCGACGCCGAGCTGCAGCCACGACTGAATCGCCTCGTCGACGTCGGTGACCACGAACCCGATCTGCCGCACCGGCCCCGGCGGAAATCCCTTGCTCATCTGTCGTTGGCCTCCGGGTCGGTGTTCTCGGCGAGGATGTCGTTGTGGCAGTCCAGTTGACTGCGGCCGGTCTGCTCCACACACACCAGCACCGGGGCGTCGGCGGTGGCCGTGGGATGGGCCGACGGGTGGGCGATCTCGCCCGGATACTTCGACCACAGCGGTGCGCCCGACGACGCCAACCGCGCGCAGTACGCCGGTTCGCCCGCCTCGGTGATCCCGGCCGCGCCCAACGTCGCGCAGTCGGCGCCGACGACCACCACCGGCAGAGCCACCGCCCCCGGCGCCGAACCGGTCGCCTCGGCGCGGCCCTCACGTCGCTCGTACTGCGCCAGCAGGACCACCCCGGCCACCGCTGTCAGCGCCAGAATCGTCGCGGCGGCCACCGCGACCCACCGCCGCCGCGGCGTGCGCGGCGCCGCGGCACGCGCATACACCGTCGCCTCCGGATCGGCGGCCGATCCCGGCCGGTCGACCGCACTGCGGTTGCCCAGAGCACGCGCGAAGTCGACGCAACGGTCGAAGCGGTCGGACGGTAACTTCGCCAGCGCCTTCCCGAACACCGGTCCCAGCGAAGACAATTCGGGGCGGTGGTCGGCGATCGACGGCGGTTGCGCAGTCAGATGCCGGCTGATCACGATGGCCGGGTTCTCGTGCTTGAACGGCGGGGAACCCGTCAGCAACTGAAACGCGGTGGCCGCCAGGGCGTACTGGTCGGCGCGCCCGTCGATCTGCTCGTCGGCGGTCAACTGTTCGGGCGCCGAGTAGGCGACCGTCCCGACGGTCATGTTGGTGCCGGTCAGCGCGCTGACCTCGCCGACGCGGCGGGCGATCCCGAAGTCCGCCAGCATGATCCGTTCGTTCTCGGTCTCGGGGTCCGCGATCAGGATGTTGGCGGGTTTGACGTCGCGGTGCAGCAGTCCCTGCTGATGCGCATAGTCCAGCGCCTCCCCGACGGCCGACACGATGCGCGCGACCAGATCCGGCGGCATCCCGCCGGGATACCGCTCGGCCAGAAGTTTCGCCGCGTCGGTGCCCTCGACGTGATCCATCGAGAGCCACAGCCGACCTTCGAACTCGCCCCGGTCGTGCACCGCGACGATGTGCGGATGCCACAGCGTCGCGGCGATCTCGGCCTCGCGGTGGAACCGCTGCCGGTACTCCTCGTCGGCGCACACACTGGCCGACAGCACCTTCAGTGCGTCATAACGTGGCAGTCGGGGATGCTTGGCCAGATACACCTCGCCCATACCGCCCGCCCCCAAGAGCCGCGCGATCGTGTAGCCCGAGATCACCTCGCCGTCGCTGAGCGGCATGGGCGAATCCTAATGTCGAAGTGGCCCCCGTGTCAGGGAAGGCTGTCAGGGGCGATCGGTCGGAGCACCCAGATAGGGGAACTCCGGCAGCAGACCGGTGGGCTCGCTCAGTCCCGAGAAACCTTTCCGACCGTTGGTCAGGAACTTCGACCGGTAGTCGGCGACGTCGTCGGTCAGGGTGCGGCCGTTGGGGTACGCGACCGGCTTGGACGGGTTGTAGGTGAGCATGTCCGGCAGCGTGCCCTCGGCCTCGATCGCGGCGACCGCGTCCTCGCGGGTGTAGCCGCCGGTCTCGGCCATCAGCTCGATCAGGTGGGCCATCCAGCGGGTGCGGTCCTGGTTGGGTTCCCCGGAGCTGTACTCGGCCAACTCGTCCTCGGTGGTGAAGAAACCGCTGACCCAGGGATGGCCGACGCGGTCGGCGTGGATCCACTCCCGGTCGCGCAGCAGGCTGGCCCGCGCCCAGATCCGGACGTCGGGCTCGGCGCCCAGATAGGCCGTCGGCAGCTCCACGGCCATCGCGATGATGTTCGTGTCGGCGAAGGACGCATCGGCGCGCACCCCGGCGAACAGGTAGTACGAACCGGACTGCCACATCCGCGGCGTCGCGTCGAAGGACACCTCCACATCACCGAAGATCCGCGACCCGGCCGCGGCGTCGACGCGGGCGTCGGCCTGCAGCGCCAGATACACGTCGACCCGCTGCTTCGGTGCGGACTGCGCGCCGTAGGTCTCGCTGAAGACGAAGTTGAACGCGATGTCGTTGCGCAGGTCGCCGTCGTTGTCGATCGCGATGCGGTACACCGCGCCGGGACACATCGGGCCGGCGGCCGGGTTGGCCGTGAGGATCAGCGCAGTACGTTCGGGATCCTGAGGCGAACGGAAGACGTACAGGTCGCACAGATCCAGCCGCGGGTCACCCAGCGGCGCGCCTCGTCTGAGCCCGGTGAAATCAGTCGACACGCGCTCCATCCAACCGCACGTCGATCCCTAGATCGGGGTCAGGCCGTGTTTGCGCTGGACACGGTTGATCTGCTTGTCCCGCAGCAGGCGCATCGACTTGCGCAGCAGCAGCCGTGTCTGGTGCGGCTCGATGACCCCGTCGATGAAGCCGCGTTCGGCGGCCACCCACGGCACCGCCATCGTGGCGTTGTAGCCCTCGATGAAGTCGGCCTTGATCTTCTGCACCTCGGGTGCCGTCGGGTCCGGGAACCGCTTCACCAATAGCTGGGCCGCGCCCTCGGCGCCGATCACCGCGATGCGGGCCGTCGGCCAGGCGAAGTTGAAGTCGGCGGTCAGCTGCTTGGAACCCATCACCGCGTACGCGCCGCCGTAGGACTTGCGGATCGTGATGGTGACCTTCGGGACGTCGGCTTCGACCACCGCGTTGAGGAAGCGGCCGCCGCGCTTGATGATGCCGCCCTTCTCCTGCGCGACACCCGGCATGAACCCGGGGGTGTCGACGACGAACACCAGCGGAGTGTTGAACGCGTCGCAGAACCGCACGAACCGGGCGGCCTTGTCGGACGCCTCGTTGTCGATGGCGCCGGACATGTACATCGGCTGGTTGGCGATCACGCCGACCGGACGTCCGTCGACGCGCGCGAACGCGGTGATGATCGCCGGACCGGCCTGCTCACCGACCGGGAAGACGTCGCCGTCGTCGAAGATCCGCAGCAGGATCTCCATCATGTCGTAGGCCTGGTTGTCGGAGTCCGGCACGATCGCGTCCAGCTCCAGGTCGTGCGGGGTGATCTCCGGCTCCAGACCCGGGTTGACGACCGGCGGGTCGTCGAACGCGTTGGCCGGCAGGAAGCTCAGATAGTCGCGGACGTATTGGAACGCCGCGGCCTCGGACTCCACGACCTGGTGGATGTTGCCGTAGCGGGCCTGCGCGTCGGCGCCGCCGAGCTCGTCGAGGGTGACGTCCTCACCGGTGACGTCCTTGATGACGTCGGGCCCGGTGACGAACATGTAGCCCTGGTCGCGCACCGCGACGATCAGATCGGTCTGGATCGGCGAGTACACCGCACCGCCGGCGCACTTGCCGAAGATCAGCGAGATCTCGGGCACCAGGCCGCGCAGCAACTCGTGGCGGCGGCCGAGCTCGGCGTACCAGGCCAGCGACGTCGCGGTGTCCTGGATGCGCGCCCCGGCGGAGTCGTTGATACCGATGATCGGGCAGCCGACCATCGCGACCCACTCCATCAGGCGAGCGACCTTGCGGCCGAACATCTCACCGACCGAGCCCTGGAACACCGTCTGGTCGTGGCTGAAGACGCCGACCGGGCGGCCGTTGATCAGTCCGTGGCCGGTCACCACGCCGTCGCCGAACAGCGCGTCGGGGTCCCCCGGCGTCTTGGCCAGTGCGCCGATCTCCAGGAAGGTGCCCGGGTCGAGCAGCGCGTGGATGCGCTCACGCGCGCTGGGGATGCCCTTCTTGGCGCGTTTGGCGATGGCCTTCTCGCCGCCCGGCTCCTTGGCCTGCTCGAGCTTCTCGCGCAGTTCGGCGAGCAGCTCGGCGGTGGTCTTCGTCGTCACTTACCTTCACCCTCGTCCGAATTGCTCCTCGCGTGCGCGTCGATGGCGTCGATCGCCGCGCTCATATGTGCCCCGACTTTCGCAATGTACGGCTCGTCGATGGCCTGGATGTGCTCGCCCCCGATCGGCACGACCTCGAGGTCGCTGACGAACTCACCCCAGCCGCCGTCGGGCTGACGAATGCCGTAGCGCGGCTCGAAGAAGACCGCGTCGTCGTGGTAGCGGTCGGCCATGTAGAGCGTGACGTGCCCATCGTAGGACTGGATCTCCGCGGTCTCGAGCAGCCGGTTGTCCAGGTAGGACGTGCGCTGGTGCTCGATGATGCCGCCGGGGATGTCGACTCCGCTCTGCTTGACCGCGTCGAGGATGAACTGGACCTGCCCCTCGTCGTCGAGCGCCTCGAGCTCTTCGTACGGGATCGGCGGGACCTCCACGTTGAAGGTGCGCTGCGCGAACAACGCGTAGCGGTCCCACCGGGCGCGGGTCTCCTCCTTGGTCTGCGGGATCTCCTCACCCGGACGCACCGTGTCGATCAGCCCGACGAAACGCACGTCGCAACCCTTGCTCTTGAGTCCGAGAGCGCAGGCGTAGGCCAGCGCCCCGCCCAGCGACCAGCCCGCGAGGATGTAGGGGCCCGTGCCCTGGATCTCCATCAGCTTCGGCACGTACTGCGCGGCGCGCTCCTCGATGGACCCTTCGACGCGTTCGATGCCGAAGATCGGGGTGTCGGCCGGCAGCCGCTGCATCAGCGGCTCGTAGACCACCGTCGAGCCGCCCGCGGGATGGAACACGAACACCGGGACCCGGTCCGATCCCTCCTGCCGGGGACGCAGGGTGCGCACGAAACCGTCGACAACGCCGGCGTCCATCAGGTCACGCACGATGGTCGCCAACTGCTCGATGGTGCCGGCACCGGTGACCTGGTCGGCGGTGATGGTGCCGTCGGCGCGTTCGGACAGCCGCGCGGCCATCTTCTCGGCGACGTCGGCGTCGATCGACGGCAGCTCGTTGAAGATGCCGCCCGGCGACTTGCCGGTCACGATCGCCCACGTCGCGAACGTCACCCGCTCGGCCGCGTCACGCGGCGGCACATCGGCGCCCAGCGCCTCGGTGACGGCTTCCTGGGTCAGCACCTTCGCCGCCGCTGCGGCAGCAGTCGATTTGGGCCCAGCTGCGGCGGCCGTCGGCTTGGCCTGATTGCCGGGACCGGACGGGTCGGTCGGCGGGGCCGGGATGGACGGTCCGCTCGGGTCCCTGGGCGGCGGCGGGATGTCGCCGTCCTGCGTGCTCGGCGCGGCCTGCGGATCCGGCACCGGGGTGGTGGCCGTCGTCAGGTTCGCACCGGAGAGCACGGACGCCTGCTCGGAAGCAGCTTCTGCGAGCGGATGACCGGCCTCGGCCAGCTTGGCCTCCAGCTCGGCGACCGTACTGGCCCCGCCCATCAGCTCGGCCTGGGCGGCCGCGATCTCCTCGGCGCTCATGCCCTTCTGCGACTCGGCGATCTGGTCGACCTCGTCGCGGTGCTCGATGGCGTAGGTGATCAGTTTCTCCACGGCGTACAGGTTCGCGTCGCGCACCGCGGTGAGCTGGATCGGCGGCAGGTCGAAGTCGTACTCGACACGGTTCTTGATCCGCACCGCCATCAGCGAGTCCAGGCCGAGCTCGATCAGCGGGACCTCCCACGGCAGGTCCTCGGGCGCGTAACCCATTGCCGCGCCGACGATCGCGCCGAGCCGGTCGGCGATGGTCTCCCCGGAGTCCGGTGACCATTTCGCGAACCCGGCGGCCAGGCCCGCGCCTGCGGTCAGGTTGTCCTGCAGGATCGCCGCGCTGTCGTCCTCGGGTTCGGGTTCCGGTGTTGCCGCAGAGGCGATCTCGGTAACCGCGCCGGCCCCGACGGCGGTCGGCAGCACGGTCTGCGCACCGGCGCGGGTGACGATCGCGTCATAGACCAACGTGAACGACTCGTCGATGCGCGCGTGCACCTGCACGCTGGCCCCACCGGGGTGCCGGGTCAGGGTGGTCACCAGCCGCGCATCGTCGGCGGGCACGGCCCGCTGCTCCGACGCGGTCAGCTTGGCGTCCGGAAGGACTGCTGCAGCAGCGGCTTTCACGAGGTTGGCCAGCGCCTGACCGTCCACGGTCCCGCGGGCGCTGTACTCCCACACGTGCCGGCCGTCCGGGGTGGCGACGTGGTTGCCCGGCATCACCGTCGAGCTGTCGCCGGTGAACCGGACGTCGAGCCAGTGTTCCTTGCGCCGGAACCGCGTCGGCGGGATGTCGGCGAAGTCCAGCGCCCCACCCAGTCCGCGCGACCGGCGCGGGAACAGGGTCCGGAAGTCCAGGTCGTGGCCGTGCACGAACAGGTGCGCCATGGCCGTGGTCATCGAGTCGACCTCGTCCTGCTTACGGGCCAGCGTCGGGATCAGTTGCGCGTCATGCAGTCCCGCCGCAGCGGTGGTCAGCCCCACCTGCATCAGGGCCACCGGGTTGGGCGCCAACTCCAGGAACGTGGTGTGCCCGTTGTCGACCGCGTTGCGGATGCCCTGCGTGAAGTACACGCTGTGGCGCAGGCCCTTCTTCCAGTAGTCGACGTCGTGGATCGCGTCGGACCCGGCCCGGATCAGGCTGCCCTCGTGCACCGTCGAGTAGTACGGCACCTGCACGGGCCGCGCCTCGATGCCCTGCAACTCGGCGGCCAGCTCACCGAGCAGCGGATCCATCTGCGAGGTGTGGCTGGCGCCCTTGGTCTGGAACTTGCGGGCGAACTTCCCCTCGGACTCCGCGCGCGCGATGATCGCGTCGACCTGGTCCGGAGGCCCGCCGATGACGGTCTGGCTCGGCGCGGCGTAGACGCACACCTCGAGGTTCTCGAAGGCTTCATCCTCGCCGAAGACCGATACGATCTCCTCGGGCGAATACTCCACCAGCGCCATCAACCGGATGTACTCGCCGAACAGCATGGCCTCGCCCTCACCCATCAGGTGGGCGCGCGAGCAGATCGTGCGGGTGGCGTCCTCCAGCGACAGACCGTCGGAGAAGTACGCGGCGGCGGCCTCACCGAGCGACTGCCCGATCAGCGCACCGGGCTTGGCGCCGTGCGACTTGAGCAGCTCGCCGAGCGCGATCTGGATCGCGAAGATGACCAGCTGCACCTTCTCGATCGGGAGCTCGGTGGTCTCGTCGCTGTAATCGATCGCGTCGTCGAGGATGAGTTCGAGGACGGAATGGCCACGTTCGTCCTGAATGAGGCTGTCCACCTTGTTGATCCACTCGGCGAACGTCTCGTTGCGCAGATACAGGCTCTTGGCCATCTTGCGGTGCTGGGCACCGAAACCGGCCAGCACCCACACCGGGCCGTTGGTGACCGGCCCGTCGGCGGCGAGCACCGACGGGTGCGGTTTGCCCTCGGCCAGTGCGCGCAGCCCGGTGATCGCCTCGTCGTGGTCGTGGGCCAGCACCACCGCCCGGGAGCGGCCGTGGTTACGCCGCGACAGGGAGCGGCCGATGGCCTCCAGCGACGACTCCCGTCCGGCGGGGCTGTCGATCCAGTCGGCCAGCTCGGCGGCCGTGGCGCGCTTTCGTGAGGTCAAGAACCCCGAAACAGCCAGCGGGATCAGCGGTTTCGTCGGGTTCTCGGCTTCGGCCGCGGCCAGTTCCTCGCGGGCGATCTCCAACAGGCGCAGCGCCTCGTCGGTCAGGCCGGGCAACTCGGGTTCGTCGGCACCCACCACGCCGTAGAACTCCGGGTCGTGCGCGTCGTCGCCGAACTCGTCCTCGTCGTCCTCGTCCTCGACCAACATGCCGCCGACGTAGACGGCGGGCTTGCTGTCCCCGGCCGGGTTGACCACGGCCACCTCGGGTTCGGGGGCGGGTTCCACCAGATCCGACGGCAGCACCTCACGCACCACCAGATGGGCGTTGGCACCACCGAACCCGAAGCCCGACACACCGGCGATCGCCTGCCCGCTGTAGCGCGGCCAGTCGGTGACCGTGTCGGCGACCTTGAGGTGTTCGGCGTCGAAGTCGATGTACGGGTTGGGCCCGGCGTAGTTGATCGACGGCGGGATCTTGTTGCGCTGCAACGACAACGCGACCTTGGCGAGGCTGGCCGCCCCGGCCGCCGACTCCAGGTGCCCGATGTTGGACTTCACCGCGCCCAACAGGGCCGGTTTGTCGTCGGCGCGACCGCGACCCACCACCCGGCCCAGTGCGTCGGCCTCGATCGGGTCGCCCAGGATGGTGCCGGTGCCGTGCGCCTCGACGTAGTCGACGGTGCGCGGGTTGATGCCCGCGTCCTTGTAGGCCTTGCGCAGCACGGCTTCCTGCGCATCGGGGTTCGGCGCGAGCATGCCGTTGGACCGGCCGTCGTGGTTGACCGCACCGCCGGCGATCACGGCGATGATCTCGTCACCGTCGCGGCGGGCGTCCTCGAGGCGCTTGAGCACCACCATGCCGCCGCCCTCGGAACGGGCGTAACCGTCGGCGTCGGCGGAGAACGACTTGATCCGGCCGTCCGGCGCCAACACGCCGCCGACCTCGTCGAAGCCCAGCGTCACCAGCGGGGTGATCAGCGCGTTGACGCCGCCGGCGACCACCACGTCGGCGTCACCGGCGCGCAGCGCCTTGAGCCCTTCGTGCACAGCCACCAGCGACGACGAGCACGCGGTGTCGATGGACATCGACGGCCCGCGGAAGTCGTAGAAGTAGGAAACCCGGTTGGCGATCACCGCACTGGAGTTGCCGGTGATCGCGTATGGATGCGCGACCGCCGGGTCGGCGACCGACATGAACATGTAGTCGTTGACCGAGCTGCCGATGTAGACGCCGACGTTCTCGCCGCGCAGCGCCGACGCTGGAATGCGGGCGTGCTCCAACGCTTCCCAGGTCAACTCCAGGGCCATCCGCTGCTGCGGATCGATGTTGTCGGCCTCCATCTTCGACAGTGCGAAGAACTCGGCGTCGAAGCCCTTGATGTCGGACAGGTAGCCGCCGCGGGTACGGGCCTTGGCGACGCGCTCGGCGACACGGGGCTCGGACAGGAACTCCGACCACCGGCCCTCGGGCAGGTCGGTGATGGCGTCACGGCCCTCCAGCAGGGCGTCCCACATCTGGTCCGGGGTGTTCATGTCGCCCGGGAAGCGGGTCGAGACACCGACGATCGCGATGTTGGCGCGACCCTCGTCGACGTCTCGCGACCAGTCCTCGGCGTCCAGTGCCGCGGTGTCCTCTTCGGGCTCACCCTCGACGATGACGGTGGCCAGCGACTCGATGGTGGGGTGACGGAACGCGACCGTGGCGGTCAGCGTCACCCCTGTGAGGTCCTCGATGTCACTGGCCATGGCCACCGCGTCACGCGAGGACAAGCCGAGTTCCACCATCGGCGCGGACTCGCTGATCGAGTCCGGTGACTGACCCGTGGCGTTGCCGATCCAGTTGCGCAGCCACTGCCGCATCTCGGCGACAGACATGTCCGGCCCGTTCACCGGAGCCGCGGGCGAAACTGAATCTTCTTGCGGTTCAGTCATGTTCACATAACCTCACGATCAGCAGCCGGACAGCCGCCGTTGCCGTTGCTGGAGTTGATGCGTCAATCCGTCTCGTCCGGGAACGCATTGGCGATCTTGCCGCTGCGCAGGCTTCCGTCGAGATAGGCAGACCGGCAGGCCCGTCGGCCGATCTTGCCGCTGGAGGTGCGCGGGATGGCGCCGGCCGCGGTGAGCAGCACGTCACGCACCGTCACCCCGTGCCGGACCGCGATCGCGGCGCGGATGTCGTCGACGATCGGGCCCATCTCGAGCTTGTGCGCGCCGGGCGCGCGCTCACCGACGATCACGAGTTGCTCGGAGGTGTCGTCGGGGTCGCGCTTGAGACCCGAGTGGGCGTCTTCGAAGACCTCGTCGGGCAGCTGGTTGGCCGGCACCGAGAACGCCGCCACGAACCCGGTCCGCAGCGCCTTGCTGGCTTCCTGCGCGGAGTACTCGAGGTCCTGCGGGTAGTGGTTGCGTCCGTCGATGATGACCAGATCCTTGACGCGACCGGTGATGTAGAGCTCACCGTCGTGGTAGGCACCGAGGTCACCGGTGCGGACCCAGGTGGCGTCGTCGGGGGCGCCTTCGGCATGCGACGGGTTGGTGCGCGACTTGAGGATGTTCTGGAACGTGGCGATCGTTTCCTCGGGCTTGTTCCAGTAGCCGGTACCCATGTTCTGACCGCTGATCCAGATCTCGCCGATCTGGCCGTCGGGCAGCTCGGTGGCGGTGTCGTTGTCGACGATCACCGCCCACTCGGCGACGCCGATCTTGCCGGCGCCGGCCTGCGGCACCGCCTTCGGCGAATCGTCGGGCACCGGCACGAAGCGGTGGTTGTTCAGCTCGTCGCGATCGACCGAGGTGATCGTCGGCATCGCATCCATCGGCGTGGTCGACACGAACAGCGTCGCCTCGGCCAGACCGTAGGACGGCTTGATGGCCTGCGGCTTGAATCCGTACGGACCGAACGCCTCGTTGAAGCGGCGCACGGTCGCCGCCGAGATGGGCTCGCTGCCGTTGAGGATGCACTTGATGTTGGACAGATCCAGCGGGGGCTCGCCATCTTTGGGCACCCCACGCGCCGCGGCGTGGTCGAACGCGAAGTTCGGGGCCACCGAGATGGTGCCGCCGGTGTCTTCGGGCTTGCGCGCCATCTCGCGGATCCACCGGCCGGGCCGGCGGACGAACGCCGCCGGCGTCATGAAGGTGATGTAGTGCCCGAGCATCGGCGACAGCAGCACCGTGATCAGACCCATGTCGTGGAAGAACGGCAGCCACGACACGCCGCGGTCGCCCTCCTCGCCTTCGAGCGCCTCGATGACCTGCACGACGTTGGTGGCCAGGTTCAGGTGGGTGATCTGCACGCCGGTCGGGATGCGCGTCGAACCCGAGGTGTACTGCAGATAGGCGATGGTGTCGTGGGCGACGTGGATGGGCTCCCAGGTGGCGCCGACCTCGTCGGGCACCGCGTCGACGGCGATGACGCGGGGACGCTGGTTGGCCGGCCGGGTGCGGAAGAACTTGCGCACGCCCTCGGCGGCGGCGGTGGTGGTCAGGATCGCCGACGGTTCGCAGTCGTCGAGCACGGCGTGCAGCCGGCCCACGTGGCCTGGCTCGTTCGGATCGAACAGCGGCACCGCGATGCGGCCCGAATACAGCGTGCCGAAGAACGCGACCAGGTACTCGAGGTTCTGCGGGCACAGGATCGCGACGCGGTCGCCGGGCTGGGTCACCTGCTGCAGGCGGGCGCCGACGGCGCGGTTGCGGGCGCTGAAGTCGGCCCAGTTCAGGTCGCGGGCGACACCGTCACGTTCGGTGGAGAAGTCCAGGAAGCGGTAGGCCAGCTTGTCACCACGCACCTTCGCCCATCGTTCGACGTGCTTGACCAGGTTTCCGTTGTCGGGGAACTTGATCAATCCGTCCTTGAGGAACGGGTTGTGGAAGGCCATCTTTACTCCAATCAAGCGGAAGGAAATCCCGCGAAAATCCGTGCGCAATCATCGTCCCGAACCCGAAGATCGTACCGGGGAGTAGGCCCCCCACCCCATCAGCCACCGGCTGCGCTCTTAGATTTTCCTTAAACTGTTGGTAATGCTAAGCGACCTGCGCGGGCGTGCCAAATCTCGGACAGGTCCGTGTCGGTCACGGGTCAGCCATGTTTCGGCTGCGGCGCGTTATCGACGACGCTCTGCGCCCAGTTCAGCGTCCACTGCGTGGCCGACTGACCGTCGACGTTCCAGAACTCCGGCGTGGCGTACATCGCGTGCACCGGCTGACCGGCGCCACCGGCGAGAACTTCGAGGGTCTTCGGCAGCGCGGTGATGTTGAACGCCGACTCCGGGGCCGCACAGATCAGGTCCCCGCGTGCGCAGATCTCGTAGGTGCGGCCGTCGAGCATGCCGAACCCGCCGGGCCGCGGGCCCGTCATCGACAGCCCCAGCGCCGACAAGGTCGGCACCTCGTGCAACGTGATCTCCGCGCCCTGTCCCGGCGGGTTCGGACCGACGTCCTGGCCGACGCCGGCCTCACGCCGCCCGTCGGCGATCAACGTCACCCCGAGCACCAGGTCCTCGTCGACCGGGCCGCGTCCGTTGCCGATGTCGCTGGCGATGTCACCGGCGATCACCGCGCCCTGGGAGAAGCCGACCAGCACATAGCTGGTCAACGGGCACCGGTTGTTCATGTCGGTGATGGCGGCCACCGCGGCGCGGGTGCCTTCGGCGCGGCTGTCGTTGTAGGACATCTGGTTGTCCGCGGACAGCGGATTGTGGAACTGCGCGGTGTACGGGACGGTGTACACCTCGAGCCGGTCTGCGCCGAACTGCGCCCGGATCGGGTTGGTGACGTTGAGCAGCAACGCCGCCGGGAACTGCACCGGGTTGTACGGGTCGAGGGTGACCGACGACTCCCAGGTGCCCGGGATCGATACCAACTGCACGTCCGGGCAGCTGGCGTCCTGGAAGTCGGGCCGCGGCTTCTTCGTCGGCGGCACCGCGGTCGGTGGTACGGCCGTCGGCGGTACCGCGGTCTGCGGCGCGTCCGGCCGGCGCAGCACGACGATCACGATGGCCACGATGAGCACCACGACGAGGCCCACCGCGCCGGCGGCGATCAGCGCGAGCAAGCGGTGGCGTTTCCGCCGGTTGGTCTTCGCCATGAGGTGGGGGGCTCCTGGTCAGCAGAGTCGGTCGGTCGCGATGCGAATGTAGTCGGCCGTGGTGTCGCGGGTCGCAGGGTCATTCGCATCGGGGCCGACCATCGGCGCGATGAAATCCCATACCGCCTGGTCGGAGTGTTTCGCGGCGCGTGCCTGACACACGTAGGAGCCGATGCTCAACGCGGTGAGGTCGCTGGACGGGGCGACCCCCGCCGCGTGCAGAGCGTCGAGGTAGTCCTGCTGGCGCGGGGTGACCACCAGCGCGTTGGACTGGACGCCGGGTTCACCGGGACCGGGCAACCGGACCGAGGACTCACCGTGCGATGGGGCGGGCTCGGTCTCCGCGCCGAGGCCGGACATCACGTCGTCACCGAAGCCGCAGCCGCTCAGCACCGCCGCCGGCAGGGCGATCAGCGCCGACAATCCTGCCACCGCTGACATCGCTGACCGTGAGCCGTATTGCACGCCGTCCAAGGTACCGGCCGGTTGCTGAGGATCAGCTGAGCGACAGCAGCTCTCAGCGCAACACGGCCGCCAGTTCGCCCGACATCGCGGCCAGCTGCGCGCTCCACGAACCCCAGTCGTGGTTGCCGGAGGTCGGGAAGTCGAAGTGGCCGTTGCCGCCGCCGGCGCCGCGGTAGTGCTGATAGAACGAGCGGTTGCTGCCCTGGGCCTGATCGCAGTAGCCGATCATCGCCGGCACATCGGTGCACGTGGTGGTCCCGGGGCTGTACACCCACAGCCGGGTGTTGTTGTTGACCAGCAGCTGCACGTGCACGTCGGGGTCGTGCCACTTCCAGCGGCCCAGCTGGGGCAGCCCCCACATGTTGCGGGTGTCGACTCCGCCGAACCGCGCGAGCCCGGCGGTGATGGCCCCGTTCATGGCGGTCGCCGACGGGGTCAGAAATCCCGACAGCGACCCGGCGTAGCGGTAGCGGCCGGGGTGGAAGGCGGCCAGCGTCAGCGCACCCGTGCCGCCCTGGGCGGCGCCGACGATGCCGTGCCCGCCCTGGGCGAGACCCTTGTTCGCGGCCAGCCAGTTCGGCAGCTCGTCGGCCAGGAACGTCTCCCACTGCTTGCTGCCGTCCTGCTCCCAGTTGGTGTACATGCTCCACGCGCCGCCGGCCGGCGCGACCACCGACACCCCGGAGCCGGCCAGTGTGCTCATCGCGTTGCCCGCGGTGACCCAGTTGCTGACGTCGGGTGCGGCGTTGAACGCGTCGAGCAGAACCACCGCGTGCGGACCGCCACCCTGGAACGCGACCGGGATGTCGCGGCCCATGGCCGGCGACGGCACCATGAGGAACTCGACCCCCTGCGCCTGCGCGGGGGCGGTCTGCCCGGCCCACGGCGTCACACCCGCCGACCACAGCGCAACGGCCGCCACCACCGCAAGGACCGACCGCATCACCGCACGCATCACATCACCTTTGCTCGACAGGGGTTTCCGCAAGGTAGTGAACCACATCACCGCGACGGTGCGGGGGCGAAGCGGGACCGGAAACGACCGACGGCGGCGACCCCCACAGGGTCACCGCCGTCGTGTCGTGCGTGGATTAGCCGCCCGCGGAAACGGGCGCGACCGCGGTCGCGGCGTCAGCCGGAGCCGACGGCTGCGGGACGGCACCGAGCACCCGCTGGACGTCCGGCTTCATCTGCTGCAGCTGCTGACCCCAGTACGGCCAGTCGTGGGTACCGCCGGACGGGAAGTTGAACACGCCGTTCTTACCGCCCGCGGCGATGTACTCCTCCTGGAAGGTCTTGTTGGTGCGCAAGGTGAGGCTTTCCAGGAACTTGGCGGGCAGGTTGTCGCCCGCGATGGTCCCGTTGACCTCGGCCGGCTTGCCGTTGCCGCAGAACACCCAGATGCGGGTGTTGTTGGCGACCAGCTTGCCCATGTTGACCATCGGGTCGTTGCGCTTCCAGGCGCTGTTGGGGTCTTCGGTGCGTCCCCACATGTCGTTGGCGTCGTAGCCGCCCGCGTCACCCATCGAGAGGTTGATCAGGAACGGCCACCAGCCCTCGGACGGGTTCAGGTAGCCCGACAGGGAACCGGCGTACTGGAACTGCTGCGGGTGGTAGATCGCCAGGGTCAGCGCCGCGGAACCGGCCATCGACAGGCCGACGGCCGCGTTGCGGTTCGGGTCCACGCCGTGGTTGGCGGCCAGGTAGGCGGGCAGCTCCTGGGTCAGGAACGTCTCCCACTTGTAGGTGGTGCAACCGGTCTTGCCGCAGGCCGGGCTGTACCAGTCGCTGTAGAAGCTGGACTGGCCGCCGACCGGCATGACCACCGCGAGACCGGAGTCGAGGTACCACTCGAAGGCCTGGGTGTTGATGTCCCAGCCGTTGAAGTCGTCCTGCGCGCGCAGGCCGTCGAGCAGGTAGAGGCCGGGGGCGTTGGGCCCGCCGCTCTGGAACTGCACCTTGATGTCACGGCCCATCCCCGCCGACGGCACCATCAGGTACTCGACCGGCAGGCCGGGACGAGAGAACGCCCCGGCAGTCGCCGAACCGCCGATCGTGCCGACCAGCGCGGGCAGAACCGCCGCCACCATGGCTGCCACCGTGAACCGGCGCCACGAGACCTTGGCTGCCCCGCGCAGCCTCCCAACCAACTTCATGCGTTTGTCAATCCAATCTGTCGTCAAGCAGCGGCGGACCATCGGTGCTTCGAAACGCTCCCGGCCGCAAAGCTGCCCGTGTAGTCAACCACACCCTTGTGGCGATCTCTTCGCGTCGCGATCGGCCCGCGACGCCCGTCACATGTCTTATCTGACCGACATGGCTGCAACGTTACGAAAGCAGAAGAACCACGTGGTCAACAAATCGGCACGTCCGTAGCCGTCATGGTCTACGGGCCCGTGGCGGGCATACCCGTGTAGGGCGGGTTGACCCGTTCGGGCACCGGAAGGCCGCAGCGTTCGAGTTCGTAGAGCGGCACTCGGTCGATCCGGTAGCTCGTGTACTTCGCGGCGTTGACGACATTCGACAGGAACCGGCGTGGCCCCATCGGGGCGCGCCGGGCCGCCAGGACCGCTTCTGTCTCCGGACATTTCAGCGCCGCCTCGGCCTGGCGGATCCAGTCCTCGTCCAGGTAGCGCGGAATCCACGGCGGCTCCTTGAGGAACGGACCCTCGGCCACCGCCCAGTCGGGGAACAGGTTCTTGTCGTGGCCGATCCGACCGTCCTCGAGCCGCTCCGTGTGCGCCGCCAACGGGTTGGCCAGTCCGATCTGGTCGATCACCCGGACGTCCAGACCGAGGTTCATGCCGGTCATGCCGAGGTTGGTGAAGAACACGGTGTGCGGGCCCCGGTAGTCCGGTGTGCGCAGGTCCGGCGGCGGCGGGATGGCCGGCACCACGTCCCACTGGTCGTAGTTGCCCGCCGGCAGCAGCAGCGCCCCGTCGGGGGTGTTGTCGATCGCGATCAGCGCCGCCCGCATCCGCGGATAGTCCAGGTAGTCGGCGGCGGTCAGCGGATGCGCGTGCCCCGTGGCCTGGGAGTAGAACCGCCGTTCGTCGACGATGCCGCTGTAGGTGACCCGGGTGGCGTCGGCACCCATGCCGGGTGAATTGGCCGCCCACAGCGCCCATCCGGCCACTGCGAGCCACAGCACCGCGGTGGCTCCGGCGTACAGGTAGCCCGCGCCGCGGGCCATCCGGGTCCGGTCCGGCAGCATCAAGGGAATCACCGACACCGGAGCCAGCAGGCAGAACATCGGCGTCAGCAGGACCCGGCCGTGCATGAAGTCCCCGCCCTGCCGGACCCAGTACACCGCCTGCAGCAGCCCGCTGGCGAGCATGAAAACCACGACCGCCGTGGGGTTCTGCACGACCCGCGCCCACCGGGCGGTGCCCTCGGGCGCACGCCGGTTCACCCACGCCGGCCGGCCGCGCAGCAACATCACCATGACCGCGAGCCCGATCAGCAGCACCGCCGGCGCCCACAACAGGTAGGGCTGGTTGAAGTTGGCGAGGTAGGCCAGGCCCTGGTCCCACTTCGAGCCCGAGGCGTCCTTGGCCAGCGCGGTGCCGGGAAAGAGCAACCCGTAGTAGCCCATCCGGAAGATCTGATAGCCCACGGGCAGCAGCCCGCCGGCGACGATGATCACGGCGCGGCGACGCCAGTCGGGGGCCGCCACCAGCATCATCACCAGCGCTGCTCCGCCGATCAAGGCCAGTTCCGGCCGCACCAGCACCGACAACCCGGCGACGAAAGCCAGTGCGACGATGAAGATCTGGTCGGTCTGAGGCGCGGTTCGAGGTTTACGCAGGGCCTGCGACCAGCAGACCATCATCCACCACAGCAGCCCGAGATAGGCCAGCACGAGCCCGTTTTCGAGGCCGGAGGTCGCGAAGTCGCGGGCCGGCGGCACCGCGATGTAGACCAGGGCACCGGCGGGCAGCAGCACCGCGCTGCGGCCGGCCAGGCTGGGCGCGTACAGACGTGCGGTGCCCAGCATCACGAACACCACACCCAGCACCGAGAGGACGAAGGCCAGCACCAGGACCACGTACTCCAGGCGGGCCGACCCGCTGACCAGACTGGCCACGTACACCAGATACGACCACACCGTCGACGTGTTGGCCTCCACCCGTTCTCCGGCGTTGAACACCGGGCCGTTGCCCGCCAACAGGTTCCGCACCGTGCGCAGCACGATCAAGCCGTCGTCGGCGATCCACCGGCGCTGGTAGGCGCCCCACGCGAACAGGGCGGCCACCACCGTGACGCTGACCCACAGGCTCAGGCGCACCCACCGGTGGTAGGGATGGGCCGGCCAGCGGCGCAGCAGGTCGTCCACCGCCGAACCACGCGCCGGCGCGCGCTCAGCTGAGGAAGATTGCGGCACCGATGCTTCCGATCCACGCGACCGCGAGCAGCTGCAGCACCCGGTCTTTCAACGCGATCTCCTCCGGCTCGCCGGCCAGGCCTCCGTCGACGTCGACCGCGTAGCGCAGGATCGCGATCACGAACGGGACCATCGACACCACGAACCAGGAGGTCGATCCGGTGGCGTCACGCTCGAAAGCCCACAGGCCGTAACACAACACCAGCGCCGTCGCCGACAGCGTCCACACGAAACGCAGATATGAACTGGTGTAGGCCTCCAGCGACTTGCGGATCTTCGCGCCGGTGCGTTCGGCCAGTTGCAGTTCGGCGTAACGCTTTCCGGCCGCCATGAACAGCGAGCCGAACGCCATCATCAACAGGAACCATTGGGACAACGGCACATCGGCGGCCACACCGCCGGCGATGGCCCGGATCAGGAAGCCCGAGGACACGATGCAGATGTCGATCACCGGCTGGTGCTTCAGACCGAAACAGTAGGCCAGCTGGATGGCGATGTAGACCGCCATCACCAACGCCAGGTTCGGGGTGACCAGCCACGAGATTCCCAGGGAGGCCACGGCCAGCACCGCGGCCAGCGTGTAGGCCAGCCATTCGGGCACCACCCCGGCCGCGATCGGGCGGAAGCGTTTGGTGGGGTGCGCGCGGTCGGCCTCGACGTCGCGCGCGTCGTTGATCAGATACACACACGAGGCCGCCAGGCTGAACACCACGAACGCGAGCAGCACCCGCACCAGGACTTCGCGGTAGTCGTAGACGTACCGGTCGTCGCCCAGGGCGGCCACCGGCGCGGCGAACACGAGCACGTTCTTGACCCACTGCCGGGGCCGCAACGCCTTGACGATTCCGCCGGCCAGACTCTTCGGCGGCCCGACCGCCGTGGCCTCCTGCTGCCCGGACCCGCTCATCGGTTTCGTCTCCTCTTCGCGCGAGCGCTCATCGGCATCCTCCTTCGCCCGCCGCCCGGGCGCTGACCCGCGCCACGCCCTTCGCGACCACGGCGCCGACCGCGATCCCGGTCAGCACGTCGCTGGGATAGTGCACACCCAGCACCAAGCGCGACAACGCCATCGGCGGCACCAGCAGAGCCGGCAGCGGCAACCCGGTCGGCCGGGCCAGCAGCAGCGCGGCCGCGGTGGTCGAGGTGGCATGCGCCGACGGGAAACTCAGCCGGCTGGGGGTGCCGACGTTGACCGCGATCGCCGGGTGGCTGGGCCGGGTGCGCCGGACCACACGCTTGATGAGTACGGCGGCCGCATGCGCGGCGAACGCGCCGGCCCCGGCGGCGACGTACTCCCGGCGGCGCCGCGGAACCAGCGCCGCACCGACCGCGGCCGCGGCCAGCCAGCCGAGGCTGTGCTCCCCGAAATGCGACATCGCGCGCGCGGTGGTCAACACCCCGGGGCGATGCGCGAGCGCCGACTGCACGGCCACCAGCACGGCATCCTCGCCGCGCGGGTGCTCATCCATGGGCGGGTTCCGACGCAGGGTTGAGCACGGTCTCCCACTTCTGGGTACTGGTCAGCATCGGCAGCGCGGCCCGGTACTCCTTGCGCAGCTTGTCGAACTTGCGGACCAACAGAGCCTGGCGCTTCAGCGACTCCCGGAGCAGTTCTGCCATCTTCTCCCGGTCCCGCTGCCGGTAGACCACGCCGCGACCATCGGCGGTGGTCACGGTGACGCCGTCGACCGCGCACAACGAGAACCATCGGGCGTCCTGGGTGGCGACGTTGCTCTGGGGCCGGACGTGATGGGCCGGGTCGTGCGGTTTGAGCTGGTGGACGACGCCGCGGCCCAGCCGCCACAGGATGGCCGGCTTGCTGGTCGGGATCGGGACGGGCCGGCGCCTGCGATCCGTCGGCGGCGGCAGCGCGGTCGCGCCGGGCAGCACGACCGCGTCGGGGTACTCCTCGCGCATCTTGCGCACCGTCGGCAGCGCCGACTCCAGGATGGAGAACAGGTTGTCCGGTCCGGCCAGGAAGTCGTCCATCGCCTTGTTCTGGATGGCCACCGTCGAATATTCAAGGCAGAGAAGGTGTTTCATGGTGGCCTTGAAGTGGCTGGCGACCAGTCCGCGGATGTTGCCGTCCCAGTGCAGGGCCGCGACGATCAGCCGGTTGCGCAGGTGGAAGTAGGCCTGCCAGTCGATGGCGTCGTCCTTGTCGCTCCAGGCCATGTGCCAGATCGCCGCGCCGGGCAGGGTGACGGTCGGGTAGCCGTGCTCGCCGGCCCGCAGACCGTATTCGGCGTCGTCCCACTTGATGAACAGCGGCAGCGGTTGCCCGAGTTCCTCGGCGACCCGCCGCGGGATCATGCACATCCACCAGCCGTTGTAGTCGACGTCGATCCTGCGGTGCAGCAGCTGGCTGCGCCGCTCCTCCTCGTCGGCCAGCGGGTACTTCGCGAAGTTGTGGTCGTACTCGGTGTTCAGGGCATTGGTCCACATGAAGTTGGCCTGGTCGACCATCTCGCCCATGACGTGCAGGTGCGACGGCTCCTGCAGGTTGAGCATCTGTCCGCCGACCAGCGTGGGGACCTTGGCGAAACGGCTCAACGCCAGCGCCCGCAGGATCGAGTCGGGCTCGATGCGGATGTCGTCGTCCATGAACAGGATCTGTTCGCAGTCGGTGTTCTTCAGCGCCTCGTACATCACCCGGCTGTAGCCGCCCGAGCCACCGAGGTTCGGCTGGTCGTGGATGGTCAGCCGGTCCCCGAGCGCCGCGGCGGCGGCGGCGAAGTCCGGATGGTCCTTGGCCTTGGCGGTGCCCTGGTCGGAGACGACGACCGCGCCGATCACCTCGTCGACCCTCGGATCCGACGTCAGCGCGGCCAGCGCGTTGACGCAGTCGGCGGGCCGGTTGAACGTCGGGATGCCGACGGTGACGTCGGCCCGGCCGGGCGCGGGCACCGGCGCGTACCAGCCGGCGGCGTGCACCGTCGACGCGGTGGAGGTGGTGATGTCGAACCACACCCAGCCGCCGTCCTCGAACGGCGAGAGGTCGATCTCGAACTCGACAGAGGCGCTGGCGCCGACATCAGACCCAGTGGCGGGTTCTGCTTGCACGCTCTCGATAGGGGCGCCGCCGACGGTGATCCGGGCACCGGTGGACTTGGAGCGGTAGACGTCCACCCGTGCGTTGCCGGTCAGTTCGACCCGCAGCACCACGGTGTCCAGGGTCGACCAACGACGCCAGTAACTGGCCGGGAACGCGTTGAAGTACGTGGCGAACGACACCTCGGAGTCCGCGCCGATCTGCAGCTCGGTGCGCGACGGCGCATGTGCGCGCCGGGCGTTGGTGTCCGATTCGGCGATGTAGAGCTTGCGCACGTCGAGCGGCTCCCCGGGGCGCGGCAGGATCACGCGGGCCAGCGGGCTCACCGCACGCGACTGCCCGGGCGCCAGGGCGCCGGACGGGATGTCACTCATTGTCGGTTGCTTTCTGTCTCGGGATCGCTCAGCGGCAGCCCGTCCCGCAGGTGGGGCGCGAGCGTGTTGTCGTACATGTTCAGGGCGCTGGCGATCGCCATGTGCATGTCCAGGTATTGGTAGGTGCCGAGCCGACCGCCGAACAGCACCTTCGACGAGGCGGTCTCGGCCTTGGCGCGGGCCCGGTAGGCGGCCAGGATCGCACGGTCGGCGTCGGTGTTGATCGGATAGTAGGGCTCGTCGTCGTTCTCGGCGAACCGCGAGTACTCCCGCATGATGACCGTCTTGTCGTTCGGATAGTCACGCTCGGGGTGGAAGTGCCGGAACTCGTGGATGCGGGTGTAGGGCACGTCGGCGTCGTTGTAGTTCATGACCGGGGTGCCCTGGAAATCGCCGCAGTCGTCGAGCACCTCGAGCTCGAAGTCCAGGGTGCGCCAGCCCAGGCGGCCCTCCGCATAGTCGAAGTACCGGTCCAGCGGGCCGGTGTAGACCACCGGCGCCGAGGGGCTCTCGGCGCGCAACCGGTCGCGCACGTCGAACCAGTCGGTGTCCAGGCGGACCTCGATGCGGTCGTCGGCGGCCATGTTCTCCAGCCAGGCGGTGTAACCGTCGACCGGGAGTCCCTCGTAGGTGTCGTTGAAGTAGCGGTTGTCGAATGTGTAGCGCACCGGCAACCGGGTGATGTTGCTCGCCGGCAGCTGCTTGGGGTCGGTCTGCCACTGCTTGGCGGTGTAGTGCTTGACGAACGCCTCGTAGAGGGGGCGGCCGATCAGCGAGATGGCCTTCTCCTCCAGGTTCTGCGCGTCGGCGGTCGCGATCTCGCTGGCCTGCTCGGCGATCAGCGCCCGCGCCTCGTCCGGCGAGTAGTAGCGCCCGAAGAACTGGCAGACCAGACCCAGGCCCATCGGGAACTGGTAGGCCTGCCCGTTGTGCAGCGCGAAGACGCGGTGTTGGTAGCCGGTGAACTCGGTGAACTGACGCACGTAGTCCCACACCCGCTTGTTGCTGGTGTGGAAGAGGTGGGCGCCGTACTTGTGGACCTCGATCCCGGTCCGGGGCTCGGGTTCGGAGTACGCGTTGCCGCCGATGTGGCTGCGGCGTTCGATCACGAGCACCCGCTTGCCCAGTTGCGTCGCCGCCCGCTCTGCGATCGTCAGGCCGAAGAAGCCGGAACCGACGACGAACAGATCGTAGGGCTCAGGAGAGATCATCGGCAGCAAGGGTATCGGACTGCGCTCGCCGTCCCCGATTCGGCGCAGCGGCGTAGGTCGCGATTGGCTCACGATTCAATATCGTCACTCTATTCACAGCAGTCACTTCAGTACCATCGATCGCGTAACCCGATTTACGCGCCCTACCTGCATCAAGTCGAAAATGTAGTCCATGTATTGAGGAGACTTCCGTGCCGAACCGACGTCGACGCCGGCTCTCGACGGCCTTGAGCTCAGTCGCCGCTCTGGCTGTCGCGGGTCCTGTTGCAGTGGCAGCCGTGTCCGAGTTGTCCGCCGAGAACGGCGCCCCGCAGCACCGCGAGTTCGTGCAGGCCGCGAACATCACCGACCTTCCCGCCGAGCTGATGTCCGCGCTGTCGCAGGGCCTGTCGCAGTTCGGGATCAACCTTCCCCCGATGCCGAGCCTGCTGGGGGGCGGAGCAGCGTCCCCGACCACGCTGACTCCGGGCCTGGGCACCGGCCTGACCACGCCCACCCTGACCGACCCGGCACTGGCCAGCCCGGGCCTGACCAATCCCGCGCTGACCAACCCGTCGTTGACCAGCCCGGCAGGCCTGGCGCCCGCCCTGACCACGCCGGCGTTGACCGATCCGGCCCTGGCGAGCCCGGGTCTGACGACCCCGAGCCTGACCGACCCGGCGCTGGCGAACCCGGGTCTGACGACGCCGAGTCTGACCGACCCGGCGCTCACCACACCCGGGCTGAGCACCCCACCGGCACTGACCGACCCGGTGCTCGGCGCGGCCCCGATCTCGACCTCGGGCCTGCCGCTCACCGGTGAGGTCCCGATCTCCGCGCCCGTGGGCCTGGACCCCGCGCTGGGCACCTACCCGATCCTCGGGGATCCCTCGCTGGCGGTGACCCAGCCGGTGGCCTCCAGCAGCGGCGGCCTGTTGTCCGACCTCACCAGCGCGGCCAACCAGCTGGGCGCGGGCGAGGCAATCGACCTGCTCAAGGGCATCGTGATGCCCGCGATCATGTCGGCGGTCAAGCCGCCGGCCCCGGTGCCCGCCGCACCGGTGGCCACCGCCGCCGGCGAGGCACCGCTGGGTGCCGCCGAGGCCGCACCCGAGACGGCCGACGCGCTCACCGATCCCGGCGCCTGAGTCCTTCACACAGGACGGCACCGCAGATGCCTTGTGCTCTGCGGTGCCGTTGCCGTGCGGGAATTACGGGTCCCACTTTTCGCGTGTCGCAACACAAGTAACAATTGGCACATACGTAACATCAGTCCGTGCTGTGTCGGCGCCCCGCCCCATCGATCCTGTTCACCGCAGTCGCGGCGACGGTGATCATGCTGCCGTGGGCGATCAACGGCGTCCCGGGTGAGGACGCGGGTCCGGCCCCCGCAACCATCGGCGCCCCGCAGATGGTGCACCAACCCCTCCCCGATCTGCGTGGCGGCGAGACCGTCCGCGAGATACACCAGGACACTCCGTTCTCGATGGTCGCGCTGACGGCGGCCGACCTGACCGAGACCACCGCCCGGGTCCGCGCCAAGAAGGACGACGGCAGCTGGGGACCCTGGTACGAGGCCGAGGCCATGGAAGGCGTCGGCGCCGACCTGCCCGGTCCGCGCGGCACCGAACCGGTGTTCGTCGGGCGCACGACGACCGTCCAGATCGCCGTCACCCGCCCCGAGGACGCCGCACCAACCGGACCGGCGACCGTGGCGGAGACCGACGGACCCGAACTCGGCTACATTCCCGCCAACACCGAGCATCCGTTCGGCGAGAACGTCAACGCCGTTCTGATCAGCCCGCCCGAGGCGCCCGTCGATATGCTGCCGTTGCCCAATGCGGCCACGCCGCCGGGTCAGCCGCCGCACATCATCCCGCGCGCAGGGTGGGGCGCCGACGAGTCGATGCGCTGCGGAGAACCGCGCTACGACAGCAAGATCCGCGCAGGCGTGGTGCACCACACCGCCGGCAGCAACGACTACTCGCCGCAGGATTCCGCCGGGATCGTCCGGTCGATCTACGAGTACCACACCCGCATGCTGGGCTGGTGCGACATCGCCTACAACGCCCTGGTGGACAAGTACGGACAGGTGTTCGAGGGCCGCGCGGGCGGGATGACCCGACCGGTCGAGGGCGCGCACACCGGTGGCTTCAACCACAACACGTGGGGCGCGGCGATGCTCGGCAACTTCGACGTCGAACCACCCACACCCATCCAATTGCGCACCACCGCACGGCTTCTGGGCTGGGTGCTGGGCCAGTCCGGTGTCGATCCGCTGGGCGCGGTGGCACTGCCCTCCGAAGGCGGGTCGTTCACCAAGTTCCCGTTCGGGTCCTCGCCGACCCTGCCGACCATCTTCACCCACCGCGACGTCGGGGCCACCGAATGTCCGGGTGCCGCCGCGTACGCGCAGATGGACATGATCCGCGAGATCGCCGCGCGCTTCAACGACCCGCCCGGACCCGAGCAGCTCGCCGAATCCCTGCGCGGCGGAGCAATATTCGCCAAATGGGAGTCGCTCGGCGGGATGAACAGCTTCCTCGGCCGGCCCACCTCACCGGAGGCCTCCGGCGAGGGCGCGACCCGGTATGTCACCTTCGAACGCGGCGCGATCTACTGGTCGCCGGAGACCGGCGCCGAACCCGTCACCGGTGAGCTCTACAAATCCTGGGGCTCACTGGGTTTCGAACGCGGAGCGCTGGGCCTGCCGACCAGTGGGGAGATCGCCGAGCCGCTGTGGATCGTGCAGAACTTCCAGCACGGGACCCTGAACTTCGACCGCGAGAAGCACACCGTGACCCGGGTGCTCGACGGAGTGCCCGTCGAGTTGCCGCCCGCACCCGCGGACATGGCGCCGATCCAGCTCGAGCGTTTCACGCCGCCGGCCAACCCGGTCTGAGAACTTCAGTCCACCTGCCAGAACCGCTCGAGCACCTGCGCCACACCGTCTTCGGCGTTGGTCTCGGTGACCTCGTCGGCCGCGGCCAGCGCCTCGGGATGCGCGTTGCCCATCGCCACACCCAGGCCCGCCCACGACAGCATCGGCACGTCGTTGGGCATGTCCCCGAAGGTCACGATGTCGGCTGCCGAGATGCCCAACGGGGTGGCCACCTCGGCGATCCCGGTGGCCTTGCTGATGCCGAGCGGCACGACCTCGATGAGCCCGTTGTTCGTCGAGTAGGTGATGTCCCCGGCGTTGCCGATGTGACCGGCCAGCACATCGGCCATCTCGGCGCTGGTGACCCCGGCCTTGCGGATCAGCAGTTTGACCGCGGGCGCACTGAGCAGATCCTCCAGCGACACCTCGGTGTTGTCCGGGTTGAGCCACGCGTGCTCGTATCCCGGCGAGCTGACGAACTGCGGCGTGGCCGCGTCGTGCGCACTGCGCCCGACCCGCTCGACGGCCAGTCCGGCGCCCGGGATCAGCCGGGTCGCGATCTCGGCCAGTTCGGCCAGGGCGTCGGCCGACAGGGTGCGCGCCGAGACGATGCGGTCGCTGGCCGGGTCGTAGACCACCGCCCCGTTGGCGCACACCGCCATCGGGGCGAAGCCCAGCTGGTCGACGATCGGTCCCACCCACCGCGGCGGCCGGCCCGTCGCCAGGACGAAATGGGCGCCCGCATCCAGGGCGGCCTCGATCGCGGCCCGTGTCCTGGGGGTGACGCGCTCCTCGTCGTCGATCAGCGTGCCGTCGACGTCGGTGGCGATCAGTTCCGGTGTCATGCGCGGTCGGTCCGCCTGCGGGCGCGGCGCGCCCGCTCGGCTGCGTCGAGACGCTCGGCTTCCTGCGGCGTCGGCGCCCCGCCACCGAGGCGGTGCGGAACCCAGAACGCCCCGGCCGGGTGATCGTGACCCGCCTGAGCGGAGTACAGCAGCTCGGTCATGTCCCTCCGCAACGTCGCCATCAGTTCTTCGACCGTACCCCGCGGCGGGATCGGCGCACCGACGGCGACGGTGACGTCAAAATGCTTACGCCCCAGCGCCCGCGGATGGTCCTTGGTCCAGATCCGCTGGGTGCCCCACACGATCATCGGCACGATCGGCACCTGCGCCGCGGAGGCCATCCGCGCCGCGCCGGACTTGAAGTCCTTCAGCTCGAAGCTGCGGCTGATGGTCGCTTCCGGGTAGACGCCCACCAATTCGCCGGCGCGCAGCGCGCGCACCGCGTCGGCGTAGGCGCCCGCCCCGGCCTGCCGGTCGACCAGGATCGTGCCGGTGTGCTTGATCAGGAACCGCACCACCGGCACGTCGTTCATCTCGGCTTTGAGCATGAACCGCAGGCGGCGTCCGCGCCGCGCCACGGCCAGCCCCGCGGGCAGGAAGTCGACGTAGCCGGTGTGGTTGATCGCCACCACGGCGCCGCCGGAGGCCGGGATGTGCTCCAACCCCCGGAAGTCGATCCGGGTGGCGGTAGCTCGGACGAGCAACGCGGCGGTGGCCTCCAGCGCGCGGTAGACCGGCTCCATCGCTACCCCGATGCTCCCCCGGGTTCACCACCCGCGGCCGTCGGGCCGGCCCGCCGCGCAGCCCTGGCCGCGGCTTCCTCGGCGTCCAACCGGGCGGCCTCGGCCATTGTCGGCGCACCGCCACCCAGCCGGTGCGGCACCCAGAATGCTCCGGCCGGGTGCGGGCCGTAGGCGTCCTGCACCTGTTCGAGCAGATGCGTCATGCGCGAGTGCAGCAGCGCGGTCAACTCGGCGGCCGGCAGGGTCGGCTGGATCGGCTTGCCGACGGCGATGTGGATGGGCACCTTGGGCCGCCACATCTTCTTCGGGTGGTCCTTGGTCCAGATCCGCTGGGCGCCCCAGACGATGTGCGGCACGATCGGAACGTTCGCCGCGATCGCCATCCGCGCGGCGCCGGACTTGAACTCCTTGATCTCGAAGCTGCGACTGATGGTCGCCTCGGGGTAGACGCCGACGAACTCGCCCTCGGCGAGCTTGCGGCAGGCCTCCTCGAACGACGCCGCGCCGCTCTGCCGGTCGACCTCGATATGGCGCAGGCTGCGCATGATCGGCCCGGTGATCTTGTGGTCGAACACCTCTTTCTTGGCCATGAACCGCACCTTGCGACCCAGGCCCTGCCGGTAGGCGGGCAGCCCGGCGAACGTGAAGTCGAAATAGCTGGTGTGGTTGATCGCGATGACCGCGCCACCGGTGCGGGGAAGATTCTCCACGCCGGTGACGGTGAACTTGAGACCTTGCACGCGCCAGACCAGCCGAGCGATCTGGATCACTGTGCCGTAAACCGGTTCCACAGCGAATCAGCGTAGTGCTCCGCGGCGCCCCCTCGCGCCGGACCGACGCACGGTTGTCGCGGCGCTAAGCTGCTAACCGGAACCGCAGCCACTCGGAAGGACATCTGTGCAGGTCACCAGCGTCGGGCACGCCGGCTTCCGGATCGACACCAAGGCCGGGAGCATCCTGTGCGACCCCTGGGTGAACCCCGCCTACTTCGCGTCCTGGTTCCCCTTCCCGGACAACAGCGGGCTGGACTGGGCGGCACTCGGCGACGTCGACTACCTCTACGTGTCCCACCTGCACAAGGACCACTTCGATCCGGAGAACCTGCGCGCCCACGTCAACAAGGACGCGATGGTGCTGCTGCCGGACTTCCCGGTCCCTGATCTGCGCCGCGAGCTGGAGAAACTCGGTTTCCACCGCTTCTTCGAGACCACCGACTCGGTCAAGCACACCGTCAGCGGACCCAAGGGCGATCTCGATGTGATGATCATCGCGCTGCGCGCACCCGCCGACGGTCCGATCGGCGACTCCGGGCTGGTCGTCGACGACGGCGACACCGTCGCCTTCAACATGAACGACGCCCGCCCGGTGGATCTCGACGTTCTGCACGCGGAGTTCGGGCAGGTCGACGTGCACATGCTGCAGTACTCGGGCGCGATCTGGTACCCGATGGTCTACGACATGCCCGCCCGCGCCAAGGAGGCCTTCGGCGTGCAGAAACGCCAGCGCCAGATGGACCGGTGCCGGCAGTACATCGCGCAGGTCGGGGCGACCTGGGTGATTCCGTCCGCCGGGCCGCCCTGCTTCCTGGACCCGGAGCTGCGCGACCTCAACGACGACCACGGGGATCCGGCCAACATCTTCCCCGACCAGATGGTGTTCCTCGGCGAGATGCGGGCGCACGGACACGACGGCGGCCTGCTGATGATCCCGGGCTCGGTCGCCGACGTCACCGGCTCGCAGCTGCACGCGCTGACCCACCCGCTGCCCGACGACGAGGTCGAGAAGATCTTCACCACCGGCAAGGCCGACTACATCGCCGACTACGCCGATCGGATGGCGCCGGTGCTGGCCGCCGAGAAGGCCCGGTGGGCGCCGGCGACCGGCGACCCGCTGCTCGAGCCGCTGCGCGCGGTGTTCGAGCCGATCATGCTGGCCAGCGACCAGATCTGCGACGGCATCGGTTATCCCGTCGAGCTGCGCATGTCCGGCGGCGGGCACGACGAGACCGTGGTGCTGGACTTCCCCAAACGCGTGGTGCGCGAACCGATCGCCGACGAGAAGTTCCGTTACGGCTTCGCGGTGGCTCCCGAGCTGGTGCGCACCGTGTTGCGCGACGACGAGCCGGACTGGGTGAACACGATCTTCCTGTCCACCCGGTTCTCTGCGTGGCGGGTCGGCGGCTACAACGAGTACCTGTACACGTTCTTCAAGTGTCTGACCCCCGAGCGGATCGCCTACGCCGACGGCTGGTTCGCCGAGGCGCACGACGACAGCGCGTCGATCACGTTGGACGGCTGGGAGATCCAGCGCCGCTGCCCGCACCTGAAGGCAGACCTGTCGAAGTTCGGCGTGGTCGAGGGCAACACCTTGACGTGCAACCTGCACGGCTGGCAGTGGAACCTGACCAACGGCAGGTGCCTGACCACCAAAGGACACGAACTACGGTCGGAGAAGCTGTGACCGGTACCCAGACGCTGTACTACGACGACGGACGCATCCAGCTCGACAAGGAGGCGCTGACGTTGCGGCGCTACCACTTTCCGTCGGGAACGTCGAAAGTCATTCCGCTGCGCGACATCCGGAGCTACTCCACCGAGGCACTCGGCTTGTTCACGCACCGCTTCCGGATGTGGGGCAGCTCGGATCTGCGCCGCTGGCTACCGCTGGACGTCAGCAGGCCGTTCAAGACCACGCTGGTGACCCTCGACGTCGCCGGCACCCGCCTCAAGCCGGCGTGCACGCCCGCCGACCCGGACGAGTTCGTCCGGGTGCTCGATGAACTCCTGGGCGCGCGTTAGCTTTTCGGGCTCAGCACGTCGGTGCCGACGTAGGGCACCAGTGCCTGCGGAACCCGCACGCTGCCGTCGGGCTGCTGGTGGTTCTCCAGGATCGCCACCAACCAGCGGGTGGTGGCCAGGGTGCCGTTGAGCGTGGCCGCGGTCTGCGGCCTGCCGTTGTCGTCGCGGTAGCGCACCGCCAGCCGGCGCGCCTGGAACGTCGTGCAGTTCGACGTCGAGGTCAACTCGCGGTACGTGTGCTGCGTGGGCACCCACGCCTCGCAGTCGAACTTGCGGGCCGCGGAGGAGCCGAGATCGCCTGCGGCGATGTCGATCACGCGATAGGGCACCTCGATCGCGGCGAGCATCTGGCGCTGCCAGCCCAGCAGCCGCTCGTGTTCGGCCTCGGCCTGCTCGGGGGTGCAGTAGACGAAGCCCTCGACCTTGTCGAACTGGTGCACCCGGATGATGCCGCGGGTGTCCTTGCCGTAGCTGCCGGCCTCGCGGCGGAAGCAGGACGACCAACCGGCGTAGCGCAGCGGCCCGTCCGACAGATCGAGGATCTCGCCGGAGTGGTACCCGGCCAGCGGCACCTCCGACGTGCCGACCAGATAGAGGTCGTCGGCCTCGACGCGGTACACCTCGTCGGCGTGCGCACCCAGGAAGCCGGTGCCGGCCATGATCTCGGGACGCACCAGCACCGGCGGGATCATCAACGTGAAACCGTTCTCCACCGCGGTGCGCACGGCGAGCTGGAACAGGCCCAGCTGGAGCAGCGCGCCGGCGCCGGTGAGGAAGTAGAACCGCGAGCCCGACACCTTGGCGCCGCGTTCCATGTCGAACAGCCCCAGCGATTCGCCGAGTTCGACGTGGTCCTTCGGGTCCGTCAGGCTCGGGGGCTCCCCGACGGTGTCGAGCACGACGAAGTCGTCCTCACCGCCGGCAGGGACGCCGTCGATGATGACGTTCGAGATGGCCATGTGCGCGGCGGTGAAGGCCTGCTCGGCGTCGACCTGGGCGGCCTCGGCGGCCTTGACCCGCTCGGCGAGCTCCTTGGCCGCGGCCAGCAGCGCCGGCCGCTCGTCGGGGGAGGCCTTGCCGACCTTCTTGCTGGCCGCCTTCTGCTCGGCACGCAGGTTGTCGGCGGCCGAAATCGCGGTGCGGCGGGCGGCGTCGGCCTCGGCCAGCGCGTCGACCAGACCGGGATCCTCACCGCGGGCCCGTTGGGAGGCGCGGACGACGTCGGGGTTTTCTCGCAGCACCTTGAGGTCGATCACGGCCATACCCTACGGGGCGGCCGCAAGCCCGGTTCGAACCGCATAACGTTACAACTGCATCACTTGTCACAGCACCTGACACGCCTGTCACAATGGAGCGGATGTCCGACCCCACGCCCTCCCGCGGCTGGTGGCGCAGCCTGCAGGCCGAGGCCACCCGCCGTGCACTGCTGTTGACCGCGCTGGGCGGTCTGCTGATCGCCGGTGTGATCACCGCGCTGCCCCAGACCGATCCGGCCAGCGGACTGACCGCGAACTCGATCTCCCTGGGTCCGCGCGGCAACGCGACGTTCGATCAGGCCAAGAGTGGGGACTGCCTGGACTGGCCGGACGGTACGCCCGATTCCGCGCAGATCGTCGACTGCGCGGGCGAGCACCGGTTCGAGGTGGCTGCGTCGGTGGACATGCGCACCTTCCCGGGCAGCGAGTACGGTCCCGACGCCGAACCGCCGTCCCCGGCGCGCATCCAGCAGATCAGCCAGGAGCAGTGCACCGCGGCGGTCAAGCGGTACCTCGGGCCGCGGTACGACCCCAACAGCCGGTTCACCGTGAGCATGTTGTGGTCCGGAGACAAGGCGTGGCGACAGTCCGGCGAGCGCCGGATGCTGTGCGGGCTGCAGCTGCCCGGGCCGAACAACCAGCAGCTGCCGTTCTCCGGCCGGGTGGCCGAGGTCGACCAGTCCAAGGTGTGGCCGCCGGGAACCTGCCTGGGCATCGACCCCGGCACCAATCAGCCCACCGACATCCCGGTGGATTGCTCGGCCCCGCACGCGATGGAGGTGACCGGCGCGGTCAACCTGGCCGAGCGGTTCCCCGATGCCCTGCCCGCCGAACCCGAGCAGGACACCTACATCAAGGACACCTGCACCAAGCTGACCGACGCCTACCTGGCGCCGATCCAGCTGCGCAACACCACGTTGACCCTGATCTACAGCACGATCTCGCTGCCCAGCTGGGCCGCGGGCAGCAAGCAGGTCTCGTGCAGCATCGGCGCCACCCTCGGCAACGGCGGGTGGTCGACACTGCTCAACAGCGCCAAGGGCCCCCTGCTGATCAACGGGCAGCCGCCCGTGCCGCCGCCGGACATCCCCGCCGAGCGGCTGAACCTGCCGCCGATCCCGGTGCCCGAGCTGTCCGAATCGACATCGTCCTCGAGCGGCTCGTCGAGCTCGTCGGGGTCGTCGAGTTCCGGCGGCACGTCGTCGAACCAGACCGGCAGCACGTCCACCCAGCAGACCGAACACATGCGTGAGCCGGCGCCCGGGCCCGCCGCCACGGAGCAGACACCGGCTCCGGCACCGCCGCCGGCACCCGAGGCCGCCCCGCCACCGGCGCCGGGTCTGCCCCCGCCCCCGCCGCCGCCGGGGTTGCCGTTCGGGGCACCGCCGCCACCGCCGGCCCCCGCCGCGCCTCCTGCGCCGGCGCCCCCGGCCGACCCGCTCGCTCCGCCGCCGCCACCGGGCCCGTGATCCGTGGCGGTACGGATGAGCACGCAGCGGTTCGAAGAGTTGGTCGGTGACGCCCTCGACCTCATCCCCGCCGAACTGGCCGCAGCGATCGACAACGTGGTGATCCTGGTTGCCGACCGGCACGCCGAGGAGCCCGACCTTCTCGGCCTCTACGAAGGCGTCGCGTTGACCGAGCGGGATTCCTGGTATGCGGGCTCACTGCCGGACACGATCACGATCTTCCGCGAGGCGCTGCTGGACATCTGCGAGACCGAGGAGCAGGTGGTCGAGGAGGTGGCGATCACGGTGATCCACGAGATCGCGCATCACTTCGGGATCGACGACGAGCGGTTGCACGAATTGGGTTGGGCCTGACCCGATTGCGTGGCCTGCGCGCGGGCGCGGCGACCGCGCGCTGTCGGTCGCGGATGCTATGAACGAGTCATGAGCACAGCGTGCCGCGCCTGTCGGACAGGTCTGGAACATTGCCACGGCGCCCTGATCCACCATCCGTATCAACGCGACGAGTGCACCGAGCCGGACTGTTTCGCCCCTGCCGCCGTACACGACATGCACCTGGACTGCAGCAGCGTGGGTTGCGTCTGCGACGAGGTGTCATCGGCGGCGGTCTCAGCCCATCGGGTCGGGTGACCGCGACGGCTCGGTGACCACGGCCGGCTCGGGACCGAACGGCGGCGTCACCGCGCCCCACTGCACACAGCTCCAGCGGCCCGCGCCTGAGGGCGCGAGCACCACCGCCTCGGTGTTGGCCAGGTGGTGGTCCACGGCGAACCTGCTGTCCAGCCCGGACAGCACCGCCCCGATCAGCCGGATCGCCGCGCCGTGGCTGACCACGACGATGTCGTCGGTCCAGGAGTCGTGGTCGAGGTATTCGGCGCGCAGCCCGTCGACCACCGGGATGTAGCGGTCGAGGACGTCGCGCCCGGACTCGCCCCCGGGCATCGCGAGGTCGAGTTCCCCGCCGTGCCACCGCCGGTAGATCGCGTTGAACTCGTCGTGGGCCTCGTCGTCGCTGCGGTTCTCCAGCTCGCCGACCTGCACCTCGTGGATGCCGTCGAGTTCGCGCGCCCCGACGTGGGCCGTCGGGCTGATGACCCCGTGGATCTCGGAGGCCGTCTGCACGGCGCGGGTGGCGATCGAGTGCGTGAGCAGCCCGGGACGGCGCGGCAACCCGCGGGCGAACGTGCGGGCCTGTTCGCGGCCGAGGTCGGTCAGCTCGGCACCCGGGGGCAGGGTGTCGAGGCGGCGGGCGACGTTGCCGTGCGTCTGACCGTGCCGCACGAGCACCAGCCTGCCGCTCACGGCGCGCCCTCACGCAGCCCGCGCAGCCACCCCGAGGCCTCGTCGAGTGACGGCGGGGCGGCCCCGACCAACGTTCCGGTGGGCCAGGAACCCAGGTAGCGCACGTCGGCGCACCGGCGGTGCAGCGCCCGCATGGCCTCGGCCACCGGCTCGTCGTCGATGTGGCCGACGAAGTCCAGGAAGAAGACGTAGGTGCCCAGCTCGGTGCGGGTGGGCCGGGATTCGATCCGGGTCAGGTCGATGTCGCGGATCGACAGTTCGGTCATCGCCGACACCAGCGCTCCCGGCACGTTGTGCAGCCGCAGCGCGACCGAGGTGCGGTCGGCGCCCGTCCGGGCGGGCGGTGGCCCGGGTGGGCCTACGAGCACGAACCGGGTGCGCGCGTTGGGTTCGTCGACGACGCCGGCGGCCAGCTCGCGAAGCCCGTAGCGCTGGGCGGCCAGGACTGTGGTGACGGCGGCGTCGGCGCGCCCTGCGGCGACGTCCTGGGCCGCCGCGGCGTTCGAATTCGCCGGAACCAGTTGACTTTCCGGGAGGTGCTCGGCGAGCCAGTGCTTCACCTGTGCGGCCGCGACCGGGAACGCCGCGACCGTCCGCACCGGCGCCCCGTCCCGGTCGGCCGCGGTGGCGATGGTGAAGCACACGTCGAGGGTCAGCTCGGCGTAGATCTGCAGCGGCGGACCGACGGCCAGGCTGTCGAGCGTCGACATCACCGAACCGTCGATGGAGTTCTCGATCGGGACGCACGCGAAGTCGGCGTCGGCGCTGCGCACCGCCGCCAGCGCGGCGGCCGCGGTGTCCTTGGGCAGCGGCTGCACGCGCGTCGGCGAGGTGCCGCCGGGGATCAGTCCGTCGGCCTCGAGGGCGCGCAGCGCAGCCTCGGTGAACGTTCCCTCAGGTCCGAGGTAGGCGATGCCGGGCACCGCAACAGCCTATCGGTCGCGCGCGGTAATCCCGTTCCGCTGCGAGGAAGCTCTTGCGCCATCCGCCAGGGGCTAGTTAAGTTAGGCAAACCTTACCAAGAAGAAAGGTGGCGTGATGACCTCTTCAGCACCGACCACAGCCGAGCGGATCCGCAGCTTGTGCGCACGACCGTGCAGTGCCATCGTCGCTGTCGAAGGTCTGGAACCGACCCCGACCCCCGTGCACCACCTCCTCGGCGACGGGTCGTTCGCGATCACCGTCCCGAGTGACGATGCGCTCAACGGCACCGTGGTGGCCGCAGGCCACGCCGGCGTCCAGGCGGTGCTCGAGATGACCGACTACGCACCGCTGCCCCTGCGTGAGCCCGTGCGGTCGCTGGTCTGGATCCAGGGCCGGCTGCGCACGGTGTCCGACGCCGAGGTGCCGGCACTGCTGGACCTGATCGCCGCCACCGACCCCAATCCCGCTCTGCTGCAGGTCAATCCCGGATCGGCCGACGAGCACCGCTACGCGATGATGCGCCTGGAGGTCGAGTCGGTCGTGGTGGCCGACTCCACCGGAGCGGAGTCGGTGCCGCTGTCGGTCCTGCTGGGCGCGCGGCCCGACCCGTTCTGCGCCCTGGAGTCCGGCTGGCTGCAGCACCTGGAGTCCGCGCACCGCGACATCGTCGACCGGCTCGCCGCCCGCCTGCCGAACACGCTGCGGCGGGGCCGCGTCCGCCCGCTGGGGCTGGACCGCTACGGCGTGCAGTTGCGGGTGGAGGGCGAGGACGGCGACCACGACGTGCGGTTGCCGTTCACCAAGCCGGTCGACGACGTCTCCGGTCTCAGCCAGGCGATCCGGGTCCTGATGGGCTGCCCCTTCCTCAACGGTCTGCGGGCTCGCGGGGTCTAGCGTTGCTCGGGTGAGCGACTCCCCCGGCGGCCACGGCGATCTCACCGTGGCCGAGCGCCGCGCGCTGCGCATCGAAGTGGCCGTCGTGCTGGCGGTCACCTTCGCCCTGAGCGCCTACACCGCGCTGCTGCGTCTCGTCGAGAGCGTCCTGGTCGGGCTCGCCGACCAGACCGTCGCGATCAACCCGCGCCGATCGTCGTTCGACCTGATCGACCTCGGCCTCAACCTGGCCGCGGTGTTCCAGCTGCTGGCCTGGGGAGCGCTGGCGGTGTATCTGCTGTGGCGTAGCGGTGACGGTCCCGCCCGGATCGGGTTGGACCGGATCCGTTGGCGCGCAGATGTTCTCGGTGGTGTCGGGCTGGCCCTGCTCATCGGTGTCCCGGGCCTGGCGCTCTATCAGATCGCCCGGATCATCGGCCTCAACGCCGCGGTGGAGGCGGCCGAACTCAACGACACCTGGTGGCGCATCCCGGTGTTGCTGCTGCTGTCCTTCGGCAACGGGTGGGCCGAGGAGGTGATCGTGGTCGGGTTCCTGTTGACCCGGCTGCGCCAGCTGGGGGTCAACCCGTGGGTGGCGCTGGTGGTCTCGAGCCTGCTGCGCGGGGCCTACCACCTCTACCAGGGGTTCGGCGCAGGGCTGGGCAACATCGCGATGGGTCTGGTCTTCGGCTACGCCTGGCAGCGCACCGGCCGCCTGTGGCCGTTGATCATCGCGCACGCCCTGATCGATGCGGTGGCGTTCGTCGGTTACTCGCTGCTGGCGGGGCAACTGGGTTGGTTGCGCTGATCCGACTAACCTCAGTCTGTGACCGGAGCAGGACCACCGGACCGGCGCGAACCGCCGCACGTCATCCGGCGTGACCCCGGGTACCGTCCGCCGTGGCCGCCCAACCCGCCGACGCCGCGCCGCCGACCCCCGCCGCCGCGAGTCCCCGCGCCGCCCCCGCGTAACGCCCCGCCCCCGCGACGGCCGCAACCTCCCCCGCCCCCGCCGCGGCGACCGCAACCCGCCGCACCCCCGCCGCGGCAGCAGTCCCCCCGCCCGGCAGCGCCACCACGTCCTGCACCACGCCGTCGACGCCGCCGGTGGCCGCAGATCGTCCTGGCCGTCCTGCTGGTCACGGTCACCGCGACCGTCGCCGCAGCGGTGTGGACCGACCTGTCCCTGCGGCGGATCGCGGCGCTGACGTCCTATGCCGACCGGCCGGCCGCGGGAGCCGGGACCACCTGGCTGCTCGTCGGGTCCGACAGCCGCAGCGACCTCAGCCCGGAACAACAGGCCGCGCTGACCACCGGCGGTGACCTCGGGCAGCCCCGCACCGACACCATCCTGCTGGTGCACCTGCCCGGCTGGTCGTCGTCGACGCCGCCCACCGTGGTGTCGATCCCCCGGGATTCCTATGTCGACATCCCCGGCTACGGCAGCGACAAGATCAACGCGGCGTACTCGATCGGTGGCGCCCCGCTGCTGACCCGCACCGTCGAGGAAGCCACCGGGCTGCGCATCGACCGGTACGCCGAGATCGGGTTCGGTGGGTTCGCGGCGCTGGTGGACGCGGTCGGCGGGGTGACGATCTGTCCGGCCGAGCCCATCGACGACCCGCTGGCGGGCATCAACCTGGCCGCCGGCTGTCAGCACGTCGACGGCGCCACCGCGTTGGGTTTCGTGCGCAGCCGCGCCACCCCGCGCGCCGACCTGGACCGCATGGCCAACCAGCGGCAGTTCGTCTCGACGTTGGTGCAGCGGGTGGTCAGCCCGGCGGTGCTGGTCAACCCGCTGCGCTGGTACCCGACGATGCGCGCGCTGACCGACACGCTCACCGTCGGCGAGGGCGAGCACGTGTGGAACATCGTGCGGCTGGCGTGGGCGCTGCGCGGTGACGTCACCACGGTGACCGTCCCCATCGGGGAGTTCGGCGTCAACGGCTCCGGGGCCGTGGTGGTGTGGGACGACCAGGCCGCGCAGGCGCTGTTCACCGCGCTGGCGACCGATTCGGCGATCCCGCCGGAACTGCTCGACGGCGCACCCTGAGCCTCAGCAAACATTTTCCGGGTGTTGTTACACGCGCCACAAAGGCGATACTCAGTAAGGGCAACCTACGCTCAATTAGGTTGACCTTCGCTGACAACCGCCTCTGACCTGGCCTATTGTGGTGCCATGACCACGACAGACGCACTTGACACCAAGTTCCACAGCCTCCTGCACGACCAGGTCCGCAGCGAACTCGGAGCGTCGCAGCAGTACCTGGCCATCGCCGTGCATTTCGACGCTGCCGACCTGCCGCAGCTGGCCAAGCTCTTCTACCGGCAGTCGGTGGAGGAACGCAATCACGCGATGATGCTGGTGCGCTATCTCGTCGACCGCGGCGTCCCGGTGGAGATCCCCGCCCTGGACCCCGTGCGCAACGCCTTCGACACCCCGCGCGACGCGATCGGTCTGGCCCTGGACCTCGAACGCGCGGTCACCGACCAGTTCAGCCGGCTCGCGGCCACCGCGCGCGACGAGAACGACTACCTCGGCGAGCAGTTCGTGCAGTGGTTCCTCAAGGAGCAGGTCGAGGAGCTCGCGCTGATGACCACGCTGGTCCGGGTCGCCGAGCGCGCCGGCGCCGACCTGTTCGACCTGGAGACCTTCGTGGCCCGCGAGATCGACGCCCCGTCCGCGGATGCGACCGCCCCGAAGGCGGCCGGCGGAGCGCTCTAGACCTGCAGCTGATCGGCGCCGGTCGGGTCAGTCCCGGCCGGCGCCTGTCAATCCGTCCTGCAACCAACCCTTGGTCCGGCCGGGGTGGTTGGTGGCGATCCAACCGACACCGAGGTCGCGGCAGTACTGCACATCCTCGTAATGGTCGACGGTCCAGCAGTACAGCGCCCGGCCCTGCGCCGCGGCGCGATCCACCAGCTCCGGATGCTCGCGCAGCGTCGCGATGGACGGCCCGACCGCGGTGGCGCCGACGGTGGTGGCCGCGCTGCCGCCCAGATAACGCGACGTCTCCCCGAGCAACACGGTGGGCAGCAGCGGCGCCGCCCGACGGATCCGCCACACCGCGGCCGCCGAGAACGACATCACCACCGCGCGCGACAGATCGGCCGACGCCGGCGAGGCGATACCGTAGCGCTGCAGTACCGCCAGAACCTTGGACTCCACGAGCGCGCCGTAGCGCACCGGATGCTTGGTCTCGATGAAGATCTTGACCGGACGGTGCCAGTCCAGCACCAGCGACACCAGATCGTCGAGCGTCAACAGACCCGTATCGCCGAGGCTCCCGTCGGCGCGCCAACTCGGGTGCCAGGCGCCGTAGTCCAACTCCTGCAACTGGTCCAGCGTCATCTCGCTGACCAGGCCGGTGCCCGTCGACGTCCGGTCCAGCCGACGGTCGTGGATGCACACCAGGTGGCCGTCACGGGTCAGCCGCACATCGCATTCCACCGCGTCGGCACCTTCGTCGAGGGCCCTCACGTACGCGACGCGGGTGTGCTCGGGTAGTTCCGCCGAGGCGCCGCGGTGGGCCACCACGAACGGGTGGCCGCCACCGGCCGGGCCAGAACTCATGGGCCTATGCTGCCGGGTTCCGGTCTCGCGGCTCAACCGCCGCGCCGTCGTCCCCGTCGGCGCGGTCCGGTTCCCCGTCCGAGGGCACGGCGACCGGCACCCACCGCTTGGACGGCCGCTCGACGGGCTGGCGCTCGAAGCCGAGGAACACCTGCAGCACCAGCACCAGGGCCGCGATCCCGAACAGGTACGCCACGATCGAGGTCACGGTGTTGTCGGCGATGCCCTGGGGGTCGGTGGTGAAGCTCGTCGCGATCGCGAAGGCCGACACCGCGGTGGCCGCCGTCCACACCAGCGACCACAGCAGGATCGGTCCGCGCAACCACCGCAGCCGGGACTCGGCGTCGGCCAGCTCGATCACGAAGACCGGCGCCCAGACCAGATTCAGCACCGGGATCAGCGACCCCGCCCGCAGCGACCAGGTCGGCCGCGGGTCAGCCTGGCCGAGATGCGCGTACGCGGCCGCCCGTCGCGCGATCAGCCAGTTGGTCAACACCACTGCGCTCGCGACGATCATGAAGGCCGCGACCACGCTGACCGCGACACCGCCCCAGGTCGCGCCGGCGGCGATCCACGGGTTCAACAGCACGGTGCGGTTGATGATCAGCAGGATGTAGCGCACCAAGTGCACGAACGCCGCGGCACCCAGCACCGCCATCGTCGTCACCAGCGTCATCCGGACGACGGTCGCCGACGGGCCGGAGCGCACCGGCTCCTGTGCGGCCGGCGCCTCGAACTGTTCGGTGAGACCCCACCGCGGAATGGTCTGATACCGCGGTGTCGGGCCCAGGTGACGAGGCCCGCGCCGCGGCGGCGGCGGCGCACCGGGGCGAACCGCGACCCAGCGGAATCCCGCGGGCAACGACGGGGCGGGACGTTCGCCGCCCCGGGGTGCTCCCGCCGGCTGTGCCGGACGCCCCCAACCCGCCGCCGGGGCGGACCCGGACGGAGCCAGCAGCGTGCCGCGGCAGCGCGGACACCACACCCGCTGCCGGTCGCGCACGTTCCACCGCGTCCCGCACTGGGAACACACTTGGATCATCGCACCAGGATAGAGCGCCGGCGCTGCGCGACGGTCGCTCAGACCGTGCCCGCCGCGCCGCTGTCGGTGACCACGGCGCGGCCGGCTTCGGCCCACGCGGCCATGCCGCCGGCGACGTTGATCGGGGTGAATCCGTTCTGGGCGAGGTACTGCGCCACCCGCTGCGAGCGGCCGCCGAGGTGGCACACCACGAACAGTTGCGCCTCGCGGTCGATCTCTGCGAGGCGGGCGGGGATCTCGCCCATCGGGATGTGCTGCGCGCCGGGTGCGTGGCCACGCTGCCACTCGTCGTGCTCTCGCACATCGAGGAGCACCACCGAGGCGTCGAAGGTCGTCGGCACTTCGCCGATGTGTGCCTGCGGGATGCCCGCGTCGTCTGGCCCGTTCATGGCGCCCATGCTGACATGCGGGAGTGGCCCAGGCCACATTCAGCGGTCAGCAATGTGGCGTCGAGGCCGACCTATCCACAGTTTCCACAGGTTCATCCACAGGCAGCGGCGCGCTACCTCGCCTCCCGCACGCCGGTCACAGGCGTCTGCGCGGGCCGTCACTGTGGATAACGACCAAGTGGGCAGGTCCGGGTTTGCACAGCCGTCCAACGAAGCGAGCGAAATTGCTCGTTAGGCTAAGCAACATGGCGGTCGGACCGGGGCGCACTTCCCTGATTTTCCGTCAGCGAAGTCGAGGGGTTATGATCGGCGTCACACGGTCTGACTGTGACAGATCTCACTGAATCTCGGGTATTCGGGGGAGGTAGGTAAGCGTGCAGGTGAGGAGTTTCTGATGTCGTCGTCGACGGGTTCGGGATCCGCATTCCCGCCATCGGAGTGGCAGTCCTCCTCGCGCGCCTACACCCGTAGCCAGCTGATGTCGCTCATGCGCGCCGGCGTGATCGCCCTGCTCCTGCTGGGTGTTCTCGCCCTGATCATCTTGTTCTGACCCTCCTCGCGCGGACCGGCCACACGCGTCCGCCCCGCACGGCGAGCACCACCCGGTAGGAGCCGCGCACCGGCACCGGGCCGAAGTGCCGCGAGTCGATCACCCCGGGCTCCGAAGCGTTGTCCGACCGCGCCTCGAAGCGCGCTCCATCGCCGCCGTGGTGCACCGCATCCACCCGCTTGACCAGAAACATCGCGCGTCCACGCGGGTGGGGGAACACCCGCACCTGCCCCGGTTTCGCGTCACCGCACCGCACTGCCAGCAACCCGTCGCCCGGTTGCAGCATCGGCGCCATCGAGTGCTCCACGACCACGAATCGGCGCAGCGGCCAACGTGATCGGAGCCCATGGTGACATCGCACGCCCAAAGGGTAAGTTAGAGCCATGCTGCATCGACTTTTCAACTCCGCCTTTTCCCAAGCGACCCCCGCCCACGCTCACTGCGACTTGTTCTGCGGTGTCTACGATCCCGCGCAGGCGAAGATCGAGGCGCTGTCCTGCCTGAAGACGATCCAGAAGTACCACGACTCCGACGACGAGCACTTCAAGACGCGCGCCATCATCATCAAGGAGCGCCAGGCCGGCGAGGTCAAGCACCACCTCACCGTGCTGTGGGCCGACTTCTTCACCCCGGAGCACTTCGAGCAGTTCCCCAACCTGCATCAGCTGTTCTGGGAGGGCGTCAAGGGCGCCGGCGACATCAAGAAGTCGCTCGACCCCGCCGTCGCCGAGAACGTCATCAAGATCATCGACCAGATCGCCGACATCTTCTGGCAGACCGACAAGGGCAAGCAGATGGGCGTCTACCCGCCGTCCTGACGGCTCCCCCGACACCCACGAACCCGGTTCGAGCGGATCCCCGCCGAGCCGGGTTCGTTGCGTTGGCACTCGACTCCCCTTGCGTGCCAGTGACTTCCTGCCGCATGCTGTGCGAGCGACCCACAGTCGTGTCGGGCATTTGTGTACCCAGGATGCCGGGAGGCGAAGTTGGATCACGGGTCCAGTCGGGCGATCGGGATCGCCCCGTTCCATTCGCGCGGATCACTCAAGGGATTCGTGGTCTCCGGTCGCTGGCCGGACTCCACCAAAGAGTGGGCGCAACTTCTGATGGTCGCGGTCCGCGTGGCATCGCTGCCCGGATTGCTCTCCACCACAACGATATTCGGCGCGCGGGAGGAACTGCCCGATGATCCCGAGCCCGGTACGGTCGGCTTGGTGGTCGCCGAGGGCCCGGTGGTCGGTGAATCCGCCGTGCCGCCCGGCCATTTCGCCGAATCCCAACCGCCGGCGCTGCTGATGCTGCACCCACCGTCGGAGACCACGCCGTCGCTGCCCGAGTGCACCGGCGCCGCATCGGGGTGCGTCCTGCTGCCGGGACTGCCCCACCTCGGGCTGGAACATCGTGCGGCCTGGGTGGAAGCGGAGGCCGACGGGACGGTGACGTCGATGGTCAGTCGGGTGGGCGTCGATCCGATCAGCCATCCCGACACCGCCATCCTGGCGATGTTGCTTGCCGCGTAAGGGCATTCGAAGAGCATCGTTCGAACGCCCGAACATTTTGTTCGGCGACCCGAAATCGCCCCCCGCACTGGCGATCTCACACGGAAGTGGTTAGGGTCGGTCAAGTAAGCGAAGGGGAGTAGCCCCCAATCGTCGAGTCGACATACTGGCGCGAGCCCGGCCGACGAACCACACCTCGTGGTGGGCGAGACCTTCGGCCGATGTCGCGTGGGAGCCCGGCTCCCGCAGGCAGAGTGTCGAAAGGTCTGCATGCTCTCTGCGATTCTCGTCAGCCTCGCGGTCGTCTTCGTCGCCGAACTCGGCGACAAGTCGCAGCTGATCACCATGACCTACTCCCTGCGCCACCGGTGGTGGGTGGTGCTCTCCGGGGTCGGCGTCGCGGCGATGCTCGTGCACGGCCTGTCGGTGGCCATCGGCCACTTCCTGGGGATGACACTGCCGGAACGGCCCATCGCCTTCGCCGCGGCGATCGCGTTCCTGCTCTTCGCGGTGTGGACCTGGCGGGAGGGCCGGCAGTCCGAGGACAGCGAGGACAGCCCGAGTCTCGCCGAGCCCCGTTTCGTCGTCCCGGCGATCATCTCGTCGTTCGTACTCGCCGAACTCGGCGACAAGACGATGCTCGCGACCGTGGCGCTGGCCAGCGACCGGCCCTGGCTCGGCGTCTGGATCGGCGCCACCCTGGGCATGATCGCCGCCGACGGCGTCGCGATCGCCGTCGGCGCGATCCTGCACAAGCGTCTTCCCGACCGCTTCCTGCATGGGCTGGCCAGTGTGCTGTTCCTGCTGTTTGGCCTGTTCATCCTGTTCGACGCGGCGCTCGGGCTGCCCTGGGTGGCCGCGGGGGTCACGTCGGCGGTCGCGATGGCAGCCGCGACAGTGGCAATCGTCACATGTTTGCGTAAGCGTCAAAATTCGTCACGTGGAGCTTCGGGGCCCGAGACCTGCCGATCTGCCACTGGCTACTGACAACGTCGCCGGCGACCTTTTCGCCGGCCGCCCCGCGGGTTTGCCGCCGGACAGGGCGTGTCCCCTGCTCAGAGCCACATTCGAGCCCTGCGCCGCGGGTTCTCTCAGCAAATATTAAGCCGGCTGTTTGTGTCGTTATCTGAGATTGCCGGAGTCCAGATGACCCCACATGCTCGACGGAGGCTGGCAACCGACGCAGCCACCCCTGCCGCGGACCCGTTACTATTTGCCTAGCTGCACCTCGTATCGAGCGTGCGAGGTGCGATCGACGACGTCGTTCACGCAGCAGCGACGTCATCACCGCGTACACCGGAGGAACAATTCCGTCGTTTGCACTTGGTTGTCGACCCAACTGTCGCTACCATAATCAGCAAATACGCCGCCCCTGAATAGCCGCTCGCCTTTTGTGGAGGTCAACCCGATGAGCAACACGTTTGCCGCCCGCCTGAACCGCTTGTTCGACACCGTCTACCCGCCCGGACGTGGCCCGCACACGTCGGCGGAGGTGATCGCGGCGCTCAAGGCCGAAGGGGTCACGATGTCCGCGCCGTATCTCTCCCAGTTGCGCTCAGGCAACCGAACCAACCCGTCCATGGCGACCATGGCCGCGCTTGCCAACTTCTTCCGCATCAAGCCGGCTTACTTCACCGACGACGAGTACTACGAGAAGCTCGACAAGGAACTGACACTGCTGGCCGGAATGCGCGACGAAGGGGTGCGCCGGATTGCCGCACGTACCGTCGGGCTGTCCCCGGAGGCCAAGCAGGACATCGTGGAGAAGGTCGACGAGCTGCGGCGTCGCGAGAATCTCGATTAGCTCGATTCCGCCCCGCTGCGGCAGCGGCGAAGATCAGCCGCGCTGCGGCACCGGCGAAGACGCCCTCGGTGTCTTGCGGTCGCCGCTGCCGCGGGTGAGCTCCCGGTACTGACGGGCGATCTCCAGGATCCATTCGCGATCGGAATAGTCCGGCGGCTGACGAAGCCAGCTCATTCCGGGAAACCCGCGGTGGCCGTCACCGTCGCGGCCCTCGTGGATCCACGCCGCGACGGCGGCGGCCTGCTCTCGCGCGTCGACGTCGGGAACCTGGCCTGCCTGGGCCGGTTTCTCGTCGTCCTCCGACTCGGCCTCCAGCCGGCGCGTCCCGTCGGCGGCGGTGGCTTCCAGGAACAGCGCATCGGAGATCAGCGACATCCGCTCGGCGACCCGAAACACCAGCGGACCGCGGGGTCGCACCCCGATCCCCACGTCAGGGTGGCGTCGTCCCAGCTCCTCGAGCAGCGGCGCGATGACACGCAATTCCCGCCGCGCCCCCAACCAGTCCTCGAGGCTGGGCAGCAGTGAGCCCGCGGCGACGACGAGCATCGCGACCCCCAGCAGCGTCGCCCCGGCCCCCACGCCGACCAACCCGGACGTGCCGACCGCACGCAGCAGGAAGAACGCCAGCGCCAACGCGATCAGCACGATCCCGACCGTGAACACGAACAGAGCCCGCCCGCGCCGCGTCCGGTTGGAGTGCCGCAGACCCGCCCACACCACCAGGCTCAGAGCCATCAGCACATACAGCAGCGGCAGCAACCACGCCCACGACATGCCCTCGGCATTGAGGTTCTGCCGCAGGTACTCCTGCGGGGACATCTCCTGCTGCTGGTCCTCGGACAGGAAGATCAGCATCGCGGCGGCCGCGATGACGGCGGCCACACCGTACTGCGCGATCGCGATCCGCCGCGCGGTCCTCGGGCTGCGGGCGCTCGACACCGTGGTGATCATCACGGCGCTGCCCGCCGCGCATCCGATGAGCGCGACCTGGCTGAACCCCATCGAGATGTTGGGCCGGCCCAGTGTGGTGTCGATGAGCAGGGCCAGAGGCTGCCAGTTCAGTGCCGCCACCGCGCCGAGACTGCCCAATGCCACGATCATCGCGGTGCTGACCAGGGACTGTTTGTTGACCAGCGCCCAGCCGATGCGCAGACCGGTAGCCAACCCGAGCAGACCGGCGATGATCCAGACGATCAACCAAATGCCTCTCCGAGACGCACCTGCACGATCGACGACCGGTCCGACGGCAGGCGTCCCAAGCGGTAGATCAGCAGCGCGGCGAAGTCCTCGGCCTCCTGCTCCTGGTCCTCGCCGGCGGGTCCCATGCAGCCGGTGCGCTGGTTGAGCATGTAGCCGATCAGCTCCGAGGTGGCCACCTCGGTGCTCTCCCGCGCGGCCTGTACCACCGGGATGCCTTCATGGCCGAGCACCAGATGCCCGAGCTCGTGGGCCAGGGTGCGGTCCCACGCCGGTAGTCCCTCCTGGATGAGGAACACGTCGTGGTCGGCGTACTGGCGCCACTGCCCGCACACCCCGGGCGGCAACTCCGCGGTCGTCAGCTCGATCGGACGGCCGCGGTGCTCGCTGACCGCCTCCACGAGGCGCGGCAGCGTGATCTCGCCGTACCGCGGCGCCAGGTTCAGCACCTCGCTGACCGCGCGGGTGACGCGCCGGCTCGCAGGCATCGACCCCCCTCTCTGGGTCCACTATGCGCCGCACACCCGTTGTGGGTGCGCGGTTTCGGTCAGTTGATGAATCGGGCGACCGGACGGACGGCCACCGCCCGACCGGCCTTGGCCTGGCGGTATCCGAGCAGTCCGCCCGCGCCGGTGAGCACCAGGATGCCCGCCAGCCCCGGGAGCGCCACCGCCGCGATCTGCGCCAGGCCGGCACCGCGGAGATAGTCCGCGTACCCGACCCTCGGCGCCGATGACGCCACCCCGGAATTACCCAGGGGCGCCGTCGATTCGGCCGCCCGCGGGCCGGGACTGCGGGCGGGCGGCTCCGGTGGCGCCTGCGGACGCGGCGCGGCAGCCGCGGGTCCGCCGGGACCGGCCGGGCGAGGCGCCACGGCGACCGGCACCATCGGCAACACCGGGACGCTGATCGGAGCGCCGGCCGGGGAAGTCGCGGGCAGACCCACGCCCGGCACGGTGTCCACGACGTCCGGGGCGGGCGGTTCGACCACCGGTGGGGGCACCCGCGGCGGCGCCAGCGGCGACCGGAAGTTCCACTCGGGCGCCTGCACGCTGCCCCAGCCTCCGTCGCCGCCGGGCGACTGCAGCTCGTCCTGTTCGCGGGACGGCAACCCGAACCCACAGTTCTTCTCGCGGCGGTGGCATCGGGGCCGCGGCTCGTCGCGCCGTTGCTCGACGGCACGGGCCGCGGCGCGGTGCTTGCTCACCGAATCCCGGGTCTCGCCATCGGGTACCGGCCGCGGATCGGCGGCCGCGCCGCCGGCGCCCAACCCGGCCATGGTGAACAGCGCGAGCAGAACCGCCGCGACGCGGTGCGCTCCCGAACCCACGACCTCACCGCCCCCTGATGATCGCCAGATGTTGCCCTGGTTGTCGGTCGATTCTCGCACGGCGGGTTTGCTCACGAAAGGCCGTGACGAGGCGCCTCGGGGACGAGCGCTTCCCGCTCGTACGGCGAACGATAATGTTGGCTGCATGCCGCCGCATCCGCGCGGAGGTGCCGACGACCGACGGAGGCTGCAGGGATGGGTCTGTTCACACGCAAGTCCCGTGCTACCCGCAAGGCCGAGGCTCGTGCGATCAAAGCCAAGGCCAAGCTCGAGGCCCGCTTGTCGGCCAAGAACGAGGTCCGCCGGTTCAAGGCTGAGCAGAAGGCGCAGACACGGGCGCTGGCCGCGCAGCTGAAGGCCCAGCGGGACAGCGACCGCACCGCGTTGCGGGTCGCCGAGACCCAGCTGAAGGCCGCCCGGGAGGGCACGTTGCTCTCCCCCGGCCGGATCCGTCGCGTGCTGACGGTGGTGCGCCTGCTGGCCCCGGTGGCGGTACCGCTGGTGTATCGGGCGTCGATCGCCGCGCGCGGGCTCATCGACGAGCGCCGGGCGGACCAGCTCGGTGTGCCCCTGAGCCAACTGGGGCAGTTCTCCGGACACGGCGCCGGGCTGTCGGCGCGCATCGCCGGGGCCGAACAGTCGGTCCGGCTGCTCACCGAGAAGAAGCCGAAGGACGCCGAGACCCGCCAGTTCGTCACCGCGATCACCGATCGGCTCGGGGATCTGGCCGCCGCGGTCGCCGCGGCCGAGAACATGCCGTCGGCCCGCCGCCGGGCCGCCCATGCCGCGATCTCGGAGCAGCTCGACGGGATCGACGCCGACCTGATGGCGCGACTCGGGGTGGCCTGATCGCGGTGCGGATCACGTTCCTGACCAGGTATGCGCTCGCGGTGCTGACCGCGACCCTGCTGATGGCAGGTGCCGGCGTCAACGGCGGTGTCGCCTGGGCACACGCCGCGCTGATCGGCACCGATCCGGCCGCCGACAGTGAGGTCGCCACCGCTCCCGCCACGGTCAGTGCGACGTTCAACGAACCGATGCAGCCGCAGTTCGCGGCGATGACCGTCGTCGGCCCCGACGGGGAGCAGTGGGGCGACGGGGATCCCGTCGTCGACGGGCCGGTGATCAGCGTCGGGGTGCGACCCGGCGCCCCGGCCGGGGACTTCACCGTGAACTACCGGGCCACCTCCGCAGACGGTCACGTGGTCAGCGGTTCCTGGACGTTCCGCGTCACCACCGGTGCGCCCGCTCCGGTGCCGGATCCGACGGAAGCGCCGACCTCTCCGGCGGTGCAGGACGACGCCGAGCAACCCGACGCCGACGCCGGTGCGCCGGTGTGGCCTTTCGTCGCCGGGGCCGTGGTGCTGGTCGCGCTGGCCGGTGTATGGGCGGTTCGGCGCCGACGGTGAACCGGCGTCGCGCGGTAGCCGGCGCGGCACTGCTCTCGTCGCTCTCCTGTGTCCTGGTCTGGGCGCTCGCCTACCCCGACGTCGCGCTGGGCGCCGCCACGGTGCGGGCGATCGCCGGCGGCGCCGCCGTCGTGGCCCTCGGGTTGGCGGCCGTCCCGCTGCTCGACACCGGACGTCACCGCGCCGAACTGCGCCGCGACGCGGCCGGACCGCTGGTCATCACCGCCGCGGTGTGGCTGAGCGCCGAGCTGGTGCGGCTCGTGACGCAAGGCGCCGCGGCCGCCGGGACCGGGGTGTGGACCCTGGGATGGCGCACCGCATACGAGTTCGCCACGGCCACCGCGGCGGGCCGGGTCACGCTGCTGAGCATCGCCGCCGCGGCGCTCGTCGTCGTCGTCGCGGCGCTCGCGCCGCCGACCCCGGCCGCAACCGTGATCACCACCGGTGCGGCCGCGGTCGGGCTGCTCGGACGCCCCTTGAGCGGGCATCTGGCGCATGACGCGGTCGGCAGCCTCGCTGTCGCCGCGCACATTCTGGCCGCGGCCCTGTGGTGTGGCGCCTTGGCCGCGGTGGTGCTGACCGTCACGCATCGGGGCCGGTGGTCGCGGGTGCTGCCGCGCTTCTCCCAGATGTCGTTGTGGTGCGTGCTGACGCTGCTCGTCGCCGGAACCGTCGCCGGCTTCGTCGAATTGGATTCTCCCGGTGCGCTTTTGCACACCGGCTACGGACGCATCCTCACGCTGAAGGTGGTCTGCACCGGCGTGCTGCTGGGCCTGGCGTGGCGGCACCGGACGGTGTGGGTACCGGCGGCCCGCGGGCACCGCAGCCCCGCGGAGCTGTCCCGCAAGCGGGCGCTGACGGAACTGGCCGTGATGTGCGTGGCGCTCGCGGCGGCTGCCGCACTGGCGATCGCAGGGTGAGCCGCCTGGCATGATGGGAACCACTGCCGCGCGCAGACACTCAAAGGAGCAACGACATGGCAGAGCAGCCGGATCGGCCCGAGGAACGGCCTGACGCCGCCACCCCGGCCTCTGATCCGCCGGTCGCGCCGGTGAAGAAGACACCGCCGAAGAAGGCGCCCGCCAAGAAGACGGTGGCGGCGAAGAAGACCCCCGCCAAGAAGGCCGCTCCGCAGAAGGCGGCGGCGAAGAAGGCTCCCGCGAAGAAGGCCAACCCGCAGAAGGCGCCGGTCAAGAAAGCTCCCGCCAAGAAGGTCGCTCCGGACAAGCCGGCGGTTCCCCCGGCTGCGGCGGCCCCGCCACGGGCCGAGGACGCCGTCACCTCGGCAGCCAAAGAGGCTGCTGCACAAGCCAAATCGGCGGTCGCGACCGCCAGTACCGCGGCTTCTGCCCCGCTGAGCGCCCCGGCCCCGCAGTCGTCACGCGTACCGGTGGCCGCGGCCGCGGCGACCGGGCTGCTGGCGCTGCTGTTGGTGCTGCTGGTGGCCCGCCGTGCGGGCAGCCGCGACGCTGACTGAGATACTGGCCCGGTGACCGTGCAACCACGCCCCACCGCCGACCTCGTCGACGAGATCGGACCCGACGTCCGTAGCTGTGACCTGCAGTTTCGTCAATTCGGCGGGCGGACGGAGTTCGCCGGCCGGATCACCACCGTGCGCTGTTTCCAGGACAACGCGCTGCTGAAGTCGGTGCTCTCCGAACCCGGCGACGGCGGCGTGCTGGTGATCGACGGTTCCGGATCGCTGCACACCGCACTGGTCGGCGACGTCATCGCCGAACTCGCCCGCTCCAACGGGTGGGCCGGCCTGATCGTCCACGGCGCGGTCCGGGACGCCGCGACGCTGCGCACCCTCGACATCGGGATCAAAGCGCTGGGCACCAACCCACGCAAGAGCACCAAGACCGGCGCCGGCGAGCGGGACGTCACCGTCGAGTTCGGCGGGGTGGCGTTCGCGCCGGGCGAGGTCGTCCACAGCGACGACGACGGAATCGTCGTCACCTGAGCGGGGTCCGGCTCAGGCGGACGTCGCCATCGGTGCGCGCGCCCGGCTGAACTCGAGTGCCTTGTCGTCGACCTTGCCGCGGCGGATCACCTGGAGGTCCACCAGGTAGTTCTGCTTGAGGCGCCACGGAGCCTTCGACCCGGACTTCGGCAGCCGGTCGAGTGCCCGCTGGATGTAGCCCGAGGTCAGATCCACGAACGGCAACCGCTCGACGTCGGGGCCGGGTTCGCGCGGCGTCACGGTCGTGTAGCCGTGCTCGTCCATGTAACTGAGCAGACGCGACACGTACTCCGAGGTCAGGTCGGCCTTCAGGGTCCACGACGCGTTGGTGTAGCCGAAGGTGAACGCCATGTTGGGGATACCGGAGAGCATCATGCCCTTGTAGGCCACCGACTGCGACAGGTCCACGGGAGCGCCGTTGCGCAGAACCTGCGCGCCGCCGAAGAACTGGACGTTCAAACCCGTTGCGGTGATGATGATGTCGGCTTCGAGCACCTCGCCTGAGGCCAACAGGATGCCCTTCTCGGTGAAGCGCTCGATGCGGTCGGTGACCACCGAGGCCTTGCCCTTGCGGATGGTCTTGAACAGGTCGCCGTTGGGCGCCAGGCACACTCGCTGATCCCACGGCTTGTAGTCCGGGGCGAAGTGGCGGTCGTAGTCGAAGCCTTCGGGCAACCGACGTTCGGCCATGGTGCGCAACGCCTTCCGGAAGACGTCCGGGAACATGCGCGCCGTCTGGTACTGCGCGGTGGCCTGCAGGATCGCCTTCCAGCGCGCTGCGGCGTAACCCAGCTTCTCCGGCAGCAGCTTGTAGGCCCGCGCGGCGAACGGGTCCTTGTCGGGCAGCGACCCCACGTAGGTGGGTGTGCGCTGCAGCATCGTCACATGGCCCGCGCCGGTGTCGGCCAGCGCCGGGATCAGCGTGATCGCGGTGGCGCCGCTGCCGATGACGACGATCTTCTTGCCCTGATAGTCGAGATCCTCCGGCCAGTGCTGCGGGTGGATCACGGTGCCGGCGAAGTCCTCGACACCGGCGAACTCCGGCGAGTAGCCCTCGTCGTAGTTGTAGTAGCCGCTGCACGCCCACAGGAACGCGGCGTGGATCTCGACCTGCGCGCCGTCACGCTCGACGACGAGTTCCCAACGTTGATCTTCGTCGGACCAGTTCGCCGACAGCACCCGGTGGCCGTAGCGGATGTGCTTGTCGATCCCGTTCTCGACCGCGGCTTCGTTGAGGTAGTTCCAGATCGAGGGGCCGTCGGCGATGGACTGATCGGTGGCCCACGGTTTGAAGTGGAATCCGAGTGTGTACATGTCGGAATCCGAGCGGATACCGGGGTACTTGAACAGATCCCAGGTGCCGCCCAGCGTGTCGCGGCGCTCCAGGATCGCATAGCTCTTGTTCGGGCAGGCCTTCTGCAGGTGCCACGCGGCACTGATACCGGAGATCCCCGCTCCGACGATGAGGACGTCGACAAACTCGGTCATGGCGTCAAGTTATCAACGCAACGTCGATCTGGTCAACACTGTGTTGAGAAATTCAACATGCTGTAAAGTCACGTCTCGTGACGATCACGAGGAACGGACGCTCGACGCGCGGCCGGCGCGGCACCCGTCCGTCGGGGGACGATCGCGAGGTCGCCATCCTGGAGACCGCCGAACGGCTCCTGGAACAACGCCCCCTGGCCGAGATCTCCGTCGACGACCTGGCCAAGGGCGCGGGCATCTCGCGGCCGACCTTCTACTTCTACTTCCCGTCCAAGGACGCGGTGCTGCTCACGCTGCTCGAGCGCGTCATCGCCGAGGCCGACGTGGCGCTCGACGAGTTGATCCGCAACCCGCCGCGGGAGCGCAACGAGTTCTGGCGTGCGGGCATCGACGTGTTCTACTCCACCTTCCGGGCCCACCGCGCCCTGGTCGGGCCCGCGGCCGCCGCGCGCTACACCAACCCCGAGGTGCGCGAGCTGTGGTCGGCGTTCATGCAACGCTCGATCGACCACACCACCAACGTCATCGCCGCGCTGCGCGAGCGCGGCGACCTGCCCGACAACATGCCGGCCCACGAGCTCTCGACCTCGTTGAACCTGCTCAACGAGGCGGTGATGACCGCGTCCTTCGCCGGACAACGGCCTGCGGTCCCCGACGAGCGCGTCCTCGACAACCTGGTCCACATCTGGATGAACGCGGTCTACGGCGACGCCCCCTGAGTTGTCGGCCACCGATGCGAACATGTGTTCGTGTCATCTACCGGCGAGGCCGACATCCTGCACGCCGACCTCGACTCGTTCTATGCATCGGTGGAGCAGCGCGACGACCCCTCGCTGCGGGGGCGCCCGGTGATCGTCGGCGGCGGGGTGGTCCTGGCCGCCAGCTACGAGGCCAAGGCGTTCGGTGTGCGCACCGCGATGGGCGGACGGCAGGCCCGCGCGCTGTGCCCGCAGGCGGTCGTCGTGCCGCCGCGCATGGCGGCCTATTCACAGGCCAGCGCCGCGGTGTTCGACGTCTTCGCCGACACCACCCCGCTGGTGGAACCGCTGTCGGTGGACGAGGCGTTTCTCGACGTCGGCGGTCTGCGCCGCGTCGCCGGTACCCCGGTCCAGATCGGGGCGCGGCTACGGGAACAGGTGCGTGAGCGCGTCGGGTTGCCCATCACGGTCGGCATCGCCCGCACCAAGTTCCTCGCCAAGGTCGCCAGCCAGCAGGCCAAACCCGATGGACTTCTGCTGGTGCCGCCCGACCGTGAGCTCGCGTTCCTGCATCCCCTGCCCGTGCGCGCGCTGTGGGGTGTGGGCGCCAAGACCGCCGACAAACTGCGGGCCCATGGCATCGAGACCGTGGCCGACGTCGCCGACCTGAACGAGACCACGTTGGCGTCCCTGGTCGGCGGCGCGATGGGCCGCCAGGTCTACGCGTTGGCACACCACAACGACCGCCGCCGTGTCGTCACCGGGCACCGCCGACGCTCCGTCGGGGCGCAACGCGCGCTCGGCCGCACGGGCAATCACCTGTCCGCGGTCGAACTCGACGCCGTCGTGGTCAACCTCGTCGACCGGATCGCGCGGCGCATGCGCGCGGCGGGCCGGACCGGCCGGACCGTCGTGCTGCGCATGCGCTTTGACGACTACGGCCGGGCGACCCGCTCACACACCATGCCGCGGGCCACCGCATCCACCGATGTCATCCTCGCCGCGGCGCGGCAGCTGGTGGTCTCCGCGCAACCGCTGATCGCCGAGCGTGGGCTGACGCTGATCGGCTTCAGTGTCGGCAACATCGACCGGGCCGGCGCGGCACAGCTGGAATTGCCGTTCGGAGCTGCCGAACGCACCGAGATCGACCTGACCGTCGATGCGATTCGCGGGCGCTACGGCAACACCGCGCTGACCCGCGGCGTGCTGGTCGGGCGCGACCCGGGGCTGGAGATGCCGATGCTCCCCGACTGATTCACGACCCAGACTGATTCACGACGACGTCCAGGCCAGCAGGTCCTCGGCCGGCCACGTGTTGACGATCCGTTCGGCGGGCAGTCCCGCGTCGAGCGCGCGCTGGGCGCCGTAACCGAGGAAGTCGAGCTGGCCGGGTGCATGCGAATCGGTGTCGATGGCGAAGACGCAACCGATGTCGCGGGCCAGGTTCAGCAGCCGCGTCGGGGGATCGCGCCGCTCGGGCCGGGAGTTGATCTCCACCGCGGTGCCGCTGTCCCGGCAGGCGGTGAACACCTTCTCCGCGTCGAACTTCGACTCCGGCCGCATGCCGCGACCCCCGGTGACCAGCCGGCCGGTGCAGTGGCCGAGCACATCGGTGTGCGGATTGGTCACCGCCTTGATCATGCGGCGCGTCATCGCCGGCTCGTCCATCGCGAGCTTGGAGTGCACGCTGGCGACCACCACGTCGAGACGTTCGAGCAGTTCGGGTTCCTGGTCCAGGGAGCCGTCCTCGAGGATGTCGACCTCGATGCCGGTGAGGATGCGCATCGGCGCGACGGTCTCCCGGATCTCGTCGATGACATCGAGTTGCTCGCGCAGACGCTCCGCGGAGAGCCCGTTGGCGATCTTCAGGCGCGGCGAGTGATCGGTCAGCGCGCAGTATTCGTGGCCGAGGTCTCGGGCCGCCAGCATCATCTCCTCGATCGGCGCCGACCCGTCGGACCAGTTCGAGTGCACGTGCAGATCTCCGCGCAGCGCGGTGCGCAACTCGCCGCCGCCGAGGTCCTGCGCAGACTCCCGCAACTCGACCAGCACGTCGGGCTCCTGGCCCGCCCACGCCTGGGCGATCACCTTGGCGGTCTTGGGCCCGATCCTGGGCAGGGACTGCCAACTGTTCGCCGTCCCGTGGCGCTCGCGTTGTTCCTCGGTCAGCGCCGCGACGACGTCGGCGGCGTTGCGGTAGGCCATCACCCGGCGCGGGTCCTCGCGTGCGCGGTCCTTGTAGTAGGCGATCTGGCGCAGCGCGGTGACCGGGTCCATGTCTCCAGTGTGCCGCTGTCACGTTCGACACATCGACGAGCGGAGACCGCGACGTCCGATTACAGTGGATTGAAGACTTGATCAATCCATAAAACCACTAGGTGAATGATGCCCGACGACCTGCGCGCGGACCGACCGCTCTACGAGATCAAGGCCAACCTCTTCAAAGCACTGGCCCACCCGGCACGCATCCGCGTCCTGGAGATCCTGTCCAGTTCACGGCCCACCCCGGTCAGCGAGATCCTGGCGCGCACCGACCTCGAGGCGACGCTGCTGTCCCAGCATCTCGGCGTACTCAAGCGGCACCGGGTCGTCACCGCCGAGCGCGTCGGCAATGCCGTCTTCTACACGTTGGCCCACCCGAAGATCGCCGAGCTGCTCGTCATCGCCCGGTCGTTTCTGGCCGACACCCTGGCCGCCCAACGGGACCAGCTCGACGCACTGGACAGCCTGCCGCCGCTGACTGAGCCGTCGTGAGCACCGCAGGTCTGCGTCGCCACCTGCCCGAACGCACCGACTGGGTCCCGGCGCGCACAACCTGGCGACGCGACGTCCTGGCCGGCATCACCGTCGGTGTCGTGGCCCTGCCGCTGGCCCTGGCGTTCGGGATCAGTTCCGGGGTCGGCGCCGCCGCCGGGTTGGTGACCGCGGTGGTGGCCGGCCTGGTCGCCGCGGTGTTCGGCGGCTCCAACGTGCAGGTGTCCGGACCGACCGGCGCGATGGCAGTGGTGCTGGCGCCGATCGTCGCGCAACACGGACTCGGCAGCATCGCGCTGGTGACCGTGCTCGGCGGTCTGATCGTGCTCGCCGCCGGAGCGAGCCGCCTCGGGCGCGCCGTGACCTTCATCCCGTGGCCGGTCATCGAGGGTTTCACGCTCGGCATCGCCACGATCATCTTCCTGCAGCAGGTGCCCGCGGCGCTGGGGACCGGCACGCCGGCGGGCGAGCGGACGCTCACCGCGGCGTGGCAGGCGCTGCGCGCCGCCGACTGGACGGCAGCGGTCTGGACGCTGACCTTGGTGGCTGTCGTCATGGTGCTGATGGTCGGCCTGCCCCGGCTGCACCGCGGGATCCCCGCGTCGCTGACGGCGGTCATCGTGGCGACGCTGGTGGTGGTCGTGTTCGACATCCCGGTCGCGGCCATCGGCGAGTTGCCCGCGTCGCTGCCGGCACCCGTGCTGCCGCACGCCGACCTGGATGCGATGCGCGACCTGGCCGGCGCCGCGCTGGCCGTCGCGGCGCTGGCCGCGATCGAGTCGCTGCTCTCGGCACGTGTGGCGGCCACCATGGCCGCCACCGGACGGTACGACCCGGATCGCGAGCTCGTCGGGCAGGGTCTGGCCTCGGTGGCCTCCGGGCTGTTCGGGGGGATGCCGGCCACCGGCGCCATCGCGCGTACCGCGGTCAACGTCCGCTCGGGTGCGCGCACCCGCCTGGCCGCCGTCGTGCACAGCCTGGTCCTGCTCGCCGTGGTCTACCTGGCCACCGGTCCGGTGTCGGCCATTCCGCTGGCCGCGCTGGCCGGCGTGCTGATGGTCACCGCGTTTCGCATGGTGTCGGCCTCCACGATGCGAAAGATCCTGTTCTCCACCCGATCCGATGCGTTGACCTTCACGTTGACCGCCGTGGTCACCGTCTGCTTCGACCTGATCGAGGCCATTCAGATCGGTGTCGTGGTCGCCGCGTTCTTCGCGCTGCGGGCAGTGTCGCGGCGCAGCAGCGTCACCCGGGAAGAACTGCCGGGGCCGCCGCAACCCGGTGACGACCAGATCGCGCTGCTGCGCGTGGACGGCGCGATGTTCTTCGGTGCCGCCGAGCGCATCTCATCGGCGATCATCGACGACGGCCATCCGCAGACCTCGGTGGTCATCATCCGCCTGTCCCAGCTCGGCATGCTCGATGCGACCGGGGCGAACACCTTGGCCGAGATCTGCACCGAACTCGAATCCCGGGGAATCACGGTGCTGATCAAGGGGGTGCGACCGGAGCACCGCGACCTGCTGGACCGCGTCGGGGTGTTCGAGACGCTGCGACACCGCAACCACCTGGTGGACTCGCTCGACGACGCCATCGCCCATGCCCGCACACACGTGGGCTCCGCCCCTGGCGCTCCCGGCAGGGTCACGAATCGATAACAGATGGGCAAACGCCCTCTCAGTTGCCGCCGAACCGGCTGCGTGGACCTCTGCGGGGTTCGCTAGACGCCGTACCGCAGGAGTTCGTCGGCGGTGATCAGACGCTCCGCCTTGGCCGGGAACTCCCGGCTCTTCACGGGATGGCGAAGCAATGACCAGGCGATTCGACCCACACGCGTCCGAGTTATCGGGTTGACATACACGGCGTTCACCCCTGCGACTACCGAATTGCTGAACCGTGGGCCACCTTACCGCAGCCCTCTTGGCAAGTCATTAGACACCGCATGGCTGGCAAACGGTTCACGCCACGCCGTCAAATGTGGCTCAAGTTACAAACGTGACTGGAGTGACGTATGTGACTAGGGTGTCGGTCCCTACCGCTGCGGGACGGCAGTCGGCTTGATCGGCGCGGGCAGCGCGGAGCTCCCCATCAGGTAGCGGTCGACCGCGGCCGCGGCGGCCCGCCCCTCGGCAATGGCCCAGACGATCAACGACTGGCCCCGCCCCATGTCGCCGGCGACGTAGACGCCCGGGACCGAAGTGGCAAAGGCGTCGTCGCGTGAGACGTTGCCGCGCTCGTTGATCTCGACCTTGAGGTCGTCGAGCAGTCCTTCGCGCTCCGGACCGGTGAAGCCCATCGCGAGCAGCACGAGGTCGGCCTCCATCTCGAAGTCCGTACCCTCCACCTTCTCGAACTTGCCGTCCTTCATGACCACCTCATGGCCGCGCAGACCGGTGACATGGCCGTTCTCGCCGAAGAACTCCTCGGTGTTGACCGAGTACACCCGCTCGCCGCCCTCCTCGTGGGCCGAGGTGACGCGGTACATCAGCGGGTAGGTCGGCCACGGGGTCGAGTCCGCGCGGGTCTCCGGCGGCCGCGGCATGATCTCGAACTGGTGGACGCTGACCGCACCCTGCCGGTGGGCCGTGCCCAGGCAGTCGGCGCCGGTGTCGCCACCACCGATGATGATGACCTTCTTGCCCTTGGCCGTGATCGGCGGCTGGCCGTTCTCGTCGAGGACCGGATCGCCGAACTGGACGCGATTGGCCCACGGCAGGTACTCCATCGCCTGGTGGATCCCGTCGAGCTCGCGACCCGGGATCGGCAGGTCGCGGCGGGCGGTCGCCCCGCCGGCCAGCACGACGGCGTCGAAGTCCTGACGGAGGCGCTGGGCGGTCATGTCGACGCCGATGTTGACGCCGGTGCGGAACTCGGTGCCCTCCGCGCGCATCTGCTCGAGGCGCCGGTCGATGTGGCGCTTCTCCATCTTGAACTCGGGGATGCCGTAGCGCAGCAGACCACCGATGCGATCGTCGCGCTCGAACACCGTCACCTGATGACCCGCGCGGGTGAGCTGCTGCGCGGCAGCCAGACCCGCAGGTCCCGAACCGACGACCGCGACGGTCTTGCCGGTCGGGCGGTCCGGCGGTAGGGGCACCACCCAGCCCTGATCGAAGGCGTGGTCGATGATCTCGACCTCGACCTGCTTGATGGTGACCGGGTCCTGGTTGATCCCCAGGACGCAGGAGCCCTCGCACGGCGCCGGGCAGAGCCGGCCGGTGAACTCGGGGAAGTTGTTGGTCGCGTGCAGTCGCTCGATGGCATCGCGCCACCGGTCGGTGCGCACCAGGTCGTTCCACTCCGGGATCAGGTTTCCCAGCGGACAGCCGTTGTGGCAGAACGGGATACCGCAGTCCATGCAGCGGCTGGCCTGGACCTTCAGGGTGTCCAGGGAGAAGTCCTCGTAGACCTCTTTCCAGTCCTTCAGACGCAGGTCGACCGGACGCCGGGGCGGCGTCTCGCGGTGGGTGTGCTTCATGAAGCCGCGGGGATCAGGCATTGGCCGCCGCCATGATCGCCTCGGACATCTCGTCTGCGTTCGCCCCGCGGGCCTCGGCGGCTGCGATCGCTTCCAGCACCCGCCGGTAGTCGCGCGGCATGACCTTCTTGAAGTGCGCCAACTCGTTGTCCCATCCCGCCAGGATCCGTTGACCCACCGTGGAATCGGTGGCGTCGACGTGGGCCTGGATCATGTCGCGGACGAACACGGAGTCCTCGGACTCCGAGCCACCCATGTCTTCGATGTCGACCATCTCGGCGTTGAGATTCTCGGTCAGTGCGTTGTCGGGGTCGTACAGGTAGGCGATGCCTCCGGACATTCCGGCGGCGAAGTTGCGGCCGGTGGGCCCGAGGATCACGACGCGACCCCCGGTCATGTACTCGCATCCGTGGTCGCCGACACCCTCGACGACTGCGTGGGCGCCGGAGTTGCGGACGGCGAACCGTTCCCCCACCTGGCCGCGCAGGAACATCTGGCCGCCGGTGGCGCCGAACAGGATCACGTTGCCGGCGATGATGTTGTCCTCGGCGCGGTAGTCCGCCGGCGCGTTGTCCGGCGGCCGGACGACGACGCGGCCGCCGGAGAGGCCCTTGCCGACGTAGTCGTTGGCGTCGCCGTACACCCGCAGCGTGATGCCCTTGGGCAGGAAGGCCCCGAAGCTGTTGCCCGCCGACCCTTCGAACGTGATGTCGATGGTGCCGTCCGGCAGACCCTGTCCCCCATAGGCTTTGGTGACCTCGTGGCCCAGCATGGTGCCGACGGTGCGGTTGACGTTGGCGATCGTCGTCGAGAAACGAACCGGGGTACCGTGATCGAGCGCCTCGCGGCACTGCACGATCAGCTGCTGGTCGAGCGCCTTGTCCAGGCCGTGGTCCTGCCGCGAGCTGCAGTACAGGTCCTGGTTCATGAACGCCGACTCCGGGGCGTGCAGCACCGGGCTCAGGTCCAGCTTGTGCGCCTTCCAGTGCTCGGCAGCCCGGGTGGTGTCCAGCGCGCCGACCTGACCGACCATCTCGTTGACGGTGCGGAAGCCCAACTGCGCCATCAGTTCCCGGACCTCTTCGGCGATGAACATGAAGAAGTTCTCGACGAACTCGGGCTTGCCGGCGAAGCGCTGCCGCAGCACCGGGTTCTGCGTGGCCACACCCACCGGGCAGGTGTCCAGGTGGCACACGCGCATCATGATGCAGCCCGACACCACCAGCGGCGCTGTGGCGAAACCGAATTCCTCGGCGCCGAGCAGAGCGGCGACGACGACGTCACGGCCGGTCTTGAGCTGACCGTCGACCTGCACGACGATGCGGTCGCGCAGACCGTTGAGCAGCAGCGTCTGCTGGGTCTCGGCCAGGCCGAGCTCCCATGGGGCGCCGGCGTGCTTGAGCGAGGTCAGCGGCGAGGCGCCGGTGCCGCCGTCGTGACCGGAGATCAGCACCACGTCCGCGTGCGCCTTGGACACCCCGGCGGCCACGGTGCCGACGCCGTTCTCGCTGACCAGCTTGACGTGCACGCGGGCCTGCGGGTTGGCGTTCTTCAGGTCGTGGATCAGCTGGGCCAGGTCCTCGATCGAGTAGATGTCGTGGTGCGGCGGCGGGGAGATCAGCCCCACACCGGGCGTCGAGTGCCGCACCTCGGCCACCCACGGGTACACCTTGTGTCCCGGAAGTTGGCCGCCCTCACCGGGTTTGGCGCCCTGGGCCATCTTGATCTGGATGTCGGTGCAGTTGCTCAGGTAGTGGCTGGTGACCCCGAATCTGCCGGAGGCGACCTGCTTGATTGCGCTGCGCCGCCAGTCCCCGTTCTCGTCCGGCTCGAACCGGGAGACGGCCTCGCCGCCCTCACCGGAGTTGGAGCGTCCGCCGAGGCGGTTCATCGCGATCGCGAGCGTCTCGTGGGCTTCGGCGGAGATGGAGCCGTAACTCATTGCGCCGGTGGAGAACCGCTTGACGATCTCGCTGGCCGGCTCGACCTCGTCGATCGGCACCGGCGGGCGCTCACCCTCGCGGAACTTCAGCAGACCGCGCAGCGACGCGATGCGCTCGCTCTGGTCGTCGACGAGCTTGGTGTACTCCTTGAAGATCGAGTACTGCCCCGTGCGGGTCGAGTGCTGCAGCTTGAACACCGTGTCGGGGTTGAACAGGTGGTACTCGCCCTCGCGCCGCCACTGGTACTCGCCGCCGACCTCGAGTTCACGGTGCGCCCGCTCGTCGGGACGGTCCAAAAACGCCAGCGCGTGGCGTGCCGCGACATCGTTGGCGATGTCGTCGAGGTCGATGCCGCCGACGGGACACGACAACCCGGTGAAGTACTCGTCGAGCACCTGCTGGCTGATGCCGATGGCCTGGAACAGCTGGGCACCGGTGTAGGACGCCAGCGTCGAGATGCCCATCTTCGACATCACCTTCAGCACGCCCTTGCCGGCGGCCTTGACGTAGTTGGCCTTGGCCTCGTCACTGCTGATGCCGGTGATCACACCGCGTTCGATCATGTCCTCGATGGACTCGAAGGCCATGTAGGGGTTGATCGCGGCGGCGCCGAAACCGCACAGCGCGGCCATGTGGTGCACCTCGCGCGCGTCACCGGCCTCGACGACGAGTCCGATCTGCGTGCGGGTGCGCTCCCGGACCAGATGGTGATGCACGGCGGACACGCTGAGCAGCGACGGGATCGGTGCGAGTTGTTCGTTGGACTCCCGGTCGGACAGCACGATGATGCGTGCGCCCTCCCGGATGGCCGCCGACACCTTGGCCCGCACATTGTCCAGCGCCTCTTTCAGGCCCTGGCCGCCGCGGTTGACCGGGTACAGGCAGCGGATGACCGCGGCGCGCATGCCGTGCTTGTGGCCGCGCACCTCGTGGTCGGGGTCGACGCAGATGAGCTTGGACAGCTCGGCGTTGCGCAGGATCGGCTGGGACAGCACGATCTGGCGACAGGACTCCGGACCCGGGTTGAGCAGGTCGCCCTCCGGGCCGACGGCGCCCTGGAGGCTGGTGACCACCTCTTCGCGGATGGCGTCCAGCGGCGGGTTGGTGACCTGGGCGAAGAGCTGCTGGAAGTAGTCGTAGAGCATGCGGGGACGCGCCGAGAGCACCGCGATCGGGGTGTCGGTGCCCATCGAGCCCAGCGCCTCGGCACCCGTGCGTGCCATCGGCGCGATCAGCATGTTCAGTTCTTCGTAGGTGTAGCCGAACACCTGTTGGCGGGCCACCACCCGATGATGCGGCATCCGGACGTAGTCCCCCGGCGGCAGCTCGTCGAGGTTGAACAACCCCGCGTCCAGCCACTCCTGGTACGGGTGCTCGGCAGCCAGCTGCGCCTTGATCTCCTCGTCGTCGACGATGCGCCCCTGCGCGGTGTCCACCAGGAACATGCGACCCGGCTGCAGGCGCATCTTCTTGACCACGGTGGCCGGATCGAGGTCGAGCACACCGGCCTCCGAGGCCATCACCACCAGACCGTCGGCGGTCACCCAGATCCGCGACGGACGCAGACCGTTGCGGTCGAGAACCGCGCCGATCACGGTGCCGTCGGTGAAACACACCGAGGCGGGGCCGTCCCACGGCTCCATCAATGAGTCGTGGAACTCGTAGAAGGCCCGGCGGGCCGGGTCCATCGACTCGTGGCGCTCCCAGGCCTCCGGGATCATCATCAACATCGCGTGCGGCAGGCTGCGGCCGCCGAGATGCAGCAGTTCGAGGACCTCGTCGAAGCGCGCGGTGTCCGACGCGCCCGGGGTGCAGATCGGGGTGACCTTGTCGAGGTCCTGACCGCCGAACACGTCGGTCTTGATCAGGGCCTCCCGGGCCCGCATCCAGTTCTCGTTACCGGTGACGGTGTTGATCTCACCGTTGTGCGCAACCCGGCGGAACGGGTGGGCCAGCGGCCACGACGGGAAGGTGTTGGTGGAGAACCGCGAGTGCACGATGCCCAGCGCACTGGTGAGCCGCTCATCCTGCAGGTCGAGGTAGAACGCCCGCAGTTGCGGCGTGGTGAGCATGCCCTTGTAGACGAAGGTCTGCCCGGAAAGGCTTGGGAAGTACACGGTTTCCCGGCCCGGGCCGTCCTGGCCGGGGCCCTTGGTGCCGAGTTCGTGCTCGGCCCGCTTGCGCACCACATAGGCGCGACGTTCGAGGTCCATGCCCGAGGCGCCGCCCAGGAACAGCTGGCGGAAGGTCGGCATGGCGTCGCGGGCCAGCGCGCCCAGCGACGACTCGTCGGTGGGCACCTCGCGCCACCCCAGAACCTCGAGTCCCTCGGCTTCGGCGATCTTCTCGACGGCCTCCGAGGCGGCGGCGGCGTCCTTGGCGGACTGCGGCAGGAATGCGATGCCCGTGGCGTAGCTGCCCGGCTCCGGCAACTCGAAGTCGCACACCGCGCGCAGGAACTCGTCGGGGACCTGCAGCAGGATGCCGGCGCCGTCCCCGGTGTTCGGTTCGGCGCCTTGGGCGCCGCGGTGCTCGAGGTTGAGCAGCGCGGTGATGGCTTTGTCGACGATGTCGCGGCTGCGACGCCCATGCATGTCGGCCACCATCGCCACGCCGCACGAGTCGTGCTCGTACGCGGGGTTGTAGAGCCCCTGCTTCCTGGGCGCCATTCCCACCTACCTTTTTTGTGCACACGCTGTGACGGACCATTGAGCTGATATCCGCATATACGCGTTGGCCGGTCTGGCGATGGAGCACCTTCGTGCAGCAATGAACGACGGCCCTTGGTCCACACGCCTCGAGTGGAGAAAACGATATGTCAAAAAGGCCGTGACATGCCAACTTAGCACTACCTAACTTCTTTGGCGGGCCTCCCGACGGCGGCTTCCCTCCGCCAACCGGCGGTTGGCGAATTTCATTGCGGCACAGGTTGTTTCACATAGTCAAATAGAATGGCCGGCGAGTGAGTGCTGGGTCACACCTGGCGGCATGTGGTCGGTTCAGTTTGCTGATGTCGTGGTGGAATTGCTTTTCACTACTTCTAATCCTGTTGATCATGATTTGCCGAAAGCCTGATCGGATTCTTAGAAAAAGTTCTCGCGGCGTCCGCGCAGCAAAATTCGATACGGGACGGGCCCCGCGGCGCCCCACGCACCGATCGGTGCCGCGCGGACGCGTCAACAGCCCTGCGGCGCAACGAACTTCAGCGGATTTTCAGCGTCGGCGCACTGCGACCGACCCGGCGACGCCCTAAGGTACCCCCTGGGGGTATCCAGCATCCGGGTGTCGCGTCAGGCTGACGACGTGCCCTATCCCCTGAACACACCGCTCGGCCGGTTCGGCGTCGAGACCACCGAGGAGCGCGACGACCGCTGCGTCGCGACGATCCCGATGGCCGGGCTGGTCAATCCGGTGACCGGAGCTCCGACGGTGGCTCCGCTGGCCCTGCTGGTCGACCACGTCGGTGGGCTGGTCAACCACCGGCGCAGGGCTGCCGAGGAATGGACGGTCACCAGCGAACTCGCGGTGGAGATCGCGCCGGACGCCGGCGAAGCGATCGCAGCCGAGCCCGGCGCCCCGGTGCAGGCCGTTGCGCGGCCGCTGGGCGGCAAGGCCAACGGCGCGGTCGCGCACTGCGAACTGTCGGCGGGCGGACGAGCGATCGCCACGGCCACCGTGCACTCGTTCTTCATCACCGCACCGGAGTCGTTCCACACCTGGCCGCGAAACGACGAGGGCGGGTGTCTGCCCGGTAGCGATCTGACGTCCCTGATGAACGTGCAGATCGGCGAATCCGGCGGGGCCGCAGTCATTCTGATGCAGGGCGACGATGCGGTACTCAACAACCAGGTCGGCACCGTGCACGGCGGGGTGTCGGCGATGGGGCTGGAAGTGGTGGGATCGGCTGCTCTCGACGCGGCGTCCTCAGCGCCGACGGCGCCCTTCCGCACCGGGTCGTTACGGGTGAACTACCTGCGGCCGTTCCACGGCGGCGCGCGAGCCCACTACGAAGGAAATGTCCTTCGCGTGGGCCGCAGCACCGGACTCGCCGAGGCACGGGCGGTCGGCCACGACGGCAGGACCGCCCTCGTGGCTCGACTCACCGCGTACCGCTGAGGCTCAGGCTGACTTGGCCTTGCTGGCTCAGGCTGACTTGGCCTTCGAGGCCGCTGCCTTCTCCGAGTCCGCGCCCGCACTCACGAGCTCACCACCGGCGTTCTCGAGGTGCGCACGGACGAACCACTGGAACTTCTCGAGTTCCCCGGCGTGGCCGATCAGCATGTCCTCGGACACCGGATCGATGTCACCGAGGGTCTCGATCGACTTGCGGGTGTCCTCGATGACGCCGGTGTACACCAGGTTCAGCGCCGCCAGATGAGCCTGGGCGGTGTCCCGGTTCACCGAGTAGTCATCCCAGGTGCGATCGCTCTGGATCGCGCCCGGCGTACCCTTCGGCGACGCGCCCAGCGCGGCGATGCGCTCGGCCACCTCGTCGGCGTAGCCACGCACCAGCTCGACCTGCGGGTCGATCATCTCGTGGACACCGATGAAGTTCGGTCCCACCACATTCCAGTGCACGTGCTTGAGCGTCAGATGCAGGTCGTTGTACCGGCTGAGGGCCTTCTGCAGGCACTTGGCGACTTCGGCGCCTTCCTTCTCCGACAGCCCGGGAACGGTATATGAGGATCTTGGCATGAGTTGACTCCTTAGCTCGTGTCGGGCGTCGTGTACCCGGCACCGGGGTCCGATAATCATGATCAAAATTCGTCACAATTGGGCCAGATTCGGAATCGGTACCTTCGGTCCGAACCGCGCGTAGACGGCCAGCCCGCTGGCCTCGAGCAACCGCACGGCGCGATGCCGGTGCGGGGCCGCCGGCGCCAGCAACTCGAGCATGGCCGCGTCGTCGACGGGGTGGCCGAGCAGCGACCGTCCCACCACCTTGGCCAGGTGGTAGTCGCCCACCGACAGCGCGTCGGCGTCACCGAACGCGCGCTGCGCCGTCTCCGCGGCGGTCCACACCCCGACCCCGGGCAGGCTGGTCAGCGCCGTGCGCGCGTCCTGCGGCGACCGGCGCACCAGGCGCTCCAGCGCGTCGGCGCGTTGAGCGCAACCGACCACGGTCCGGGCCCGTCCGGGATCCACGTTGGCCCGTTGGAACTCCCAGGACGGGATGCGCTTCCACGCGTCGGCGGTCGGCGGCACCCGCATCTGCCCGGGAGCCGGCCCCGGTGCCGGCGCCCCGTAGCGGGTGACCAGTCGGCGCCACGCGCGGCGGGCGTCGGAACCGTAGACGCGCTGCTCGAGCACGGCCGGGACGAGCGCCTCGAGCACCCGTCCGGTGCGGCCCAACCGCAGGTGAGGCACTCGGCGGTGGGCGCGCTGCAGCACCGGGTGGTGCGGCGCGAAGGACGTGGCGTCGTCATCGGCCCCCAGCAACGCCGGCAGTCCGTCGGTGAATTCGACGGCACCCGGGCCCCAGGCCTCGCAGTCCACGGTGGTCGGGCCGCCGCGACTGATGCGCGCGGTGACCGCTCCGGTGGCCATCAGGCTGGTGCGCCAGACCGTGCCGTCGGGTTCGTCCCAATAGCACGGATCGCCGCTGCCGCGACGCAACGGCGCCAACGTCAGCCGGTAGCTGACCGGTCCGGCGAAGGCCACACTGGCCGAGCTGTGCACCCCGTCAGCTTAGGCCTGCCCGCAGACGTCAGAAGGCGTAGCGGTGGAACTGCGCCACCGTGCGCATCAGCGGCACACGGTTGCACACCGCGGCCAGACGCCGGTAACGGGGCGGTGCCGCAGCGAACACCTCCGGGCGGAACACCGGAACCCATTGCAGCAGGCGGGTTCCCGGGACCGCCTCGAGGATGTCGGACGGTCGGTCGATGCCCCAGGACAGCCGGGCACCGGACCCGCGCACCACCGCGTTGCCCCACTGCGTGGCGATACCGAACCGGCTGAACGCATCGAATTGCAGCTCACCGCAGGCGAATCGGTCGACCACATTGCGCAGCAACGTCAGACCGTCGTCGCGGTTCAAGTACATGGTGAGGCCTTCGGCCAGCACCAGGGTCGGGCGGTCATCAGGGAACCTCGCGAGCAGATCGGGGTCGGTCACCGAGGCGGCGACCACATGGTTGCCCGGCGCCTCGGGGTAGAGCTGGGTACGCAGACGCGCGACCTCGGGGTAGTCGACGTCGAACCAGTCGACACCCGGTCCGGGCTCGGTGCGCCAGAACCTGCTGTCCAGGCCGCACCCCAGATGCACGACGACGGCCTCGGGGTGCGCCGCCAGGAACCGGCGCGTCCACCCGTCGAAGTGGGCTGACCGCAGCGTGACCGACGGAGCGTTGGCCGGGGTCATCGTCGTTGCGGCCCAGTCGTAGTCGATGCGGTCGACCACCTCCGCCGCCCAGGTGTCGTGCAGGATCGACCGGTCTGCGCGGGCGTCGAGCGCTCTAGCGTAGAGCGTCGCCAACATCGTGACCGGCGCCCCGGCCAGGTCGACGCGCACCTTGTCCGTCATCGCGGGCTCCGGCGGCGGGCAGCGCTGACCTCGACCCAGAACCGGGCCGCAGCACGGATCGCATCCTCGACCGGGGCGGGCTGCCAACCCAATTCGGTTCTGGCCTTGGTGCAGTCGACGGGTGCCTCGGCGCGCATCAGCCGCAGGGACTCCAACGAGAGTCGCTCGTCGGTACCCCGCAAGCGGCCGCGAAGGCTGCCGAGCGCGGCCATCGCCCAGGACACCGGCAGCGGGATCGTCCGCGACGGCGCCGGAGCACCGGCCGCCGCGGCGGCGATCCGGACCACCTCGGTGTTGGCGATCATCTTGTCCGACACCAGATACCGGTGTCCCACCCGACCGTGTTCCGCGGCCAGCAGCATCGCCTGCGCGGCATCTTCGACACCCACGGCTTCGAGCTCGATACCGCCCATCACGAACGGCAACTTGCCCAACGCGGCACCCGCGACGATCGCGCCGTGCGGCGTACGGCCCCAGTCCCGCGCGCCGTACGTGGTCGACACGCACATCGCCACGGCGGGCAGCGCGCGTCGCTGCGCGTAGTCGAGCACCAGGTTCTCGCCCTGCACCCGGGACCGCACATACGGGGTCAGCCTGCGGTTCCCGATGACGTCGGCTTCGGTGGCGACCCGGCCGCGGCGGCGACCCACCGTCACATAGCTACTCGTGTAGACGAACTTCTGTATGCCGGCGGCGATCTCGGGTTCGGTCGCGATCTCGCAGACGTTGCGGGTCCCCTCGACGTTGGTGCGGAACAACGGCGCGGGGTCCCGCAGCCAGCCGCGGGTGTCGACGGCGCAGTAGTACACCACCTCGGCGCCGGTCATCGCTTCGCGCAGCACATCGTCGGAGAAGACGTCGCCGAGGTGGCGCGTGACCGGCAGGTCGTCGATTCCGGTGGTCACTGCGCCGGGACGCACCATCACGCGGACGTCCTGTTCGGCGGCCACCAGTGCCCGGGTGACGTGGCTGCCGAGAAACCCGTTGGCCCCGATGACCAGAGCGGTCACCGCGACCGCCCGTAGGTGGCCAGCCATTCGGCGGCCTCCGGAGTCAACCTGCCGTGCGCCTCGGCTTTCCGACACCACTTGACCGCGGCCGACGCGAAGCGCAGCGGGTTGTAGACGTCCTCCTGGCGGGACCACAGGCCGTCACCGGCGTAGGTCAGGATCGAGATGTTGGTGGCGCTGATGACCGAGCCGTCTCCCGGATCGCGCATCGGGTTGTCCAGTTCGCAGATGATGCGTCCGGTGGCCTCGTCGACGACGTGCCACAGCGACGGGAACGACGTCATGTGATTGCCCGGGAAACTCTCCATGGTGCGCCAGATCCAGGGACGCACCTCTTCGCGGCCCCGCATGGTCCCGGCCGCATGCTCGACGTAGAGCACGTCCTCGGTGTACTGGTCGACCCACGGATCCCAGTTGCGCGTACGCGCAGCTTCGTCGACGGTGGCCTCGAACCTCGAGAAGGCCGCTTCGAGTTCTGCACGGGAGAAGGTGTCAGCCGTCACACCGCAAAATAGAACACGTTCCAGCTGTGCTTGTCGAGCGCGCGTCAGGTGGCGCTGCGGACGGCGCGCGCACCCAGCGGATGATCCAGGGGGACGTCGATCGCGCCGACCAGCGCGATGAGGATGCAGGCCCGGTCGCCCAGCCCGGGCAGGGTGCCGGTGCGCAGGCTGACGACCACCTCCCCGGCATGTTCGGTCGCAGTCGCGGTCGCGCCGTAGCACTGCGGGGTTCCGCTGGTGTAGTACAACCGCACCGAGCGGTCGTCGGGTGACCGGCTGAAGGCCTGCGGCCGCGCGGGATACGCGTTCTCGATCGCGGGTTCGTCGACGAACACCGTCACCGCTGGGTCGGCGGGGATCTCCGGCACGACGGGGGTCGGTTGCGCCGACGCGGGCGCCGCGCCGACGAGCGCCAGCACCGTCAGGGCGACCACCGTTGCGCGCATGGCTGTCGATTAAAACGGTCCGCCACCCGGTTGTACAGGCGCCGGTAGCCTGGAATCCATGAGCGACTACAAGCGAGCCGTACTGGCCGGCGGCTGTTTCTGGGGCATGCAGGATCTGATCCGCAAGCAGCCCGGCGTCGTGTCCACCCGGGTCGGGTACACCGGCGGCAGCAACGACCACCCCACGTACCGCAACCATCCCGGTCATGCCGAGGCGATCGAGATCATCTACGACCCCGCCCAGACCGACTACCGCGCGCTGCTCGAGTTCTTCTTCCAGATCCACGACCCGACCACGAAGAACCGACAGGGCAACGACGTCGGCACCAGCTACCGCTCGGAGATCTTCTACGTCGACGACGAGCAGCGCCAGATCGCGCTGGACACCATCGCCGACGTCGACGCGTCCGGGCTGTGGCCGGGCAAGGTCGTCACCGAGGTCAGCCCGGCGGTCGACTTCTGGGAGGCCGAGCCCGAACACCAGGACTACCTGGAGCGCTACCCCACGGGGTACACGTGCCACTTCCCCCGACCCGGCTGGAAGCTGCCGAAGCGCACCCAGGTCTAGCGGCGCCGGCCTCATTCGCCGCTCAGCGGCGGCAGCTAGATTCGCCGCTCAGCGGCGGCAGCCTCATTCGCCGCTCAGCGGCGGCGCAACGTCACAACTCCCCCGTCCTTCGGCGTGTAAGCCACTCCGCGGGAGTGGGTCTTCTCGCCGGGGGCGGTGGTGGTCTCGACGGTGAAGTGCCGCAGCACGGTGGCCAGCACGACGTCCATCTCCACGTTCGCGAACACCGCACCGACACACCGGCGGGTGCCCCCGCCGAACGGTATGTGGGAGAACGTGTTCGGCCGCTGACCGAGGAACCGTTGCGGGTCGAAACGCTGCGGGTCCGGATACTCCTGCAACCGCTGGTGCACCTGGTCGATGGCCACCACGATCGAGTAGCCGCGCGGAATCACCCACTCGCCCAACTCGAACGTGGGCGCGTAGACGTGGCGACCCGCGAAATCGATGACCGTCCGGGCGCGCTGCACCTCCAGCAGCGTCGCCTGGCGATACTCGTTGCCTTCGGTATCCACCTCGGCGACAAGCTTTTCCAACACCTCGGGGTGCCGGCTGATGCGTTCGAACACCCACCCCATGGTCGACGCGGTGGTCTCGTGGCCGGCGGCCAGCAGGGTCAACAACTCGTCGGCGATGTCCTGGCGCGACATCGCCGACCCGTCCTCGTAGGTGCTGCGCAGCAGCAGCGCCAGCACATCGTCACGCTGGTCGAACTCGGGGTCGTTGCGAACGTCGTCGATCAAGCGGCTGACCACCTCGTCGTACTGGCGGCGGTAGACCGCCAACCGGCCCCACGGGCTGAACCGGCCATAGGTGCGACTCGGGGTGGGCAACACCGCCACCTTCGATCCCAGCGTCACCCACGGCGGGATGATGCGCCGCAGATCGTCGAGATGGCTGCCGTCGGCGCCGAACACCGCGCGCAGGATCGCATTCAGCGTGATCCGCATCATCGGCTCGAGGATCTCGAAGGGTCGGCCCTCCGGCCAGGTCGCCGCCTCGCGCAGCGTCTCCTCTTCGAAGATCTTCTCGTAGTTCTTGATGCTGCGGCCGTGGAAGGGCGGGGTCAGCAGTTTGCGTCGACGACGGTGGTCGGCTCCATCGAGCGCGAACACCGAGCCGGGACCGAGGACGCGAGAGAGGTTGGGCTGGATGTTGCCGACGGCCTCGGTGTCGGCCATGAACACCTGCTTGGCCAGTGCGGGGTCGGCGACCAGCACCGTCGGCCCGAATACCGGCAGACGCATGCACACCACGTCGCCGTAGCGCTGCACCACCTTGGCGACGGTCCATTTGCGCGCCAACGTGAAGCCCGAGGCCTGCGCCGGGTAGGGAATCCGCGGCTGGGGTGGCAGGCGCACCTGTGCGGAGGGCGTTGCCGAGGTGATCGTCGACTCACTCATGGGGGCTCCCGATCCGTCCCGCGGTACTGCGATGTACCGGCTACCTTTCCGGTACGGTACCCCGTAGTACCAACCCAGACAAGACCCGTTCGACGAGGAAGCCGCGTGCCGACATCTGCGACGCTGCCCGCGGTGGCCGACCGTCTGCTCGACGGCCTGACCGCGGCCATCGGCGAGCGCGGTTATCGCGACACCACCGTCGCCGACATCGTCCGGCACGCCCGCACGTCGAAGCGGACGTTCTACGAACACTTCTCCGGTAAGGACGAATGCCTGCTCGAGCTGTTGCGCCGCAACAACGCCGAGTTGATCGCCACGATCGTCGCATGCGTGGATCCCGAGGCCGAATGGCGACTTCAGATCAGGCAGGCGGTCGAGGCGTATGTCGGGCATATCGGCGCCCGACCGGCGATCACGCTCAGCTGGATCCGTGAGGCCCCGGCGCTCGGCGCCGTCGCCGCGCCGCTGCACCGGCACGCCATGGCCAGCCTGACCGAGATGCTGCTCGACCTGACCGGGAATGCGGGTTTCGTCCGCGCCCGCCTGGCGCCGGTGTCGGCTCCGCTGGCGCTGATCCTGCTCGGCGGCCTGCGCGAACTGACGGCGCTGTACGTCGAGGACGGCCGCGACGTGCGCGAGCTGGTGGAGCCGGCAGTCGACGCGGCGACCGCGATTCTCGGTCGGCCCTAGCCGCTGCGCAACGAGCCCGGCAGTCCGGAGATCCGCTCCAGCACCCGCATCGAACCGGTCGCTCGGACCTCCCGGAAATCTCCGGAATCCATTGCGCGACAGTAGATATGGTAAGGAGCCTGACCGCCGTCAGCCGGATCCGGGAAGACGTCGTGGATGACCAGGGCACCGCCGACGTCGACCCACTTGGCCCACCCGTCGAAGTCGCGGTTGGCAGCTTCCTCCGTGTGACCGCCGTCGATGAACAGGAACCGCAGCGGGGTCCGCCACCCGCGCGCCACCACCGGCGAGCGGCCCACGATCGCGACGACGTAATCGTCGAGCCCGGCGGCGTCGAGGGTGTGCCGCATGGTCGGCAGCGTGTCGAACAGACCGGTCACCGGATCGACCATCGATTCGTCGTGGTACTCCCAGCCGGCCTGATGTTCCTCGGACCCGTGGTGGTGATCGACGGTGTAGATCAGCCCGCCGGTCTGTTGCGCCGCGGCCCCGAGCAGAACGGTGGAACGGCCGCAGTACGTACCGATCTCGACCCCGACACCATCGGCGAGGTAGGCCACGGCGGTGTCGTAGAGCGTGCGCCCCTCGTCGGCCGGCATGAACCCGGTGACCCGCTCGGCGAGCTCGAACAACGCGGCGGTCTCGGGCGGCAGCGCGGTATCGGTACCCATGCCCGTCAACTTACCGTTGCTGACCACAGGGTGTTGTAGTAGCGTCCGGACATGTGTCCGATCCGGCTCTGGAGTCGACTCGGCGCAGGCTGACGGCCCGACAGGCCGACACCGTCGACCGGTTGGGACAGGCCGCGGTCGACCTGCTCACCCGCGAAGGTTTCGCCGGGATGACCGTGCGGCGCGTGGCCGCCGCCGCGGGCGTCGGAGCCGCGACCGCCTACACCTACTTCTCCTCCAAAGAGCACCTCGTCGCCGAGGTGTTCTGGCGCCGGCTGGCCGGCTCCCCGGAGGTGGAGCATGCGTCCGATGACGCGGTGACCCGTGTTGTCGACGTGCTCGCGCACATCGCCATGCTGGTCGCCGGCGAACCCGAGTTCGCCGGTGCGGTGACCACGGCGCTGCTGGGCAAGGATCCCGACGTCGAAGTGCTGCGGCAGCGCATCGGCCGCGACATCCGTGACCGGCTGTGCGCGGCGCTCGGCCCCGACACCGATCCCGACGTCGTCGATTCGCTGGAGATGCTCTACGCCGGTGCGTTGGTGCGTGCCGGCATGGGCTACGGCTCGTATCAGGACATCGCTGCGCGGCTCGAGAAGTCCGCCCGGCTGATCCTGCGCTAGCAGCCGGATTTGTCAGTGGTCGCACGTATGTTCGAAGTATGTCGGGTGAGGATCTGCGGACCGCGCTAAGCGGGTTGCAGGCTGCCTTCGAGGAGGTCGCCGCGTGCGAGCTGGACCTGCTGACCCGCCACGAGCTCATCGAGGCCCTCGACGACCTGGAAACCCTGGGCTGTCAGCTGCCCACGATGAGCCACCGTTTGTTGGCGCGGTTGCAGGTCGAGGCCACCCCGCAACAGCTGGGCGCCAAATCCTGGAAAGAAGCACTGACGGTGCGGTGGCGCATCTCCGGCGGTGAGGCGTGCCGACGCCTCGGCGAGGCCGCGGTGCTGGCGCCGCGTCAGCCGTTGAGCGGGCCGGCATTGCCGCCGGTGCTGCCGGCCACTGCTGTTGCCCAAGCGCACGGGCTGATCAATGCCGAGCATGTCGCGGTCATCCGCGCCGCGATGGCCAAACTGCCCGGCTTCGTCGACACCGCGACCCGGGAACGCTTCGAAATGGATCTGGTACGTAACGCCGTCGGGGTCGGACCCAAAGAGCTCAAAGACGCCGCCGCACAAACCTTGTTCCTGCTCGACCAGGACGGACCCGAACCCGACGACACCGACCGCGCCCGCAAACGCGGGATCACGAAGTGCAAGCAGGGTTCCGATGGGATGACCGATCTGTCGGCGACCCTGACTCCGGAGGCGTGGGCAGTCTTGGAGGTCATCTTCGCCAAGTACGCCGCCCCCGGCATGTGCAACCCCGACGACCCGCAACCCTGCACCTCAGGCACACCCTCACAGGCCCAGATCGACAACGACCACCGCACCCTGGCCCAACGCCGCCACGACGCGTTGGTCGCCGCCGGACGCATCGCCCTGATGAGCGGACAACTCGGCCAACTCAACGGGCTGCCGGTGTCGATCATCATCCGCACCACGTTGCAGGATTTGGAGTCTCGGGCCGGGGTCGGCACCACCGGCGGCGGCACCGTCATCCCGATCAGCGACGTGATCCGGATGGCCGCCCACGCCAACCACTACCTGGCGGTGTTCGACCGTGCTACCGGCTCAGCACTGAACCTGTTCCGGGCCCGTCGGGTCGCCTCGGCGGCGCAGCGGATCATGCTCATCGCCCGCGACGGCGGCTGCACCAAGCCGTGTTGTCCTGTCGGGGCCTACGGCTGTCAGGTCCACCACGCCCAAGCCGACTTCGCCCACGGCGGCAACACCAACGTCGACGAAAACGGCCTGGCCTGCCCACCGGATAACCGCAGCGTCGAACAAGGCGGCTGGACCACCCGCATGAACGACCGCTGCGAAGTCGAATGGATCCCCCCACCCGGCCTGGACACCGGCCAAAACCGCATCAACTACTACCACCGCCCCGAACGACTCCTCCGCCCACCCGAAGAACCCGACTTATGGAGCGAGAACGACGATTCGGCAACCGACAACGCCGAAGCGACAGACAACCCTGCCATCGACGACCCGGAATCCGGCACCCCACCACCCGACGATCCCGGCGAACCCGGCGGGCCCGCACCACCCGACAACCACGTGGCCTGACGGCCCGACAACCACGTGGCCTGACGACCCGCGACCAAGTGGCCTGACGGCCACGACCTTTCACACCCGGACCGCACCCGGGTGCAGCACAAACACGGGCTGGTGGGATCGGAAGGCCCTCCGGTACAAGGGCGGCCGGCACACTCGCTACGAGCCGGCTAACGCATCTCGCGCGGCGGTCAGCGCTCGCTGGTGGTCGCGCACTCGCAGTCGTAGTCGCCTTCCAGGCCACGGGGCAGATCGACGCCGCGGAAGATGCCGCTGCCCGGGGTCGCCGACGACAGCGCGTCGGCTGCCAGGATGACCGCCGCACCCGTCCACGTGGTGCGCTCCACCGGCCAGCGTTTGCCGTCGGCGTAGACCAGGCCGGTCCAGTAGGACCCGTCCTCCTCGCGCAGGTGGTGCATGGCCGCGAACTGCTCGTGGGCCCGGTCCTGCTGCCCGATCGCATCCAAAGCCATGACGAGTTCACAGGTTTCGGCGCCGGTCACCCAGGGGCGATCGTCGACGCAGCGGATCCCCAGACCCGGCACGACGAAATCGTCCCAGCGCGAATCGATCCGGTCCTGCGCCCGCTCACCGCGCAGCGCTCCCCCGAGCACCGGGTAGTACCACTCCATCGACCAACGGTCCTTGGTGACGAACGCGTCCGGGTGCTCGGCGATGACGTGCCCGAGTCGGCCGACGGCCAACTCCCACTCCGGCTGCGATTCACCGACATGGTCGGCCAGCGCCAACGCACACCGCATCGCGTGGTGGATGCTCGCACAGCCGGTCAGCAGAGCCTCGCCGGTGGGACCGCCGGGCCCGCGGCCCCACGCGATCTCCCCGATGCCGTACTGCAGTTCGAGCACGAAATCGATGGCCCTGGACACCACCGGCCACATGGTCGCCGCGAAATCGTTGTCACCGGTGACCAACACGTAATGCCACACACCCGTGGCGATGTAGGCGCAGAAGTTGCTGTCGCTGTTCGCGTCCTCGATCACCCCGTCGCGCAACTGGATCGGCCAGGTGCCGTCGGCGCGCTGGTTCGTCCGCGACCACTCGAAGGCCCGGCGCGCGGGCTCGAGCAGTCCGGCTGCGGTGAGCGCCATCGCGTTCTCGATGTGATCCCACGGATCGGTGTGCCCGCCGTCGGACCACGGAATGGCTCCGCTGGATTCCTGCGTCGCCGCGATGGACTCAGCGGTCTGCAGACACTGAGCGGCGGTGAAAACCCCGGGGACGCTGGGAATCTCGGTCATCAGCTCGATTGTGGCTTCTCGAAGTACAGGGCCACGCTCTTGCCGATCACCGGGTTGAGCAGTGACTCGGCGGTGCGGGTCAGCCACGGGCGGTCGATCATGTCCCACACCAGCAGCTTGTGATAGGCGCTCACCGCGGGATGATCCGTCTTCTCGGTTCCCACAGCGCATTTGAGCCACCAGTACGGCGAGTGCAGGGCATGCGCATAGTGGGTATGGGTCAACCGGAGGCCGTGCGCAAGCACCTTGTCCCGCAGTTCGTCGGCGCGGTAGATGCGGATGTGGCCGCCCTCGTTGGCGTGGTACTCGTCGGACAGCGCCCAGCAGATGCGCTCCGGCAGCCAGCGCGGCACCGTGATCGCGAGGCGCCCACCGGGTTTGAGCACCCGTACCAGCTCGGCGATCGCGCGGTCGTCCTCGGGCACGTGTTCGAGGATCTCCGAGGCGATCACACAGTCGAAGGTGGCGTCGGCGTAGGGCAGATCCAGCGCGTCACCCTTCACGGCTTCGGCCACAGCCGACGCGGGCACCTCACCCTGCTGCTTCATCGCCTGCAGGATTTCGTCGACGTCATTGAGGTCGGAGACGCTCTGGTCGAAACCGATGACGTCGGCCCCGCGGCGGAACGCCTCGAAGGTGTGGCGGCCCGCGCCGCAGCCGACATCGATCACCTTGGTGCCGGCACCGACTCCGAGCCGGTCGAAATCGACGGTCAGCATGCCGCGACCCTCCCGCAAGCTCGTTCGTAGACCGCAACCGTCTGTGCTGCAACCGATTCCCAGCTGAACACTTCCAGCGCGCGCTGCCGGCCGTTGTCCCCGAGTCGGCGCAACTCGCGCGGGGAGTCCAGCAGTTCACCCAGCACCGAGGTCAGCTCGTCGACATCGGCGGGCGTGACCAACCGGGCGCACTCGCCATCGGGACCGACCACCTCAGGCAGCGCACCCGCACGGCTGGCCACGATCGGCGTGCCGCTGGCCATCGCCTCCACCGCCGGCAGCGAGAAACCCTCGTAGAGCGAGGGGATGCAGGCGACTTCGGCGGAGGCCAGCAGCCCGGCGAGCTCGGCGTCACTCAGCCCACTGGAGCTGTGCACGATGTCGGAGATACCCAGCTCGGCGATGAGCTTCTCGGTCGGCCCGTTGGGCTCGAGCTTGGCGACCAGCTGCAGTTCCAGATCACGTTCGACGCGCAGCCGCGCCACGGCGTGCAGGAGGTGACTGACCCCCTTGAGCGGGACGTCGGCGCTGGCGATCGCGATGATGCGGTTGCGCACGCGCTCACGGGCCGGCTGGAACAGCGCGGTGTCCACACCGAGCGGCACCACGTGCAGCTGCGCCGGGTCGACCGCGAAGTCGGCGGCGATGTCGGCGGCCGACGTCGAGGACACGGTCACCAGCTCGGGGATCTGCCGCGCGACCTGCTTCTGCATCTCGGCGAACGCGTACCAGCGGCGCACCAGGGGTTTGCGCCACCACTTGGCCGCGTCGATCTCGACCACCCGGTCGCGGGTGATCGGGTGGTGCACGGTGGCCACCACCGGAAGACCGGACTCGGCGATCGTCAGCAGACCGGTCCCCAGGCACTGGTTGTCGTGGACGACGTCGAACTCGTCGCGCCGATCGGCCAGCAACCGCGCGACGCGCATGCTGAACGTCTTGGGTTCGGGGAACCCGGCGGTCCAGGTGGTCAGCAGCTCTTCGAGGTCGATGCTGGTCTTGATCTCGCTGGGCCGCGGGATCCGGAACGGATCGGGCTCCCGGTACAGATCCAGGCTCGGCACCTTGGTCAGCGTGACCCGCGGGTCGAGCCCGTCCGGGTAGGGCTGTCCGGAGAACAACTCGACCTCGTGACCGAGTTCGACGAGGCCGCGGCTGAGATGGCGGACGTAGACACCTTGCCCGCCGCAATGGGTCTTGCTGCGATACGACAGCAGTGCGATGCGCATCAGCTCACCGCTTCAGCGACACGCGTCGGCGCGCAGGTCCAGGCTGGGAAGCCGCCCTGAGCTGCCCGAATCGATTGGAGCAAGGAATCCGAACCCTCCTGGACATGTGTCCAGACTATAGTTTGACGTGCTAGCTGACGCAACGCGTGCGCTAGCTCTGACTACCACAGTCGGCGCCGACAGTCCTGCGCACCCTGGGTCATCACTGCGCCGAGGGCGGCGGGAATCCGCCTGTGGCGACCGGCCCCCAACGCTGCGGCGTGACCCTGATCAGGCACTTGCCCTGCTCGACCATCGCGGCCCGGTACTCGTCCCAGTCCGGATGTTCCCCGGAGATCACCCGGAAGTACTCGACCAGCGGTTCGAGCGCGTGGGGCAGGTCGACCACCTCGGCATACCCGTCCACCTGGACGTAGGGACCGTTGAAGTCGTCGGAGAGCACCACGATGCTGGCGCGCGGCCGGCGCCGGATGTTGGCCACCTTCGCCCGTCGCGGGTAGCTCGCGATCACGATGCGGCCTTCGGCATCGACGCCGCCGGTGACCGGCGAACTCTGCAGCGACTCCCCCGCACGGAACGTGGTCAGCACCATCCGGTGTCGCGGCCGCACGAAATCGAGCAACTCCGACAGCGTGACCTCATCGGCGGTGGCGTAGTTGCGGGTCATCGGATCAGCGTATCCAGACCCGCGTGGATACACTGCGGCTCAACAACAGCGCCTTTACACTTCTGCCCGTAAATGACAAGGGGTCGGCATGTCGGACAGCAGGACCGCGGCACTGGCGGAGTGGCGACGATTCGGCAAGGTCCCGCTGGCCGCCGGCCTCGGTTACTCGATGGGCGTCATCCACGTCTACTGCCTCGGCGCGTTCATGGCGCCGCTGCAAGAGGAGTTCGGCTGGTCGCGGGCCCAGGCGTCGGTGGGCCTGACCATCGTCGGGATGGCCGCCGCCGTGGCGGCGCTGCCGATCGGGCTGCTGGTCGACCGGCTGGGTCCGCGGCGCGTTGGCCTGTGCGGCGTGACGCTGATGGCCGCCACGTTCGCGCTGATGGGCACCGCCACGGGATCGATGGCCAACTGGATCCTGCTGTGGGCGCTGCTGTCGTTCGCGTCGTTCTGGGTGCAGACCACGGTCTGGACGTCGGCGGTGGCCAGCCGCTTCGAAACCTCGCGCGGCCTCGCGTTCGCCGTGACCCTGTCCGGCGGATCGCTGGCCGCGGCGGTGTTCCCGCCGCTGGCCACCGCGCTGATCGGCGTGTGGGGGTGGCGTGGCGCGTTCATCGGGCTCGGCGTGCTGTGGGGCGGCCTGGTGCTGGCTGCGGTGGCCCTGTTCTTCCGCGGCGCGCAGGACGACGTGCGCGCCGGCAAACGGATCGAACCGGACGTCGCCACCGTCACCGAGAAGGACAGCGAGCCGGTCGAGCTCCCCGGGGTGACCATGCGCGAGGGACTGCGCTCGATCACCTTCTACCAACTGCTGCTCGCCGCGGGGCTTTTCGCGTTCACCACCTTGGGCGTGGTGGTCCACCTCGTGCCGATCCTGCGCGACGCCGGCGCCGAACCGCTGGCAGCAGCCGGCACCGCGGCGTTGGTGGGTGTCTTCTCGATCGTCGGCCGGCTCGGCGTCGGGGTGCTGCTGGACCGGTACCCGGCCCGCGTGGTGGGAGCCTGTGCGTATCTGGTGCCGATCGCCGGCAGTGCGCTGTTGCTGTTCGACGGTGCCAACCCGGTCAGCCAGACGGTGGCCGCCGCGCTGTTCGGCCTGACGCTGGGCGCCGAGGTCGACGTCATCGCCTACCTGGCCTCGCGTTACTTCGGGCTGCGCAACTTCGGCGGACTGTTCGGCGGCATGGTCGCCGCGCTGTCCCTGGGCACCGCGTTCGGCCCGCTGGCCTCCGGCGCGACGTCGGACCACTTCGGCGGCTACACCCCGTTCCTGGTTCTGACAATGGTGCTGATGGGCATCAGCAGTCTGTCGCTGGCGTTGCTGAAACCCGCGCCCGTCTGGGAAGTCCGTCCACGCGAGGTCGGCGACGCGGTGCGGTGAGTTTGTCGGCCGAGGTGGGTACAGGGTGACCATCCGGCCGATCACAGGGGACGCAGATGACGTTCAACATCACGCCCACCGCCGCCCAGCACGACCTGGCCCGGCGCACCCACGAGTTCGCCGCGGAGGTCGTGCGGCCGGTCGCCCAGGAATACGACCAGCGCCAGGAGTTTCCGTGGCCGGTGCTCGAAGAGGCCGCGACCCGGGGCTTCTACAGTCCGCTGTTCTACCGCGACCTGATAGGCGACCCGACGGGGCTGTCGCTCCCGATGTTCATGGAGGAGTTGTTCTGGGGCTGCGCCGGGATCGGCCTGGCCGTGGTGATGCCGGCCCTGGCGCTGTCGGCGATCGGCCAGGCGGCGTCCCCGGAGCAGATGCTGCAGTGGGCACCGGAGTGTTTCGGCACCCCCGGCGATCTGAAGCTGGCCGCGCTGGCGATCTCCGAACCCGAGGGCGGCAGCGACGTGCGCAACCTGCGCACCACCGCCCGCCGCGACGGTGACGACTGGATCATCGACGGCCACAAGATGTGGATCGGCAATGGCGGCATCGCCAACGTCCACGTCGTCAACGCGGTGGTGGACCAGGAACTCGGGCACCGGGGTCAGGCGCTGTTCATCGTGCCCGGCGGAACACCGGGCCTGGAATTGGTGCGCAAGCTGGACAAGCTGGGCTGCCGCGCGTCGCACACCGCGGAGTTGCGGTTCGACGGTGTGCGGGTGCCCGGCGAGAACCTGCTGGGCGGACAGGAGAAGCTCGAGTACAAGCTGGCCAAGGCGCGCGAAGCGGTAGAGGGAGCGCGCCACTCCCGGTCGGCGGCGCTGGGCACGTTCGAGCAGACCCGCCCGATGGTCGCGGCCCAGGCGCTCGGGATCGCGCGCGCCGCATTGGAGTACATGACCGAGTACGCCAACCGCCGCGAGGCGTTCGGCGCGCCGATCATCGACAACCAGGGCATCGCGTTCCCGATCGCCGACCTGGCCACGCAGATCGACGCGGCCCGGCTGCTGACCTGGCGGGCGTCGTGGATGGCGGCGTCCGGGGTGCCGTTCGAGCGTGGCGAGGGCTCGATGTCGAAGCTGGCCGCCAGCGAGGTCGCCGTGAAGACCACCGAGCGGGCCATCCAGACGATGGGCGGGTGGGGTTACATCACCGACCACCCGGTGGAGAAGTGGTATCGAGACGCGAAGCTGTACACCATCTTCGAGGGCACCAGTGAGATCCAGCGCATGGTGATCGCCCGCGCACTGGGCGCCGCCGACGGAGCGCCGCCACTGCACGTCGACCTGGAGCCGACGGGCGGACCGCTCAACCGCTACTTCGGGCGCGGTACGCCGCTGCGCACCCGGGCGGCGGCCCGCGCGCTGGCCGCCAAGGACCGGGTCCCCGAGCCGGTCATGCAGATGGCGATGAAGGTGCTCCGACCGCCGAGGAAATGACCTCCCGGCGGGCCTGAAGTGGCGCTGCGGAAAAATCCGGTACCGCTGGTTTCGCCTAGCGGATTTCTGGCAACATCAGCCAGCAGAGTCACTCATGTGTCCGAGCGCACAGCGATGGGATGGATATGACCTTTTCCGGAGCGCCGACCTGGGCGCACGCACAGTACGACGTGTCGGTTCTCGCCCAGGACGAGGGCGGCGGCACCGCGATCCACGAGGTCATCGGCCTCTCCGTGGCAGCGGTGGTGGTCTCCGCGATCCTGGTCTGGATCGGCTATCTGCACCGCACCCACAAGATCACCTGGCTGACCCGCCTGGCCGACTGGACCTCGCAGCGATTCAAGAGGCCGTCCTGGGTGGCGCTGCCGGTCATCATGTTCACCACCTCGATCATCTGCGCGCTGTTCGGGTTCATCTGGGACGTCAGCCTGCACATCGGCAACGGCCGCGACGACGGTGCACTGGCCAACCCCGCGCACTACTTCATCCTGATCGGCCTGTTCGGCATCTTCGTCGCCGGTTGCACCGCGATGGTGTTGCCGCTGAACGGCGAACGTCCCGGACCGGCAGCCGTGCGCATCACCGACGACTGGTACGCGCCGGTGGGCGGCATCGTGATGGCCGGCTGCGGTCTGTACGCGCTGACCGGCTTCCCGCTCGACGACATCTGGCACCGCATCTTCGGCCAGGACGTGACGCTGTGGGGACCGACCCACCTGATGATGATCGGCGGCGCCGGCTTCTCCACGCTGGCCGCGGCGTTCCTCGAATACGAAGGCAAACGCGCCGCCGGCCCCGACGCACCGCGTGACGGCCTCGGCTTGCGGGCTGTGCTGTACCTCGCGTTCGCCGGGGTCCTGATCGGCGCGTCGGTCTACCAGATCGAGTTCGACTTCGGCGTCCCGCAGTTCCGGCAGGTGTTCCAGCCGATGCTGATCGCCGCGGCCGCCGCGCTCGCCCTGGTGATGGCGCGCATCTTCCTCGGCCGTGGCGCGGCCCTGATCGCCGCGCTCATCGCCATCGGCCTGCGCGGCGTCGTCGCGCTGCTGGTGGGACCGGTCCTCGCCGCGCCGATCAACTGGTTCCCGCTGTACCTCGGTGCGGCCGTCGTGGTCGAGCTGTTGGCGCTCACCCCGCTGTACCGCCGACCCGTCGTGTTCGGCATGGTCAGCGGTCTGGGCATCGCCACCGTCGGGCTGTGGCTGGAATCGTTGTGGATCAACTCCGTCTACGCACTGCCCTGGCCCGGCAGCATCTGGGGCGAGGCGCTGGCGATGTCGATCCCGGTGGCCATCCTGGTCGGCGCGTGCGGCGCGATGGGCGGGATGGTCCTCACCGGACAGCGCCTGCCGCGGCGCGCGATCGGCGTCGGCCTGGTCGCGCTGACCGTCGTGGCCATCGGCGGCGCCGCCGCCAACGGCCTGCAATACAACACCCCGCAGAACGCGACCGCCCAGATCACGCTCACCGAGGCGCCACCCGTCGACGGCGCCCGCTACGTCACCGCCGACGTCCGCTTCAATCCGCCGGACGTCATCAGCGACGACCCGAACTGGGTGGCGGTGCTGGGCTGGCAGGGCGGCATCGACAACCAGCGGGGCCAGTTCGTCGACACGCTGGAGAAGGTCGCCGACGGCCACTACGTCTCCACCGAGCCGATGCCGGTCTCGGGCACCTGGAAAACGCTGCTGCGCGTGCACGACGGCAAGACGCTGGCCGCGGTGCCGATCTACCTGGCCGGTGACCCCGGCATCGGCGCCGAGGAGGTGCCCGCCGAGGCGGAGTTCACCCGACCGTTCGTCTCCGAGATCACCATCCTGCAGCGCGAACGCAGCCCCGACATCCCGCAGTCGCTGTGGCTGATCGGCTGCCTGGTGGTGCTGGCGTGCACGCTGGCGATGGTCGCCGGCATCACCTGGGGTGCCGGGCGCATCAACAACAGCGAACCGCGCCGGGAGGCCGAGAACCTGCAACCCTCCGGACAGACGTGACACCCCCGGCCGACGTCGTCTTCCTGGCCGACCATCCGATCTGGATCGCCGTGCCGGCGTTCGCTCCCGCGTTCGTCGTGACCGGAGTCGTCATCTACATCGCGGTCCGCAACCGGAAGAAGCGGGAAGCCGAAGAATCCCTGGACAGCAACGACAATCGACCATGAGAGGTGATCGGAATCCGATTCCAGGACGTGCTGGCAGTCGCCGCCGCGGCCGTAGTGCTCGTCGGCTGCGGCAACAGCTCCGAGACCGCACAAGATCCCGCCGCTGCGACGTCCGAACCCGCCGCGACCGCCCCGGCCGGTGACGCCGGGGACACCGGTCAGCAGCAGGAACAGGTGGCCCTCGACGTCACGATCGCCGACGGACGTGTCACGCCGACCAATGAGCAACTCCAGGCGTCCGTGGGACAGCCCATCGTGATCCGCGTGGACAGCGACGCCGCCGACGAACTGCACGTCCACTCGACACCCGAACACACCTTCCCGGTGGCCGCGGCGCCCGGGCAGGAGTTCGAGTTCACCGTCGAGATGCCGGGGCGTGTCGACGTCGAACTGCACAACACCCACACCACGATCGCCACCATCCTGGTGCGGTGAGCACCCAGCTGCTGGCCCACGGGTTGGGCGGCTCCACCGATCTGCCCATCCCCTTCACCTACGCCCTGATCGGCGCCGCCTGGGCCCTGACGTTCACGTTCGCGGTGGTCGCCCTGGCGTGGCGCACCCCGCGCTTCGACACCGACAAGCCCGGCCGGGCACTGCCCGCGTGGGTGACCGCCGTCGTCGACTCCCCCGTGACCCGCTGGGTGCTGGCGGTGCTGGCGCTGGCCTTCACGGCGTGGGTCGCGATGGCCGGATTCTTCGGACCGCAGGACGCGGACAACGCGCTGCCCGGGGTGTTCTACGTGCTGCTCTGGGTCGGACTGGTCGCCCTGTCGTGGGCGATCGGCCCGGTCTGGCGGGTGCTGTCACCGGTGCGCGCACTGCACAAGCTGATCGGCGGCCGCAACCTAGGGCGCAGCTATCCCCGCTCGCTGGGTTACTGGCCCGCCGCGGCCGGCCTGCTGGCGTTCGTGTGGTTGGAGCTGGCGAGCCCGAATCCCGGTTCGCTGGGCGCGATCCGAACCTGGCTGGTGGTGTACCTCCTGGTGACGCTGGCCGGGGCGGTGGTGTTCGGATCGCGCTGGAACGCCAACGCCGACCCGTTCGAGGTGTACAGCGTGGTCGCGTCGCGGCTGTCGCTGTTCCGTCGCCGCGACGACGGTCGCATCGTCGTGGGCAACCCGTTCGACAACCTGCCGTCGCTGCCCGTGCGCCCCGGCGTCGTCGCGGTGTTGGCGGTACTGCTGGGATCCACGGCGTTCGACAGCTTCTCGGCGACGCCGCAGTTCCGCCGGCTGGTCGGCAACCTGACGGACTCCACGACGGGTGCGACGCTGGTGCGCTCGGTGACGCTGCTGCTGTTCGTCGGCGTGGTGGCGGCCACGTTCTGGGCCGCGGCGCGCTGCACCGGTGGCGTCGACGCCGCGCGGCGGCGCGAGCTGCCCGGGCTGCTGGCGCACTCGCTGATCCCGATCGTCATCGGCTACGTCTTCGCCCACTATCTGACCTACCTGGTGGAACGGGGCCAGCAGACGATCATCCAGCTCGCCGATCCGCTGGGGCGCGGCTGGAACGTCCTGGGACTCGCCGACGCCGAGGTCAGTTACCTGCTGTCGATGCATCCCGGCCTGTTGGCGACGCTGAAGGTGGGGTTCGTGGTGGCCGGTCACATCGCCGGTGTGGTGGCCGCGCACGACCGCTCGCTGGCGCTGCTGCCCAAGGACCATCAGGTCACCGGGCAGCTCGCGATGATGCTGGTGATGGTGTTCTACACGTTCACCGGGCTGTATCTGCTGTTCGGCGGGTGACGCCGAACCGCTGGCCCATAATGTCATCTTGTGTCAGCTGAGGACTCTCTGGAACAGGCGCTCGCGGGCGGGTCTCCGCAGCGGGTCGGATGGTTCCGCTTCTACTTCGCCGACGAACGGTGGGAGTGGTCCGAACAGGTGCAGATCCTGCACGGCTACGAACCCGGCACCGTGACACCGACCACCGAGCTGGTGCTGTCGCACAAGCACCCCGAGGACCGGCAGCAGGTGGCGGCGACCCTGGAGGAGATGCGTCGCACCCACCGCACGTTCTCCACGCGCCACCGCATCATCGACACCCGCGGCGACACCCATGAGGTCGTGGTGATCGGCGACCGCCTCAACGACGAGGCCGGCCGGCTGATCGGTACCCACGGCTTCTATGTCGACGTCTCCCCCAGCGAGTCGGCAGCCAAGGCCATGATGACCGCCGCGCTGGCCGAGATCACCGAGAACCGCGCGGTGATCGAACAGGTCAAAGGCATGCTGATGCTCATCTACCGGGTCGATGCCGACGCCGCGTTCGAGCTGCTGCGCTGGCGCTCCCAGGAGACCAACGTCAAGCTGCGCACACTGGCCGAGCAGCTGGTGGCCGACTACGGCGAACTGTCCTACGAGGAGACCCTGCCCCCGCGGGCCGCGTTCGACCACCTGCTGTTGACCGCTCACCTGCGGGTCGACCGCGGCGGCGATACCGTGAAGCGGTGAGCGATTCACCCACCCGCAACGCCCTGATCATCGTCGACGTGCAGAACGACTTCTGCGAAGGCGGCTCGCTGGCGGTCGAGGGCGGCACCGCAGTGGCGCACGCCGTCAACGACCTGCTGTCCGGATCCGCCGCGCGCTACCGGCATGTGGCGGCCACCAAGGACTTTCACATCGATCCGGGGAGCCACTTCTCCGACAACCCCGACTTCGTCGACTCCTGGCCGCCGCACTGCGTGGCCGGGTCGCCCGGCGCCGAGTTCCACCCCGACCTCGACGTCGCACCGGTGGAAGCGGTGTTCGCCAAAGGTCACTACAGCGCGGCCTACAGCGGCTTCGAGGGCACCGACGAGTCCGGGACCGGGCTGGCGGACTGGCTGCGCGCACGCGACGTGGACGCCGTCGACGTCGTCGGTATCGCCACCGACTACTGCGTGCGGGCCACCGCGGCCGACGCCGTGGCCGCCGGGTTCGCCACCCGGGTGCTCCTCGGCCTCACCGCCGGTGTCTCACCGGCCTCGACGGCCGACGCCGTCACGGCGCTGCAGGCCGCCGGCGTCGATGTGGTGACCTGACCCACCCCACGGTTGCGTCCCGCCCCCAACGGGCATCCCCTACCGTCGCGGCCCCCCAGCGCCGCGACGAGACGAGATCCAGGAGAGTCCTTTGACCCAGTTCGTCAGCACCCCGGGCAACGCCCCCGACCTCGAGTTGTGGCCCGGCAAGGCGTACCCGCTGGGCGCCACCTACGACGGCTACGGCACCAACTTCGCGGTGTTCTCCGAGGCTGCCGAGAAGGTGGAGCTGTGCCTGTTCAACGACGACGGCTCCGGCGGGACGGCGGAAACCCGGATCACGCTGCCCGAGGTCGACGGTTTCGTCTGGCACTGCTTCATCCCCAACATCGAGCCGGGCCAGCGGTACGGCTACCGCGTGTACGGCCCGTACGACCCGCCCAACGGGTCGCGCTGCAACCCGAACAAGCTGCTGCTGGATCCGTACGCGAAGGCCATCGACGGTCACTTCGAGTGGGACCAGTCGCTGTTCAGCTACACCTTCGGCGACCCCGACAGCCGCAACGACGACGACTCCGCGGCCAACATGCCCAAGTGCGTGGTGATCAACCCGTACTTCGACTGGGGCACCGACCGTCCGCCCAGCCACGAGTACGCCGACACGGTGATCTACGAGGCCCACGTCAAGGGGCTCACCCAGACCCATCCCGACATCCCCGAACAGATCCGCGGCACCTACGCCGCGGTCGCGCACCCCGCGATCATCGAACATCTTCAGCAGCTGGGCATCACGGCGATCGAGCTGATGCCGGTCCATCACTTCGCCAACGACTCGACGCTGGTGGAGAAGGGGCTGTCGAACTACTGGGGCTACAACACCATCGGGTTCTTCGCACCGGACTCCAAGTACAGCTCCAACCCGAATCCCGGCGGGCAGGTCCAGGAGTTCAAGGCCATGGTGCGCGCGCTGCACGAGGCCAACATCGAGGTCATCCTCGACGTCGTCTACAACCACACCGCCGAGGGCAACCACATGGGCCCGACGCTGTCGATGCGCGGTATCGACAACGCGGCGTACTACCACCTCGTCGACGACGACAAGCGCTACTACATGGACTACACCGGCACCGGCAACAGCCTCAACGTCCGGCATCCGCACACGTTGCAGCTGATCATGGATTCGCTGCGGTACTGGGTCACCGAGATGCACGTCGACGGGTTCCGGTTCGACCTGGCCTCCACATTGGCCCGCGAGTTCTACGACGTGGACCGGCTCGCGACGTTCTTCGAGCTCGTGCAGCAGGACCCGGTGGTCAGCCAGGTCAAGCTGATCGCCGAGCCCTGGGACGTGGGACCGGGCGGCTACCAGGTCGGCAACTTCCCGCCCCAGTGGACGGAGTGGAACGGCAAGTACCGCGACACCGTCCGCGACTTCTGGCGCGGTGAGCCCTCCACGCTCGACGAGTTCGCCTACCGGCTGACCGGGTCGGCCGACCTCTACGAACACACCGCGCGCCGCCCGGTCGCGTCGATCAACTTCGTCACGGCCCACGACGGCTTCACGCTGCGCGACCTGGTGTCCTACAACGAGAAACACAACGAGGCCAACGGCGAGGACAACAACGACGGGGAGAGCCACAACCGGTCCTGGAACTGCGGCGTCGAAGGGCCCACCGACGACCCGGAGGTCAATGCGCTGCGCGCCCGCCAACAGCGCAACTTCCTGGCCACGCTGCTGCTGAGCCAGGGCGTGCCGATGCTGTGTCACGGCGACGAACTCGGCCGCACGCAGGGTGGCAACAACAACGGCTACTGCCAGGACAACGAGATCACCTGGATGGACTGGGACGCCGCCGACACCGATCTGCTGGAGTTCGCCCGCACGGTGTCACAACTGCGCGCCGCGCACCCGGTCTTCCGGCGGCGACGCTTCTTCTCCGGCAAGCCGCTGGGACGGCGCGGCAACGCCGGCCTGCCCGACATCGCGTGGTTCACCCCCGAAGGCACCGAGATGACCGGCGACGACTGGGGAACCGCGTACGCGAAGTCGGTGGGGGTCTTCCTCAACGGCCACGGCATCCCCGACATGGACGCCCGTGGGCAGCGGGTGATCGACGACTCGTTCCTGATGTTCTTCAACGCCCACTACGAGCCGATCGAATTCACGTTGCCCGACACCGAGTTCGGCCGGGCGTGGAAGCCGGTGTTGTGCACGGCTTCCGAGCCCGATCCCGAGACCGAGCACGCCGCGGCGAGCCCGGTGACGGTGGACGCGCGGGCCACCCTGGTACTGCGCGCGGTGACCGACTGAAAGACGTTGCGAGCCATCGACCTTGATGGCTCAGTTCAGCATTTTTCCGCTTTCGGTGTGTTAGCTTGAACTCGCTGTTGCAACCGTGGCCGTCAGTCGGCGTCGGATGTCCTCGGACGTCCGGACGCGGCTGGCCTGGGCGGGCCGGCAGTAGGAGCCGAAGAGCGGCGGCGACCTACCGGCGGCCACGGTTGCCAGCTTGGTGAAGCGGGGGCGTCAGCCGAGGATGCGTGCGATCGAACGCATCGGGATCGGCAGCCAGGACGGCCGGAACCGCGCCTCGTAGGCCGCCTCGTACACCGCCTTGTCCAACTCGTAGGCCGCCAGGATGTCGGCCTGTGCGCGCGGATCGGCGCCGGCCACCGCGGCATAGCCCGTGCAGAACGCGGAGCTGTTGCGCGCCACCCACTCTCGGGCGTTCCCCGCCGCCTCGCCGTCCTGGCCCCCGGGGCTGTCGACCGATCGTTGATGTGCGGCGTATTCGAACGACCGCAGCATCCCGGCCACGTCGCGCAGGGGCGAGTCCGGTCGCCGCCGCTCCTCGAGCGGTTGGCCCGGTTCGCCCTCGAAGTCGATCAGCAGCCAGCGCTCGGGGGTGCGCAGCACCTGCCCGAGGTGCAGATCGCCGTGGACGCGGTGCACCGTGGTCGGATGTCCGGCCAACCGGCCGAAGCGCTCCTCGATCGTGCCGGCGAACTCCCGCAGCGCCGGCGCGGCCGTCACCGCGGCGTGCAACCGTTCGAGCATGGCGTCGACGGGGAACGGTTCGACGGCGGTGCCGAGGTGCTCGGCCAACGTCGCGTGCACCGAGGCGACGGCCTCGCCCAGCCGGTGGGATTCGCGGGCGAAGTCCTCGTCGGGGCCGCTTCCGGCGGCGGTGGCGGCCGTCGCCATATCCCAGCCCTCGACACTGCCCGCGGCGAACTCGGCCACCATCCCCAGCGCGCACATATCGGAATCCGCCTCGGCCCAATGGGTTTCGAACGAACCCAGCAGACGGGCCACGTGCGGGTTGCCGGCGCGGGCCAGCACCCGGTTCAGCTCGATGTCGGGATTGACGCCGGCGGTGACGCGGCGGAACACCTTGAGCATCGCGCGGTCACCGAAGATCACGCTGGTGTTGCTCTGCTCGGCACCCGAGACCCGTGGGGGCGCGTCCAACGGCAGATCGGCCCCTGGTTCCCGGACGAATCGCAGGGCACCCACGGTGGCCGAACGATCGATCAACGTCAGCAGGCGCCGGGCCGCCGCAGGATCGTAGAGCGCGTCGTAGGCGGTCTGTTGTCCGTCGCCCCGCGGTGCGCGGCCGATGGTGGCGATCGCGCTCTCGACCACCGAACCGCCCCAACCGATCAACGCCTGATAGCGGTCGGTGGACCCGTCGGTGTAGGACACGTCGAGCAGCGCGTGTTCCAGATCCAGGCCGGAGTCGGGCAGCGGGGTCACCGCCGCCGGCTGCACCGCGGTGAGCTCACGAGTGCGGCCGGCATACCAACGCTGCCGCTGCAGCCAGTCGGCGTAGGGCAGTGTCATGTGCTGTCCTCCATAGCTGGTGTGAAACCTACCCAGGACGACAGCCGCCCAACCACCTGTGGCGGTTAGGGCAGAAACCGTTCGGCGCCGGCGGTCCGGACGAAACGCAGGCTGTTGGCCTGCCGATAACCGATCACGCCGCCGCCGAACGTCACCAGCATCAGACCGGCCAGACCGGGCAGCGCGACCGCGGCGATCTCGGCGAGCGTGGGACCCGTCAGCACCCGCGGGTACCCCGCCGGACGCGCCAGCTGACCGGACGCGGCGGTCGGCGCGGCCGGCACCGCCGTCCCGGGCGTGGGTGCGATCGAGCCCCGGATCGGCGGCGTGCGGACCCCGGCCACACCCGGGGCGGTGGTCGGCTGGTCACCGGCGCGGCCGGGTCCGACGGTCCGGGCCCGTGGCGCACCGGGTCCCGCACTCGTCATCGCCCGCGGCACCGAGACCACCAGGGGCGCCCGGAACACGGTCGACCCGCTGCCGGCGGTGGTGCCGTCCGCGCCGGCGACGGCGCCACCCGGGATACCGGTGCCCGCATCGAGCACCGGTTCTTCCTGCATGATGCCCATCCGCGGGCCCGGCGGCGGTGGGGTGGGGTTCGGCACCAGCCGCAGCGCCGCGAAGAACTCGCCGAGGGTCGGCAGCGGGATGTCGACGGTGGTGTAGAACGACGAGATGCTGGGCCAGGTGCCGGCCGGGATCTCGTCGGCGGCGGGCAACCGGAAGAACGGCACTTTCAGCGAGTTCTCGAACTCGGCCTTCTTGGCGGGCGGGGGCGGGGCGATCGCATCCGGTGGCGGTGCGTCGCGGGTGCCGCTGCCGCCGGACACCAGGGGTTCGTCGTCCTCGTCGTCGACGGTGATCTCCGGTTCGGGTGCCGTGGTCTTCGGCGGGTCACCCGCGTCGCCGATCGAGGTGTCGCCGGTGTCGGAAGCACCGTCATCGGGAGCGTCGTTGGTCTGGGTGGACCCGTCGGTGTCCGACGGTTGCGCGAGCACGGGCGGGGCCGCGGCGAGCACACCGATCGAGAGCACGCCGGCAGCGGCTAATGCGCGTAACGCGATCTCCGCCATGCTGCTCCCAGATTTTCCTCGAGTCTCCCCCGACAGCCGCCACGTGCCTGCCATTCTCGCACAGCGACACGGATACCCCGCCTGATCGACGAGCGCGCTATCGTGCGGACGTGACCACCGGTGGCCGTGACCATGGAGACCCCGGCGACGCCCCGAGCGTGCCGCCGCCACTGACCAGCGCGGCGAGCGCCGCACGCCCGACGGCGGCCGAGGAGGCCCGCACCATCGCCGCGTCCACCAACACCGCGACGCTGGCGAGCCTGACCTCCGAGGGCGACCCGTGGGCGTCCTTCGTGACCTACGGACTGCTCGGCGGGGCGCCGGTGCTGTGCGTGTCCAACCTGGCCGAGCACGGCCGCAACCTCGCCGGCGACCCGCGCGCCAGCCTGGCCGTCGTCGCCCCCGCCGCCGAGGGCGATCCGCTGGCCAACGCACGCATCACGCTGGCCGGCCACGTCGAGCGTCCCGAGGGCGCCGAATTCGCCGCTGCCCGCGAGGCCCACCTCGCCGCGGTGGCCGCCGCGAAGTACTACATCGACTACAGCGATTTCTCCCTGTGGGTGCTGCGGGTGCAGCGGGTGCGCTGGGTCGGCGGCTACGGCCGGATGGACTCCACCAGCGGCGCCGAGTACGCCGGGGCCGAACCCGACCCGGTCACTCCGCACGCCGGCGGCGCGATCAACCATCTCAACGCCGACCACGCCGACTCCCTGCTGGCGATGGCCCGCACCCTCGGGGGCTACCCCGATGCCACCGAGGCGACGTGCACCGGCGCCGACCGCTACGGGCTCGACCTGCGGCTGACCACCGAACGCGGGGTGGCCTACACGCGGATCGGCTACCCGCAACCGATCGGTTCGGTCGGTGAGATGCGTTCGGCTGCCGTGGAATTGACGCGGCGGGCACGCGGGAACTGAGGCCGCTGCGGGCGTCCTCTACCATCTGTCGACATGCCCGAGCAGAACGCGACCCCGCAGCGACCGCCGACCTGGCAGGCCGCGTTCGACCTGATCCGCACGCGCGGCTACGAGCGTCGCGAGGAGCCCTTCCGGTTGGCCAGCGGTCAGCTCAGCCACGACTACATCGACGGAAAGTACGCCGTGGACACCGGTGAACGGCTGACCGTGGTGAGCCGCGCAGTCGCGGACCTGGCCGCCGCCCACGGCGTGGAGTTCGACGCGGTCGGCGGGCTGACCATGGGTGCGGACCCGCTGGCCCACGGTGTGGCGATGGTGACCGGCAAGGCGTGGTTCTCGGTCCGCAAAGAGCAGAAGAGCCGCGGCCGCGAGCAGTGGATCGAGGGCACCCGCCTGGCTGCCGGGGATCGGGTGTTGCTGGTCGACGACGTGATCAGCACCGGAGGGTCCACCGAGATCGCGCTGGAGCGGGTCCGCGCGGTGGGCGCCGTGGTCACCGGCGTCATCCCGATGGTCGATCGCGGGGACGTGGCCGCGCGGCGCTTCGCCGGCCACGGGGTGCCGTTCCACGCGCTGGTGACCTACCGCGACCTCGGCATCGAGCCGGTCCAGGACGTCTGAGTCGGCAGGGCCGGCACCTACGCTGGGTGCCGTGCCCCAGCGCAGGTCACCGCTTTCCGATTTCGGCGCCGCACCGGAGGCGACGCTGGCCACCGTGCGGTCCGACGGCGCCCCGCACGTGGTGCCGGTGGTGTTCGCGCTCGTCGAGGACGACGGTCCGACGGTGTACACGGCGGTGGACGGCAAACCGAAATCCGGGCGGCGGCTGCAGCGGCTGGCCAACATCGAGCACCAGCCGGTGGTGAGCTTGCTGGTGTCGCACTACGCCGACGACTGGTCGCGGCTGTGGTGGGTGCGCGCCGACGGGATCGCCGAGATCCACGAGAACGGTCCGGTCGCCGAGACGGGGCGGGCGGCGCTGCGCGCCAAGTACGACCAGTACGGCCGGGTGGGTCTGGACGGGCCGGTGATCGCCGTCCGCGTCACCGGCTGGGCGTCGTGGGCGGGCGGCTAGTCCACGCGGGAGACCGTCTCGGCCTCCGGATGGGCCAGCGCTTCCTCGTAGGCGCCCTCGTCGCGACCCAGCGCGATGGTCCCGGCCACCATCGCCGCGGTGGAGACCGCCAGCGCCAACGCATCCCAGCGTCCGACGTCGAGGTTCTCGCCGAGCACCACGGCGCCGAGCAGCACCGCGATCATCGGTTCGAGCACGAGCATGGTGGGCACCGAGGTCTGCAGTGACCCGGCGTGGAACGCCGACTGCTGCAGAAGCACCGCGACCACGCCGAGGACCACCAGCAGGTACAGCACCGGTGTGGACAGCGCCGCGCCGACGCCCTCGTGGGTGAGCAGGTGCATGACCAGTTTCGTCAGCACCGCGACCACCCCGAACAGCACGCCGACCGCGACGGCCAGCAGCACCGCGCGACGCCAGCCCACCGATCGCGTCGCGACCAGCACGCAGGCGAGTACCGCCGCGGTGCACACCACAGCGACCAGGGCCGACGACGACAGCGACGCCTCGTAGTCCCCGGGGTTGGCCTTGGCCAGGACCACGAACACCGCCAGCGCGACGGTCAGCAGCACCGCCCAGCCCCATTCGGCGCCGGTGACCCGGCGGCCGGCCCAGCGCGCCGACAGCGGCAGTGCGAACAGCAGCGCCGAGACCAGGATCGGTTGCACCAGCAGCAACGAGCCCTCGACCAGCGCGAGCGCCTGGAAGCCGAACCCGGCGAGCGCGGCGGCGGTGCCGGCCCACCACAGCGGGCGACGGATCAGTGTCGCGAACATCACTGTGCTGATGCCGTGTTCGGCGGGCACGTCGAGGGTGGCGCGCTGACGCACCACGATCCCCACGGCGAGGAACACCGCAGCAAGAAGCGCCAGCAGCACCGTCACTCCATGGTCGATCACCCCACTAGGACAACACATCCGGCGCCCTCGCGCCCAACCCGCCCGGCACGGCTTCGATGATCGATCTTGTTTCGGTTGTGCCCGACCGGGCTATTACCCGGGACATGAAACTGCGACAGCTGATCTTGTTTGCGGGTGTGGCCGCTTTGCTGGTGGGTGTCATCGCGTTGTTGGTCCCGGTGTCGGTGTCCGGGCCCGAGTCGAAGATCGGCTGCGGCAACGGCATCTCTGCCGACCTGTCGGAGGCCCGTCAGGTCGACAACCAGAATCCGGCCAACCTGCCGATCCTCAACGAGATCGTTCCGCATCAGGACTATGCCGTGGAGTGCGAGTCGGCGGTGTCGTCGCGCCGGTCGTGGGCCATCCCGGTCGCCGTCGTCGGCGTGGTGTTGGTGGGGGCGTCGTTCTTCGTGGGCCGCGGCAGCGGTCGCGTAGCGACCTGACGGGCCGAAGTCGCGTAGCGACCTGACGGGCTGGAGTCGCGTAGTGACCTGAGCTCAGACGGCCTCGCGGTCGTCGTTCACGACCCGCAGTGTCGGCCCGGGCGGCGGCTCGGGCGCGATGCGCTCGTTGACCGACGCGACCACGGAGTCGACCCGGTGCACGGCCCGGTCGCACATGTCGCGGACCCGGTCCCCGGCGGTGTCGACGTCGTCGGCGGCGCTGAGCAGGTAGGCCCGGACGCTGACGCGCAGCCGCTCGCCGGCGGCGCGCAGCCTGCGCCGGACCCGGTCGTCGACCTCGACGGTGATGTAAGGCAGCACCTGGAACTTCATGTGCACCTCCTCTTCGTGGATGCCTGTGCCCACCCTAACCGGGTCTCACTGGACCTGCGCCAGCGTCCGGCCGGCCGATTCCCTCAGCGTCAGCACCGTGGCCAGCGAGATCACCGCGGCGACGATCAGGTAGAACGCCGGTGCGATCGGGTTGCCGGTGGTGGCGGTCAGCCAGGTCACGACATAGGGCGTGGTGCCGCCGAAGACGGCGACGCACAGGTTGTAGCCGACGGAGAACCCGCTGAACCGCACCCGCGTGGCGAACAGCTCCACACCGGCCGACACCGCCGTGGAGATGTAGATCGACTCGATGGCCGCCAACGCGCAGTGCGCGACGATCGCGGCCACCAGCGAGCCGGAGTTCAGCAGCAGGAACAGCGGGTAGGCCAGCACCGCGAAGGACACCGAGCCGGCGATCAGCAACGGTCGGCGACCGATCCGGTCCGAGAGCATGGCCAGCGGCAGGATCAACACCAGCGCCACCACGCACGCCAGCGTCATCGACACGAACGAGGCGGTCCTGGAGAACTCCAGGGTGTTGATGAAATACGTTGGCAGGAACGTGAACACGATGTAGTAGCCGATGTTGAACACGATGAACAGACCCATCACCTGCAGGATCTGCCGCCGGGACGTCGAGACCGCCTCGCGCAGCGGTGAATCGGAGGTCTTGTCGGCCTTGTCGAGTTCGGCGAACTGCGGGGTGTCACCGAGGCGCAGGCGGATGTAGAGCCCGACCAGGCCCAACGGACCGGCGATCAGGAATGGAATCCGCCACCCGTAGCTCTCCATCGCCGCCGCGGGCAGCAGGGCCTGCAGCAGGGTCACCGTGATCGAGCCGGCGAGGAAGCCGACCACCCCCGACCACGCCATGAAGGTGACGGTGACGCCGCGGTTGCGGTCGCTGGCGAACTCCGCGAGATAGACCGCGCCACCGCCGTACTCTCCGCCGGCGGAAAAGCCCTGCAGGCAGCGCAGGACCAGCAGCAGTAGCGGCGCGGCCAATCCGATGGCCTCGTAGGTCGGGAGCAGTCCGATACCGAGGGTGGCCGCCGACATCAGCAGGATCACGATGGCGAGCACCCGTTGTCGGCCGATGCGGTCTCCGAGCGGGCCGAAGAAGAACCCGCCGAGTGGTCGCATGAAGAATGCGGCGGCGAAGATCGCGAAGGTGTTCAGCAGCGCCGCGGTCTCGTTGCCGGCGGGGAAGAACTGTGCGGCGATGAATGTGGCGAGAAAGCCGTAGATCGCGAAGTCGAACCACTCGACCGCGTTGCCGATGGATGCTCCGGTGATCACCTTGCGGATGTCGGATGCCATGACACCTCCCGAATCTAAGCGGGGCGCTGATCATTTCGCTTAACACGGCTCGGGGTGAGACGTGCGAGGGCAACATATCGCGGCGGGTGCCGGCATGGATCGACTACTCGGTGCGGCGGTACTTCGCGTCGGCGTCGGCGACCGCCTCGGCGGCCTCCCGGACGACCCGCTTGCCGGCGTCGTAGGCGTCCTGCGCGGCGGTCAACGCAGCTTCGGCGTCCTCGAGCCGGCGCTGCGCATCCTGGTGGCGCAGCCGGGCGGTCGACAGGTCGGCCTGCAATTCGCTCAGCGCGGCTTCAGCGTCGGACTTGGCGCGTCGGGCAGCCAGCAGCTCGGCGTGTGCGCGCCGACGCTGTTGCTGATCCGGACCCTTGCGACCGCTGGGCGGGACGGGCTCCCGGGGCGGCGGTTTGGCCTTACGGGTACCGGAAACCGTTGTCACCGCGCCGAACTCACCGAAACCGGACCACTGTTCGGCCTTGGTCAGGCGGCCGAGCCGCGCGGCCACCTCGGGGTCGGCCACGGCCGCCTGCAGTGTCCCCGTTACGTCGTCGCGTAGCGCCGCGGTCGGCGCATCGACCGCGGCCAGCCGCAGCGCTTCCCGGCTCAGGTGCTCGATCAGCTTGCGTTGCTCGGCGGTCAGCGCGCGGATCTCGGTGCCGTCCATCGCGGCGTGGGCGTCGCGCAGACGCGCGCCCAGATCGGCGAGGTCGGCGCGGGCGGCGGTCTGCAGAGCGAGGGTGTTGACCACCCACGCCGCGACCGTGGGCTTGCGACAACCGGAGATCCGTGCGGCGCCGTCGGTGTCGCCGCGACGCTTGGCTTCCTTGGCCAACCGGGTGCGCACAGTCGTGAAGTCCTCGGGCCGAGCGGTGTAGAGCTCGTCGAGTGCCGTCTCGGTGACGTCGCCGGCGGCCACGATCTTCAGGGGTTGTCGCGGCGGTAGCGGTGGCGGCGGAAGGGTTCACGGCCCGGGGGCTGTTGCGGAGTGGGCAGCAGCGGGACCCGCGGCCGCACCGGCACCCGGACTTCCCGATCGGTGCTGAGTTCCAGTGGTCGCCCGGCGTGACGGATCTCCAACCGCGAGTGTGGGCCGTCGCGCAGCGTGTAGGTGACACATTCGTGATCGGCTTCCACGGTGATTCGAAACTGCCTCCAGCGCAACCGGAACCGCATCCGGGTGATGCCCGAGGGCAGGTGCGGGTCCAGGGCGAGGATCTGGTCGTCGTCGCGGAGCCCGCCGAACCCCGCCACCAGCGCCGTCCACGCGCCGGCCAGCGAGGCCAGGTGCAGTCCGTCGGAGGTGTTGCGGTGCAGATTGCGCAGATCGATCATCGCGGCCTCGTAGGCGTAGTCGTGGGCGAGTTCGAGGTGCCCGACGTCGGCGCACATCACGGCCTGGGTGCACGCCGACAGCGACGAGTCGCGGGTGGTACGCCGCTCGTAGTAGTCGACGTTGCGGGCCTTCTGTTCGGCGGTGAACGCGTGGCTCTGCCACTGCATCGCCAGCACCAGGTCGGCCTGCTTGATCACCTGCGCCGGGTAGAGCCGCACGTACGGTTCGTGCAGCAGCAGCGGATATTCGGTGTTGGCGGTGAAGTCCCACTCCCGCAGGGTGGTGAAACCGTCGTTCTGCGGATGCACGCCCAGTTCCTCGTCGTAGGGGATGTGCACCGCGTCGGCGGCCGCGCACCACGAGGCGATCTCGTCGTCGTCGACATCCAGCTCGTCGGCGGCATCCGGCCGGCGTCGGCACGCCTCGGCGGCCGCGCGCAGGTTGGCCGCCGCCATCAGGTTGGTGAACACGTTGTCGCGGACGACCGCGGTGTATTCGTCGGGCCCGGTCACGCCGTCGATGCGCCACAGGCCGTGCCGGTCGTAGTGGCCGAGCGATTTCCACATCCGGGCGGTGTCGACGAACACCGCCAGACCGCACTCCTTTTCCAGGGAATCGTCGCCGGTGACGATCCGGTAGCGCTCGAACGCCATCGCGATGTCGGCGTTGATGTGGAAGCCCGCGGTGCCGGCCGGCCAGTAGGCCGAGCACTCCTCACCGCGGATGGTGCGCCAAGGAAAGCAGGCCCCCTTCAGGTCGAGTTCGTCGGCGCGCACACGGGCGAGCTCGACGGTGGACGCGCGCCACCGCAGTGCGTCGGCGGCCGCGTACGGGGCGGTGTAGGTCAGGACGGGCAGCACGAACCCCTCCATGTCCCAGAACGCGTGCCCGTCGTACCCCGTGCCGGTCAGGCCCTTCCCGCCGATGGCACGACCTTCGGCGCGCGCGCTGGCCTGCAGCACGTGAAAGAGCGCGAACCGCACGGCCTGCTGGCAGTCGTCGTCACCCTCGACTTCCACGTCGGCACAGTCCCAGAAGTCGTCGAGGTACCTGCGCTGCTCGGCGAGCAGCCCCTCCCAACCGGTGTAGCGCGCACTGGCGATGGCCGCCGCGACCTGGTCGCGCAACGCCGGGCGCGACCGCAGACTCGACCATCCGTAGGTGATGTACTTGACCACCCGCAGCCGCTCCCCGGGTTGGAGCCCGCACACCACGGTGGTCCGGGCCCAGTCCTCACCCGCATCCCCGCTGACCTCGAGGCGGCCCGGGGCGTCGATCACGTGGTGGTCCATCGCCGCGGCCATCATCAACCCCGAGGACCGGGTCCGGTGCACCAGCATGGCGCCGCGCTCGCTGACCTCGTGCTGCACGGGCTCCAGGGGATTCTTCAGCACCGCCGCCACCCGCGGGTCGTCCGACGGCGAGGGCTGGTCCTCGTTGGCGACCAGTTCGGACTGCAGCGTGACCCGCACCGGGTCGCCGACTGCCTCGACCACGTACTCGATGGCGGCCAGGCCCCGCTGTTCCAGCGACACCATCCGCACCGAGTTCAGCCGGATGCGTTTGCCCGCCGGGGATTTCCACTCCGCGGTGCGGTGCAGCACCCCGGCGCGCATGTCCAGGATGCGTTCGTGGGCCAGCAGTTCGCCGTAGCGGGTGTCGAACGGCTCGTCGTCGACCAGCAGCCGGATGATCTTGCCGTTGGTGACGTTGACGATCGACTGACCCTCCTCGGGGTAGCCGAAGCCGGCTTCGGCGTAGGGCAGCGGACGGATCTCGAAGAACGCGTTCAGGTAGGTGCCGGGCAGGCCGTACGGTTCGCCCTCGTCGAGGTTGCCGCGTAACCCGATGTGGCCGTTGGACAGTGCGAACAGCGACTCGGTCTGCGGCAGCAGATCGTGGTGCAGTTCGGTCTCGCGCACCTGCCACGGTTCGACCGGGAATGCGGCGTCCTTGATCATCATGGTGTGAGCAGCTCTCCCAGATCGGTGACGATGATGTCGGCTCCGTTCTCGCGCAGGGCCTGGGCCTGACCGCCGCGGTCGACGCCCACCACGATGCCGAACCCGCCGGCCCGTCCGGCGGCGACGCCGGCGATCGCGTCCTCGAACACCGCCGACTCCTCCGGGGTGACGCCGAGCAGCTCGGCGGCCCGCAGGAACGAGTCCGGTGCGGGCTTGCCCGCGATGTTCTCCTCGCGCAGCGTGACCCCGTCGACGCGGTGTTCGATGTAGGTGTCCAGGCCGGTCAGGGCGAGTACCGCTTCGGTGTTCGCGCTCGAGGACACCACCGCGCGGCGCAGCCCGGACTCCAGGGCGGCCTGCAGGTAGCGGCGTGAACCGTCGAACACGGTCACGCCATGGTCACGCAGGACCTGGCCGAACAGTTCGTTCTTACGGTCACCGAGGGTGACGACGGTCTTCTCGTCGACCGAGATGTCCCGGCTGGCCAGAAAGGACCTGATGCCGTCGAGGCGCGGTTTGCCGTCGACGTAGTGCTCGTAGTCGGCGCCCGCGTCGAACGGCGTGAAGTCCGGTCCGGTGTGCTCGCGCAGGAACTCGTCGAACATCGCTTTCCAGGCGCGCCGGTGCACGCTGGCCGTGTCGGTGAGCACACCGTCGAGATCGAAGAGGCACGCGCGGATCCGATCGGGTAAGCCCAGCATCCCCCTCTTCTTACCCGCTCGCGCCGATCTTGACCCGGCCTGCGGTCAACCGAGACCGAACAGTGCCCGCACCTCGGCGGTACGCCAGATGATCGCCGCGGCGAACGCCACGACGACGGCGGCGGTGGCCGCGGCCTGCACGGCGTTGCGCCCACGGGTCGGCGCGTAGGCATACGCGGCGGCCACGGCGGCGCCGGTGACCAAGCCGCCGAGGTGACCCTGCCAGCTGATGTTCTGCGAGCTCACCAGCGGGATGACGAAGGTGATGACCAGGTTGAGCACGATGATCGCGACCACGCCGCGGACGTCCATGTTCAGCCGGCGGCCCACCACGAACGTCGCACCGAACAAGCCGAAGATCGCGCCGGAGGCACCCGCGGTCGCGGCGTTCATCGATGACAGCAGGTAGACCAGCACGGAGCCGCCGAGCGCGCTGAGCAGGTACAGCGCGCCGAAGCGCAGGCGCCCCAACGCCATCTCCAGCGGCGGACCCACGATGTAGAGCGCGAACATGTTGAACAGCAGGTGGACCATGCCGTAGTGCAGGAACGCCGCGGTCAGCAGCCGGTAGAAGTCGCCGTCGGCGATCGCCGGCGTCCACAGCACCAGGTCCCGCTCCAGCGTCGCGGACGTCGACTGCAGGATGAACATGACGACGTTGATCGCGATCAGCGCGTAGGTCAGCACCGGTGCACCCGACTCGGGGCGGCGACCACCCAGCGGGGTGCGTACCACCGGCGCGGTGCGTGCGGCGGCGCCGACGCAGTCGACGCACTGGTGCCCGACCGCGGCGCTGCGCATGCACTCCGGGCAGATGAACCTCCCGCACCGGGTGCACTGGACCCAGGTGGCACGGTCGGGATGGCGGTAGCACGTCGGGGCGGGCGGTTGCCCGCCCGACTGGTAGGGGTAGCTCACAGCGGCCCGAAGGACTCGGAGAACGCCACCGTGGCCGCGGGGGCGGTGGTCAGCGAACCCACCTCGAGGCCCGGTATCAGCAGAACGCGCTTCACCTGCTCCACGCTAGCGGGCGACTTGCGGCGCCCTCCACGTCCGCCATTCAAGATCGTCGATAACGATTCGGAAACAGCACAGATCACGATCATTTAAGGGGTCCGGCCGCATTCTGAGAAATCTCAGGGTGCGCTTGACCGATTGCGCCTCCAGCGAACGGTAACCGACCTTTTTGAGGCGAACGTCACGCCGCTGACCTGTAACACCACGCAGTCGCGGTGACAACGCAATTCGGCGGCGTTTGATCATCGGAAAACACGGCTACTTTGGATCGCGGGCGGGGATCTGTAAATCAATGCTCGACAATTCGAAGGACCAATCAACATGAATTCCAATGGTTTCACCGTGCCGACTTCGCGTCGCGCACTTGCCGGCGTCGGGGCGGCGTGTCTGTTCGGCGGTCTGGCCGTCGCGACCCTGGCGACTCCGACCGCGCTCGCGCAGCCGGCTCAGCAGTGCACCGCCAGCGCGGTCTCCAACACGGTCAGCAACGTCACCGGTGCGGCTCGGCAGTACCTCGACGCCAACCCCGGTGCCAACCAGGCCGTCACCGCGGCGATGAGCCAGCCGCGGCCGGAGGCCGAGGCGAACCTGCGGGGCTACTTCAACGCCAACCCGACGCAGTACTACGACCTGCGCGGCATCCTGGCACCGCTCGGCGAGACCCAGCGTGCCTGCAACATCGCGGTGCTGCCGGGTGAGTTGCAGTCGGCCTACGACACCTTCATGGCCGGCTGACCTCGACGGAATCTGATGGCTGCGGCGGCGGGTGACCACCCGCCGCCGCAGCACTTAGACTGACTTCCTATGAAGCTCACACGAGCGGCCGCGGCGAGCGCGGCGGTCCTGGCGGGCTGGTGCGCCCTGGCGCCGTCGGCGCTGGCCCAACCGGACGCCTCCGCCGAGCCCGCACCACCGGCCCCCGCCGAAGCGGCCGAAGCGCCGAAGACCGTCATCGAGGGCGACGGCACCTACGCCGTCGGGACCCAGATCGTCCCCGGCTTCTACCAGTCCGCGGGACCGATCGACGACGGCGCCTGCTACTGGAAACGCACCTCCGGCGAGAAACTCGTCGACAACGCGTTGACCAAGAAGCCTGCCATCGTGCACGTCGAGGCGACCGACACCACGTTCTCGACGAATGACTGCCAGACCTGGCAGCTGACCAACACCCCACCGCCACCACCGGCGGGCCCGGGTGAACTGCTCGGGCAACTGACCCAGGTGATCGGCAGCGGCATGTTCAACGGAGGGCCGCGCTGACCGACGGCCGGATCGACGTTCCCCACGACCTCGACGCGGTCACCGTGATCGGGCCGGAGGAACCCGGCGACGTCGCCCCCGACGCCGTCGAACGGATCTGGCGCGCCGCGCGGCACTGGTACGCGGCCGGGATGCATCCGGCGATCCAGGTGTGTCTGCGCCGCGACGGGCGGGTGATCCTCAACCGCGCCATCGGCCACGCTTGGGGCAACGGTCCGGCCGACCCGCCCGGCACCCCGCAGGTGCCGGTGCGCACCGACACCCCGTTCTGCGTGTACTCGGCCGCCAAGGCCGTCACCACCACGGTCACGCACATGCTGGTCGAACGCGGACACTTCTCTCTCGACGACCGCGTGTGCGACTACCTGCCGAACTACACCAGCCACGGCAAGGACCGCACCACCATCAGGCACGTGCTGACCCACAGTGCCGGTGTGCCGTTCGCCACCGGTCCGCGGCCGGACCTCAAGCGCATGGACGACAGCGACTACGCGCGCGACTTGCTCGGCCGGCTCAAACCGCTGTACCCACCCGGATTGGTACACATGTACCACGGCGTGACGTGGGGCCCGCTGATGCGCGAGATCATCTCCGCGGCAACAGGACGCAACATCCGCGACATCCTGCACGACGAGATCCTGGCGCCGCTGGGCTTCCGGTGGACCAACTTCGGTGTCGCGCCCGAGGATGTGCCCGCGGTGGCGCCCAGCCACGTCACCGGCAAGCCGCTGCCGGCGCCGATCGCCAAGGCGTTCAAGACCGCTGTCGGCGGCACGATGACCCAGATCATCCCGTTCTCGAATACGCCGCGGTTCCTCACCGGGGTGATCCCGTCGTCGAACACCGTCTCCACCGCCGACGAGCTGTCCCGGTTCGCCGAGATCCTCTGCCGGGGAGGCGAACTCGACGGGGTCCGGGTGCTCTCGGAACAGACTCTGCACGCCGCGACCCGCGAGTGCCGTCGTCTGCGGCCCGACATCGCGACCGGGCTGATGCCGATGCGCTGGGGGCTGGGGTACATGTTGGGCTCGCGGCGGTTCGGACCGTTCGGCCGGGACAACGCGGCCGCGTTCGGGCACACCGGCCTGACCGACATCGCGGTGTGGGCCGACCCGTCGCGCGCGCTGTCGGTGGCCGTGGTCAGCAGCGGCAAACCGGGCCGTCACCCCGAAGCCGGCCGCTATCCCGCGCTGCTGGACCGGATCAACGCCGAGATCCCGCGGATCGCTTGATCGGCGGGAGTGCACTCACCGTAGTTCCGCCGGTCCGTTCACTACCTTGACGGCACTCTCGCGGCCGCGGATCCCGCGGTAGATGCCCCGGCGCACGATCGCGCGCATCAGCACCGGTTCGAACGCCCACACCGGCACCCGGACGGCGCGCCCGTTCGGTGTGAACACCTCCAACCCGTCGGGCTGCAGGCCCAGGACCGAACCCCAGCGCCGCGCCGGCGGCCGGTAGCGGCGCATCGACGCCCCACCTAAGAACGCCCGCACGTTGTGCACCACCAGGCCGTCGGCGCGGTTGCGCGCCGAGCTACGCAACGGGTCGGTGGCCGCGACGTCGCCGACGGCGAAGATGTCCGGGTGGCCGGGCACCTGCAGGGTGTCGGTGACGCGCACGAACCCGTCGGGGTCGAGGTACTCGTCCGGCAGCCATGCGGTGTTCGGTGTCACCCGGCCGATCGTCCACAGCACCACGTCGGCCGACGACGGCGGCTGGCCCGTGCTCCAGTGCACCGGCCCGCCGGTCAGCTCGTCGGCGGCGAAACCGGGCGGCAGCTGCGCCCGGTGACCGGGATGGATGCCGACACCGGCGTCGATCAGTCTGCGCCGCACCGCATTCCAGGTGCGCGCGTGGTGTCCGGTCAGCGCGCGGGACCCCGGGAAGTACAGATCGACGCGCTTGTCCGGCCAGGCGAGTGCGATCTGGGCGGCGCTGCTGACGGCGGCCGCGCCGCCGCCGACGACGATCACCGACTGGGCGTCGGCGACCCGGCGGTGTGCGTGCCGGATCTCCTCGTCGATCTGCGCGGCGGTCTGCAACGTCGGTTGCCGCCAGAACCCGTTGCGTACGCCGGTGGCGATCACCAGCGCGTCGTAGCCCAGCGCGGTGGACGAGCCGTCGGGCAGGGCGACGGTGACGCAGCGCTCTGCGGGGTCCAGGCCGGTCAACCGGGCGTGCACCGTGCGGACCCGGTCCAGGCCGCGGAAGCGTCCGTAGCCGATCCGGTAGTGGCGCGCCCAGTCGTCGGGACGGGCCAGCCGCCACCCGAGCTCCTGCCCGCTGACCAGCGCGGGCTTGACGGAGACGCCGACGACGTCGGCGTGGCGCGCCAGCCCGATCGCGGTCAGGACCCCGGTGTCGCCCATCCCGGCGATCAGCACGCGGGGCTGCGTCACGAGGGCTCGCCCAGCCGGACCCGGAACGTCGTCGGCCAGTTCTTGCCGGTCAGCAGGAACTCGTCGCCCTCGACGTGGGCGATCCCGTTGAGTACCTGCGCGTCGGCCGGGATGCCGCGTTCGCGCAATCCGGCCGCGTCGACCACCAGGTCGACGGTCCCGGAGGCGACGTCGATGCGCACGATGGTGTCGGTGGGCCAGACGTTGGCCCAGACGTGCCCGTCGACGCACTCGAGTTCGTTGAGTCCGGTGACCGGGCGACCGTCGCGGGTGATGTCGAGCCCGCCGGTCTCGGCGAAGTTCGCCGCGTCGTGGAAGCGCAACCGAGCACTGCCGTCGCTGCGCACCAGGCGGGTGCCGTCGAAGCAGAGGCCCCAGCCCTCCCCCGCGATCGGCACCTCGCGCAGGGGCGTCAGGCCCCCGCGATCCCATTCGACGGCGACGCCGTCGCGGTAGGTCAACTGCCAGATCCGGTCCCCGACCACGGTGATCCCCTCGGCGAAGTACGCGCCGGGCACGTCGACCGCGCGCCGCAGGTCCCCGCCGGCGGGGTCGAGTTCGCGCAGCTGCGAGGCGCCGGCCAGGCCGGTGCCTTCGTAGAGGACGCCGTCGACGATCTCGAACCCCTGGGTGAACGCCGACGGGTCGTGGCGGAGCTCGCCGAGCACCTGTGGCTGGATCACCGGCGCGGCGGGACCGGCGTACGCGAACGGCACCCCCGCGCCGAGCAGCCAGGTCAGCGGCAGCAGCGCGGCCCAGAGGCGCCACTTCGTCCGGTCGCGGGTCATACCGTTCGTTTCTACCGTGCGACGATGGCCGGGTGAAAGCAGTCAGCTGTTCCCACGGTGCCCTGCAGGTGGTCGACCTGCCCGATCCGCGGCCCGCCGAAGGACAGTTGGTCCTCGACGTGCTGCGGTGCGGGATCTGCGGATCCGACCTGCACGCCAAGGACCACGCGGACGAGCTCACCGAGGTCATGGCCGAGGGCGGTTACCGCGATTTCATGCGCGCGGACACCCCCACGGTGATGGGTCACGAGTTCTGTGGACGGATCCGTGAGCGCGGCCCCAAGGTCGGCGCGAAGCAGTTCGCCGAGGGCACCACGGTGGTGTCGTTCCCGATCCGCCGCGCCGGTGGTGGCGTGCACCTGATCGGACTGTCACCGCTGACGCCGGGCGCCTACGCCGAACAGGTCATCACCGAGGCGGCGCTGACGTTCGCCGTGCCCAACGGGCTGGACCCGGCCACCGCGGCGCTGACCGAGCCGATGTCGGTGGCTCTACACGCGGTCCGGCGCAGCGACATCGCCAAGAGCGATGTTGCGATCGTGATCGGTTGCGGCCCGGTCGGTTTGGCGATCATCTGCCTCCTGAAGGCACGCGGTGTGCGCACGATCGTGGCCAGCGACTTCTCCCCGGCGCGACGCGCGCTGGCCACCCGCTGCGGCGCCCAGGTGGTCGTCGACCCGGCCGTCGACTCGCCGTATGAGGCGGTGCCGCCCAAGCAGCGCGGCCTGACGGAGCTGCCCAAGCTGATGGAGCTGGGTGTGGGGTCGATGGAGAAGTTGCGCAGGATCCCCGGCTGGTCGCATGTCTACCGGGTCGCCGACCGCCTCGGCGGCACCGCACCGAAACGTCCGGTGATCTTCGAGTGCGTCGGGGTGCCCGGCATGATCGACGGCGTCATCGCGGCCGCACCGCTGGCGTCGCGGATCATGGTGGTCGGGGTGTGCATGGGCGAGGACCGCATCCGGCCGGCGATGGCGATCGGCAAGGAGGTCGAGTTGCGGTTCGTCTTCGGGCAGACCCCGTTGGAGTACCGCGACGCGCTGTACCTGCTCGCCGACGGCAAGGTCGACGCGTCGCCGCTGGTGAGCGGCACCGTCGGGCTCGAGGGGGTGAGCGCGGCGTTCGACGCGCTGCGCGACCCGGAGACCCACGCCAAGATCCTCATCGACCCGCGCAGCGCCGCGACGGCCCCCTAGCCGTTGTGCACCGCGTCGATGGCGCGGTAGATGCGTTGCGCACTGACCGGCCGGGCGGTGCCGAGCTGTTGCGCCCACAGGCTGACGCGGAACTCCTCGATCAGCCAGGCGATGTCTGCGACGTCGGCGGCCGCGGCGCGCGCCGGGGACAGCGCCGCCCGCAGCTCGTCGTAGGCGTCCTGCACCTCGGCCACCTGCGCCATCCGGTCCGCGTCGGCAGCCGGCGCCTGCGGCAGCCGGTCCAGGCGGCGACCGATGGCGGTGAGGTAGCGCGTCAGGTCGCCGAGCCGGGTGGCTCCGGTGGCGGCGACGAACCCGGTGGGCAGCAGGCGCGTGAGCTGCGCGCGGATGTCGGTCACGGCGGCGGCCTGCAGCGGCGTGGGCCGTTGCGGCAGCGCGAGTTCGACGTCGCGCCAGGCTTTTAGCGCGCGGTGGGCGCGGCGCAGGACGTCGGTCGTGACGGCCTGCAGCTGCCCGGCCAATCGTTTACTGGCAGCGGTGAATTCGTCGCGGGTCCAGACCGGCGCGGGGACCAGCACCGCGGTCGCGGCATCGGCGCAGTCGTCGAGCAGCGCGGTCAGCGAGCCGTCAGGGTTGTTGCCGAGCTCCAGCCGGGTCCGGGTGTCGATACTGCGTTCCACGGCCTTGGTGACGTTGGGCCCGGCCAGCCGCAGCAGCCGCCGGCTGCCCGGCCCCATCCGGGCTTCCTGCTCGGCCGGGGTGGCGAACACCTCGATGTCGACTCCCTTGCCGTTGTCGACGAAGGCCGGGTAACCGCGCACCGCGTGCCCGGAGGAACCCGTGCGTTCGACGACGCGGGGTAGTTCGTCGAGATCGTCGGGCCAGGACCGTAATCCGCGGCGGGCCAGGTCCCCGGCGACGGTGGCCGCGACGGCCGCGCGGGCCGGTGCGGCCAGCTGCTCCTGCAGCTGCGACAGGTCCTTGCCGCGGGACACCACGGTGCCGTCGGGGCTTTCCACGGCGAACGTCACCCGCAGGTGCGGCGGGATCTTGCTCAGGTCGAACGCGTCGATCGGCACCAGGATCCCGCTGCGCCGCTTGAGTTCCCGCTGCACCGCGTCCAGGAGCGGTCCGCTGTCGGGCGAGATCGAGCTCAACAGCGCGCGGGCGGTGTCGGGGGCCGGCACGAAGTTGCGACGCAGATCCTTGGGCAGCGATTTGATCAGCGCCACCAGCAGTTCCTCGCGCAGCGCGGGCACCTGCCAGGCGAACTGGTCGCCGCCGAGGCGGGCCAGCACGTCGACGGGCACGTGCACCGTCACGCCGTCGTCGGCCGCGCCCGGATCGAAGCGGTACGACAGTGGCAGCGCGACGTCACCGGCGTCCCACGCGTCGGGTTGTTCGGCTCCGGATTCGCTGCGTAGCAGGTCATCCCGGGTCATCGTCAGCAGCTTCGGGGTTTTGTGGCGCGCTTTGCGCCACCACCCGTCGAAGTGCCGGCCCGAGACCACGTCGGCCGGGATACGAGCGTCGTAGAACGCGAAGATCTCATCGTCGGAGACCAGGAGGTCGCGCCGGCGGGCCCGTTCCTCGAGCTCGGCCAGCTCGGCACGCAGGCGCGCGTTGTCGGCGAAGAAGTGGTGTCTGGTCTGCCAGTCCTGCTCGACCAGCGCGTGCCGGATGAACAGCTCGCGTGAGACGTCCGGGTCGATGTCGGCGTAACCCACCCGGCGCCGCGCGACCAGCGTCAGGCCGTAGAGCGTCACCCGCTCATAGGCCATCACCGCGCCGCGCTCGGCGTCCCAGTGCGGCTCGCTGTGGGTGCGCGACACCAGATGTCCGGCCAGCCGCTCCACGACGTGGGGTTCGATGCGAGCCGCGGTGCGCCCGTAGAGGCGGCTGGTCTCCACCAGCTCGGCGACCACCACCCACCGCGGAGGCCGTTTGGCCAGCGCCGAACCCGGCGCCAGCACGAACTTCGCGTTCCGGGCGCCCTGGTAGGTGCGGCCGTCCTCGTCGCGCATCCCGACGTGCGACAGCAGTCCCGCGGCCAGCGCGGCGTGGATGCGGCCCGGGTCGGCCGGCTCGTCGGATTCGCGGATGCCGAGGTCGCGGCAGATGCCGCGCAGTTGGCCGACCAGGTCCTGCCACTCCCGGATGCGCAGGTAGTGCAGGAACTCCTCGCGGCACATGCGGCGGAAAGAGTTGCCGGAGCGCTCTTTTCGTTGCTCGGACAGATACCGCCACAGGTTGAGGTAGGACAGGAAGTCCGACTGCGGGTCGGTGAAGCGGGCGTGCTTGGCGCGGGCGGCCTCTTCGTGGTCGGCGGGCCGTTCCCGCGGGTCCGGGATCGACAGCGCGGCGGTGAGCACCAGCATTTCGCGCACGCAGCCTTCGGCGTCGGCCGCCAACAGCATCCGGCCCAGGCGCGGGTCCACCGGGATCTGCGCGAGCCGACGGCCGACGTCGGTGAGCTCTCCGGCGGTATCGAAGGCGCCGAGTTCCTGCAGCAGCGCGATGCCGTCGCGGATGCTGCGCGCCTCCGGCGGGTCGAGGAAGCCGAACCGCTCGATGTCGCCGAACCCGAGCGCGGCCATCTGCAGGATGACCGCGGCCAGGTTGGTGCGCAGGATCTCCGGATCGGTGTAGCGCGGGCGTGTTTCGAAGTCCTGCTCGGAGTACAGCCGGATGCACACCCCGGGTGCGGTGCGGCCCGCGCGGCCGGTCCGCTGGGCGGCCGAGGCCTGCGAGATCGGTTCGATCGGCAGCCGCTGCACCTTGGTCCGGCGGCTGTAGCGCGAGATGCGCGCGGTGCCGGGGTCGACGACGTAGCGGATGCCGGGCACCGTCAGCGACGTCTCGGCGACGTTGGTGGCCAGCACGACGCGCCGGTTCTGGTGCGGGGCAAAGACTTTCTGCTGTTCGGCGGTCGGCAACCGGGCATACAGGGGCAGCACCTCGGTGGGTGGTCGGACGTCGGCCAGCGCGCCGCGCAGCGCTTCGGCGGTGTCGCGGATCTCGCGCTCCCCGGACAGGAACACCAGCACATCGCCGTCGGGTTCGGCCTGCAATTCGCGGACAGCGTCGACGATGGCCTCGGTCTCGTCGCGGTGTTCGGTGCGCACCACCTCGTGGTCGGGATCGTCGGGATCGTCTCCCGCCTCGGTTTCGACGACGACTTCCAGTGGCCGGTAACGGATCTCGACCGGGTAGGTGCGGCCGGAGACGGTCACGATCGGCGCGGGCACACCGTCATCCGCGAAGTGCGCCGCGAAGCGTTCGGGTTCGATGGTCGCCGAGGTGATGATCACCTTCAGGTCCGGCCGGCGCGGCAGCAGCTCGCGTAGGTAGCCGAGCAGGAAGTCGATGTTGAGGCTGCGTTCGTGGGCCTCGTCGATGATCAGGGTGTCGTAGCGCAGCAGCCGGCGGTCGCGTTGGATGTCGGCCAGCAGGATGCCGTCGGTCATCAGCTTGACCAGCGTGCGGTCGCTCGCCTGATCGGTGAACCGCACGGTGTACCCGACCGCCCCGCCGAGTTCGGTGCCGAGTTCGTCGGCGATGCGCTGGGCCACGGTACGGGCGGCCAGCCGGCGCGGCTGGGTGTGTCCGATCGTGCCGCGGATACCGCGGCCGAGCTCGAGGCAGATCTTCGGCAGCTGGGTCGTCTTCCCCGAACCGGTCTCGCCGGCCACGATCACCACCTGATTCGCGGCGATCGCGGCGGCGATCTCGTCGCGGTGCTCGCTGACCGGCAGGTCGGGATAGCTGATGGGGGGCACGGCGGCGGTGCGCGTGGCGACCAGCGCCTCCCCCGTGGCGATCTGCCGCTCGATCCGCTCCAGCTGTTCGGTCGTCGGGTCGCGCAGCTGGCGCAGCCGGCGGCCCAGCCGCGCGGCGTCACGCAGCGTCAGCCCGTCCAGCCGCGCCCGCAGCGCCCGGAGTTCGGCCCGCGCCGGTCCGGACGATGGCGGTCCGGACAATTCAGTCCGCTCCGAAGGTGGTCAGGCAGAACGGGTGACCGGCCGGATCGAACATCACCCGCCAGCCGTCGGGCTGCGGTTGGTGCTCGGCGCACCGGGCGCCCAGCCGCTCGGCTGCGGCGACGGCGCCGTCGAGGTCGGTGACCGAGATGTCCAGGTGCATCTGCTGGGGCCGGCCCGGCTCGGGCCACGTGGGTGCGGCGTAATCGTCGACGCGCAGGAACGCCAGTACGGCGGTGCCGTCACCGATCGCGACCACGCTGCCGTCGGGGCGTTCGACGATGCGTGCCATCCCCAGCAGTTGCGCGTAGAAGTCGGCGAGCGCGCCCGGGTCCGGGCAGTCGATCGACGTCGCGCCCAGCCGGCCGACCGGTTCCTGGCCTTGCGTCATACCTTCCACTGTGACGTCACGGCCGGTCCGGTGACCAGTACTCCAGCATCTCGGCGAAGGTCTCGAACGCGGCGGTGTTGACGCCGTAGGTGGCCTCGAAGTGCACCGACAGCGGGAAGCCCAGCTCGCCGACGCCGTTGATGACGCGTTTGTACAGCTCGAGCATCAGGGCCCGGCGGTTGGCCGGGTCGGTGTCGGCCAGCGTGCGGACGAACTCCTGCTCACGGGCCACCGCCTCGTTGCCGGGGTCCTGGATCAGCCAGTCGATCAACCCGACCCGGCTCTCCACCTTCGGCACGAACCCGAACGACAACAGGATCTCCGGGCGGTGCTCGGTGGTGGCGGCGAACTCGGTCAGGAAGTCGACGATCGCATCGGAGTACAGCAGCTGGGTCATGCCGTAGGTGGCGCCGCGGTCGCACTTGAAGTTGAAGCGGCCCTGCTCGCCCTCCCGGGTCGGGATCAGGATGACCCCGCGGTTGTCGACGATCTCGTCGAACATCGACAACGCATCGGTGGGCGCCACACCCGTGCCCTCACCGTCGGCGAGGGTGCGCGGCACCCCGACGAACGCGATGCCCTCGAAACCGCTGTCGCGCAGCGCCGTCAGCCGGGTGCGCAGCGCCGCCTCGTCGGTGAACGCGGTGACCTGGGTGCACAGGCCGCGGATCCCGGGCAGCTGCGGCTTGATGATCTCCCAGAAGTCCAGCACGTCGAGCTTGGGCTTCATCTCGACCGGACGGTCGTCGTCCTCCTCGATCATTCCGGGGATCATCACGTGGCGGACCCGGCCGGCCACCCCGGCCTCCTCGGCGCAGCGCAGCACCTTGTCGGCTTCCTCCAGGGCGCGCTCCCGGCCGCCGTCCACATTGGGCGGAACGAGTTCCAGCGCGATGGTGTTCAAGCTCACAGCGATTGCTCCACATCTGTCATTCGACGTCGGCGCGGTCTGCACAAAGCCGCTCGTCGGCTCCGGAATCCCCTGCTACCGGCGGGGATCACCATACCGAGTCGTGCCGTTCGCCTGCGCGGCACGCACAGCCGGGGCTGCGGTGCATCCGTGCCGTGTCGGCTTACATGGAGGGAAGCCCATGAACTCGACGCACTCAACTCCGAACCGCCTCCGCATGTCGGTGGCCGCGCTGACGCTCGCGTTGGTCGCCCTGCTGGTGGCGGCCTGTACCGGGTCGGTCGCCGGCCCCGACGGGACCACCACCGGCAGCGAGACCGCGTCACCGTTCGATCCGACCACCACGGCGGCCCCTGATCCGGCCGGACCGCTGGTGGCCTACCGGGCGGCCGACGAGATCGGTCTGGTCGACGGGACCCGCATCGTCGCGACGGTGGAGGGGGCGTTCCCGACGTCGAACGACCTGATCACCACCGAGGACGGGCGCTACGTCTTCGCCCGCACCGCCGACAACCAGCTCGCCACCCTCGATGTCGAAGCGCGGCGCGGCACCGTCCGGCCGGTCACGGTCGGGCCCACCCTGGGCACCGCCGGCGACAGTGCGGTGGTGTGGTGGGAGCAGCCCAACCGCTTGATGCGGCTGAACCTCGCCGACCCCGACGCCGTCCCCGAGGTCGCGCAGCTCGTGGAGTTCCCGCCCGTCGCGGGGTTCCCGCCCGGCGAGCCCCGGCTGGTCGTCGCGCGCGGCGGCACCGCCGTGCTGGCCCGCACCGAGGCGCCGCCGTCGCCGTACGGCGGTCCGGACACGCTCTACGCGGTCCGCGGGCCGGGCCCGCCCGTCTCCCTCGGGCAGGCCGAGGCCAACAGCTCAGTGACGGTGGCCCGTCTCAGCTCCGACGGCGCCGAGCTGGCCTTCGCGGTCTACCGGGCCACCGACGAGGGGTGCGGCACCGCGGCGGTGGTCCAGTCCAAGGCCGACGGCACCCAGGAGACGTTCGACGTCGCGGGCGCCGACCCTGCCGCCGGGTCCCGCGTGACGCGGTTGTGGTGGCCGACCGAGGGACTGCCCAAGCTGAGCCTGTCGACCTGGCGGTGCGGCGAGCCGCAGACCGACCCGCCGCTGGTGTGGCAGGTCGCCGACGGTCACATCGCGCAGCTCACCCCGCCGACGTCGGCGCTGCAGACAGCAGAGATCGCGCCCGGTCAACGCGCGCTGCTGTTGCCCGAAGTCGGCCGCTACGGCGCACCGGACGGCACGCTGGTCTTCGAGGACGGGGATCGGCGGTTCCCGATCCGCGAGGATGTCGACGGAATCGCCGTGCTGTCGCAGTCTCCGTAGTCTGGGTGGGGTGACTGTCGCACTCGACCACCGCTTCGCCGGTGAGCTGCCCGAGCTGGCGGTGAGCTGGAAAGCCGAGGAAGCTCCCGAGCCGACGCTGCTGGTGCTCAACGAGACGCTGGCCAGCGAGCTGGGCCTGGACCCGCAGTGGTTGCGCAGTCCCGACGGCGTCGGTCTGCTCGTCGGTGCCGCCCTGCCCGCCGACGCGGCCCCGGTCGCCCAGGCCTACGCCGGACACCAGTTCGGCGGGTTCGTGCCGCGCCTCGGTGACGGCCGGGCCCTGCTGCTCGGCGAACTCACCGACACCGACGGCCGGTTGCGCGACCTGCACCTGAAGGGTTCGGGGCGCACCCCGTTCGCCCGGGGCGGGGACGGTCTGGCCGCGGTGGGGCCGATGCTGCGCGAATACCTGATCAGCGAGGCGATGCACGCTCTCGGCGTGCCGACCAGCCGCGCGCTGGCGGTGGTCGCGACCGGGCGGCCGGTCTACCGGGAGACCATTCTGCCCGGAGCTGTGCTGGCCCGGGTCGCCGACAGCCACCTGCGGGTCGGCAGTTTCCAGTACGCGGCGCTGGTGGCGCAGTCCACCGAGAACCCCGAGGTGCTGCGCCGGCTGGCCGACCACGCGATCGCTCGGCACCATCCGGCCGCCGCCGACGCCCGCAATCCGTATCTGGCGCTGCTGGACGCGGTGATCGCGGTGCAGGCGCAGCTGGTGGCGCAGTGGATGCTGGTCGGGTTCATCCACGGCGTCATGAACACCGACAACATGACGATCTCCGGGCAGACCATCGACTACGGACCGTGCGCGTTCCTGGAGGCGTTCGACCCGGCCACGGTGTACAGCTCGATCGACAGCTGGGGCCGGTACTCGTACGGCAACCAGCCGGCGGTGGCGGTGTGGAACCTGGCCCGCCTGGCCGAAACCCTGCTGCCCCTCATCGACGACGACACCGATGCGGCCATCCGGCAGGCCGAGGCCCACCTGGGCGCGTTCCAGATGCACTACGAGAACCACTGGTCGGCCGGGATGCGGGCCAAGCTCGGTGTGCCCGATGCGCCGGTCCCGGTCACCGAGCCGCTGATCACCGATCTGCTCGAGCAGATGCAGCAGAGCCAGGTCGACCACACGGCGTTCTACCGCCGGCTGGGGACCGCCGCGGGCGGCGAATCGGGCACCGCTGCGGGCGGGGACGCGGAACCGGTGCGCGGCGAGTTCATCGATCTCGCCCGGTTCGACGACTGGTTAACCCGCTGGCGGGCGCTGGATCCCGACCCCGCGGTGATGGACCGGGTCAACCCGGTCTACATCCCGCGCAACCACCTCGTCGAGGAGGCGTTGACCGCCGCCACCGAGGGCGACCTCGAACCGTTCACGCAGCTGCTGTCGGTGGTCACCGAGCCCTACACCGAACGGCCGGGTCTGCAGCGCTTCGCCGAGCCCGGCGACAAGGAGTTCACGGCCGGTTTCCGGACCTTCTGTGGGACCTGACCGTCGCGGGTAACGTGACACAGTGGCCACCAAACGTCTCGGTCTGCAGGATCTGCTGTTCATCTACGGCGAGACGCCGAGCTCGAAGATGCACGTGGCCGGTCTCCTGGAGTTCACTCCGCCCGCGGACGCGCCGGCGAACTTCCTGAGGGAGACGATCGCGCAGGCCCGCGACCAGGAAGTCGTGGCGCCGTGGAACCAGAAACTGGCCCACCCGCGCCTGCAGTTCAGTCCCCTACACAGCTGGGTGACCGACGAGCACTTCGACTTCGACTACCACGTCCGACGTTCGGCGCTGGCCAGCCCCGGCGATCAGCGTGAACTCGGCATCCTGGTGTCGCGGCTGCACAGCAACCACCTGGACCTGACCCGACCGCCGTGGGAGCTGCACGTCATCGAGGGCCTCGAGGACGGCCGGTTCGCGCTGTACATGAAGATCCACCACGCCCTGGTCGACGGCTACAGCGCCATGCGCATCCTGGCGCGCAGCCTCTCGCGGGATCCCGACGCCCGCGACACCCGGTTCTTCTTCACCACACCGCCGGAACCGCGCCGACCCCGAACGCCGCGTCCACAGGCGTCGAACCCGCTGGAGTCGGCGGTACGGTCGCTGGGCGAGGTCGGTAATGCGGTCACGTCCGGCGTGGGGGCGGCGGCCGGGCTGACCTCGGCGCTGGTGAACACGCAGCTACGGCGCGACGGGGAACGCGCGCTGATCGCCGGTTCGGCCTCGGCACCGCACAGCATCCTCAACGCCCGCATCAGCCGTAACCGTCGTTTCGCGACCCAGCAGTACGAGTTCGACCGCCTCAAGAAGCTCAGTTCACGGCACGGCGCCACGCTCAACGACGTCGCGCTGGCCATCCTCGGTGGTGGGCTGCGCAGCTTCCTGGGCGAGATGGACGCGTTGCCGGACCGCTCGTTGGTGGCGTTCTTGCCCGTCAACGTGCGTCCGCAGGGCGACGAAGGCGGCGGCAACTCGGTCGGCGCGATCCTGGCGCCGATGGGCACCGACATCGCCGACCCCGTCGAGCGGCTCGAGGCGATCACCGCGGCAACCGCCGCCGCCAAAGGGGAGCTGCAGAAGATGTCCTCGGCGGCGATCATCGCCTACAGCGCGGCGCTGCTGGCACCGGCCGGCGCCCAGATCGCGGGGGCTCTGACGGGGATCGAACCGCCGTGGCCGTACACGTTCAACCTGTGTGTGTCCAATGTGCCCGGCCCACGAGAGCCGTTGTACTTCAACGGGGCTCGCCTCGACGCCACGTTCCCGGTGTCGATCCCGATCCACGGCATGGCGCTGAACATCACGCTGCAGAGCTACGCCGACACCATCAACTTCGGCTTCGTGGGATGCCGTGACCGACTGCCCAGTCTTCAACGCCTGGCCGTCTACACCGGTGAGGCGCTCGACGCCCTGGAGAGCGCCTCCACGCGCTGAAGCGGCTACCGTCGACGTCGTGCTCGCCGATTCTCGACCCACCGCCGCATTGCCCAACGGATTGACCGTGGAGGCGGCCCGCGCCGAAGCCGCACGCGCGTACGAACTGGACCGCGCCCACGTCTTCCACTCCTGGTCGGCTCAGGAGGAGATCTCGCCGATGACGCTGGTCGCGGCGCAGGGCTGCCATGTGTGGGACGGCGACGGCAACCGCCTCCTGGACTTCTCGTCGATGCTGGTGAACACCAACATCGGCCACCAGCACCCGAAGGTGGTGGCCGCCATCGCCGAGCAGGCCGCGAAGTTGTGCACGGTCGCGCCGCAGCACGCCAACGCCGCCCGGTCGGAAGCCGCGCGCCTGGTCGCCGAACGCACCCCGGGTGAGCTGAACCGGATCTTCTTCACCAACGGCGGCGCCGACGCCGTCGAGCACGCCGTGCGGATGGCGCGGCTGCACACCGGCCGCCACAAGGTGCTGTCCCGGTATCGCTCCTACCACGGGGGCACCGAGACCGCGATCAACCTGACCGGCGACCCGCGCCGCTGGCCGAACGACCTGGGCACGTCCGGGGTCGTGCACTTCTTCGGGCCGTTCCTGTACCGCACGCAGTTCCACGCCGCCACCGCCGAGCAGGAGAGCGAACGCGCCCTGGCCCACCTGCACGAGGTCATCCGCATGGAGGGCCCGTCGACCATCGCGGCGATCATCCTGGAACCGATTCCCGGCACCGCGGGGATCATGGTGCCGCCGCCGGGATACCTCGCCGGTGTGCGGCAACTGTGCGACGAGTACGGCATCGTGTTCATCGCCGACGAGGTGATGGCCGGGTTCGGGCGCACCGGAAAGTGGTTCTCCATCGACCATTTCGACGTGGTCCCGGATCTGTTGACCTTCGCCAAGGGTGTCAACTCCGGCTACGTCCCGCTCGGTGGGGTGGCGATCGGACCGCAGATCGCCGCCACCTTCGCCCACCGCGCGTACCCCGGCGGACTGACCTACTCCGGGCACCCGTTGGCCACCGCGGCGGCGGTGGCCACCATCAACGCGATGGCCGAGGAGGGCATCGTCGACAACGCGGCCCGTATCGGCGACGAGGTCCTCGGTCCGGGCCTGCGCGAGCTGGCCACCCGGCATCCCAGCGTGGGTGAGGTGCGCGGCGCCGGGGTGTTCTGGGCCGTGGAGCTGGTGGCCGACCGGCAGACGCGCGAGCCATTGGCTCCATACGGAAGTTCCAGTGCGGCAATGAATTCCGTGATCGCCGAGTGTAAACGGCTGGGCCTCTTGCCTTTCGCCAACTACAACCGCATCCATGTGGTGCCGCCGTGCGTGATCACCGACGAGCTGGCCCGCGAGGGCCTGGCGATCCTCGACCGCGCGTTGGCGGTCGCCGACGAGGCGGTCACCGGTTAGTCGAGTTCTCCGGTGATGTTGCGTTCCAACACCGCGCGCGCACGCTCGGGCAACACCAGCAGCCCGTCGAGTTCGCGCCGCGCCAGCCGGTAGGCCCGCTCCCGCTCCTGCGGCGTGGCCGCCGTGTCGCCGGCGGTGCGCAGCAGCCGTTGGGCGCGGGTCAGCCGCTGCTGCTCGTCGGCGCTGTACCCGGTGTGGCGCCGGCGGATCGCCTCGGCTTCGGCGATGTCGAAGGCGGTGACGTACTCACTGACCGCGTCGAGGTACTCCTGCCGGGCGTCGCGGTCGGCGACGAGATCGTCGGGGTGGGCGGGCCGGTGGAAGTCGGCGCGCAGCTTGGCCCGGTGGAACCGTTCGGTGCGCGGGTCGCGCATGTCGGTCATCAACGGGTACTCCAGCAGCGTCGCGACGTCGAGTTCGTAATCCAGCCAACGGGTGTCGGTGCGGTCGTGGGTCTCGACCGCGCGCGCGACCGCCCGGCGCTGCGCCGCGGTGGGGTCAGCCGGCGCCGGGGCGTCCATCTGCGCCGGTGCGGAGCGCCGGACCGCCACGATGCCCCGCCACGTCGCATAGGCCACACCGACCAGCGGCACCAGCAGCAACAGCAGCTCGAGCAGCCGGAACACCAACCCCATGAGGCCAGGATGCCACCGCTCGCGCGCCGCCGACCCGAACCGTGCGGACCGGAAAATTACTTAGCAATCGCAATCAATGTGTTTCGTTCCGTGACCACCGGGCAACAGAACTGTCATGCGACACAAGACATCAAAACTCGGAACATTTGGATCCCTGGTCTTTGCGGGCGCCGCGGCGACTGCGATCGCAACCGCGCCCATGACCTTCGCCCAGCCGGCTCCGCCGCCGTGCTTCAACCCTGACGGCACCCCCTGTGCGGTCAACGGCACCGCCGGTCCCGGCGGCGTCACTGGTGGTGTGCCCGGCGGTCCCGCCGGCACTGCCGGACCCGACGGCGCAGCCGGCGCCATCCCGGGCGGACCTGCCGGTGAGGCCGGTCCCGGCGGCGCCAGCGGCGTCATCCCCGGTGGACCGGGCGGTGCGGCCGGACCTGACGGCGCCACCGGCGCCATTCCCGGTGGGCCTTCCGGCACCGCCGGCCCCGGCGGCGCCAGCGGCAGCCTGAGCCCGGGCGGTATCGGCGGCTCGGCCGGCCCCGACGGCGCGTCGGGCTGCATCCCCGGTGTGGGCTGCGCCTCGATCCCCGCACCGTAATCCCTGACCGGTAGTCCCAACCCCCGACCGACCACGCAGAAGCCGGGCCCGACCTGTTCGGGTCCGGCTTTTGCCGTGCGTCTGCCGGCTCGGGCTAACCTGTGCGCGACAAGGAGGTCAGCATGGGTACGCCTGCCACGACGAGCCGTCTGCTCATCAAGAACGTCCGGATCTTCGACGGTCTGACACCACGGCTGACCGACGGCCACGTGCTGATCGAGGGCCCGACGATCACGGCGGTCGAGACCTCGCCGATCGCGGAGACTCCCGAGACCACCGTCATCGACGGCGGCGGACGCACGTTGATGCCCGGGATGAGCGACGCCCACGTCCATCTGGTCGGCATGGCCAACACGCTGCTCGACCTCGCGATGGGCACGCAGACCCTGCTGGCGGCACGCACCCTGGCGCGCGCGAAAGACACACTGCTGCGTGGCTTCACCACCGTCCGCGACATGGCCGGCGACACCGCCGGCATCAAGAAGGTCATCGACGAGCAACCCGAACTCGGTCCACGCATCTACCCCAGCCAGGCCGCGGTGTCCCAGACCGCCGGGCACGGCGACTTCGGATTCGTCTACGAGACGCCCACGGCGCTGGGCGGCGCCGAGTCCCGCGCCGAGCAGATCGGTTTCATGCGCGTGGCCGACGGACCCGACCGGGTGACCGCCGCGGTCCGCCAGCAGCTCAAAGCCGGTGCGGCGCAGATCAAGTTGATGGTCGGTGGTGGGGCGGCGTCGCTGTACGACCCGCTCTACACCGTGCAGTTCACCCCCGCCGAGCTGCGGGCCGCCGTGGATGCCGCCCGCGATTACGGCACCTACGTCGCCACCCACGTCTACAACGTCGCCGGCATCCGTCGCGCCGTGGAAGCCGGCGTCGCGTCCATCGAGCACGGTCACCTCGCCGACGAGGACACCATCGCGATGCTCGCCGAGCGCGGCGTCTGGCTGTCCACCCAGCCGTTCGCCGAACACGACCACAGCTTCCTCAACCCCGACAGCGCCGAGAAGAACCGCGAGATCTGCGCCGGCACCGACCAGCTGTACCGGTGGGCCACCAAGCACGGCGTGAAGGTCGCGTGGGGCACCGACCTGCTGTTCGAGCCGGAGCGGGACGACGTTCAGTCCACGATGCTGGTGCGGCTCGGCGAGTACATGTCCACGTTCGACGCGCTGCGGATGGTGACGTCCGGCAACGCCGAGTTGTTCCGGCTCTCCGGTCCACGTGATCCGTACCGGGCGGCGCGTCTCGGCGAGGTCACCCGCGGTGCGTGGGCTGATGTGCTGCTCGTCGACGGCGACCCGACGACCGATCTCGCGCTGCTCGGTGACCCGGCGACCAACCTCGCAGTGATCGTCAAGGACGGGCACGTCGTCAAGAACCGGTTGACCTGACCGGTCTGGGTAGGCTGGCCCCCCGTGCAGGCCATTCCCGTGATCGCGCTGACCGGCCACCTGGGCGCCGGCAAGACCACCCTGCTCAACCACGTGCTGCGCAGTCCCGGTGCCCGAATCGGCGTGGTGATCAACGACTTCGGTGAGCTCAACGTCGACGCGGCCCTGGTCACCGGGCAGGTCGACGAGCCGGCGTCGATCGCGGGCGGCTGCATCTGCTGCCTGCCCGACGAAGGCGGCCTCGACCTCGCGCTGGAACGGCTGGCCGACCCGAAACTCCGCCTCGACGCGATCATCGTCGAGGCCAGCGGCCTGGCCGACCCGGTGGCGATCGCGCGGATCATCCGCTTCTCCGGGGTCGAACGGATCCGGCCCGGCGGAGTGGTCGACGTGCTCGACGCGGTCCGGCATTTCGACACCGTCGACCGCGACGACGCGCCCCCGGCCCGGTACCGCGCGAGCTCGCTGGTCGTGGTCAACAAGCTCGACCAGGTCGCCGAAGCCGACCGGGCCGGCGTGCTGCAACGCATCGAGGACCGCATCCGGGAGAGCAACCCGCAGGTGCGGGTGGTCGGCACGGTGGCCGGCCGCGTCGACCCGTCGCTGCTCTACGACGTCGCCGGCGGCGAGGAGACCGGGCAGCTCAGTTTCCGCGAATTGCTCTACGACAGCCCGGATTCCACCGAACACCACCACCACACCCACGCCGAATCGGTCACGGTGGTCACCGACGGCTGCGTCGATCCCGACCCGGTGTTCGACCTGCTCGAAGAACCCCCGGCCGGGGTGTACCGGATGAAGGGGACGATCGCCGTGCGCTACCGCAACGCGGTCCGCCGCTACGTCGTCAACGTGGTCGGTTCCTCGGTGCATGTGGCCACCGCGGCCGGTGCGACGGCAGGCCCCGGCAGCAACCTTGTGGCCATCGGCGTCGGCCTCGACGTCGAGGATGTGCGCGCCCGGATGCGTCGCGCGCTGAGCGAGACCACCGGGGCGGCGCCGGCCGGTGGGATCCGCCGGATTCAGCGGTACCGGCGATTGAGCATCTGATGTTGGCGTAATACTGACACCGTGTCCGAGCGCAACGTGCTGGGCGAGCCGCTGGACCCCTGCGGCACCGACCCGATGACCGGCTTCTTCCGCGACGGGTGCTGCAGCACCGGCCCCGAGGACCAGGGCCTGCACACGATCTGCGGCGTGATGACCGCCGAGTTCCTCGACCATCAGCGCAGCATCGGCAACGACCTGTCGACCCCGATGCCGGTGTACCGCTTCCCCGGGCTGGTGCCCGGCGATCGGTGGTGCGTCACGGCCCGCAACTGGCTGCGCGCCCACCAGGACGGCCGGGCCTGTCCGGTGGTGCTGGCATCGACCCACGAACGCACCCTCGACATCGTGCCGTTGGCGGTGCTGCAGCAGTACGCCGTCGACGTTCCGGATGACCTGACCGGCCTCTGATGCGTATGATCTTGAAATCCGCTCCCCAGGAGACGAGGCAGCCATGACGCGCACACGACGGCCTATCCGGGCGCTGCTGTTGACCGCCGCGGTGCTGGCGCTGCCGGGCTGTCAGTTCTCGCTGTCCGCGGGCGGGCTGGACTACGACAAGCTCGAAACCGCGATCAGCGACGAGCTCAACCGCACCTACGAATCGGTGTCGCAACGGGTGTCGTCGCTGGACTGTCCGCGCAACGAGCCCCCACCGGGCAAGGGCGACAAGCTGACCTGCACCGCGCAAGTGGGCGACCAGCAGGTGCGGGTGGAGGCGACGGTCACCGACGACGACTACAACGTCGACTTCGTGACGCTGGACTCGCTCTACGATCTGGCCAACACCTCGGCGGTGCTGTCCGACGAACTCTCCGCTCAGCTCGGGTTCCCGGTCACGGTGACCTGCGGTGAGGGCCTGCGCGCGGTCGCCATCGGCGCCACGCTGGACTGCACCGCCGCCGACGAGTCGGGCACCGAGCGCGTGGTCCGGGTCACCGCGGCCCCGGTCGGTGAGGACGACTCCTGGGAATTGCTCGAATAGCGCTCACCGGCAGGCATTTCGGGGGCCCCGTCCCCACTGACCGGCCGTCGATGCGGTTAGGTGACGGGCATGGGTTTCGTCGTGACGGTGAACACCGCGACCGCCCCGGCCGAACTGGGCCGGCTGCGTTCGGGCATCGACAAGCGACCGAGCGCGCAGCCGCTGATGGTGCGCGCGCCCGGGGACCGGCGCACGGGCCTGGGCAGCGGCGTGGTCGGCGACCACGTCGTCAACCGGCGCTACCACGGTGGTGACGACCAGGCCGTGTACGCCTACGCGCGCGAGGACCTCGACCACTGGGAAACCGAACTGGGCCGGCCGCTGACCAACGGGGTATTCGGGGAGAACCTGACCACCTCCGGTATCCACCTCACCGACTGCGTCATCGGGGAACGGTGGTCGGTCGGGGCGGACGGCGTGGTGCTCGAGGTGACCAGTCCCCGCACACCGTGCCGGACGTTCACCCGATGGCTGGATCTGCCGGGCTGGATGAAGACCTTCACCGCGGCGAACCTGCCCGGCGCCTACTTCCGGGTCCTCGCGCCCGGGTCGGTGCGGGCCGGCGACGCGGTCACGGTGCTCGACCGGCCCGACCACGACATCACCATCGGCACCGTCTTCCGGGCGATGATGACCGAGCCCGCGCTGCTGCCGTCGCTCGTGGTCGCCGAGGCGCTGCCCGAGAAGATCAAGAAGAAGGTCGCGAAAAGGGTTCGGTGACACCGGGTCCGCCCCACTAGTGTGACGACGGTGTCTGAACCCCTGACCGACGAGCAACTGGCCGAGCGTACCCGGCGCGCGAGCCAGGCGGCCCGCGAGGCCGCGACCGCGCTGGGCCTGCGGGTCGAGCGCACGACCGTGCTGCACGACGCGTTCTCCGTCGTGGTGCGCCTGGACCCCGAACCGGTGGTGGCGCGCATCCCCGTGGTGTCGATCTCCGGCTCCGACCCCGACCGGCAACACCGGCGCCAGCAACGGGAACTCGACGTCGCGGCGTGGCTGGCCGACCACGATGTCCCCGTGGTGCGACCGGCGAGTGGGGTGCCTCGAACTCCGGTACGCCACAACGGGTTTGCGATGACATTCTGGGAGCTCGCCGATCTGGCCGACGACCACGCGCCCTATCAGGGCGTGAGCGTGTCCTACAGCGCGCAGCTCCACGCCGGGCTCGCCGCCTACCCCGCGCCGCTGCCGTTCCTCGCGCCGTTCAACCAGGGTGTGCCCGAGCTGCTCGACCGGCTGACCCCGGGCGCGCTGCTGACCGGCCCCGACATCGCCCGTGCGCGCCGGGAGTTCGGCGCGTTGCGCGCCGTGCTGGCCGACGAGACCGGTTTCCGCGCCGCGTTCCCCGGCCTGGCCGTGCAACCGATCCAGGGGGATGCGCCGTCGCACAACGTGATCCGCACCCGGTCGGGAATCGTGTTCGCCGACTTCGAGGATGTCTGTCGCGGACCGGTGGAGTGGGACGTCGCGTTTCTCGGCGCGGAGGCCACCGCCGAGTACGACGCGGCCGCGCAGGCACATGGTCTGCGCCCCCTCGATCCGGGGGTGCTGCACGTGATGGAGCGGGCGCGCCGGTTGCAGTTCCTGGCGTGTGTCGCGCTGGTCGACGAATTACCCTTGCTGGCAACGGGACTGGCCCAAGCCGTGGACGAGTGGCGGGCCCTCGACGAGGGCGCCTGATCAGGTGGGCAGCTGGTAGTCCAGCGGCGGTCCGTCGGGTCCGACCGCGCGCTCGTCGGCGATGGCGGTGGCGACCGGGACACCGTCGTGCATCACGCCGAGCACCAGCACGTGCTGGTGCGGGGCGAACGATGCGGGTGCGGTGGCACCGGGCATCGTGATCCGGGCGGTCTGCGGGGTGATGCGGAACGTCGTCGTCTCGTTGCCGGTGACCGTGGTCAGGCTGTCGTGGGAGACGGCCACGATCTGTCCGCTGCGCTGGAACTGGTGGGCAGTCGTGCCCGAGTCGGCCGCGGCCGGCAACTCCGCGGACGCCGGCGCTACGGCCGGCGCGGCGGCGGGCGGCGCGGACACCACGGCCGGAGCCGGCCGGGCGGCCTCTTCGGACGCCTCGGCCGCCAGCCACCCGGCGAACCCCGCCGAGACCATCGCCGCGGCCATCGCCAGTCGTCCACGGGTCGACACGCCGTCGCCGACGAGGCGATGACGCCCGGTGAGCTGTACAGATGTCATGGCAGATGGTGTTCCTGGTCGGGTTCGGGTCGGACCCCCGACGTCTACCCGGGCACCCGAGCAAACAAACCCTTACAGGGTCATCGCCACGCGAAAACAGGTTGTTCGAGGTCGGCGACCGGATCTGGTCGCCCTTCGAGTCCCAGCCACCTCAGCTGCAACAGGACCGCGCCCGTGGGCGCATGGATCAGGTCGTTGCCGAGCGGGATCTGCACCACCGGTCGTGGGCTCTCCTCGATGCGGATGAAGCGCGGCGAGTCCTCCCGGGTCAGCTGATGCAATCCGACGCGGTACACCGCGACCACCTCCTCCGGCGCGGGCCGGGGGTCCAGCCGGCCGCCACCCCACACCACGACCGGGGTGATCACGTAACCCGACCGGGTCGGGTAGTCGTCGAGCTCACCGAGCACGGCCGAGCCGGGAAGCTCGACGTCGAGCTCCTCGTGCAGCTCCCGCAGCGCGGCGTCGACCGGAGTCTCGCCGGGGTCGAGCCGGCCGCCCGGCAGCGCCCACTGCGCGGAATGGGTCGACAGTCGCGACGCGCGCCGGCACAGGAAGAACGCGGCGCCGCCGGAGACGTTCACCATCCGTCCGTCGAGATCGTCGGGCATCGGGCGGCCGGCGATCCAGTCCTCGACCGGCGCCGGATCCACCCGGTCCTCGCCGACGAGCGAGTCGACCAGCACCACCGCCACGGCTGCGCGTCGCTTGGCCGGGTCGGTGATCGTGCGGCGGCGGTGACCGGACAGCCGCGTCCGGATCCCGTCGCGCAGCGCGTCGTCGTAGTCGATGGGCACCGGGCCAGACTACTGAGCGGGTCCGGCGGGGGTTGGCCGCATCCATACCGGGTAATCGCCGGTCATGACCTCGCTGGCTACCCAGACGACCACCGAGCTCGGCGGACCGCACAGCATCCTGACGCGCCAGAAGCGTGACCACATGGAACTGGACCGCCTGCTGACGGCGCTCGGCACCGCCGCGGGCACCGCGCGCCAGGAACTGCTCACCGAACTGTGCCGGCTGGTGTTTCCGCACGCATTCGCCGAGGAGTCGGTGCTGTGGCCCTTGGCCCGGCGGGTGCTGCCCGACGGTGAAGCCCTGACCCTGCGGGTGGAGCGCGAGCACCAGGAGATCAACGAATTGTTCACCGAGCTCGAGCGCACGGCGCCCGACGACGCGCGCCACCGACGGTTGTGGGACCGCATCGCCGAGCTGCTCCGTGACGACGTCCGCGACGAGGAGGACGATCTGCTGCCCGCGCTGCAGCAGGTGCTGAGCCATCGGCAGCTGATCGCGGCCGGCTGGGCGTGGGAGGCGGTACGCCGGCCCGCACCGACCCGCCCGCACCCCGTCGTCGCGCGCCGCCCACCCGGCAACGTCGCCGCGGCCGCGCCGCTCACGGTGATCGACCGGCTGCGCGACCGGCTCGACCGGACGTCCCGACGGGCCTCGGGCAGGTTCTCTCACGTGGCTGCGCAGGCCTCCGGCGGACTGGCCCGCGCTGCCGGCCTGCTCGAGCATCTCCCGCCGCTGACACGCGGCGAACGACCGGACACCCGAACCACGCGATGACGCCGGCGCGCGGCTACGCGGAGCTGGCCGGGGACTTCGCCGCGCAACTCGACCGTGTCCGCCCGTTGACCTCGCCGCGGTACATCCGCGCGGACTGGGCGGCCCGCAACGCCGAGCTGGAGCGCGGACTGACACCGGTGCCGCCGCCCGATTTCCTGTGGCATCCGGTCATCCGGTTCCAGATGTTCGTCGACGAACAGCTGCTCGCCCACGAGCTGCCGTATGTGCTCGACCACGTCGGCGATGTCGAGCTGCTCTCCGAGGACGCGGTCGGGTGTCCGCCGACCGTCCCGGTGCCGAAAACAGCGGTGCAGACGTCGTCGAACACCGTCCACCAGCTATATCACCTGTTGCGCTACGAGAACACCACCGGCCGGGAGCTCGGTTCCGTCGACACGGTCGTGGAGTGGGGCGGCGGGTTCGGCAGCCTGATGCGGCTGCTGCACCGCCGCCACCGCGGGAATCCGACGGCCGTGCTGATCGACACGCCGGTGTTCTCGGCCCTGCAGTGGTTGTATCTGTCCGCGGTGCTCGGCCCGGAGCAGGTGCTGCTGCACGACCGGGGACCGGTGCGACCGGCGTCGGGACGGGTGAACATCGTTCCGCTGGGCCTGGTCGACGACCTCGAGGTCACCGCGGATCTGTTCATCTCGAACTGGGCGCTCAACGAGAGCACCGCCGCGGCGCAGCGCGACGTCGTGGCCCGCGAGTGGTTCGGCGCGCAGTCGTTGATGCTGGCCATGCACGCCGGCGATCCGTTCGGCGAGGTGGTGCAGTCGTGCGGGGCCCGGGCGGTCCTGGTGGGGTCGTTCCTGCCCGGCCAGCAGTACCTGTTCCGGTAGGCCCGGCCCGGCTCAGTACCTGCCGAGGACCAGCGCGACGTTGTGGCCACCGAAACCCAGGGTGTTGCTCAGCGCGTACCGGTAGTCGCCGGGGCGCGGTTCCCGCGTCACCACGTCGAGGTCGATCTCGGGGTCCAGGGTCACCAGGTTGCGGGTCGGCGGCACGACCCCGTCGCGCAACGCCTGCGCGGTCAGGATCGCCTCGACGGCGCCCGCCGCGCCCATCGAATGCCCCAGCGCCGCCTTCGGTGCCGTGACGGCGGGCCGGTGCCCCCCGAAGACCTGGTTCAGGGCATGCGCCTCGGTGAGATCGCCGACCTTCGTTCCGGCGGCGTGCGCGTTGACGTGGTCGATGTCGTCGGGGGCGACGTCGGCCAACTCCAGCGCCCGGCGCATCGCCGCGGCGGCCAGCTCGCCGGACGAGTCCGGCTCCAGCAGGTCGTGCGCGTCGGCGGTGGTCCCCGCACCGAGCAGACGGGCCAGCGGTTTCGCGCCGCGGGCCAGCGCGTGCTCCTCGGCCTCGATCAGCAGCAACGCGCCGGCTTCCCCGAACACCATGCCGTCGCGGTCCTTGTCGAACGGTCGGCAGGCACCTTCGGGGTCGTCGTTGTTGGTGGACAGCGCGCCCATGTTGTTGAAGGCCACGATCGGCACCGGTTCGATCTTCGACTCCACCCCGCCGCAGATGGCGATGTCGGCTTCACCGAGGGTGATCAGCCGCCACGCCTCGGCGACCGCCGACGCGCCGGACGCGTCTCCGGTGGTCGGCGAGATGACACCCGCCTTGGCCTGGCGGTCCAGCCCGACGGCCGCCGCCGGAGCGTTGGGCATGTGCATCTGCACGGCCAGCGGTGACACCGCGCGCATACCGCGAGACTTGAAGTCCTCGTAGGCCGTCCACAGGTCGCGGGTGCTGCCGTACGCGTGGCTGATCGAGACCAGCAGTCGCCGCGTGTCGACCTCCGGGTTTCCGGCGCTCTCCCACAGCCGACGGTTGAGCACCAGCGACATCTTCTGCAAGTAGGAGTTTCGGCGGTTCTCGACTTTGGTGAGTTCGGCGTCGAAGTCCTCGGTGACGCGACCGCCGATGCGCACCGGCAGCTCGACGTCGCCCGGCAGGTACTCACCGATGTGGCCGATACCGCTCTTCCCGGCCAGCAGAGCCGACCAGGTGTTCTCCGCGTCGGTCGCCAACGACGTCGTGGACGCGACTGCTGTCACAACGACCGCGGGCCGCGCACCGCTGGGTCTGCCCACCTTGGTCCCTCCCTGTGCCTGCTCCTCGATCAGTCCACCACGGAACCTCTCTAATCGGCAGTTTGACACTTCGTCAAGGGATCTCCCAGTGGGCAACGTTGCTGCGTACGGCGACGAGGGTCGGCTTCAGAGCGCTTTCCACCAGCCGACCGGCGTCGACGGCTGGTCCTGCCAACCGCGCGCCGCCGGCGCGGGGTCGCGCCGCAAAGAATGGGTGAGGTGACGCAGATGGCTGCGCATCGCACCGAGGGCACCAGACCACCCGTGTTCGGGAGTGTTCGACCGCGCTACCGTCACGACGCCTCCTCGTGCTGCGGACCGGCCTGCGCGCCGGTCGAGGTCAGCGGGATACCCGAGGTGAGGGCGGTGAAAACGCACGAACCGGTGCGAGCCAGAGGCTCACACCGGTTCGCGGCGGTCGAGGGTCAGCTGATGCCGACGACCTCCTGGGCGATCGCGGCGAGGCGCGTCTGCGCGGCCGAGACGACCCGCTGACGGTTCTTGTGGGCCTCCTCGTAGGCGATGATGACCCGGATGTCAGCGGGGTCGGTCAGTTCCTTGACCGCGTTGCCGGCCTCGGTGACGGTCAACTCGTCGTAGTCGCTGATCGGCAGCTCGTCGGCTTCGAGGATGCCGCTTGCGCCGCGGGCCGCGTGGATCGCGGCGGCAGCGTCCTCGGCGCCCTGCTCGCGGGTGATCCGCTCGGCGGCTTCCAGAGCCGAGTCGCGGGCCCCGGAGAGCGCCTTGGCGGCGATCTCACCGGTGCGCGAGCTGCGGTCGGCGAACTCGCTGAGGGCCGGGCGCACCGAACGCAGGGCCTCGGCCGCACGGTCCGCGCCGCGCGTGGACAGGGTCAGCGGCAGGTTGACGACCTTGATCGCCAGGCCGGCCGCGGCCTGCATCGGGGTCCGGCGCAGTGCCGCCGGGCCACCCAGGGCGTCCTCGGCCAGCACCGTGGTCAGCCACTCGACGGTCGCCGAGTGCGCGGTGATCAGCTTGGTCGCGAGGTCCTCGACCTCGGCGTTCTTGGCGCCGACCGCGAGCGCCTTGAGGTAGCGCGAGCGGTCGAGCAGCTGGCCCTCCAGCGCGAGGTCGCCCAGCAGCGCCTCGTCGAACGGTTCGGCCTGCTCGGTCAGCGCCTTGACCGCCGCAGCCGCGCGGCCCCGGATCGGTCCGAACACGTCGGGGAAGCCGCCCAGGTTGCGGATCGCCTCTTCGATGGCCTCCGCGCGGAGACGCGCGTTCTCGGCGTTCTCCGTGAGCTCCCGCCGGACCGCGTCGGTGCGCGCCTGCGTGACGCGCGTTTCGGCGACCTGGATCTCGGTGTGCGTGAGATCGAGCAGAGTGCGCAACTGCGTGATCAAGGTCGCGGTCTCGTTGGTTCGAGCCTGATCGTTCTTGATGCTGTCGTTCTTGGCCGTAGTGGCCATGTGTTTCACCCCTTCGAAGCGATTAGTCACCAGATTCGGTGAGCACATTTGTCGTCTGCGCCTGCCTAGCGGTTACCCGTCCCGCCGCCGTCTGACGAGCGATATGGCCACATGTGAGATTCCCGGCAAGATGTGTAGGACCACCGCAGAAGTGGGTACCGCGGTGCGGCTCTTCGAAACTGTGTTTGCCTTCGGCACGGTGGGGTACTTAGCCCATCGTGATGCCGACCTTGGTTCAGCCTGCGCTGCCGGAGCCCCGTGGGCCCATTTCGATGTCCGTGGTGGAGCTGCTGGCCGAGCGCGCGCCGCTGCGTTATCTGACCCGGGTGGAGACCTCGCTGGCCGACGCCGACCCCGTCGGCATCGACGTCCAGCTGGCGCTCTACGTCTGCTACGAGCTGCACTACCGCGGCTTCGCCGGTGTCGATCACGGGTGGGAGTGGAATCCGGGTCTGCTGCATCTGCGGGGGCGACTGGAGGAGCTGTTCCTGCGCGAACTGCGCCGCGGCGTCGGCGACATCGACCCCGATGTCAGCGCTCTCGCCGAACTCGACGCCCTGTGCGTCGAACCGGTTCAGGGCAACGGGCCGTCCTATTTCCTGCGCGACGAGGGCACGTGGGAGCAGATGCGCGAGTACTTCGTGCACCGGTCGGTGTACCACCTCAAAGAGGGCGATCCGCATGCCTTCGCGATCCCGCGTCTGACCGGCCAGGCCAAGGCGTCGTTCGTCGCCGTTGAGTTCGACGAGTTCGGCGCGGGGAAGGGTCCCCGACTGCATCAGCAGTTGTTCGCCGACCTGATGGCCGCCGCCGACCTGGACACCACCTATTTGGGCTACCTGAACGCGGTGACCGCCGAATCCCTGGCGTTGGTCAACGTGATGTCGATGTTCGGGCTGCACCGCCGGTGGCGCGGCGCGGCCGTCGGCCACTTCGCCGCCACCGAGGTGACCTCGCCTCCCGGCTCGCGCCGCATGGTGCAGGCGCTGGAGCGGCTGGGCGCCCCCGACGAGTGCGCGGGCTTCTACCGGGAGCATGTCGAGGCCGACGCCGTGCACGAGCAGGTGGTGCGCACCGACGTCGTGGGTGATCTCGTGGCGCGTGAACCGGAACTCAACGCAGACGTCGTGTTCGGGATCCGGGCGTTCGGCCTGCTGGAGGACCGGTTGGCCGAGCACCTGATGAAGTGCTGGGTGGACGGTCAGTCCTCGCTGCGCCGGCCGCTGGACTGATTCGCTGCAGTGTGCCGCGACAAACGCGGGCTGCGCTCAGGCGCCGCCCGCGTTCGCCGTCTGGTCGTGGCTCTCGGTGTCGCTGCGCTGACGGCGACGGTGGCTGGTGTCGCACAGCGGGTAGGTCTTGGACCGGCGGCACGCGCAGATCGCCACCATGAACCGGTCCGACTTCACCGTCGTGCCGTCGGGGAGTTCGACGCACACCGGTCCCTCGACGAGCACCGGCCCGCCCGGCACGACGCGTACCAGGCGGGCAGGTTCGTCGGTCATGGCGCGTCCGCGCGGACCACGACGATCCGCTCGCATCGGGCGCCGGGTGCCAGCAACCCGGACTGGATCAACCACTGCGCCCGGGCGCTCATCACCGGACCGAACGGAATGATCTGCTGGGCAACGACTTCGGCGCGCATACCGTGAGCACGCAACTGGCCCAGGGTCTTCCGGACGTTCGAGCACTCCGAGTGCACGATCAGCATCGTGCCGCCCTCGTCGAGCAGCAGCGGGGCGGCCGCGCACAGCGGGTCGAGCACCAGACGGCCGTCGGCGCCGGCGTTCCAGGCCTGCGCGGGACCCGCGACGGGCGGGATGTCGGAGGTATCGTCGGCCGGGCCCTGCGGCACATACGGCGGGTTGGCCAGGATCACATCGAACGGCCCGAATTCGACTGCGCGGGCCCAGGATCCGCGATGCACCGAGACCTGCGCGCCTGCCGATGCCGCGCTGGCCCGGGCGTGCTGTACCGCCTTCGGACAGATGTCGAACGCCGTAACCTCCGCCGCACCCGCCTGCGCGGCCGCGATGGCGACGACGCCGGAGCCGGTACACAGATCGGCCACCCGGGCACCCGGCGCCAGTCCGGCCTGTTCGAGTGCATCCACGAGCAGGTACGAATCCTCCTGCGGCGGATAGACGTCGACCGGTGTCGCAACGGCGTCGAAATCGGTGTATGCGGTCGTCACGGGTGCTCCTCGCTGAAAGTCTGCGCGACGCCGTCGCGGCGTCGCCCTTCCTTTGTGCCCCGTTCGGTGCAGGTCAAACCCTCGATCGGGGAAAAGCGGGGCGATCGACGACGTTTGTCACCGGACCGGACGGGAAACCGAAGAGCGACAACCGAGGTGAAAGGAACTTCTGATGGCCATCTGCGATACGTGCGGCAACGACTACGACAAGGCGTTCACCGTCACGTGGCACGACGGCCGGGAGGCCACGTTCGACAGCGTCGAGTGCGCCGCGGTGCAGCTGGCTCCCGAATGCCGGCACTGCGGCTGCCGGATTCTCGGCCACGGCATCGAGACCGACGAGGGCATCTTCTGCTGCGCCCACTGCGCGCGCAAGGACACCAACGCCGACGTCAACGACCGCTATCCGGTGCCCGCCGGCGCTTGACCGTCAGAGGCGCTCGACGGCGTAGCGGGCACCCTCGACGGCCTGGCCGTTGAACGGGTAGAGCGAGTGCGCGAGGGTCGGCCCGCCGTCGGGGACGCCCGAGCAGATCGTGTCGCCGGCCGCGCACACCTGCAGGGTCTTGCCGGCGTAGGCGGACCCGACGGTGATCTCGGGTGCCTCGTACCGTGCCAGGAACGGACCCGACGGCGCGCCGAACAGGACCACCGCCGCAACGTGATCGGCGACCTCCGCGGGCATGGGAGGCGGAACCATGTCGGCCCAGCGGGTCGTCGGCGCGGAATCGGAGGTCGCGAAGCCGGTCACCGCCGGCCCTGCGAGAAGCCCCCGAGGATCATCCGGGTGTCCGGACAGGCCGCAGCCATCGCCTGCACGTGCTCGGTGGTGTCGCGGATCCCGTCGATCACCGTGCGGGCGAACTCGTCGCGCGCCGAGAAGTTGTCCGCGGCAGGATAATTCACCGCGTACACCCCGACGCTGCGGGGCGCCGCCTCGGTGCGGACCGCGTCGACGAACGCCTGGCCCACCCCGCCCACACCGGGCGCCTCGTTGGTGCCGCGGGCGAACACCACCTCGACGTCAGGGCAGGGCTGTTGCGCACTCGCGCTCGGCGCTGCCACCGTCATCAGTGCCGCGCACACGCCGAACACCACCGCGGTGGCGGTACGCGCCGTCTTCCGGTCTGTCATCGACTGCTCCTCTTCGCATCCGGCGCGCACCGAACGCGCAGCACTCGAAATACCCGGCGGGCCATCGCCCAAACGGCGCACCCCGGCAGCGCGAGACCCCGGCGGGGTTCGGCTACGGTGCAACGATGTCCAACGTTTCGCCCGACGACCGCATCGAAGACGTTGCCCCCGGAGACCTCATCGCCGTCGACCGCGGTTCCGGCCCGCGCACCTGCAAGGTGGTGCACATCGACCGCGTGGACTCAGCGGGTGCCGAGGCGCCCGCCTTCCGGGTCACCTTCGAAGACGAGAACGCCGAGACGTTCCAGCTCGACCTGGAACCCGGCACCCGGGTGACCCGGTCCCTGGAGTCCAAGTGGGAGTCCACGCAGAGCCCGACCCCGAACACCGACGGTTAGCGTCGGCGAGGTTCGATCGGAGCGCAGCGGGTAACCGGCAGCGGAGCCTCGAACGGTCCCTCGATGGGCCGACGGAAAGGAGCCGCCATGCCGAACGAACTGCAGGGCCGCAAGATCGCCTTTCTCGCCGCCGACGGCGTCGAGAAGGTGGAACTGGAACAACCTCGGGAGGCCGTCCGAAATGCCGGCGGTCAGGTCGAACTGCTGTCGGTGAATTCCGGTGAGATCGACGCCCGCAACCACGATCTCGAACCGGCGGGCACCTTCGCCGTCGACCGCGAGGTCAAGGACGCCCGGGTCGACGAGTTCAACGGTCTCGTGGTTCCCGGCGGCACCGTCAACGGCGACAAGCTGCGTCTCGACGAGTCGGCGGTGTCGTTCGTCCGCGACTTCGTCAACTCCGGCAAGCCCGTCGCGGCGATCTGCCACGGACCGTGGGTGCTGGTGGAGGCCGACGTCGTCCGGGACCGCACGGTGACGTCCTATCCCAGCCTGCGCACCGATCTGCGCAACGCCGGCGCCACGGTGGTCGACCAGCAGGTGTGCATCGACGGCAACCTGATCACCAGCCGCTCCCCGAAGGACCTTCCGGCGTTCTGCCAGGCGATCACCGATCAGTTCGGCAACACCCCGGCGCACACCTGAGTCACCCGGCGCCGGTGTTCCCGGCGTTCGGTGGCTCCGGTTGCCCGGTGAAGCCGATCAGCTTCACCAGGGGCGCAGCCAACCGGTCGAACACCCGCGGCAGCAGGCGGTAGCCCAGCAGCAGCGGTGTGTTCACCACCCCGATCTGCCGCTCCCCGGAGCGGCGGTGCTGGGCTGCGTCGACGACGGCCGCGGCGATCTTCTCGGGAGGGTCGGCCAGCGGCGGGACCCGCGGGACCCGCCCCAGGTGGTTCGCCGCGTGCCGGTAGATCCCGGTATCGACGGCCCCCGGGTAGATACCGGTCACCGTGATCCCGGGGTCGCCCCTCAGTTCCTGGCGCAGCACCCGGATCAGCGCCGTGACCGCGAACTTGCTGATCACATAGGGGCCCAGCAGCGGCACGGCCACGTGCCCGAACAGCGATCCGACGACGATCAACGTGCCCGACCCGCGGGCCCGGAACTGGCTCACCGCGGCGCGGGAGACGTAGACCGCGCCGAGGACGTCGGTGCGTACCACCGCGTCGACCACGTCCAGCGGGATCTCGGTGAGTGCCCCGATCGCCGCCACCGAGGCGTTCTGCACCACGACGTCCGGCGGCCCGAATACCTCGGTGACGTGGTCGAACAGTCGCGCCACCTGGGCACTGTCACCGATGTCCGTCGGCTCGGGCAGCGCGGCCCGGGCGCCGCGGTCGAGGCACTCGGCCGCCACGGCGGCCAGCGCGTCGGCGTCCCGAGCGGCCAGGACCAGCCGGGCGCCGTCGGCGGCGAAGCGCAGCGCGACGTGTCGGCCGATGCCGTCACTCGCGCCGGTGATCACCACGACCTGCGACGTTGTTCCGGGCACCCGCCCGCGATACCCCCGGTGTCGCCGTGCAAACGGTCAGGTGTGGCGGCGGTCGTGGGTCAGGCCCGCGGTACGCCCCCAGATGAGCAGCACCGTCAACATGCCCAGGGCCAGCACGACGTGCAGCCAGTTGTCGGCGGTGTTGACCGGGACCACATTGGCCGCCGAGTCGTGCGGGACGACGAAGCCGTACAGCGCCAGCAGCCCATAGACCACCGCACCGAACAGCAGGTAACCCCGGGCCCCGTTGTAGGTGCCCGACAGCGCGACGCCGAGTACCCCGAAGAGCAGGTGGAGCGCATTGTGCAGCGCCGAGACGGCGAAGACGCCGAACAGTGCGGCGCCCGAGTGGTGCCCGGCGAAGGTCAACTGGTCGTAATCGGTGGTGACACCGGGTACGAAGCCGAGCACACCCACGACGAGGAAGAGCGCTCCAACGGCGACCGACGCGTGCTGGATCGGCGCGCGCAGCGCCGTCGGGGCGGCGACCGGACTGCCCTGGGTTCCTGGAGTGGCCATGCGACGGTGATAGCCGTTGCGGGCCGGTCGAAACCGGGGTTCGACGAATTTGAGCCAACAGATATGTGTGCTATGCATATTTGGTGCCGAAGTCCCCGTACGACGATCTCGACGATCTGTTGACGCGCATCCACATCGCGCGGCAGCGGCCGACGTGGCGTCGTCGTCTGCTGGACTCGGCCGGGCCGCTGCGGTCGGTGTCCACGCTGCGGGTGCTGCGCGCGGTCGAAGAGTGCGAAGGTGCCGGGGCCAGCGTGCGCGACGTCGCCGACTACCTCGCCGTCGAGCAGTCCACCGCCAGCCGCACCGTGGCCGCGGTCGTCGCCGCCGGCCTGCTGACCAAGACCGTTGATCCCGGAGACCAGCGCCGCTGCGTGCTGTTGCTCACCGACGAGGGGCGCGCCGCGCTGTCCGCGGTGACCCGGCGGCGGCGCAAGCTGGTCGCCGAGGCCGTGGCCGACTGGCCCGAGGATGACGTGGAGTCGCTGGTGTCGCTGCTCGACCGGTTGACCGAACGCTTCGAGTCAGCGGAGAGCCGATGACCGCCGAGACCACACCGGCACCGCCGGTGCTGCACAGCCGCGGCGCACTGGGCCTGATGTTCGACCCGGTGTTCGGGGCCCTGTTCTGGGGCAAGATCTTCTCCGTCGCCGCGGTCTGGACGCACGGCATCGTCGCCGCGATCGTGATGTACGAGGCCACCGGTTCGGCGTTGATGGTCGGGCTGGTCGGCGTGGTGCAGTTCGCTCCCCAGCTGATCCTGAGCCCGATGAGCGGCAAGTGGGCCGACACCGGCAACCCGGCACGCCAGATCCTGCTCGGCCGAGTCCTGTGCGTGGCCGGTTCGGGCGCCACGGCCGCCTGGTTCTTCGCGGTGCCCGACATCGCCGGGATGTCCGCGGCCGTGCCCATCCTGCTCGGTTCGGCGCTGGTGGGCTTCGGGTTCGTCGTCGGCGGGCCCGCGATGCAGGCCATCGTGCCGAACCTGATCCGCGACGGGGAACTGCCCACCGCGATGGCGCTCAACAGCATCCCCATGACCATCGGCCGCGTCGTGGGCCCGGCGACCGGCGCGTACCTGGCCGCGCACCTGGGTCCGGAGGTGGCGTTCGCGGTCAGCGCGGTGCTGCATCTGGTGTTCGCCGCGCTCCTGGTCGTGGTCCGCTTCCCGGCGCCGCCGCAGCGGCGGGCCGGTGCCGACTACCGGGTCCGCGTCGCCGTGCGCTACGTGCTGCGCGACCGTCCCCTGTTGCTGTCGCTCGCCGCGGTCACCGTCGTCGGTATCGCCTCGGATTCGTCGATCACGTTGACGCCGTCGCTGGCCGACCACCTGGGCGGCGGCGCCGGACTGGTCGGCACGCTCTCGGCGGTGTTCGGGGTGGGCGCCGCGCTCGGCATGGGCGCTCTGGCCCTGCTGCGCGGCCGGATCGCCTCGGCGATGGTGTCCTCGATCGGGCTCGTGGTGCTCGCCGCGGGACTCGCGACACTCACCGTCGGATACACGGTGCCGCTGGCGATGACCGGCCTGGCGATCGCCGGCTTCGGATTCGGCTGTGCCATGACGGGTTTGAGCACCCTGGTGCAGGAACGAGCCCCCGAGGAACTGCGCGGCCGGATCATGGCGCTGTGGCTGGTCGGGTTCCTCGGGTCCCGGCCCATCGCCGCCGCGGTGCTCGGCGGTACCGCCGACCTGCTCGGGGTGCTGGCCGGTTTCGGCGTCGCCGCCGCGCTGACGGTGATCATGGCGGTGCTGTGCCTGCCGCGGCGGCTGCGCGGTCCGCGTCCGTCGGTCTAGCCGAGCCGGCGGCGACCCGTCAGCTCCTGGATGGTGTGCACCTCGCCCGGCCGGTACGGTCGGCCACTCGGCTGCAGCAGATCGTGGAACCACAGCCCGGGCGGTCCGGTCACCGGCCTCTCCCACGAATCCCAGGGCAGGTACGTCTGCGTCTTGCCGGCCACCAGACCCCAGGTGTAGGCGCCGATCCGGCGTCGCTTGGTGATCGGCAGGATCGTCTCCACGGTGCTGTCCAGTGATCGCGCCATGTACTCGGTGCACATCATCGGCCGGCCCAGCGGGGTCAGCTCGGCGATCCGGGCCTCGAACTCGCGCGGTCCAGCGTAGCTGTGGAAGGTGACGACGTCGGAGTTGTCGAGCTGGATGGTGTTGATGACGCCGCGCCGGGCCGGGTCGCCCCATTCCCCGTCCCAGACGCCGCTGGTCAACGGCTGGATCGGATCGACGGCACGGGCCCACCCGAACACCTGGGGCAACAGGTCGGCCACGACGTCGACCTTGTCGGCGCGCTCGACGTCGGAGTACACGTCGGCCGGGTTGTCCGGCTCGTTCCACAGGTCCCACCCGAGCACCCGCTCGTCGGTGCGGAACTGCCGCAGCACGCCCGTCACGTAGTCGCGCAGCAGCGTGCGGTAGCGGCGATCGTCGAGGAAGTGCGCGCCGGGGCTCTGCACCCATCCGGAGTTGTGCACCCCCGGACGCGGTGCGCGTTGGCGGCCCAGGCGCGGCTCGGGGTCCCAGCACGAATCGAAGAGCACCAGCAGCGGTTTGATGCGGTGGCGGGCCGCGATGTCGACGAACTGGCCCAGCCGCCGCTGGAAACCGGTGCGGTCCTGCAGCCACAGCTGGTCGTGCAGGAATACGCGCACGGTGTTGAAGCCGAGCCACTTGGCCATGTGCAGCTCGCTGTCGATGCGCCGCGGATCGAAGGTTCCCGGTTGGAACATCTCGAGCTGGTTGACGGCGTTGGAGGTGATGAAGTTCGCCCCGACCAGCCAACCCTGCGCGTCGTACCAGCGGTGGACCCGCTCGGCCGACCACCGCTGCGCCGCCCCGTGCGCCGGTGCGGACAGCGCGATACCGGCGGTGGCCAGCAGCGGCAGTTTCAGAGCGGTGCGCCGACCCATGGGCTCACGCATCGAGAACAACAATCCTTTGCTCGGTGGGGAATCGGCCTCAACCCCGGGGTCGTCGATGCGGACGTACCAGGCGGGTGGGCCGTGAGAACCTCTCGACGAGTCTATCGGCGCCCACCCGCGGCCTCGTTACGCCGACGGGTGCCCGGAAAGCCTGGCGTGCCTGCGAAATTCGCTGAACCACGCGACAGGCCACGCCGAACCGGTTCGCCTCTTTGCTCGCAGGGACGGTCGCAAACAGGTTGCGTCCATTGGTGATTCGAACCACACCCGCCGCACGCACGACACCGAGGCGAATATCGACAGCGGGTCGAAAATCGGACCGTTTTCCGTCAACATGGGTGACGCACGCAGGCAGGGGTCCCTTCGAGGAGCAGGCAGTCGACAGTGAACAGAATTCGTCGTTGGTGTGCGGTGCTCGCGCCTGTGGTGGCGCTGGCGGGAGGACCGGTGGCCGCCGCCGCGCCGGCCTACGCGGCGCCGTGCCCGGATGTCGAGGTGGTGTTCGCGCGCGGCACGTTCGAACCACCCGGTGTCGGCGCCACCGGCCAGGCGTTCGTCGACGCGCTGCGCGCGCGCACCGGCCCCCGGTCGGTCGAGGTGTACCCGGTGAACTATCCCGCGTCGTTCGACTTCGCCACCGCGGCAACAGGTGTCATCGACGCCAGCAACCGCGTGATGGACACCGCCGCGCGGTGCCCGGAGACCGACGTGGTGATCGGCGGGTTCTCTCAGGGCGCCGCGGTCGCGGCCTACATCACCGCGGACAAGATCCCCGACGGCTATGTGCCCCCGCCGGGGATGACCGGGCCGATGCCGCCCGAGGTGGCCGAGCGGGTCGCGGCGGTGACGTTGTTCGGCAAGCCCTCCAGCGGCTTCCTGCAGGCCATCTACACCGGCGCTCCGCCCATCAACGTGGGGTCGCGGTATGTCGACAAGACCCTCGACGCCTGCATCCCCGAGGATCCGGTGTGTTCTCCCACCGGCGGTGACAACGGGGCGCACGGGGCCTACACGGTGCGCGGTCTGACCGACCAGGCCGCCGACTACGTCGTCGGCAAGCTCGCCGCGGACTGATTCTCACCCGTCGGCGTCGGGGATGCCTTCCGGCGGCGGGGTGGCATACGCCGGGTTGGCGGGAGGCACGTCGGTCTGCTGGTCGTCGCTGTCGGGGTCAGGAACTCGATCCTCGGGTGACATGGTTTCGGCGTACCCGTTCCACGGGGACCTATTCGCCAGGTCGGTCAACAGGCGTTGCACGCTGCGGCCCAACGACGGCGGCACGCGGTCGGGGTCCATCAGGTCGTTCTCGGCCAGCGGCCCGGCCTCGCCGGCGATGGTGTCGGCGGTGAACTCGCAGACGGTGCGTCCGTGCCCGGCGAGGTCGCGGATCGTCTGCAGCACCGACCCGGTGCGCGTCGCCGCCGCGGCGAACTCCTCGACCGGTACCCCGAGGTGTTCGGCGATCAGCCGGTCCCGCACACCGGCGACCGTGCGCCGCACCCGCTGCTCATCGGGATCGCCCGGCGCGGCCTCGATCGCCACATCGCACTCGCTGTCGAAGCCCATGGACCGGTTGTTCAGGTTCGACGATCCGATCCGCAGCAGCCGGTCGTCGGCGGTCAGCACCTTGGAGTGCACGTAGATCGGCGTCCCTCCCGCGGTCACCGGCCAGAACGCCGCGAACCGGCCGTGGCGGTCGGCGTCCCACAGCAGGTGCAGCATCTCGTAACGCGCGGTGTCCATGGCGGTGCGTTCCAGTGGGCTCTCCGAGCAGCGCGGCAGCACCACCACGACCTCGGGGCCGTCCGGTTCGCGCAGCCGTTCTGCGAGTGCCTCGGCGATCGCCCGCGACGCCAGGTACTGGTTCTCCAGGTAGAGCAGGTCGCGGGCCGCGCCGATGGCGGCGAAGTTCAGCGCCTCCACCTCGCGCGCCTCGTGTGCCGGCGGCAGTGCGGGCAGGGTGCGCGCGACGCCGACCCGGACGGGGGTCAGCGTCGGTTCCAGGCTGCGTGGCCACACCGTGCCGGGAGCGGCGACCGGCGCCAGGTACTGGCCGGTGGCTGCCCGCCACCGGTTGCGGGCCTGTTCGGCCAGGACGCGGGCCGCGGCGCCGTCCACCGCGACGGCGACTTCGTGGCGCGGCCCGTAGCGCTCGTCACCGGTGCGACGAAAAGTGTTGTCGTCGGGATGATCCGGGGTGTCCCACCGCTCGATGGTCAGGTCGATGCCGCCGCAGAAGGCCACGGCGTCGTCGACCACCACGATCTTCTGGTGGTGCACGGCCCCGGTCGGATGCGCGCCGTCCACGGCGAACTGCAACCGCTCACTGCTGACCCGGTTGAGCAACGACACCGGGATCACACCCCGCCAGATGACCTGCAGCGTCGGCACCAGACGGAGGTTGGACTTGAGCATGCAGATCTCCAGACCCGACCGGCGCCGCACCAACCACCGCAGCAGAGCGTCCAGGTTGTTCGGCCCGGCCAGCGTCTTGCCGTCGTTCTCGAAGGTCATCCGGTAATCGAAGTCCCACCCGACCAGGATGATGCGGCGACGCGCACGCAACATCGCCGCCTTGACCTGACGGAAGTAGTCCGCGGCGTCGACGATGACGGCGAACCGGTCCGCGGTCTCGGTGCGCCAGCAGGTTCGTCCGGCGACCAGCAACCGTCCCTCGCCCATGCCACCCACTCTGCTCTGCGATCCGCCGCGGCGCGACGGGCCGTCACGCGTTCGTCTGATCCTCTTTCGGTACCCGGGTTGCGCCTGCTCGTCACGTGATCCCGGGAACAGCCGACCGTTTTCGCGTCGGGAAGACGGGGAACAGCACGCGTATGTCCATGCGCGTCGCCGTCACGGGTCCCACCGGGGAGATCGGGCTGTCGACCATCGGCGCGCTGGAGAGTCACCCCGACGTCACCGAGATCGTGGGGATGGCGCGGCGACCGTTCGATCCGTCCGCCCACGGCTGGACGAAAACCACCTACCGGCAAGGCGACATCCTCGACCGCGCCGCGGTGGACGCGCTGGTCGCCGACGTCGACGTGGTGGTCCATCTGGCGTTCATCGTGCTGGGTTCGCGCGAGGAGAGCGCGCGGGTCAACCTCGCCGGCACCCGCAACGTGTTCGAGGCGACCGTGGCAGCGGCCCGGCCGCGCCGCCTGGTCTACACCTCCTCGGTCGCCGCCTACGGCTACCACTCCGACAATCCCATCCCGATCACCGAGGACGTCCCGCCGCGCGGCTCCCCCGAGCACTACTACTCCGAGCAGAAGGCCGCCTGCGAGGCCGCGCTGGCCGACATCACGGCGGGCAGCGCGCTCGAGGTGTTCGTCCTGCGGCCGTGCATCGTCGCCGGCCCGAAGGCCACCGCTCTGGCCGACGCCATGCCGTGGAACCAGCTGCCCGGCCCGGTGCGTCGGGTGTCGCAGGCGTTGCCGCTGCTCAAGCCGCCGTTCCCGGACCCCGGTACCCCGCTGCAACTGGTGCACCACGACGACGTCGCCTCGGCGATCACGCTGGCCGTCACCACCGACAGCGCGCCGCCGGGCGCGTACAACATTGCCGGTGACGGTGTGCTGTCGATGTCGGCGGTCGGGGACGCGCTCGGCGCCCGCCCGCTGAAGGTACCGCGCGCCGCGGCGGTGGCCACCTCGGAGGTGATGGCGCGGCTGCCGTTCGTGCCGTCGAGCCTGGAATGGCTGCACGCGGGGCGCACCTCGGTGGTGATGGACACCACCAAGGCCCGCGAGCAGCTCGGGTGGCGGCCGAAGTTCACGGCGGCCGAGACGCTGTCCGCGCTCGCGAGCTACGTCAGCCAGGGCTCATGACCCCTGGGACACCTACGTCGAAGGGATGGGGGCGATGATGTCTGTCGTGATCGTCGGCAGCGGGTTCACCGGTTTCGAGTGCGCGCGCCGGTTGACCCGGATTCTGCGCAAGCACAGCAAGGATGGCGCGGAGGTCGAGGTGACCCTGGTGTCGCCGGTGGACTACATGCTCTACACGCCGCTGCTGCCCGACGTCGCGGGCGGCGTGGTCGACGGTCGGTTCGTCACCATCCCGCTGGCCAACACGCTGCGCGGGGTCACGCAGGTGCGCGGCCGCGCCACCGACGTCGACTTCGACGGCCGGACGCTGACCTACACCGATCCGGAGGACCGTACCCGGCAGTTGAGCTGGGACCGGCTGGTGCTGGCACCGGGATCGGTGACGCGGTTGTTCGACATCCCCGGGCTGGCCGCTCACGCGCGCGGCCTGAAATCGACCGCGGAAGCGCTGTACCTGCGCGATCACGTGCTCGAGCAACTCGAGCTGGCCCACGTCGACGACGACGCACGCCGAATCCGTGCCCGCCGCACCGTCGTGATCGTCGGCGCGTCCTACTCCGGTACCGAGCTGGCGGTGCAGTTGCGGGCGTTGGCCGACTCGGCGGCACGGCAGCTGGGCTTCGACGGCTCGGACGTCCGGTTCGTGCTGCTCGACATGGCCGAGCAGGTCATGCCCGAGGTCGGTGAGAAGCTCGGTGCCGCCGCCATGCGGGTGTTGCGGCAACGGGGCATCGACGTGCGGTTGGGGATGACGCTCAAAGCGGTGCACGACGACCACGTCGTGCTCAGCGACGACAGCCGGATCGACACCCATACCGTGGCGTGGGTGACCGGGGTGACCGGCGCGCCGCTGATCGACGGCCTCGGACTGGACACCGAACGCGGCCGCCTCAAGGTCGGTGCGGACCTGGCGGTGCCCGGGCATCCGGACGTGTTCGCCGGCGGGGACGCCGCCGCGGTGCCCGACCTGACCAAGCCGGGCAAGATCACCCCGCCCACGGCGCAACACGCCACCCGTCAGGGAAAAGTCTTGGCGCGCAATGTCGCTGCCAGCCTGGGCTACGGCACCCGCAAGCATTACAAGCATCGCGACATGGGCCTGGTGGTCGACCTGGGCCCGCGGTACGCGGTGGCCAACCCGCTGAACATCTCGTTGTCCGGCCTGCCAGCCAAGGTGGTCACCCGCGCCTACCATCTGTACGCGATTCCCCGGTTCGTCAACCGGTGGGCCGTGTCGCTGGCCTATCTGACCGACGCGGTGTTCGACCGGTCGGTGGTGTCGATGGGGCTCTCGACCAGTGAGGACGCGAATTTCGCCGCCAGTGAGGGCATTCCACTGCCGAAGGCGAACTGAGGGTGCGTCACCTCCGCGCGTGGTAGGCACACACCTGTGACTGATCCGCCGCCGCTGCTGTTCGTGCTGGACCTGACCGGCACCTTCGCGTTCGGGCTCAACGGCGCGCTGACCGCGGTGCGCGCCACGCACCTCGACGTGGTCGGCGTGGTCACGCTGGGCATGATGACCGCCCTCGGCGGCGGGGTGATCCGCGACGTGCTGATCGGCGCGATCCCGCCGGCCACCTTCGTGGACTGGCGTTATTTCGCGCTGGCGGTCGCCGGCGGGGTGATCGCGTTTCTGCTCGGCCAGCGACTGGACCGCTTGGAGACGCCGATCGTGGTGCTCGACGCGGTCGGGTTGAGCGTGTTCGCGGTCATCGGCGCCGCCAAGGCCATCGAGTACGGCCTGGGTGTCGCGCCGGCGGTGCTGCTGGGCGTCATCACGGCGGTGGGCGGCGGCACGATCCGCGATGCGCTGGTCGGGCAGGTCCCGACCGTGTTGCGCACCGAGTTGTACGCGATCCCGGCCATGGTGGCGGCCATCGCGACGGTGGCGGCGATATCCCTTGACGTCTACAGCCTTCCGGTGGCTTTGGCGGCTGCGGGGGCGTGCTTCGTCATCCGGATGCTCGGGGTGCGGTTCAACCTGCACGCACCCCGACCGCCGGGCACCGAGTGGAAGAGCTAGGCACCCACCGTGATACGCGCCAGCGCGGCGCGGACGGGGTCAGGGATCGGCACCGCCCTGCGGTCGTCTCGGCCGACGAACACGTGCACGAAGTGGCCGTGGGCGACCGCGGTGTCGTCGGCACCCCGGAAGATCGCGATGCCATAGGTGACCGACCGGTTGCCGAGTTTGTCCACCCGCAACCCGGCGCGCAGTTCGTCGGGGTAGGCGACCGGCGCCCGGTAGCTGCAGGCCGATTCGACGACCAGCCCGATCACCGGTCCGTTGTGGATGTCGAGACCGCCCTCGGTGATCAGGAAGTGGTTGGCGACGGTGTCGAAGTAGCTGTAGTAGGTGACGTTGTTGACGTGGCCGTAGACGTCGTTGTCCATCCAGCGTGTCGTGATCGGCAGGAAGTAGTGGTAGTCGGCCGCGGTGTGCGCTGCGTCCATCACCAGTACCGCATCGCATGGCGGAACGTGTCGGTCAGCAGCGTCTCGTCGACCGACAGCGGCGCGTTGCTCAGCAGCCGCTGTTGCGGCAGCGCGCCCTCGGTCAGCGCCGCGACATCGGCGCTGCTGTAGCCGACCCCGGCCAGACCGTTGGGCATCTTGACCGCCCGCATGATCTCGACCAGACGGTCGGACAGGATGTCACCGGCGTCGTCTGCGGCGACGGCGTCGATGATGTCGGCGCCGAGGATCCGGGCCGCCTCGAGGTGACGGTCGGGGTCGCTGACCGCGGTCGCGCTGAACGCGGCGGGTGCGTTGAGGATGACCGCCATTCCGTGCGGCACAAGCGGTTCGGTGCCGGGATAGCCGTCCGGGTGGTAGCGACGGACCTGCCCGGCCACCGCGTAGGACATCGCGTGGGGCAGGTGCACCCCGGCGTTGCCGAACGCGATGCCGGCCAGCGTGGCCGCCCACATCACCTGTTCGCGCGCTTCGCGATCCGACGCGTCGGCGACCGCGCGGAACAGGTAGTCACCGAGCAGGTGCATCGCCTCCTGGCTGCCCATGTCGCTCCACGGGTTGGCGCCCTGGCTCATCGGGCGTCGGCCGGTTTGTGCCGGGGCGCTGCGCCGGTGGTAGGGCCGCGCGGTGTAGGACTCCAGCGCATGCGACAGCACGTCGAGCCCGCTGCACGCCACCACCGGGCCCGGCAGGGTGTCGGTGGTGTCGGGGTCGACGAGCGCCTCGGTGGGGCGTAGGGCCGGCGCGGCGATCCCGGTCTTGGCGTGGGCGCTGAGCAGGTCGAAGATCGCGATGCCGGTGACTTCGCTGCCGGTGCCCGAGGTGGTCGGGCACGCGATGTGGGGGCGCAGCGGCCCCGGGACCGGTTTCCCGGCGCCGAGCGGGGCGTTGACGTAGTCGAGGAAGTCCGCGGGGTGGGTCGCGTAGAGGTTGGCGGCCTTGGCGGTGTCGATGACGGAGCCGCCGCCGACCGACACGTAACCGTCGGCATTGGTTTCGGTCGCGAATTCGATTGCCTGCCGGAAGGATTCGTCGGTCGGCTCGATGCGGGCTTCGGTGTAGGTGACGGCGTCGATGCCCGCCGCGCGCAGCGATGCCACCACGGTGTCGAAGATCGCCAGTTGCGCCACGCCGGGGTCGGAGAACACCGCGGCCCGGGTGATGCCTTGTGCGGCGGCGCGCTCCCCCACCTCGTTCAGGCAACCCCGGCCGAACGTGACGCGCGAAGCGTCGACGGTGAACGCGGTGTCGTAGCTCTCGGAAGCATCGGTGAGGAGGTCGTGAGCGCAGCCCATGGCCCGATTCTGCCCCTCGTGGCGAAAACCGCACCCGGTTCGGCAGTCTGGAGGCATGGACACCGTGGAATATGCGCCCGACCGTTCGGCCGATCTGTTCGGCGATCCGGCCGACCCGACGATCCTGGTGTGGCACGGCACCCAGACCGACGCCCGCGCCACCGTCGGCATGCTGTGCGAACTGCTCGCCGGGCGCGGGTTCGGGGTCGTCGCCGCCGACTGGAACTCCCACGCCGACGACCGCGGCCGCGCTGACCTGCTGGCCTCGGCCGAGTTCGCGCGCACCTGGTCGGCCGGCGGGGACGGGCTGTCGGTGCTCGGGTGGTCGCTGGGCGCGGTGGCCGCGGCCGGGCTGACCTTCCGGGCCGGCGAGTACGGCGTGCCGATTGCGCACACCGTCTGCCTGGCCGGGGCGTTCATGGTGGCCGATCCGATCTCCGGGGAGCCGCTGTCGACGCTGCTGGCGGATGCGCCGGTCGGCGGTGGCTTCACGCTGCTGCACGGCACCGACGACGACGTGGTGCCCGCGCAGGCCAGCCGCTCGTTCGGCGCCGACCTGCAGCGCGCCGGCTGGTCGGCGCGGGTCGTGGAGTTACCCACCGACCACGGCGCGATCGCCGGTGCCCGCTACGACGCCGCCGTCGACCGGTATTTCCCGGCGACCGACGAGCACACCCGCACGGTGGCCACCGACGTCGCCGACCAGATCCGCGACGCCCTCCCCTGACGCCGCGGGTACGTTCGATGGGGTGAAGCACCCGCAGGACAGAATCGACGCCAGCGCCCTGACCGGTGTGTCGGAGACCGCGCTGCTGACCCTCAACGGCCGCGTGTTCCAGGCCCGTCATCCGCAGGCGATCATCGACGACCCGATGGCGATCCGGCTGGTCGACTCCATCGACTTCGACTTCGGCAAGTTCGGCCGCCGCAAGGGTCAGGAGATGGCGCTGCGGTCACTGGCCTTCGACCGCGCCGCCCGGGAGTATCTGACCGCGCATCCGCGCGCGACGGTCGTCGCGCTGGCCGAGGGCTTCCAGACCAGTTTCTGGCGGCTCAGCGACAGCATCACCAACCCTGAGTTCCGTTGGCTGACCGTCGATCTGGAACCGGTCATCCGGCTGCGCGAACGCCTGTTGCCGGCCTCGGAGCGGATCACCACCCTGGCCCAGTCGGCGCTGGACTACAGCTGGATGGACCACGTCGACACCGCAGAGGGAGTGTTCATCACCGCCGAGGGTCTGCTGATGTATCTGCAGCCGGACGAGTCGATGAGCCTGATCAGCGCGTGCGCCAGCCGATTCCCGGGGGCGCAGATGATCTTCGACCTGCCTCCGGTGCTGGTGAAGAAGTTCGCACCGAAGGGCATGCGTTCGTCGGCGAGCTACCGGATACCTCCGATGCCGTTCAGCTTGACCCCCGCGCAGCTGGCCGATCTGACCCACACGATGCCCGGGGTCAAGGCGGTGCACGACCTGCCGATGCCGCGCGGGCGGGGTTTCTTCTTCGAGAAGATCTTCCCGGCGTTCTGGCAGTTCAAGCCCACCAGGCAGATTCGCGGTACCTACACGCTGCTGGAGTTCGGCACCGACGCGTCGTCGACGAACCGCGCACGGTAACCCGCCAGCCGCTCGGCGATCTCGCTCGGGTCCAGACCGACATCGGCCGCGTCGTAGGCGACGCTGCCGTGCCTGCCGCGGGGATGGTCGCGGCGGAACTGCGCCATCGCCTCGCGCGTCGACGCGCCGAACGGCTGCCCCGCGAGGTCGTAGATCCGCGCGATGGTGGCTTCCTCGTCGGCCATGAAATCGTCGAACCGCACGTCGATCGACTGGTCGGCCGGCAGCACGTCGCGATCGCGCAGACAACCGTCGAACAGGTCCTCGACCCGACCCAGCCAGTAGCGGCCCAGCTTCTCCGGGTCCGGGTCACGCGTGGCCATGCGCGCGGCATAGGCGATCATCGTGACCATCGACTGCGTCACCTCGACCGGATCACGGTGGGTGACAACGAACGTCGCATCCGGGAACGTCTCGGCCAGCGCGGGGAACTGCTCGAGGTGCTGCGGGGACTTCAGGATCCAGCGGCTTCCGCCACGCAGCCACTGCAGCGCCTGCAGGCTGCGTTTGAGGTAGGCATACGACGGTCGTTGGTCGTGCGACTTGTAGTGCGCAGCGAAACTCGGTACGTAGTAGGTGGTTTCGAACAGCATGCCGGAGATGTCGTTGGCCAGCAGCTGGATTTCCTCGTGTGCGTGGTCGACGGTCATCTCGTGCATGCGTTTGAAGTCCGGCATCGACGCGTCGATCAGCTCGAGGCCGGCCGCACAGCGTTCGCGGCGCGGCGCTTCGGTCTCCTCGTCGGGCGCGGGGAACGGTTCCAGGCTCTCCCAGTACGGCAGGTGCCGCAGACCGGGATCCGCGGCGATCAGGTTGTGCAGGTGGGTGGTTCCGGTGCGGGGCAGCCCGCAGATGATGATCGGCCGCTCGACCGGCACGCTGGTGATCTCCGGGTGCTCGGCGATCAATGCCTCCAGACGCAGCCGGTTGACCAGGTTGCCCACCAGCTGCTCGAACACTACGGCGACACCGACGTCGGACAGGCCGGCCTCGTCCCGCAGCGCCGCGCACAGCACGTCGAGACGTTCCCGGAAACCGTCGTCACCCCAGTCGTCGAGGCCGGTGCGCGCGGCGGCCGTCGCCAGCAAGTCGGCCGGGGTGAGGGTGAGGGTCCGGCCGTAGGCGGCCAGTGCCTCGCGCATCGGTTGTGCCGCTTCGGGATACGCGGGGGCATCCAGGTCGGTGAACCGGATCGGCGCCGGGCGTGTCATGACGCCACGTCGTCGAGCGGGACGACCGTGCACCGCGGACGGGCCGGTGTCTGATCGGGCAGGAACCACCGCAGCCAGATCAGCCCGGTGCTCCGACCCGCGGTGGACACCCAGTTGGGGTGGCCGGGGTCGCGGTCGCTGATCACGATCCGCCAGGATCCGTCGGGCTCGTAGGAGACCTGGGCACCGTTGATCGTCACGCGTTCGTAGGTGTAGTCGTAGGTGTGCAGGAACGGATTCCACAGGCACAGGTTCCAGAACGCGCACTCCGGTGAGGTGCCTTCGACGACCAGGGCCTGATCCGGTTGCAGCTCGTAGGCGCCCATGCCGTAGGCGGCGTCGGCGGCCGACCAGCCGTAGGCGTGCTCGGGCACCGGGAACGGCTCGTGGATCTCGTTGGGCGGTCCGATCCGGCTGGGCAGGAACGACACCTGTTCGCGCAGCCAGGCTTTGGCGGCACGTAGCCGGCGGGTCAGGTCTTCGGCGCTGTCGCGCCGGCGCGACGGCCGGTCCAGCGCCTCGATCTTCCATGTGGGCCGACGGCCGGCACGAGGCTCGGTGAGGTAGTCGCGGGTCAGCGCGAACTCCGCGTCCGGGTCCAGCCGCAGCCAGGCGCCGGCCTGGGGGTCGGGGCTGAGCAGGAACTCGAAGTCGCCGTTGTCGTCGATGTCCAGGGTGCGGTCGTTCATGGTCCCGACGATGCGGTTGCTGTACTGCCCACCACCCGGTCCGCCGTACACCGTCATCGACAGGTACACCGCGTCGCCGCGGTTGCCGGTGACCCGGTAGGTGCGCTTCGGGTCCAGCGGCGCAAGTTGATAGAAGGCGTCGGAATTGTCGCCGCCCCATTTGAGATACGGGCCGATGATGTCGGTCAGGACGGGGTTGTCCCGGTCGCCCCACACGTAGGCGTCGACGGTGACCCGCAGCAGGCTGAACGTCAGGCGGTAGCCGTCGAGCAGGTCGGGTTCACTCAGCGGCGGGTCGGCGTCGAGCAGTTTGCGTTCCACGGCGCGCAGTTCGTCGAGCAGCTCATTGAAGGCTGCGGAAAGCTCCGGGCCTGCGTTGGTTTTCACGTGTCCTCCATTCCGGCGGCGGTGCCGCGCAACAACACTGAACAGATGCGGTCGACGAAGTCGGTGTCGGCGCGGCGGCCGAGCACCTGAACCCCGTAGAAGGTGCTGCCGATCAGCACGTCGTAGAGCATGTCGCCGTCCACGTCGGACCGGAAAACTCCCGCAGCGACGCCGCCGTCGACCAGGGTCAGGAACTCTGCGCGGGTGGAGTCGTCGAGCAGCTGCTGAGCGCGGATGGACAGTTCCGGGTCCCGGTGGCGCTCGGCCAGGATGCCCATGGCGGCGGCTTCGACCACCGGGTCGGTCCAGAACCGGACCACCCGCTCCACGAACAGGCGCAGGTCGTCGTCGAACCGGCCGGTGCCGACGAAGGGCTCGTGGGCAGCGACGTCGCCGAAGGCCGCGTCGAAGACGAGGTGCACCTTGGACGGCCAGCGCCGGTAGATCGTCGGGCGCGTGGTGTCGGCGGCGCGCGCGACCGCTTCGATCGACAGACTTTCGTAGCCGTCGCTGACCAGCAGTCGTCGCGCCGCGGCCAGAATGGCGTCGTCGGTGGCAGGATTCCGGCGACGACCGCGGCCCGGTTCGGGTGACGTCACCAGCGGCGTCCGACTGTCATATCCATTACGTTACGTAACGTAATGCGAGTCGGTCAAGGGTCAACCCTGCGCGGCCACGCGGGCACGTTCGCGCACCGAGGCGACGACGCCGCCGTCGTTCAGGATGTCGGTGCCGGTGAGGTAGCCGGCCTTGTCACCGGCGAGGAATGCGAACAACTCCGCCATCTCCTCGGGTCGCCCCCATCGGGGCACGGCGGCGTCGGCGACCAGCGCACCGGCGCCGGCCTGCTCCTCGAGCCGGCCCATCTCGGTGTCGACGGAGCCGGGCGAGACGGACACGATGCGCAGGGTCCGGGTGTTGAACCGTTCGGCCTGCGAGCTGCTGTACCACTTCACGAAGGCCTTGCTGAACGCATACGCGATGCCCGACCGCATCTCGTCGGGCACGATCTCGCATGCCGCGCGCATCTCGGCCAGAAACGCTGCGTCGTCGTCGAGCGCCAGCGCGAACTTCGCCGTGGGGATCATCTCTTCGGGCACCAGGTGCGCGGCCATCGAGGCCACGTTGACGATGGCCGATCCCGGTTCGGCGCGGGCGAAGAACGCCTCGTTGACATAGAGCGTGCCGAGTGCGTTGGTGCGCATCACGTAGTCGGCGTCCCCCATGCTGGGACTGACCCCGGCGGTGTGGATGACCGCGCGCACCGGGCCCAGAGCGGCTGCGCGATCGAACATCTCATCGACGGCCTTCTGGTCGGTGACGTCGCAGTGCACCGGTGTCGCACTGATGCCCTTGTCGGCGAGGTCCGCGGTCGCGGCGTCGAGACGGTCTCCGCGGACGTCGGCGAGGACCAGGACATGGTCGCGGCCGACGATGTTGGCCGTCGCGACACCCATGCCGCCGGCTCCTCCGGTGATCACCGTCACGTTCTGCATACCGAGACGGTATACCGAACCCCTTACCGGAGGGTCGCTCAGGTTCGCACGACAGCGCGGCGCGTCCCGGCCGCTGCGGATCGCCGAGTTTGCTCGGTTATCCCGTGCGCCGGATTTCGCGCACCTCAGCCTTCGACCAGATCCTTCAGGCGGTCGAGGGTCTGGTTCATGATGTGGGCCACCTGGCGGGCGGCGACCCGGTCGGCAATCAGTCCGAGCAGACCGCCGGGCGCCTCGTAGGAGAGCCGGAACGTCACCTTGGTGCGGCCGTCTTCAGCCGGGCGCAGCCGGAACCGGCCGCGCAGGGTGACGCCGGTGATCCCGACCCAGGCCAGGTCGCGCGCCTCCTCGAACTCGACGACCTCGACGACACCGCCGATCGGTACCGAGCCCACCTTCCAGTGCACGGTGTAGCGCGAACCGATCCCGACCTCGCCGGAGGTGACGACCTCCCAGCGCTCGAGGCTGGCCATGAACTCCGGATAGCAGCCGGGATCGCTGACGTGCTTCCAGACGGCGTGGGGGTCGGCGTCGATGACGACGCTGCGTTGCAGCCTCATCCGAGCACCGGGAATCGTCGTTCGGCGGCGAGCCGGTCGACGGCGGCCTGCAAGGCGCCCTCGACCTTGTCATGGACGGCATCGTCGTCGCCGGCCTCGATCTCCTCGGCGGTGATCGGCTCCTGCGCTTCGACGACGATCTTCGACGGTAACGGGATGTGTCCGGTCAGGTCGCCGACCACCAGGCCCCACGGCGGGGCGATGGCGATCGGAACGCTCTTGAGCCGCAACAGTCTGTCGACGCCGAGCAACTTGGCCAATCCCTGCCCCCGGCTGAGGAAGAACACACTCTCCTGGCCGCCGACGCTGGCGATCGGCACGATCGGCACCCCGGCTTCGCGAGCCAGGCGCACATAACCTTTGCGTCCGCCGAAGTCGACCTTGTTGCGTTCCCAGAACGGGCGGAAGACCTCGTAGTCGCCGCCCGGGTACACCAGCAGCGCGGCCCCGGACTCGAGTGCCAGGCGCGCGTTGTCCGGGTTGGCCGCCACGGTGCCGAATTTGCGCAGCGACGCCAGCGGCGGCGCGGACACCACGAGGTTGTGGGCGAGTTGGTAGAACGGGCGCTCGACACCGAAGTAGGAACAGAACGCCAACGTGAACACGAACGTGTCCGGCGGGACGTTGCCGCCGCTGTGGTTGCCGACCATCAGCACCGGACCGTCGGCGGGGATGCGGTCGAGCCCACGGACGTCGGCGCGGAAATACAACGAGGCCAGCAGCCACAGCCCCGGAAGCTGCTCCCGGATGTAGTCCGCGTCGCGCTGGTCGAGGTCGGCTTTCGGCACACGCGCGGCCACCTGTTCCTTGACCCATCCGAGCACGTCGTCGAAGCCCGCCATGGCTGGGGATATTGACAAACGGCGGCCCCGGCAAACCTGGTCGGCGCGGTGGCCGGGGCCCGGGGACGAGCACGCGATCGTTGCTCACGCTTCGCAAATGAGCACCGGTCCGCCGAGCGCTCTCCGCGGGGCCGCTCGCACATGTACCGTGAGCAAACAGCAGAAGAACTTGCGGCCTGCGGTTGCAACGTATTCGGGAGACGTGGCGAATGCACTGGATCGTGAGGTGGTGGCGGGAACCCGACCACTTCATGTGGCTCAGTGGCTATCTGCAGGCACGCGGGATGGCCCGGCCGATGCGCCGCATGATGGTGGTGGTCGCCGCCTCGCTGACGCTGGTTCCGGTCAACGCCGTGTGGGGTCCGGCGTCGGTCGACAACCGACTCGCCGGGATCCTCGCGGCGCTCTCGGCGATCGCCGGGCTGACGCTGGCCGTCTTGTGGATGACGCGGTGGCCCAACCGCATCGAGTCGATCATCTTCGCCGCCATCGGCAGCATGACGATCGCGCTCGGTTGTCTCTGGCAGGCCGAACCGCTGATCGGGTTGATGGCGTGCAGCGCGCTGGCGGTGTCGGGGGGCTACATCGCGTTCTTCCACACGCCCCGCTACATGCTGATCAACTTCCTGTTGGCGATGACGGTGGGCGCGGTGCTGACCTACCGGGTCGCCGAGGCCGGCGAACCGGTGCTCGCGCTGACCGGACTGTTCCTGGTGCTCGAACTCAACGTGGGCGTGCCGTTCGCGATTCAGGTGGTGGTGCGCGCGTTGCGCTCCGACCTGTTGAGCTCGGACCGCGACCCGCTGACCGGGCTGCTGAACCGGCGGGCGTTCACCGACGCGGTCGTCGGACGTCTGGTGGCACGTCGAGGCGATGCCTACCTGGTCTTGGCCCTGGTGGACCTGGACCGATTCAAGTCGATCAACGACATCTACGGCCATGCCGCCGGTGATGAGGCGCTGGTCGAGGTGGCGCACGCGCTGACCGGCGCCTGCCCCGAGACCGCGCTGGTGTGCCGCATGGGTGGTGAGGAGTTCCTGGTCGCCGACGTCGTCAAATCCGCCGATCCGACGGCGTGGGCGCAGTGCCTGTGCGCCGCGGTGGAGTCGATCTCCTACAGCGTGACGGCCAGTGTGGGCACCGCGACCGCGGCGCTCGACGACGTCGGCGCCGACGAGGCCAAAGCCACCTTCCACCGCCTGGTCCGCGAGGCCGACGCGGCCATGTACTCGGCGAAGCGGCGCGGCGGCAACCGCGTTCAGCATGCGTCCGGCGAGGCCGCGTAACCGCGCCGCAGCGGTCCGCTCGAACAAACCCGACGTTTTTCAATCGTTACGAAGGTTTGTCCCAATTGCCACACGGGTAACTTTTGTCACAGGGTCGGCGAACGTCAGCCGGGCTCACACCGAGAAAAGAGTCGAATGGATCATCACGATGAACACAGTCCTTTACTTCAGCACCAACGGCGCCGTTTATGAGACGCGCGCCTACACCAAAGCCGACATCGACACCCTGATCGCCGACCAGGGGCTGCAGTCGCTGACCAGCACCGACCGTCAGTTCGACTTCTGGTTCAGCCCCACCACCCGCGGATGCCAGCGGCGGGTCAACAGGCGCGCGACCGAACTGTTGCTCGCCACCACCACCTTCACCCCCAAGGACGTGCCGCTGCTGCACGGTTGCGTCGTCATCGCCACCCACGACGAGGACGGCGACCTCGACGGACTGAGCTGGCAACAACTCGACCTGCTGATCGCGCACAGCCGATCCCTGACCGCGCGCGAACAGCGCGCCCTCAACCGGCGGATCAGCCGCGAGGACGCCCGCACACCGCGCACGCCCCAGAAGCAGCCCGCGGCCACCCCGGTCAGCTGCGCGCGGCCGCGCACCCCCGTGCGACACTGACCGCCCCATCGGGGCGCCGGTTACGTACGGTCAGACGGTGGACTTCGACGAATACCGCACCTACGACGCCACCGGGCTGGCCGAGCTGGTCGCCGCCAAAGAGGTGACCGCGGCAGAACTTCTCGACGTGGCCCGGCAGCGGGCCGCCGCGGTCAACCCCCGCCTCAACGCGATCGTGCGGGACGTCCCGGCCGAGCCCGAGCGGCCCCGCTCGGGCCCGTTCGCCGGTGTCCCGTTCCTGATCAAGGACCTGGCACAGGACTACGCGGGGCTGCCCACCTCGGCCGGCTCCCGGGCGTTGGCCGCACTGCCGGTGGCCGAACACTCCACCGTCGTCGCGCGCTGGCTCGACGCCGGGCTGGTCATCTTCGGCAAGACCAACACCCCGGAGTTCGGCGCCAAGGGCATCACCGAACCCGAGTTCTGGGGTGCGACGCACAACCCGTGGGACCTGAGCCGGTCCCCGGGCGGGTCCTCGGGCGGGTCGGCCGCGGCGGTGGCCGCCGGCATCGTGCCGTGCGCGGGCGCCAACGACGGCGGCGGGTCGATCCGGATTCCGGCGGCCTGCTGCGGTCTGGTGGGCCTCAAGCCCGGCCGCGGCCTGACCCCGTCGGGCCCGGCCGTCGGTGAGTCGATGCACGGCGCCGCGGTGCAGGGCGTCGTCTCGCGCTCGGTCCGCGACACCGCGGCCATGCTCGATGTGCTGCGCGGCGGAGAGCCCGGGGCACCGTACGTGCCGGGGGTGCCCGACACGACGTTCGCCGACTGTGTCGGCACTCCGGCCGGGCGGCTGCGCATCGGTGTGCGGGTGCCGTCGGCCATCAACCCGAACCCGCACCCCGAGGCGCGCGCCGCGGTGGACAGGACCGTCGCCGCGCTGACCGACCTCGGCCATCACGTCGAGGAGCTCGCCGCGGCGCCTTTCGACGACGCCGCGTTGGCCCGCGACTTCCTGCTCACCTGGTTCGTCTACACCGCATGGGAGCTCGCCGACGCCAAAGCACGCAGCGGCGCCGGAGACGACGCGTTCGAACGCGACACCGTGCTGCTGGCCGCATTGGGCCGCGCCACCAGCAGCGTCGATTACGTCGACGCCGTGCAACGGCGCCATCACCACACCCGCCGCCTGACCACGTTCTTCGAGTCCTACGATCTGCTGCTCACCCCGACGCTGGCGACGCCGCCGCCCAAGCTCGGCGAGTTCGACCTTCCGGTCCTGCTGCAACGCGGCGCCGACGTGCTGATCAAGACCCGCACCGCGAGCCTGCTGCGGTTCACCAAGATCGTCGACGACATCATCGACCAGAACCTGAACTGGGTGCCCTACACGCAGCTGGCGAATCTCACTGGGCGCCCGGCTATTTCGTTGCCGCTGCACTGGACCGCCGACGGCCTGCCGCTCGGTGTGCAGTTCGTGGCTCCGCTGGCCGGCGAGGCCACGCTGATCCGGCTCGCCGCGCAGCTCGAGCAGGCCCTGCCCTGGGCCGGACGCGTGCCGCCGATCTAGGGTGCCAAACTGGTGTTCCTCGCGGGCATCATCGGTGCCGTCGCCGGACTGCGTCTGCTGAGCCGCCAGGATCCCCCTGCCGCGCGTGCGCCGCTTCGGAGGCGATGACACTTCCGATCGGCGTGCGGTAAACCCGTGACCGACGCCGGCGCCGCGGCCACGATGGGGGTTCTGTCACCGCACCGTCTGGCTGGAGTCCCCGAATGTCCGCGCGCACCCCGGTCATCCGAACCCGCGCCCACGATCCGGCCGGGACCGTGTCGCTGCGTCGGCTGGGACGCCGATTCGCCTCCCGCAGAACGGCTTCCCGCGCCGTGCTGCGCGACCTGACGCTGGAGATCCACGCCCGCGAGATCGTCGCGGTGCTGGGACCCAGCGGGTGCGGCAAGTCCACACTGCTGCGCATCGCGGCCGGCCTCGACGCACCCTCGTCCGGTGCCGTGCACATCAACGGCGCTCCCGTCGAGCCCTTCGATCCGCGCTGCGCGGTGGCGTTCCAGGAGCCGCGGCTGCTGCCGTGGCGTTCACTGGCCGACAACGTCGCCCTGGGCCTGCCCCCGCGGACTCCGACGGCACAGGCTCGAGCGACCGTGGCGAACCTGCTCGACCTCGTGGGGCTCACCGAGTTCGCGCGGCACCGGCCGCGGGAGGTGTCCGGCGGTATGGCGCAACGGACTTCGCTCGCGCGGGCGCTGGCCCGCGGGCCCGGTGTGCTGTTGCTCGACGAACCGTTCGGCGCACTGGACGCACTGACCCGGCTCAAGATGCAGGACCTGCTGCTCGACGTCCACACCGCCGCCCCGACGACGGTGCTGCTGGTCACCCACGACGTCGACGAGGCGCTGCAGCTCGCCGACCGCGTGATCCTGCTCGGCAGCGACGGCGACACACCCGGCGCGACGATCCGGCAGACCGTCGTGGTGCCCGGCCCACGCCCGCGCGACCGGGGTTCGGCGCAGCTGGCCGAGTTGCGTGCCCGACTCCTCGACGGACTCGGTGTGCCGCGCCACGTCCGAACACCTGATGTCACCGCACTATCCGCCGATCACGGGAGCCCCGTATGAAACACCGTCGCATCCGAGCAGCCCTGAGTGCCGTCGTCGCCTCGACGGCGCTGCTACTGACCGCATGCGTCTCGGGTGAGGACGCCGGGTCCGCGCGTTCCGCCGACGACGACCGCCCACTGGCCGGGCAGGTCCTCGACATCGACTTCGCCACCTACAACCCGCTGAGCCTGATCATCAAGGATCAGGGGTGGCTCGAAGCGCGAGGGCTGCAGGTCAATTGGGTGCAGTCGGCCGGGTCGAACAAGGCCAACGAGGCATTACGCGCCGGGGCCAACGACGTCGGCTCGACCGCCGGGTCGGCCGCACTGCTCGCCCGGTCCAACGGCTCCCCGATCCGGACCATCGCGATCTACTCGCAGCCCGAGTGGGCCGCGCTCGTCGCCCCGAAGGGCAGCCCCATCACCGATGTCGCGCAGCTGCGCGGCAAGAACGTCGCGGCCACCAAGGGCACCGATCCGTACTTCTTCCTGTTGCAGGCGTTGGACGCCAACGGGTTGTCGGCCCAGGACATCACCGTGCAGAACCTCCAGCACGCCGACGGCTGGGCGGCGCTGCAGAACGGATCGGTCGACGCGTGGGCGGGACTGGATCCCATCATGGCGGGCGCCGAGCAGACCGGCGCGACCCTGTTCTTCCGCGACGTGAACTTCAACAGCTACGGATTCCTCAATGCGCGTGAGGATTTCCTGACCGAGCAACCCGAGCTCGCCCAACTCGTCGTCGATGCCTACGCCGCCGCCGCGCAGTGGGCGGCCGCCAACCCGGACCGCACCGCCGAGATCCTCGCCGACGTCGCCGGACTCGATCTTCCGGTGGCGCAGAAGGTGATCACCGAGCGGTCCAACCTCGACGTCGAGCAGGTACCCGGTGCCGCGCAGATCGCCGTACTCGAGAAGATCGGCCCGATCTTCGTCGACCTCGGCGATGTGCCGTCCCGACAGCAGGTCGACGACGCGCTGGCCGGGTTGATCGACGACAGCTTCGCCACCAAGGCCGATCCGGGCCGCATCCCGTCGTCGTCGTGACCGCCGACGCGGCAACGGGGTCGGTCCAGCGGGCCGGACCTCGGTGGCACGTTCTGGGCGGTGCGCTGCTTCCTGTGCTGATTCTCGCGCTGTGGCAGTGGGTCTCGTCGCACGCGATGGTGCCGGTGTCGATCCTGCCGTCACCGTCGATGGTGTGGGCGGCCGCGGTGGACCTGATCGAGCGGGGGCTCTACGGGCAGTACGTGGCGATCTCGACGCAACGCGTGCTGTTGGGCTTCACGTTCGGCGCCGCGCTCGGCCTGGCGCTCGGCGCGCTCGTGGGGTTGTCCCGGCTGGGCGGGGTGCTGCTGGCGCCGACGCTGGCCGGGGTGCGGGCGGTGCCGTCGCTGGCCTGGGTGCCGTTGCTGATCCTGTGGTTCGGCATCGGCGAGGACTCCAAGATCATCCTGATCGCGATCGGAGCGTTCTTCCCGGTCTACACCGTCGTCGGCGCGGCGCTGCGCCACGTCGACGCGCACCTGATCGAGGCGGGGCGGGCCTTCGGGCTGCGCGGTCTGCGCCTTTTCACCACGGTGTTGCTGCCCGCGGTGGTGCCGTCGACGGTGTCGGCGCTGCGGCTGGCGCTGGCGCAGTCCTGGCTGTTTTTGGTCGCCGCCGAGCTGATCGCGAGCTCGATGGGGCTGGGGTTCCTGCTGCTCGACTCCGGTCAGAACGGCCGCGTCGACCGGATCTTCCTGGCGATCATCTCGTTGGCGCTGCTGGGCAAGTTCACCGATTCGCTGCTGGGGTTGTTCGAGAAGTGGGCCACCGCGAAGTGGGCATGACGTGGTTACCGGCGGCCACCGCCGGGTAAGGACTCAACCATGACAGCTGCAAACGAGAATGTAACGCCCGAGTCCACTTCGCAGGAGGAGGAAGCGCTGGCTCCCGCCACTCCCGGTGCAGAAGGTCTGCCTCTCCCCGACGACGCGGTGGAGAAGCCCTCCGAAACCTGACGTCACGTTCACGGGCCCGGATGCAGCCGACGCTGTGTCCGGGCCCGATTTGTGTCGAAGGAACAATCGAATGGGCCGCAATTGTTCGAGCGGCGCAATCTTGACTCACCTCTCCTGCGCGACCATGGAGACAGCGCTGCTTGCGCTGCCGTCTTCCACCGAGCGCGCGAGCACCACCTGACCTGTCCGCCGGTACGCCCCGCGGCGACCGGACGACCACAGCCAAGGAGAGGAGAGGGCCGTGCGCTCCCACGGAGCCAGAGATCAGCACGAGGCCGCCGGACCACCGACGGAGTCCGGTGAGGTGACGACTTTCGAGTTCGGCTGGCCGCGGTGGCCTGCCCTGGTCCGGTTGCGGGGCAGAGACCCGCTGGTCCGCGGTATCGACCGGATCGAGGCTGCCGTGTTGACCGTGATCATGCTGGGGTCGCTGTTGGCCCTGCCGGTCGTCGGTGCGGTCGGCACCGCCGTCTACGACGCCCGCCAGGACCGGTATGCACATCAGGCGCAGACGACCACCCGGGTCGACGCGACCGTGACGGCCGCACCGGACCGCAGCGACCTGTCGCCGCGTACCTCGGTGGTGACGGTGCCGGCCCGCTGGACCGCCGCGGGTCAGGTGCACTCCGGCGAGGTGCGGGTGTCCTCGTCGACCGCACCGGGCGACGTGGTGCCGGTGTGGGTCGACGAGAACGGTGAGTTGACGAGGGCGCCGGGGTCCAGTCCGCACGCGGCCGTGGAGGGCGTCACGATCGCCGTGGTGCTGCTCGGGTTGACGCTGACCGTCGCCGTCGCCGCGACGGTGACCACCCGTCTGGTGTGCAACCGGTTGCGGTTCGCACGCTGGGACCAGGGGCTGCGCACTCTCGACACCGCGGGAAGGTGAGACGAGCGCTACACCCGGCCTTTGAGGATCTGGTGCCAGTACATCTGCGGCAGCACGTAGCGGTCGAACGCCCACGCGGAGCGACGCGGCTTGGTGGAGTCGAGGAACGACGGCAGCGACGACGCGAGCGTCCCGCTCCGGTCGAACTCGCCGGCGACGAGGTGCCGTCCGTCGATCGCGACGGGAGCCACGGTGTAGCCGTCGTAGTCGCTCAGAACCTGCCCACGGCGTGCGGCCGACAGGTTGTCGACGAGTACCGAGACCTGGCGGCGCAGCGCCCCTCCGGAGGGGTCGGTGTCCACTGCGGCCCCGTCTCCCGCGGACCAGATGTTGTCGTGGGTGCGGTGGCGCAGCGTCGCCGCGTCGATGTCGACCAGGCCGTGCGGGTGCGCGCCGGCCAACCCGCAGTGCCCGACCCAAGCCGGTCCCCGGAACGGCGGGACCAGGTGCAGCAGGTCGAAGTCCAGCTGTTCGCGGTGCGCGTCCCGGACCACCGTCACCGAACGCCGGCCGGCATCGACCGACTCGACGCGGGTGTCGTAGAGCACTCGAACTCCGATGCGCTGCAACGCATCTGCGATCCGCACGTCCAGTTCGGGCACACCCAGCAGCTGCGGGCGGTCGACCACCAGCGTCAGGTCCAGGCTGTCCAGGCGGCCGGTCCGGCGCCAGTGGTCGACAGCCAGGAACAGCGGCTTGATCGTGGTACCCGTACAGCTCACCGGAGCGCGGGGCACGGTGAACACCGCTCGGGCGCCCGCGCGCAGCGTGCTCACCAGTGCCCACGTCTTCTGGGCGCGGTCGAGGTAATTGCTGGTCACCGCGGGGCTTTCGAGCGCGGCGTCGATACCGGGCAACTCGGTGTCGTCGGGGACCAGCCCGGTGCCGACCACCAGATCGCCGTAGTGGTACTGCCGTCCCGAAGCGCACTGCACCGTCGACCGCTCGGGATCCACGACCACCGCCGAGTCCTGGATCCAGGTGCACTCGCGCGGGGTCACCGAGCGTTGGGTACGTTCGGCGGTGTGTTGCCGGGCCTGTCCGCCTCCGACGTAGGACAGCAGCGGTCGGTAGGTGTGCACGCTCTGCGGCTCGATCAGCGCGACGTCGCGCACGCCTTTGCGGATCAGGCGGGCCGCCGCGGACAGCCCCGCATTGCCCCCGCCGAGGACGAGAATGTCGAAGTGGCCGACGGCGTGAGACATTCCATGGCGTTACCCCGGCCAGTGGCCGGGTAACCGGGACAGAACTGACGAACACGTGACGGGATGGGTATGACGAACGGCAATGGTTCGGTGGGGCGGGTGTCGGTGTTGCGCCGGTACCCGGTGAAGTCGATGCTGGGTGAGCGGTGCGCGACGCTGGACGTGGGTCCGATGGGCGTGGTCGGTGATCGGCGTTATGCGTTGATCGACGACGAGTCGGGCCGGGTCGCCACCGCGAAGAACCCCCGGTTGTGGCGGCGCCTGCTGGAGTGCACGGCCACCACGGGTGACGACGGCGTGGTCGTGACATTGCCGGACGGCCGTACCGTGCCGGTCACCGAGGCGGCAGGCCCGCTGTCGGAACTGCTGGGCCGCACCGTGCACATGGCTGACGAGCGCTCGGCCGGGGCGGTGCTCGAACGCCCTGATCCGGATGACGTGCTGGCCCAGGGTCTCGACGCCGAAACCGAGATCGTGCTGCTCGAGCTCGCCCAGGGCGCCCCGGGCGGCGCCTTCGTCGACCACTCCGCGGTGCACCTGATCGCCTCGTCGACGCTGGACGCCATCGGTTTCGACGAGGCGGAGTCGGTGCGCTATCGGCCGAACTTCGTGATCGAAACCGTCGACGGCACACCGCCGTTCGTGGAGAACGACTGGGTCGGCCGGACGGTGCATCTCGGTGAGGTCGTGCTGCGGGGCGCGCTGCCCACACCGCGGTGCTCGGTCCCGACGCTCGAACACGGCGACCTGCCCCGGTCGCCGCACTCGGTGCGGTATCCACAGGAGCACAACCGGGTGCAGGCCGGTGAGTTCGGGGTGGGTCCGTGCGCGGGTCTGTACGCCGAGGTGGTCAGCGGCGGGACCGTCCGCGACGGCGACACCGTCCGGATCGGCGAACCCGCCTCAGCCGACGAAGTCGCGTAGGGCCCGGGCCATCGCCTCGGGTTGATCCTCGGGGATCAACGTCCAGGAGTTCTCGACGATCACCGTCCGTGCGTCCGGGAACAGTTCGGCCAACCGATGCGCGTGCGCAACCGGCATCATGCGGTCCTCGCTCGCCCACACGATGAGCACCGGGCGATCGAAAGTCCCCAACTGCTGCGACATTTCGAGTAGCCGGTGCCGCGGTGGGGACCCGGTGCCGAACTTGGCGAAATCCCGCCGAATCGCGGCGCTCTCGACGACGGGGCGGAACCATTCGTCGAACAGTGCGTCGGGCAGCCCGGTCTTGGCGAGCCCGCCGTAGGCCTGTCTGCTGTGGCGGAAGAACCGGGTGCCGAGCATCCGGCTCAGCATCCACGCGCCGCCGGGCAGGCGGCACAACGCCATCGCCGGGCGGGCCGGCTTGGGCGGGAAGTTGTCGAAGGCCTCACAGGAGGCCAGCACGAGGCGCGCGATCCGCTTGTCGCGGCGCTCGGTGATGACGAATTGCCCACCGCCCCAGTCGTTGAGCACCAGGGTGACGTCCTCGAGATCGAGCGCGTCGAGGAAGTCGGCGACGATGTTGGCCATCCCCGTCTGCGTCAGGTCGGCGTCGGAGTGCATGGGCACGGTGTGGGCCCCCATGGGCAGGGTCGGTGTGATGCAGCGGTACCCCGGCAGCAACGGAATCACCTTGCGCCACTGGCGACCGTCCATGAGCAGGCCGTGGCCGAAGACCAGGACCGGCCCGTCGCCCCCGGTGTCGTCGTAGGCGATCGGACCGGACGGGGTCTGCGCGGTGAGCACCATTCCACTCCCTAGATAGATCGTTCTATTTGTTCCGACGGTAGGCTGTCATGGCACGATGCGCAAGAAGGAGTTGTGATGCCCGGACCCAGTACCCGCGACCGCATCCTGGATGCGACCGCGGAGTTGTACCGACGGCAGGGCATGCCCGCGACCGGGCTGAAACAGATCTCGCAGGCCGCGCAGGCACCGTTCGGCTCGATCTATCACCACTTCCCCGGCGGCAAGGAAGCCATCACCGTCGAGGTCATCCGTCGGGAAGGCATCCGGTACGCCGAGTTCGTCGGCGCTCAGCTCGCTGACATCCATCCGCGCACCGGCATCCCGCAGCTGTTCGAGAACGCCGGGAACAATCTTGCGGCCCAGGACTACAGCGAGGCGTGCTCGATCGAGACCATCGCGCTGGAGGTCGCCAGCACCAACGAGACGCTGCGACTCGAGGCCGCCGAGGTGTTCGGCAGCTGGCTGACCGGCCTGTCGATGTGGTTCGCCCAGCTCGGCGTCGACGAGGCCGAATGCCGCCGGCTGGCGACGATCACGCTGACCGCATTGGAGGGCGCGTTCGTCTTGTGCCGGACGTTGCGCTCGGTGGAACCGATGCACTGCGCGGGTGCCGGGGTGCAGGCTGCCGTCGAGGCCGCCGTGCGCCACCCCTGACGGCGATCACGCCGCGACAGCGGTCCCGCAGATCCCGCACATCTCGAAGGTGCGGCGCTTCCACCGCGCCACCGGGATGAAGAACAGCGTGAACTGCTTGAACTCCCGCACCCGCGACCACTGCGTGGTGTTGTGGCAGCGCGGACACGTCCGGACTCCACCGGGGCCGAGGTGTTTCTGCTTGGCGCCGTAGCCGAAGAGGAAGAACACCGACGCCAGCGTAGGCGCGTTTACCAGCCGGCGGCGCGGGCCAGGTCGATGGCGTTCTGGGCCATGAAGGTGCCCGCACTCGGGAAGCCGCGGCAGGCGCCGTCGGATTCGCCGGGACGCTTGACCCACAGGAACGCGTCGATCCGCGGGTTGCCGGTCTCGGTGGTCGGTCGCGCGCCCAGCGCCCGGCCGCTCGGGTTGCACCAGTACAGATCGTCCCCCTCGACCGGCCCGGCCCCGTTGCGCGACGTGTCGATCACGTAGTGCTTGCCGCCGGTCATGTTCGAGATCGTCTCGCCGTAGCCGGTCACTTCCGGCGTGGTGAAGAAGTTCGCGGTGTTGAGGCTGAAGCCGCGCGCCTTGGCGACGCCGACGCGGTTGAGTCGGTCGGCCATCACGTCGGCGGCCACCCAGCGCGGGTGTCCGGCGTCGACGTAGACCGCGGTGCCCGGGTTGCGGGTCAGGGTGTCGACGGCATAGCCGATCAACTCCAGACGTTCCTCCTGCTGACCGGCGGACAGGCAGTCGATCATCGCCAGTGCGTCGGGTTCGAGGATGACCGCGGCACGGCCGGGGCCGATCGCGGCGGCCACGCCGTCGATCCACGCGCGGTAGGCGCCGGCCGACCCGAACCCGCCGGCGGCGTAGCTGCCGCAGTCGCGGTTGGTGATGCCGTAGAGCGCCAGCACCGGGATGGTGCCGGCGGCCTGCGCGGTCTGGATGTACTTCGCGTCGACCGACGGGGTGGAGAGGTGGTCCATCCAATACGCCGTGGGCGTGTTGACGACCGCCTCCAGCAGCGGGTCCGGGTTGCTCGCCAGCGCCCGCATCCCCTTCGAGTGCGGGTTGACGTAGAACGGCTGGTCCACCAGCGGGTTCGCATCGCTGACCAGCCGGACCTGCGGTGCGGGATCGATGTACGTCGCAGCCCCCACCCCGGCGGTGGCGGCGACGGCGGCGACCGTCAGGGCAGGGGTGATCCACCGGATCAGGGTGCGCAGCGCTGAAGTCATCACGTGACAAAACCTATCGGTGCGCGCGCCGGCGCGGCGAACCAGGGGTTGACCCACCGGTGAGGATGGAGCCATGACCGCGGTCCAGATCGTCACCAGCCGGGAGGTTCCGCTCGGCGGGCCGCGCGCGATAACGGTGCGCCGGACGCTGCCGCAGCGGGCCCGGTCGCTGATCGGCGCGTGGTGCTTCGTCGACCATTACGGACCCGACGACGTGGCGCGCACCGGCGGCATGGATGTGGCTCCACATCCGCACACCGGCCTGCAGACGGTCAGCTGGCTCTTCGAGGGCGAGATCGAGCACCGCGACACCACCGGCGCGCACGCCGTGGTGCGCCCGGGCGAGGTCAACCTCATGACGGCCGGTCACGGCGTGGCGCACTCGGAGGTCTCCACGCCGACGACCTCGACCCTGCACGGCGTCCAACTGTGGGTGGTGCTGCCCGACGACGCCCGCGACCTGCCGCGCCGCTTCGAACACGCCGAACCCGAACCGGTGGCCCTCGACGGCGCCACGGCGCGCGTCCTGCTGGGCAGCTTGGCCGGGGATACGTCGCCGGTCACGGCACACACCCCCCTGCTGGGCGCCGAACTCGTGCTGGACCCGCACGCGGAGGTGAGCCTCGACGTCGCTCGCGAGTTCGAGCACGGGGTCCTGGTCGATGTCGGGCCGGTGGTCGTCGCGGGCACCGAGCTCTCCCCCACCGAACTGGGCTATCTGCCACCGGGACTCGACCGGCTGCACCTGACGAATCCCGGCGACAGGCCGGCGCGGGTGATGCTCCTCGGCGGCGAGCCGTTCACAGAACCGGTGATGATGTGGTGGAACTTCATCGGACGCACCCACGATGAGATCGTCGAGTACCGCACACAGTGGGAAGCCGGGTCCGACCGCTTCGGAGCGGTCGAGGGATACCAGGGACAGGTCCAGCGGCTGCCGGCCCCGCCGATGCCGTCGGTGCGGCTCAAGCCGCGAATGTCTCCGCCGCCGCCCGGCGACCCCAGCGCCTGGGGGTAACCGAAGGTTCAAGATCGTCGCCACTGGGCATGTGTCCCCACGTCCGCATTTCCGACAGAGGAGTACCTGTGGCCAGTTCGACCGTCGAGCGCCGCTCGACTTCAGCGTTCGTGATGCCGATCGCCGTCGCCGTGGCGACCGTGGCCACCCTGATCGTCAACTACCTGGCCAACAGTCTGCCCATCAACGGTCAGACCACCGGGGACGTCACCCGCCGCGTCGAGGTGTACTTCGTCCCGGCCGGCTACGTGTTCTCCATCTGGAGCCTGATCTACGTCGGCCTGATCGCCTTCAGCGTCTACATGTTCCTGTCGACGGCCCGCGCCCGCCCGGACAGCGGCGCCGCCCGCGCGATCGCGCCGCTGTATCTGGTGACCGCGGTGGCCAACTGCGGCTGGTTGTTCGCCTGGCACCACAACGCGTTCCCGCTGAGCATGGTGGTGATGCTGGTCCTGCTGGGCACGCTGATCGCGATCTACCGCATCCAGTACGCCAGGCCGGCCGCGTCGACGCTGGAGTTCTGGACCGTCCACGTGCCCTTCCGGGTGTACCTCGGCTGGATCTCGGTCGCGACGATCGCCAACGCCACCATCACGCTCGACGACGCGGGCTGATCGGGATTCGGGATCTCCGAGCCGACCTGGGGGGTCATCATGGTGCTCGTCGCCGCCGCCTTGGGGCTTGTGATGTCCCTGCGGCACAACGACATCGCCTACGCCGCGGTGCTGATCTGGGCGTTGGTGGGCATCGCGGTGCGCCTGAGCGAGACCACGAACGTGATGGTCGCCGCACTGGCCGGCGCGGCCGCGCTGGTGGTGGCCGTCGTGGTCATCGCCCTGCGGCGCAACCGCACCGCGACCCCGTGACTCAGCCGGCGATCAGCCCGTCGATCTGGTTGAACGCCGAGGTGGCGCCCTCGACCATGCCCATGTCGAGCACCTTCTGCAAACCTTCGGCGGATTCGTAGGTGCTCAGGTACACCGCGCGGGTCGCGCCGTCGCGCTCGGTGAAGGTGAAGACGCTGTGTGAGACCGGCATGGCCGGATCGACGTTGAAGTCCGCGTCGGCGAACATGTCCCGGAACGAGAAGCTGCGCGGTTCGTCGACGGCGGTGATCTCCCACAGTCCCGGGTACTTCTCGCCGTCGGGTCCGGTCATGTAATAGGTGACCCGCCCACCGGGGGTGAGGCTGTGGTCGACCACTGTTGCCGGGAATTCCGGTGGGCCCCAGATCTTCTCGAGTTGGCGCGGGTCGGCGTAGATCTGCCAGATCCGCGCCACGGGGGCGGCGAAGTCCGCAGTGATGGTCAGGGTCAGGTTCTCCAGGTCGTGGGAGACGTCGGTGACGGGCATGGTCAATCCTCCTCGGGATCATCGGTCGAGATGAGTTCGTCGATTCGTGCGACGCGTGCGCGCCACACCTGTTCGAGTTCGCCGAGCAGCTCTGCCACCGACCGCAGTGCGGCGACCTCTCCACTGGCCAACTGCTCGCGTCCGCGCCGACGTTTGGTCAACAGCCCTGCCTTCTCGAGGACGGCGACGTGTTTCTGCACCGCGGCGAAGCTCACTTCGTACTTCCCCGCCAGTGCGGACACCGAGTGCTCCCCGGCCAGCACGCGGCGCATGATGTCGCGCCGGGTGCGGTCGGCAAGCGCATGGAACACGGCATCCGCCCGGTCCTCGTCGATCACGGCCACCGCCATAACATACAACCGATTGGTTGTATGTTGTCAATACCTTTCTCAAAGACGTTGGCCTGGAACCGATTCGATGGCGTTCCGATGGATCCGGTGGTTCCTACTATCGTGGTGCGGTGATGAACCCCGATGGATCGGACGGCCGGACCCGGCGCCGACGCGCGGTGAACTTCGCACTGCGCGGGCGGCGCGATCCCGCGTCCGGCGCCGGACAGCGCCGGCGCCCCACGCGCGGCCCGAGTGACGCGCACGTCCGCAAGGTGCTCGATCTGACGATCCGTCTGGCCGAGGTCATGCTGTCCTCGGGTTCGGGCACCGCCGACGTCGTGGCCACCGCCCAGGACGTCGCGCGCGCCTACCAACTCACCGACTGTGTCGTCGACGTCTTCGTCACCACGATCTTCGTGTCGGCCCCGCCGACCGCCGACACCGCGCCGATCACCATCATGCGTGCGGTGCAGGCCCGCTCGACCGACTACACCCGGCTCTCGCAGCTGGACACCTTGGTGGGGCGCATCACGTCCGGCGGCGTTTCGGTCGACGAGGCGCACGAAGCGATGGACGAACTCAGCGAGCAACCACACCCGTATCCGCGCTGGGTGGCCACCGCGGGATGGGCCGGTTTCGCGCTCGGCATCGCGATGCTGCTCGGCGGGACCTGGCTGACGTGGATTCTGGCGGCGACCGCATCGGTGCTCATCGACCGCACCCTGCGGTGGCTGAACCGGCGGGGCACCCCCTCGTTCTTCCAGCAGGCCGCCGGTGCGGCGATCGCGACGCTGATCGCGGTCGCGGCGTACCTGTTCTTCGGTCTCGGGCCGTCGGCGCTGGTCGCCACCGGCATCGTGATGCTGCTGGCGGGCATGACGCTGGTCGGCTCGGTGCAGGACGCACTCACCGGCTACATGGTCACCGCCGTGGCGCGTCTGGGCGACGTGTTGTTCCTGACCATGGGCATCGTCGTCGGCATCCTGGCCGGCCTGCAGGTCGCGTCGCTGGCGGGCATCCAGATCCGCCTGCAGGTCGAGGTCACGGAGTACTTCGTCCTGCCCTCGCACCCGCAGGCCATCGTCCTGGCGGTCGCCGGAGCGGCGCTGGCGGGCGCGTGTCTGGTCGTGACGAGTTACGCGCGTCCCCGCGCGGTGCTCACCGCGGGGCTGGCTGCGGGGCTGGCCGAGCTGGTGCTCATCGGTCTGGGCAACGCCGGCTTCGGTCAGGTGGTCGCGACGGGCATCGCCGCGGTCGGGGTCGGGTTGCTCGCCACCCTGATCTCGATCCGCCGGCAGTCGCCGGCGCTGGTGACCGCCACCGCCGGCATCACCCCGATGCTGCCCGGTCTCGCGGTCTTCCGGGCGGTCTTCTACTTTGCCGTCGAGCGCGACTTCAGTGCCGGCATGGGCCAGGCGCTGGCCGCCGCGGCCACCGCGCTGGCCATCGGCGCCGGGGTCGTGATGGGTGAGCTGCTCGGTTCCCCGCTGCGCTACCGCGCCGGCCGGATCGGTCAGATCCTGCGTGTCGAGGGCCCGCCCGGGCTGCGCCGCGCGATCGGCAAGGTCGTCGCGCTGCAGCCGGCCGACGACCATACCGAGGCCCGGCCGACGTATCAGCGGTCCTGGAGCGTCGCGATGGAACCCGAGACCTCTGATTCCCACGATCCCGACACCGACGCGTCCACCGACGGCGACGACGCGGCAGACGGTCGCTGACCCTGCCTGTTTGCTGGGGGCTGGTTCGAAAGCCGGCCAGTGGGTACCCCGGACCTTCGAGCGAGTCGATATCGGCCGAAGCAGGAGGTAACAGGTGCAGTCCGGCGACGCCCGACACTCCGAAGCAGGGACAGAGCCACCCGCACCGGAGACCGAGCCGCCACCGGGAGTGCTGAAGAAGGCCATCACCGCATCGGCGATCGGCAACGCCACCGAGTGGTTCGACTACGGCATCTACGCCTACGGCGTCACCTACATTTCTGCGGCGATCTTCCCCGGTGACGCCGCCAACGCCACGCTGCTGGCGCTGATGACGTTCGCGGTGTCCTTCCTGGTGCGCCCGCTGGGTGGTTTCGTCTGGGGTCCGCTCGGCGACCGCCTGGGCCGCAAGCGCGTGCTGGCCATGACGATCGTGCTGATGGCTGGCGCCACGTTCTGCGTGGGCCTGGTGCCGACCTACGACATGATCGGCATGTGGGCGCCGTTCCTGCTGGTGTGCCTGCGGATGGTGCAGGGCTTCTCGACCGGCGGCGAGTACGGCGGCGCGGCGACGTTCATGGCCGAGTACGCCCCCAGCCGCCGGCGCGGGCTGCTGGGGAGCTTCCTGGAGTTCGGCACGCTCGGCGGGTTCTCGCTCGGTGCGTTGTTGATGCTCGGATGCTCGCTGGCCCTGGGTGACGAGCAGATGCACGACTGGGGGTGGCGGTTGCCGTTCCTGGTCGCCGCACCGATGGGCCTGATCGGGTTGTATCTGCGGTCCCGGCTGGAGGACACCCCGGTGTTCCGTGAGCTCGAGGAGAAGGGCGAGACCGAGCACGACACCTCGTCGCAGTTCCGCGATCTGATCACCGAGTACTGGCGCCCGATCCTGCGGCTGGGGGGACTCGTCGTCGCGCTCAACGTGGTGAACTACACGCTGCTGACCTACATGCCGACCTACCTGGAGACCCAGATCGGCCTGACGGCGGATCAGTCGCTGATCGTGCCGATCATCGGCATGTTGTCGATGATGGTCTTCGTGCCGTTCGTCGGTCTGCTCAGTGACCGGGTGGGCCGTAAACCGTTGTGGTGGTTCTCGTTGATCGGCCTCTTCGTCGCCGGGGTACCGATGTTCATGTTGATGGGCACCAGTATCGCCGGCGCGGTGATCGGCTTCGCGGTGCTGGGACTGCTCTATGTGCCGCAGCTGGCCACGATTTCGGCGACGTTCCCGGCGATGTTCCCCACCCAGGTGCGTTATGCCGGGTTCGCGATCGCCTACAACGTCTCGACCTCGCTGTTCGGCGGCACCGCTCCGGCGGTCAACGATTGGCTGACCAACGCAACCGGCGATGTCCTGGTACCGGCGTACTACATGATGGGCGCCTGTGTGATCGGCGCGTTGGCTCTGCTGACCGTGCCGGAGACGGCGCGCTGCCCGATCGGCGGCACCGTCACGCCGGGAACCGAAGAGGCACCGGACCCGGTGCCCTACGAAAAGGTGCCGGACTGAGGCGTTTTCACCACGCCTTGCCTATGCTGCCGGGGGCCAGATGACCAGCACGACGAGCACCGCGGCGGTGATCAGCAGTAGCGCACCACCCAGCACCACCGGGACGCGGGTCTGCGGCAGATCCTCGTCCCGGCGCATCGCGGCCTGTACCTGGTACCAGCGTCGCACCGCCATGACCGCGAGCACTCCACCGAGCGCGGTCAATGTCAGGCTGAGGCCGTGTCGCACACCGGCGATCCCGAACGACGGCACGAACTGCACGACGGCGATCCCGGCGGCGATCAACGCCAGGGCCGTCCGGATCCACGCGAGGAACGTGCGCTCGTTCGCCAGCGTGAAGCGGTAGTCCGGTTCCTGATCGGAGTTCATCGAATAATGGACCGGGCATGGGGGTCGACCGACGGACGAAGCACGCCGCAATCGTAGGACGGCTCGACTGCGGGGTCAGCCATCTTCGGTCTACCAACCCAGCGAGTACACCAACGCGCCGATGACGGCGACGGCGAAGGCCGCCGTGGCCACCCCCAGCACCACGACCTCCGCCGAACCGGCCGCGATCGCGTGACCGTCATGACTCGCCTTCCCACGCCGATGACCGAGGACGAGCACCAGCAGGGCCAGCACCGCAGCGGTGGCCGCGAGCAGGGCGCGTCCCGGTCCCAGCGGACCGTGCTCACGTAACAGCGCCAGTACACCACCCAGCAGGAACCCCAATGCGGTTCTCTCCCAGGACAGCTGGGTGCGCTCGCTCTGCAGACCTGGTTTCGTCGGTGCGCGCCGCGTCATCGTCGGTCAGCGTACGTCGGGTGATGCCGCTGACACGAGGACTTCCGGTGTTCCGTCGGGTCGGCGCGTGATCAGCTCCAGCCGTTCGAACGCGTCGAGCCAACCACCCATCGGCCAACTGCCCCAGCGGCGGTGGTAGATCCGTGCGTTGCGGACGATGTCGTGCAGGTGGCCTACCGGCGGGTCCTCCACCGGGTGGTGCTGGTGGAAGGCATGCGCGCCGCCCACCCACCGCATCGGCACACCGCGCACCTGAGCACACCGCGCGAAATCGGTGTCCTCGCCGCCGTAACCGGTGTACTGCTCGCAGAATCCGCCGATCCGGTCCCAGACGTCGGCCTGCACCGCGAACGACAGTGACCAGAACAAGGCGTACTCGGTGCCGTTCTGCACAGATCCGTCGGGCGGCCAGGGGCGTGCGGGATGGGGCCGCACCTGCGCAGCGAGTCCGGTCAGGTCGTAGCCGTCGGGTCCCGCCGGGGGCAGGTAGGTGACCGGACCGCACAGCAGTGCGTCCCGATGCTCGGTGTCGGCTGCGACCTGCCGATAGCGGTCCACCAGATCCTCCGACGGTATGCAGTCGACGTCGAGGAAGATCAGGTGGTCCGCGCCCCGGTCCAGCGCTGCCCGGGCCCCGTGGTTGCGCGCAGCCGCGAGCGGCAACGGCTTGCGGCCGGGACATTCGACCACGTCGGCGCCGCGGCCTTCCTGTCGGACGACCGCCGGGACGTCCGAGTCGCCCAGGGCGACCACGATGTGCATGTCGGGAGCGTGTCTGCTGCGTTGCAGCCCGCGAATCTGGTTGCGCAGGTGGGCATGACGCCGGTGCACCGTGGTGACGACGGCGGTGATCATCGTCGGCCGGCCCCGCTCCGGCACCGCACGGCGGTGTCCTCGACGGCCGCCGCGGCCCGCGCCGCCGCCCCGTGCACCTGCCAGCGACGCCAGTGGGCCGGGTCGCGGCGTGCTGCACGGTGCACCAAACCGGGCCAATCCTCGTCGCGCACCGGCCCGCGGGTGACGGTGGCCAGTGCATGGCGATCCAACACCGCTGCGGTGCAGTCCTGTTCACCGAACGGTCGGGGCTGGGGGACGACGATGGCGGGTCGCTGCGCAGCGGCGATGTCGGCGATGCTGTTCTGTCCGGCGTGGCTGACCACGACGTCGGCGACGCAGAGGTACGGCCACGGGTCGTCGACCCAGCGCCCCGACGCCCCGCCGATCGCAGTCCACGAGACATCCGGCAGGTCGGGTCCCGTCCGGCAACCGGACACGTCGGCGGCGCCGCCCAACACCAGGATCCGCAACTCTCGGTCATCACCGGGGTGTTCCGGCCGGCGTCCCTCGAATCGGCTGATGCCGCCGACGTAGCTGGTCTTGTGGGTGTGGGGCTGCAGCCACCGCGGGGTGTTCAGGCCGGCGGGCCAGGCGGCGAGGATGTGATCGGCGGCGCGGTGGACGGCCTCGTGCGGCGCGTCGGTGCGGTCGCCGGGCAGCGCGAACACGACGGTCGGCACTCCGAGGAGGCGGAGGAACAAGGCGACTTCCACCGAGACGTCGACGACACAGACCTGCGGCTGCGCGTCGGCCACCCACTGCGCCAGCATCTGCATGCGCGCGTGATAGCCGTCGTCGTGGTGCGGCGCCCAGTGCAGCGCACCGTGTGCGGTGGGCTCGCCGACCCGGTCGGCCTGGTCGTCACGCGGTAGCGCGACGACCGCCGCGAACGGATGTTGTTGCGGCACGGTCGCCGACGTCAGGGCCGTCACCGGTCTGCGCATGTGCGAGGCGATGCTGACGGCGCGCGCGAGGTGGCCGTAGCCGTGGTGGTGGATGTAGTAGCCGATCATCGGATTCTGTGCCTTCTGCTGAGATCAATCGTCGATACAGCCTCACGTACGCCTGCACCATCGCGTTGGCCGCGCATTGCCGGACCGCGTGCTCGTGCACGACGCGCCTCGGCAGTTCGGCGGCGGCGGGGATGGCCGCGGCGAGTGCGTCTACATCGCCGGGCGGTACCAGCCGTCCCGACTGCGGGGTGACCAGTTCGGGGATCCCGCCGCGCGCGAATGCGACCACGGGTGTGCCGCAACACATCGCCTCGGCGACCACCAGTCCGTAGGGCTCGTCCCACGTCGGGGTGACCAGCGCGACCGCCGCGGTGCCCACCAGCCGCGCGAGCTCGCGCTGGGTGAGGTGCCCGGCGTAGCGCACCTGGTCGCCGAGGTGCGGTGCGATGCAGTCGGCGTAGTAGTGCGGGTCGGAGATCGGGCCGGCCAGTGTCAGGGCCCGGCCGGCGCGGCGTGCCGCCGCGACCGCGAGGTGCGGCGCCTTCTCGGGCGTGATCCGCCCGAACCACACCGCCGAATCGCCGCCCGGTCCCAACGGCCAACTCCGCGCGTCGATTCCGTTGGGTACCACCTCGAATCGGCCGCCGATGGGTTCCCACGCCTGCGCGGTGTGGGCGGAGACCGCCGCGAACCGGGTGCCGCGGCCGCCGGTGCTCTTGACCGCCGACTCCAGCCACGGGGTGGGCGGGGTGTGCACGGTGGTCAGCATCGGGGTGGCCACCGTCGGCGCCATCGCGACCGGGAGATAGTGCAGGCTGTGGTTGTGGATGACGTCGAAGGCGTCGGCGTCCGGACCGGCGAGCCGGACCATCAGGCTCAGATAGGCGTGGTGGTCGGCCATGAAGTTCTCGGCCGGCATCGACACATCCGAGCGTGCCGCGTCACTGAGCTCGAGCTCCTGCACATCCATTGTGGTGCAGCCGTATCCGGGGTCTGAGCCGGGGGCGGCGAACAGCGTGACGCGGTGGCCGCGTCGGCCCAGCGCCCTGGCAAGGTGCCAGACATGGGCTTCCAGACCGCCGGCGAACGGTTGCCGGATCGGATACCGGCACGACGCGATCACCGCGATACGCAGGGACCCGGTCATGACAGGACGGACTCGTACAGCTCGCGGTGCGCCTCGGCGAGCTGCGCCCGCTCCGCGCTGCGCTGCGGCCAGGTGGCCCGGGGGGCCGGCCGGTTCTGCGACCAGTCGCGATAGGCCGCTTCCACGGCTGCGCGCAGCGTCTCGGGGCCGAAATCCTGTTCGGTGAACCGGAATTCACCGACCGGGCGTTGCTGGGCGTAGTACCCGCAGCTGGGTGCGATCACCGCCGCTCCCAGGTCGAAGCACGCCTCGAGCCATCCGGAATGCGTACCGAACCGGTACGGCAGCACCGATACCGAGAGGCCGGTCAGGTAGTCCCACAGTTCGGCGTCGGTGAAGTACGGGTGGACGCGGACGTCGACGTGCGCGTGCCGGCCGAAGGCCAGCACCGCGGCACCGACATCGGGCGCGTACCAGTGATTCCCGTGGTCGAACACCTCGTCGTGGATGTCGATCTGCAGGACCGTCCCCGGCAGCGCCGCGGTGATGTCGGCCAGTGCCGCCAGCACAGGTAACGGATCCATGTTGGCGCGCAAGCTTTTACAGTGCACACCCACCGTGAAGCGGTCGCTGCGGGGGCGAACCGCTTCGATGCGGTCCCGGTCCAGGACGTGGGGGTGCGGCAGCACGGTCGCCGGCCTGTCCCAGCGGCGCCGGATCTCCGCGGCCGCCCCCGGAGTGAGGGTGATCAGGGCGTCGGCGGCAGCGACCAGCACGTCCTGCGCCAGGATGTGGGCGTCGGGTTCGGGGTGGTGCGGGTTGCGCAGGTCGTGCACGGTGTAGACGAGCGGTTTGTCGTGCGCCTTGAGTTCCTGCATCACGGCGGTGAGCACGTCGGCGCCGAGCGCGTCGAAGCCGAAGTGCACGTGGAACACGTCGAAGTGCTCATGGTTGGCACTCACCCAGCCGGGTTCGAGCATCAACGGCGGCCACCAACCGCCGGGCACCTTGCGGCCGTCGGCCGGCACGGGGTCGGGAAGTCTGACCACGCGGTCGCATGCATCGCCGGCGAGGTGCCGCACATAGACGTGGGAAGCCGGCACGGATGCCACGCGCAACATGCAGTCTCCTCCTGTAGCTCACCAGAGACGACGGGATCTCCCGCCGATACCCGGGTGGGGGGCGTCGCTGCATGCCTGAACGACTGGCAGCTTTCTACCCGTGCGGGTCCCGGCCAAACATGTGACGACCACTCGTAATGTTTGGGCGTCGGGGTCTCAGCGCCGGTAACTGGCCAGATCCGTGCTCAACTCGTCGAGTAACGCCTGATTGAGGTGGTATGCCAGCTTGACCTCCTCGACCACGCGGTCGATGTCCACGGAGTCGAGGTCCAGCCGGTCCAGCGCGGCGCGGTAGGCATCCTTGTACGGTTTGACCCGCAGCCCGAAGTCATAGAAGGCGAGTCCGCTTCCGTCCAGTCCGTACTCGCGGTCCAGCAACGTCGCCATCGCCTGCCCGCCGGACAGGTCGCCCAGATATCGGGTGTAGTGGTGCGCGACAATCGCTCCGCCCCAGCGCAATTGCTGCAGTCGATCCTGATACCGCTGCAGCGCAGGAGAATTCAAAACGCCACGCCCACCGTCCGTCCAGTAGTCCAGATCCTTGTCGAGCGCGGACAGCCGCTCGAGGGCCGGATCGAACACCGCGGCCACCAGCGGGTCGCGGCGGTGGGCCCGCATGGTGGCCTCGAGCGCCTCGTAGACTCCGCGCAGGCGCAGCAGGTAGTCGGCGTACCCGCGGCGGTTCACCCGGCCCGAGAGCAGTTCGACGAAAAACGGTGAGTTCTCGGCTGCCTCGTGTTCGACAGCCGAGCCCACGTTCACCGCCGTCGACAGCGACCGTGTGGCGTCGGCGACCGGATGTCGTCCCACGCTCAGCTCGGGACGTTGGCCTGCAGGGTCTGCAGCGCGGCGGTGCTGAGCCGCGCCAGTTCTTCCATTTCCGCGGGTTCGAGTGCGGCAGAGAGGATCTCGGTCATCCGTCGGTTGGTGAGCTGTTCGGCCTCGTCGTAGCGATCTTTCTTGTCCGCGCCGTCGGCGTACGGTTCGGGCCACCCGAAGATCGCCGCGTACTCCGCACCCTTGTTGAGCATGTGCGCCTCGATCGGTGCGATGCCCGCCAGCGCGAGTGCGCCGAAGTGCAGCGCTGCGCGCAGCTCCCGCAGGACGAACATCACCTGCAGTGCGCGGGCCGGGGCGTCCTGGGCCAGTGGCATGTCCCGCCACCCCGCATACAGCGGCAGCGCGGGGGCCGGGGTGGCGGCGATGACCTTCTCCCCCAGTGCCGCAAGGCGTTCGAGACCCTCGGCCCCTGTCAGATACTTGCGGCCGAATTCTGCGGTCTGCTCCCAGTACACCTGGGCCGCGCCCGCTGCGCCGCGCACGGCGACACCTTCGTCCCACATCGCGGCCAGGCCGGTCGGTTCGAAGACCGCGAAGATCGCCGCGACGGTCGCGCCGGAAGCCTCGCCGAGCACCCCGCCGCGCCCGGCCACATACCCCGACAGCGGGTTCTCGTAGCCGGCGGCGACGCTGGCACCGAACGTCTCGGGATGCAGCATGAACACCACCACGGCTGCTTCGATGGCCGCGCCCGCGTCGGCGGCGACGTTCTGCATGTCCGGATCGCTCATGTGGGGGTTCCTCCTGGATCGGCTGTCTGACTCATCTTCGCATCACTCGGTCGCCTGGTTCGGTTGCGTGGTCACCTTCAGCGGCTCGTGGGTGAAGACGCTGTCGGTACCCGGCAGATTGTCGTAACGGCGCATGTAGGTGTCGATCACGTCGACGATCTCGGGTCCGGGTACGCCCCAGTCGCTGCGGTAGCCGTAGACCTCGGTCAGGGGGCGGTGGCCACGATCCCCGTCGAGGATCTCGACCATGTCGGGGCGCAGCATGGCCGGATGACGCACCCCGGCGGCTTCGGCGACCTTGACCAGGTCGCGACGCAGGGTCATGACGTAGTTGGCCAGCCGGTGCGACTTCTGCTCGGGGTCCAATCCGCCTGCGAGCCAGTGGTTCTGGGTCGCGACGCCGGTGGGACACCGGTCGGTGTGACACTTCTGCGCCTGGATGCAGCCGATGGCCAGCATCGCCTCGCGTGCCACGTTGATCAGGTCGACGCCGAGCGCTAACGCTACGATGGCGTTGCTGGGCAGGCCGAGTTTTCCCGAGCCGATCCACGTCACCCGGTCGCACAGTCCACGCTCGGCGAACATCCGGAACACCGAGGCGAAGCCGAGCCGGAACGGGAAGGAGACGTGGTCGGAGAACACCAACGGGGCCGCACCCGTCCCACCCTCGCCGCCGTCGATGGCGATGAAGTCGACGCCGCGCTGCCCGTCGCCCATGCGGTCGGCCAGATCCTCCCAGAACCTCATCTGCCCCACCGCGGCCTTGATCCCGACCGGCAACCCCGTTGCGTCGGCGACGCGTTCGACGAAGTCGAGCATCTCGTCGACGTTGCGGAACGCGGTGTGCCGCGACGGGCTGATGACGTCCTTGCCCTGCTCGATCCCGCGGATGCGCGCGATCTCGGCATTGACCTTCGCGCCGGGAAGGTGCCCGCCCAGCCCGGGCTTGGCGCCCTGGCTGAGTTTGATTTCGATGGCCCGCACAGGGCCCGTGTGCACCACGTCGAGCAACCGGTCCAGGTCGAAGTGTCCGTGCCGATCCCGGCAGCCGAAGTAGCCGGTACCGATCTGGAAGACCAGGTCGCCGCCGTGAAGATGGTGATCGGACAGCCCGCCCTCGCCGACGTTGTGCAGGAATCCGCCGATCTCGGCGCCCTTGTTGATGGCTTCGATGGCCGGGCCGCTCAACGAGCCGAACGACATCGCCGAGACGTTGACCACCGATGCGGGCCGGAACGCGTGCTTGCGTCCCCGCGGGCCGCCGAGCACCTTCGCGGCCGGCACCTCGATGTTGTGTCCGTGGATGGGGGACGCCGGGACGACGTCGGAGAAGGTGGCCTGTTTGATGATCGGGTACGCCGCGTTCTCGGTGTCGTTGTCGGTGCCGAAAGAGAAGTAGTTGTTCTCCTTCTTGGCCGACGTGTAGACCCAGCGGCGCTGGTCGCGACTGAACGGTCGCTCGTCGTCGTTGCTGGTGATGATGTACTGCCGCAGCTCGGGACCGACGGACTCGAGCAGGTAGCGCGCCCGCGCGATCACCGGGAAGTTGCGGCGCAGCGCGTGCTCCTTCTGGAGCAGGTCCTGCAGTGCCAGGCCGGCCAGGGTCGCGGCGGGAGCCAGTGCGGCGATCGTCCGCTTCTTCATGTGTCCCACCCTGCCATGGATCGCAACCGTGTTCGCAGGACTATGGTCGAGGGTGCGAGGAGGTGCAGATCATGCGTGTACATGTCGACCGTGATCGCTGTGAGGGCAACGCCTTCTGTGTCCGGGTCGCGCCCGAGGTGTTCGCACTCGACGAGGACGAATACGCCATCGTCATCGCCGATCCCGTGCCCGCCGGACAAGAGGCGGCGGCCGAACAAGCCATCGCGGACTGTCCGCGCGCGGCGCTGTCTCGCCTGGACTGACGAAAACCGGCTCTTTTCAGTCCTGTTGGGTGAGCCGCGGCCGTAGCCGTTCTGCGGGAACGTCGTTGGCGGTGCATTCGTCGGCCAGCTCATCGGCCCACCTGATCAGTGCGTCGGTGTCGACCGCGTGCGGCGCCGGACGCGGCGCCTCGGCCAGGCGAGCAGCACCGCGGCGCAGCAGCGTGGCCGCACCGACCCGGTTCCCGCGCTGGATGTGGGTGACGCCGACCGCGAGCTGCGCCAGGCCCTGCCACAGGGACCGCTCCGCCTGCGGCCGCGCCTTCCACGCGGCCTCGAGCACCTCGTGGGCGTGAAAGGCCAGGCCCCGGTCCAACAGCTCCTGGGCGTAGGAGAGGAACTCTGCCGGCGTCAGGTCCAGGTCGTCGGGAATGCGGGCCACCCCGTCACTGCCGGGCGGCAACGGCCGGCCCAGCGCATCGCGGGGCCGCGCATTGCGGGGCCGCCCCGTCTCGTCGCGGGCACGTTCGACCATCTCTTCATCATGCCGTCGGGCAGTGCGGTCATCCGTCGTCACCGGCCAACAGCCCCCGGGACGCGAACTTCAGGCCGGCGCGCAACTCGTCGAGGCGGATCGGATCGTCGGATTCGATGTAACGCATGGTGGTGGCGACGGCCATGTTGAAGAACAGCCAGGCCAGCGCGCTGGGACTCAGCTCGTCGCGGTAGTGGCTGCGGTAGTGGCTCATGTGCAGCGTCGCCATTGCCAGCAGGGTGGCGTGCAGGCCGGAAATGTTGTCGAAGGTCCGGGTGTAGTCGGGTCGCTCGGCGAGATAGCGGATCAGGCCGCGGTTGGCGATCGTGTAGTCGATGAGGATGTCGATCGACGACTCCATCGCCGCTTCGGGCGCTTCGAGCGTCACCGATCGCAGCGCGTTCTCGATCACCGGCGCCTGCTCGGCGGCGAGGGCTTCGATGGCGGCGTGGATGATCTCGTCCTTGTCGGTGAAGTACTGGTAGATGGAGCCCTTGCTGACACCTGCCTTCTCGGCGATCAGGTTGGTGGTCACCTGTTGGGGATCATGGGTGTGCAGCAGACGGGCGGTCGTCGAGACGATTTTTGCGACCATGGCACGAGAGCGCTCCTGCACGGGTGCCTTCCGGGCCTTTGAACTGGGCTTTTCCCGACCCATGAAGTCTCCTGATGCGACTTGAATGCGACCTTTGGGTCATATTAGCTTCGGGGCAGTTTGCGACGAGAGGTTTGCCATGACCGTCAGCCCCGACATCCGTCCGCGCAGCGCGGACGCCGACGAGATCGAACTGGTCCCGATGGACTCCCTGACCGCCGAGCACACCGGCCGGTGGACGTTCCTGATCCTCGACGGTGCCGCCTTCATGATGCAGGCGATGCACCCGGTGATCGCCGAGGTCACCGGCCGCTACTCGGCGTCGTTCAACGGCGATCCGGGCGGGCGTGCCATCCGGTCGATGGATTCGGTGCTGCGCTGGACCTACGGACTGCACGAGGCCACCGCCGAGGGCAACCGCGTGCGCGCGCTGCACAAGCCGATCACCATGACCAGCGCTCACAGCGGCAAGCAGATCAGCGCGCTGGACAAAGAGGCCTACCAGTGGGTGATCGCCACCGGTTACATCGTGACCGAGCAGGCCGGCCGGCTGTCGATGGGACGGCCGTTCACCGACGCCGAACGCGAGGAGCTCCTGCGGGACAACCGTCGGCTCGCGCGGCTGCTGCACACCCCGATGCGTGACTATCCCGAGACGCACGAGGAGATGACCGCGTTCTACGAGCGGATGATCACCGAGCGGTTGGAGGGCACCCCGCAGGCCAAGCAGCTGATCGAGGAGCTGCGCACCGGCAAGGTCGATCTCGGTCCGTCGGTGCCGAAGGCGCTGGTGCCGTTGATCCGGCCGGCCCTGCGGCCGTTCGCGCGGTTCGGTTATCTGTCGATCGTCGGCCTGCTGGACCCGCGGTTGCGCGAGAAACTCGGTGTCACCTGGAGTTCGGCCGAGGAGCGGGAACTGCGCCGGATCTACACCGTGGTCCGCACGGCCTACCGGGTGCTGCCCGACCGTCTCACCTACTTCCCGCTGGCCTACCACGCCCGCAAGCACCACGAGTGCCTGCGCAAGATGGAGCAGCGGCAACAGAAGTCGTTCGCCTACAACCTTCCTGCGCCCAGGAACTGATCAGGCCACGACGGCAGGCATCGTGTCCCAGCCGCGCACGGTGGCCGTGCGTGAGCGGCGGGCGTTGTCGATGTCGATGTCCCATTTCGGGAATCGTTTGAGCACCTCTTCGAGCGCGACCCGGCCCTCGAGGCGGGCCAGCGGCGCTCCGACGCAGAAGTGGGCGCCGCGGCCGAAGGTCAGGTGACCGCCGGGTTTGCGACGGATGTCGAAGACGTCGGGGTTGTCGAAGTGCCGCTCGTCACGGTTGGCCGAGGCCAGCATCATCAGCAGCGCGCTGCCGGCGGGGATCACCTGCCCCTGGAACGCGACGTCATCGGTGGCGACGTAGCGCGCGACGTGCGGGCCCGGCGGCTCGAACCGCAGCAGTTCCTCGATCGCCCCCGGGATCAGGGACAGGTCGGCGGCGAGCTCGGCCCGCTGATCGGGATGCTCGGCGAGCACCTTGCCCATCCAGCCGAACAACCGGCCCGTGGTCTCCACCCCGGCACCGGCCACCACCGCCAGGAAGATCACCAACTCCTGCTTGGTCAGTTTCCGGGTGACACCCGTCTCGTCCTCGAACTGCACGGCCAACAGTTCGGTGATCAGGTCGTCGCCCGGATTCTTCTCGCGCCATTCGACGTACTCGCCGAACATCTCCCCGGTGAAGTAGCGGTTCTTGTCGATCGCCATCGGCTTGCCGGCCTCGTTGCGCAGCACCTCGTTGGCATGCTCGCGCACCGCCGGCTGTTCGGAATCCGGGATGCCGGCCAGCATGCCGATCGTCCGCATCGGCAGTTCGGCCCCGAGGTCCACGACGAAGTCGAAGCGGTCGCCACCGACCAGCGGATCCAGGCACGCGACACAGAACGCGCGCACCTTGTCCTCGATCGCGCGCATCTTCTTCGGCGTGAACGCCCGCGCGACGATCGCCCGATGGATGGTGTGCACCGGCGGGTCCTCGTTGATGAAGACGCCGGGCGGGATCACCGGATCGGTCAGGACCACCTCGAGGATGTCGCCTTTGGCCGAGCTCAGCCGCGCGGTGTCCTTGAGCGCGGCGTCGACGTCGGCGTAGCGGCTGATGCCCCAGAAGTTGTGCTTGTCGTTGAAGTACACCGGGGACTCGTCGCGCAGACGTCGGTAGGTCGGGTACGGATCGCGGTCGATCTCGATGTCCCACGGGTCGTAGTACAGCTCGCTCACCGTCGTCTCCTCACGTCTCGGCCACAGCATAACCCAGCCGCTGTACGAACGTACAGCATTGTCGCGTCCACAGCGGGGTATACGCCCCGCCGACGAGGAGGATGCGATGGACGAGACATGGGAGGTCGTGGTCGCCGACGCCTACGACCGCGGTGACCCCGGCCAGGGCGCAGCGGAGACGTCGCTGGTGCGCGGGCCCGAAGCCGAGGCACGCCGGGTGTACGCCGACGCCGTCGCCGAGGCCGCCGACCGGGGCCACCAGTACGTGCGGCTGCGTCGTGACGGCACAGACGTCGAGACGTGGCCCCAGGAGACCGGCTGGACGGTGTAGCCGTGGTCGCGCCGCGCAGCGTCACGCCGCAGACGCTGGGTGCGTGGGTGATCAAGTGCCACCCGCGCCGCACCCCGATCGAAGCCATGCGCGCCGCCGGGAAGGCGGAATCGAGATGGTGCGTCGCCGCGAACTACCGCACGCGACTGATCCGACCGGGCGACCGCGTGCTGTTCTGGGTTTCGGCACATCCGCGGCGCGGGATCTGGGGCGCAGGCCGGGTCACCGGCCCGCCGACCGACGACAGCACCGGGTTCAGCGTGCCCGTGCACATCCCGTTGTTCGACGAGCCGTTGACCGCCGCCCAACTGGCCTCGGTCGAGGGACTGCGCTCGATGGAGGCATTCCGCTCCCCGCAGCAGTCCAACCCGTCGTGGGTGAACAACGCCGAACTGGCGCTGATCGACCAATTGCTGCACCGGCGCCGCGGGGAATACGAATGAACCGACGACGATTGGAGACACCATGAGCGATCAAGCAGAGTTGAGTCCCACCGACTGGGTCCGCGAACAGACCCAGCGCATCCTGGAGCAGGGCACCACCGACGGCGTCGAGGTCTTCGACCGCCCCATCGTCCTGTTCACCACCACCGGCGCACAGTCCGGCAAGAAACGCTACGTGCCGCTGATGCGAGTCGAGGAGAACGGCCGCTACGCGATGGTCGCCTCCAAGGGCGGCGACCCGAAACACCCGGCGTGGTATTTCAACGTCAAGGCCAACCCGGCCGTGAGTGTCCAGGACGGCACCCAGATCTTCGAGGGCACCGCCCGCGAGCTGGAGGGCGACGAGCGCGAGCACTGGTGGAAGCTCGCCGTTGCGGCCTATCCGCCCTACGCCGAGTACCAGACCAAGACCGATCGGCAGATCCCGGTCTTTATCGTGGAACCGAGCTGACTCAGACCTCGACCACCCGCCCACCCTCGACATGCCACGACCGGTCCAACCGGACGTTGCGCAACATCCGGCGATCATGGGTGACCAGCAGCAGCGCGCCGTCGTAGGTCTCCAGCGCCTGCTCGAGCTGCTCGATCGCGGGTAGGTCCAGATGGTTGGTCGGCTCGTCGAGCACCAGCACGTTGGTGCCGCGGGCCTGCAGCAGCGCCATGCCGGCCCGGGTGCGTTCGCCGGGTGAGAGGTCGTCGACCGCCCGTTCCACGTGGTCGGCGCCGAGCCCGAATTTGGCCAGCAGCGTCCGCACGTCCGCGGTGGGCCAGGTCGGCACCCGCTGTTCGAATCGGTCGAGCAGTCGATCGGTTCCCGTGAAATAGGCACGCGCCTGGTCGATTTCGCCGATCTCGACGCTCGCGCCGAGGCTCGCCCGGCCGTCGTCGGGTGCCCGGCGGCCCAGCAGCAGCCGCAGCAGGGTCGACTTGCCCGCACCGTTGGGTCCGGTGATGCCGATGCGCTCGCCGGCGTCCACCTGAAGCGACACCGGTCCCAGCACGAAATCGCCTTGGCGCACAACGGCGTTGTCGAGGGTCGCGACCACGGCACTGGATCGTGGCGCGGCGCCGATGGTGAACTGCAGCGTCCACTCCTTGCGGGGCTCCTCGACCTCTTCGAGCCGTGCGATCCGGCTCTCCATCTGACGGACCTTCTGCGCCTGCTTCTCGCTGGACTCGGTGGCCGCGCGACGGCGGATCTTGTCGTTGTCGGGAGCTTTGCGGATCGCGTTGCGGGTGCCCTGACTCGACCACTCCCGCTGCACGCGGGCACGTGCCACCAGGTCGGCCTTCTTCTCGGCGAACTCCTCGTACTGTTCGCGCCGGTGCCGGCGGTTGACCTCGCGTTCTTCGAGATAGCTGTCGTAGCCGCCACCGAAGACCGTCGTGGTGTTCTGCGCCAGATCGAGTTCGAGTACGCGAGTCACGGTGCGCGCCAGGAACTCCCGGTCGTGGCTGACCAGCACCACGCCGCCGCGCAGTTCGGAGACGAACCGCTCCAGGCGGGCCAGGCCGTCGAGGTCGAGGTCGTTGGTCGGTTCGTCGAGCAGCACCATGTCGAACCGCGACAGCAGCAGCGCCGCCAACCCCACCCGCGCGGCCTGGCCCCCGGACAGTTCGGTCATATCCGTATCCGGCTGCACCGCAGCGGAACCCAGGCCCAGGTCGGCCAGGACCGCGGGGAGCCGTTCGTCCAGGTCGGCCGCGCCGGTGGCCAGCCAGTGATCCAGCGCCGCGGCGTACGCGTCGGCGCCGGCGCCGGCGTCGTCGAGGGCGGCGGCCGCGGCATCCATGACGCGGGTGGCCTCGGCGCATCCGGTGCGGCGCGCGATGTAGCCAGCGACCGTCTCGCCGGGGATGCGGTCGTGCTCCTGGGGCAACCAGCCGACGAACGCGTCGGCGGGCGCGAGACTGACGGTGCCCTCGAGCGGGTCGAGTTCACCGGCCAGGATCCGCAGCAGCGTGCTCTTGCCGGCGCCGTTGACGCCGACCACCCCGACCACGTCTCCCGGCGCGACGGTGAGGTCGACACCGGCGAACAGCGTGCGGTGGGCGAACCCCCCGGCGACGTTCTTCGCGACGAGCGTTGCGGTCATGCCCCCATCTCACACCATGCGATGCAGCGGGAATGTTCTCGTCCGTCGGCGCCGCCGTGGCCTTCACCTACACCGCATCGCCGTCGCACGCCGAGCAGGTCGTCGCCGAGCTGACCGCCGACGGCGCCACCGTCGTGGCGCTCGCGGCAGACTCCGCCGATCCCGCACAGGTGACCCGCGCCGTCGACCAGACCGTCGGCGACCTCGGGGGTTTGGACATCCTGGTCAACAACGCCGCCGTCGCGCACGTCGCACCCATCGACGAGTTCCCCGCCGAGCAGTTCGACCGGCTGGTCGCGACCAACATCGGCGGCGTGTACTGGGCGGTGCGCAGCGCGGTCCGACACCTCGGCGAGGGCGGGCGCATCATCAACATCGGCAGCATCAACGCCGAGCGCATACCGGCGGCCGGCTTCTCGGTGTACGGCATGACCAAGGGCGCGATCGCGTCGTTCACCCGAGGACTCGCACGTGACCTCGCGCCGCGCGGTATCACCGTCAACAACGTGCAGCCCGGACCGATCGACACCGACGCCAACCCCGCCGACGGCGCGTTCTCCGAACTCGGGAAGCAGATCGTCGCGCAGGGCCGCTACGGGCACACCCGTGATGTGGCCTCGCTGGTCAGCTTCCTGGCCGGTCCCGAATCCGGCTACATCACCGGCGCCCACCTCAACGTCGACGGCGGCTACACCATCTGAGCGCGTTAGTGTGCTTGGGTCGGCCTCCACGACCAGCCGACGGAAGAGTTGAGCACATCTATGACCGCATCTGCAGAAGCGTCACCGCTCGAAGCGCGCGTAGGCCATCACTACCAGATGGCCGGCACCTACCTCGTCGGTCGGGAGAAGCTCCGCGAGTACGCCCGCGCAGTTCAGGACTATCACCCCGCGCACTGGGACGTCGCCGCCGCGCGTGAGCTGGGATATCCGGATGTCGTCGCACCGCTGACGTTCACCTCGGCGCCGGGGATGCAGTGCAACCGTCGCATGTTCGAGGAGATCGTCGTCGGCTACGACACGTATCTGCAGACCGAAGAGGTCTTCGAGCAGCACCGTCCGATCGTGGCGGGTGACGAGCTGGTCATCGACGTCGAGCTCTCGTCGGTGCGCCGGACCGCCGGCCGGGACTTCATCACCGTCACCAACACGTTCACCGACACCCAGGGCGAGCGCGTGCACACCCTGCACACCACCGTGGTCGGGGTGACCGCCGAGGACATCGACGCCGGGGTCAAGACGGCCGTGCAGAACGCGATGATGCACGACATGAACATTCTCGACATCGGCGGCAACGACGCCGACTACGAGAAGACGGTCCGGCCGGCCGGTGACATCCGCATCTCCGACGGCACACAGACCCGCACGCCGGGCTCACGCGATTTCGACGCGCTCAAGGTCGGCGACGAACTCCCCCCGCACCACGCCCGCCTGTCGCGCGGGGACCTGGTGAACTACGCCGGGGTGGCCGGTGACGCCAACCCGATCCACTGGGACGAGGAGATCGCCAAGCTCGCCGGTCTGCCGGACGTCATCGCCCACGGCATGCTCACCATGGGTCTGGGGGCGGGCTTCGTGTCGTCGTGGTCGGGCGATCCGGGCGCGGTCACCCGCTACTCGGTGCGGCTGTCCCAGCCGGCGATCGTGTCGGCCAAAGAGGGGGCCGACATCGAGTTCAGCGGCAAGGTCAAGTCGCTGGATCCCGACACCCGCAGCGGTGTCGTGCTGGTCGGTGCGAAAGCCGGCGGCAAGAAGATCTTCGGCCTGGCCACGTTGCACGTGCGCTTCCGCTGACCGGGCTCACCGGCTCGACAAGAGCTTCTCGAGCTTGTCCAGCTGCGCCTTGTACCCCCACTTCATCCCGAACGCGGCCATCTTCGCCTTGGGCCCGATCTTGGTGATCGTGACCCGCAGCGTCACGGTGGTGGCCCCGTCGCGTTCGCTCAGCGTCACCTCGTTGGTGTGGTGAATGGTGCTGCCGGCCTCCTCGCCCTCGGTCCACGAGCGCGCGTCGTAGGCCAGCAAAGTGCGTTCGTCGATGCGGGTGAACTGCCCGGACATGGGCCACCGCGTGCCCTGGTACTTGCCCATGCCCTCGTCGGCTTCCATGACGATGTAGAGCTCGCCGCCGACGCGCAGGTCGACGCGGCACTCCGGCACGAACGTCTTGTCCGGACCCCACCACTGCCGCAGGATCTCCGGATCCGTCCACGCCCGCCAGACGGTGTCCAACGGCGCCCGGTAGGTGCGCTCGAAGTCGAGATTCTTGGGTTTGAGCAGCTTCAACAACATCGAATGTCCTAGTCGTCGTGTTCGGTGATCGAGTCCAGATAGCCGCCGAGGGCATCGAGCCGGGTCTCCCACAACTGCTCGAAGGACTCCAACCAGTCGGCGATCTGCTCGAACGCTTCGGCTTCCAGGTGGTAAATCCGCTGCCGGGACAGCGCCTCACCACTGACGAGCCCCGAATCACTCAGCACCCGAAGGTGTTTGCTCACCTGCGGCTGCCGGATACCGAGTTCCTCGGAGATCTCGGTGACCGACCTGGGGCCGGTCCTGAGCAGTTCGACGATCCTCAGCCGGCTGGGTTCGCCCAGCGCGGTGAAAACCTCGGACTGCACGTCGACGACGCTAACCGCAGTGACGTATTCCCGTCAAGGAATATATCCGACGCTTCCCGGGGCGCTACTACGCGACGTAGTATTCCGATATGCGGGTGGGCGTCATCGGTGCGGGCTTCGCCGGTCTGGCGACAGCCATCGCGATGCGTCAGACCGGTCATGACGTCACGGTGTTCGAACGCTCCGACGGCCCCGTCACCGACGGCGGGGCCATCGCGTTGTCACCGAACGGGTTGGCGTGCCTGGACGCGCTCGGCGTCCGGGACCGCATCGACACCCGCGACTGGGCCGCGCAGCCGGCGACGATCCGCAACCGGCACGGCCGGGTTCTGGTGCGACGCACACTCGGTCAGATCGCCGGCGGCCCGGAGTTCGCCGTGGTCCCCCGCGCCGAACTGACCCGGCTGCTCGCCGACCGATTGCCCGGAGACTGTGTGCGGTACTCGTCGGGCGTGACCCGCGCGACCATCGACGGCTACGCCGAGATCGACGGCACGGCCCACCGCTTCGATCTCCTGGTCGCGGCCGACGGCGCCCACAGCTCTGTGCGCTCGTCGATCTGGGCCGATGCCCGCCCGATGCGGATGACCGGCATCACGGCCTGGACGTGGACCGTCGATCGACCTGTCGACGATCACGGCGCGATCTGGGGCCGCACAGCAGAATTCGGCATCCTTCCGCTGCACGACGGCCGCACCTATGTGTGGGGCGGCGCGCGCATCGGGCATGCCGACCTGTCGTCCTACCGGACCTGGCCCGATCCGCTGCCGGCGCTGATCGACGCCGTCGACGTCGACTCGCTGCCGTCGGTGCAACTCGTCGAGTCCCGGCCGCCGCGACGTCTCACCCGGGGTCGGATGGTCCTCATCGGCGACGCGGCCCACGCGATGCGTCCGACGTTCGGACAGGGCGCAGCACTGGCGATGGAGGACGCCCTGACCCTGGCCAGGGCCGGAGCCAAGCAACTCGATCGCCGGCGCCGTCGCATGTTGCAGCTGTACTGGGCCTCCCGGCTCGGATCCGTGGCGGCACTGCCCAAAGGCGCTGTCGCGGAACTGGTTCGCGACGCCGCATTCCGCACGGTCCCTGATGCGGTGTTCGGAGCGGTCACGGCGCGGGCGAGCCGCTGGCGTCCGCCCCCTGAATGCTGACCAACTCGTAGGTGCGGACCCGTCCCGGCACCGTGGCACTGCACTGCGACAACAGCGGCTCGGACATCTGTTCGCGCACAGTCACCTCCACCGCACCGCCATCACACGACAACACCACCCGGGTCATCCCGTCACCCGGTTCGACCTCCAACGGCGCATAGGCCTGGATGCGGTCGTCGCCGAGTTCCTCCCGCGCGTAGTGCTGGGCCGCCTGGACCACGTGCGGGAGCGAGGTACGCCCGCGCAGGTAGGTGTCGTCCAACCGGCCTTCCAGGTACCGCGTGACCAGCCCGGCCGCGTCGGTCTGGTCGACCCGTCCGTAGCACAGCCCCTCCGGCAGGATCAGCATCGTCGCGGCGAACCGGTCGCCCCCCAGATGCGAACATTCCCAGGTTGTTTCGGGGTATGCGGCAGCGATCGCAGACACCGCGGCACGTCCTCGCACCGCGCAGCACTGGTCGTGCTTGCCGTGCGCACACACCGCCACCAAGGGGCCGTCGAACAGCCGGCCGTCCGAGCCGTCGAGCGCGATGTCCAGGTACTCCCGCGGGTCGCTCACCTCACCGTGATGCAGTGCTTCTGCGCCGAGACCCGCATGGGCGACGAACCACCGCCACCGCGGTGTGCCGGAGCGCCGGCCGTGGCGGCGGATCGCCGCGATCCGCATCTTGGCGGCCTCGGCGCGCTTGACCACCGCGCGTCCCAGTTGGGGCTCGATGATGCCGGGCGACTGCAGGAACGCCATCGGTCCCCACGCGCCCTCCAACTCCAACAGCAACCAGGTCTGACCGGCCGAAGCGGTCCCGTATATCGGGTCGGCGCGGGCGAGCGCCTGATCGCTGCAGGGCAAGGGTTTCACTGTGTCGGTCATGCAGTCCGTTCTGTGTCGACCGGTACGACCACGGCCTCGCGCAGGAGCCGACGCAACACCACTGCGCCGTCTGCGGCGTCCAGCCCCGGCAGCGTATCGGCCCGCAGCACCGCGCCCCCGTGCAGTGCGTCGAGCGCGGCGCCGCATGCCTCGGGGAAGTCGATGGTCCGGTCGGGCAGGCGCAGCCGGACGCGGCCGTCAGCGTGCTCGACGGAGGCGACGAGGCCTTGCCTCCATCGCACGCTCACGCTGTCGGCGTTGCCGGCCGCATCGAACGAGGCCAGCGGACGCACGGCGGCCGGGCGGGTCCGTTCCGCGTGACGCCGAGCGAGTCCGGTGGCCACGTCCTCCCCCAGGACCGACATGCCGTCGCGCAGCAGCTCGGTCAGCTCAGCCAGACATTTCGTTGCGGTGGCGGTCATTTCGTCGTGGTTGGCGGGGTCGACGGACATCGGCAGCGAGGTCCTGAACTGCTCGTGGCCTTCCAACCGGTCCACGAGGGCCCGCAGTACGTCGAGCGGGGTGGTCGGCGACACCCCGACGGTCAGGTGGATCGACACCGTGTCCAGCGCGCGCGCCGAATGCACCCACCCGCGGGGCAGATAGAGCGCATCGCCGGGCGACAGCACCGTGTCGATGACCGGGTCGTCGGCGGCGCGGCGGGCGACGGCATCCCGGTGGTCGGTCCAGGGTTGGGACGGCAACGGGTCGACGTGCACCGGTGCGTGGACGGTCCAGTGTTTGTGTCCGGCGGTCTGCAGGACGAACACGTCGTGGACGTCGTAGTGGGGCTCGAAACCCCGGTGGGACGGCGGGGTGATGTACGCATTGGCCTGCACGGGATGTCCGAGGTCGTCGACCATGCTGCGCACGAAGTCGATCATCGGCGGCCACAGCCGGTGCAGACCCTGCAACACGATCGACGCGCCGGCGGCGAACTGCGCCAGCACCTTGGCCGAGTCCACCTGATCGGTGACCTCGGCGCCGAAACCGGCCGGGCCGAGATAGCAGTCGCGGGACAACACGCTGCCGTCGCGCGCCAGCCGGATGAACGGCGCGCGCACCCCGCGCTCGGCGAGCAACTCGTCGACGGCGTTCGTCGACAGCAGGTCGTCGAAGTCGCGGGGTAGCGCGTCGGCCCGAGTGAGCAACGGCTGTCGGCCCCAGTGGGTTCTCGCGAACTCGGCGGGATCGACGCCGACGCAACGACTCAGCATCGGCAGGTGTTACGCGGTGCCGTCGGCTCCGCCGTCGTGGCCCTCGGGATTGGAACCGCCATCGGCGGTGCCTTCGCCGCCGGCCGTGCCGTCGGCGCCGCCGTCGTGGCCCTCGGGATTGGAACCGCCGTCGGCGGTGCCTTCGCCGCCTCCGCCCGGGGTGGTGGTGATGTCGTCGTCGTTGATCGCCATGGAATTCTCTCCTTCGTCGACCCGCGTCGGTTCGAGCGGCCGCTCGGACGCGGTCAGGCCAGAGTTTCCCCGGTCTGTCGGCAGGTAAACGGAAGGCTTGGCTCACCTGCCCGGTCACCCCTTCCCCGCGAGCAGACGCGCACACCCCCGAAATGGCCCTCCGTTGGGGGTCTTGGCGTCTGCTCGCGGGAGGGACGGGACGGTCGGGAATACTGGCGGGATGCCCGAGTCAGGTTCTGAGCCGTTCGAAGCGCTGGTGTCGTTGCTGGACTATCCGATGTTCGTGGTCACCACCCGCTCCGGCGACGATCGGTCCGGATGCCTGGTCGGATTCGGCTCCCAGACCTCGATCAACCCGCCGCGGTTCCTGATCGGACTGTCCAAGAAGAACCGCACCTTCCGGGTCGCGCAGGACGCGACGCATCTGGCGGTGCACGTCGTGCCCCGCGAGCAGGTGGATCTGGCCCGGCTGTTCGGCAGCGAAACCGGCGACGAGACAGACAAATTCGCGCGCTGCGAGTGGCACGACGGCCCCGAAGGCATCCCGGTTCTCGAGGCCGCGGGCGCCTGGTTCGTCGGAACCGTCCTGAAGCGCTTCGACGTCGGCGACCACGTCGCCCACATCCTGGAACCCGTGGCCGGCCACGCACCGGAGGATGTCACCAACTGGGTCACCTTCTCCGATGTCCGCGACATCGAGCCCGGACACGAGGCGTAGTGATGTCCCCTGCCACGCCCCACCTCGGCGCCGTCGACGACCTCGACCAGCTGCTCGACTTCTATTCCGACGCGCCCGCAGGGGTGCGCGCGAACATGATCTTCTCGGCCGACGGCGCGGCCGCCTTCGCCGGGCGAGCCGGGCCGCTGTCGGAACCTCTCGACCAGGCGCTGCTGCGCGAACTGCGCGGTTTCTCCGACGTGGTGCTGGTGGGCGCCGGCACCGCACGCGCGGAGCGCTACGGCCCGGTGCGCCTGCGCGACACCAGCCGTCGTTCGCTGCCGCCGATCGCGGCGGTCAGCCGGTCCGGGGCGCTGCCGGAATCGCTGTTCGCCGACCCGGCGCAACGCCACATCCTGGTCACCACCGAGCGCGCGGTCGCCGAGCAGGGACTCGTTCCCGACGACCGGCGCGACATCCTGGTCGCCGGTGAGGACACCGTGGACCTCCCGAGCGCTGTCGCGGAGTTCCATCGGCGCGGGCTGCACCGGATCCTGTGCGAGGGCGGGCCGACGCTGCTGGACGCGGTGGTGGCCGCCGACCTGCTCGACGAACTGTGCGTGACGCTCTCACCGACGCTGGCCGGTGTCCAGGACATCGGCCACGGCAGCGCCACGCTGACCGGTCCACGCGCCCTGACCCTGGAACACGCTCTGCACCACGCCGACTACCTGTACCTCAAGTACTCGCGACGACGTCAGCCGTAGGCCGCGTCGAGGAATCGGCTGCGGACCTCGGGCGGCGGGATCGGGCACGTATCGTACTGTCCGCCAACGTGATACCGGAACGCGGCGAACCTGTCGTACATCAAGTCCCGGATCCGTGCCGGAATGGCCCCGGTGGCCAGGGCCAGCTTCCAGTAGCCGCCCAGATACTGCGCCACCTGCAGCAGCGCATCCGTCCGGATGTCCACCCGCTCGTCGGGCCGGCCGGCGTTGCGGACGTAGACCATCGAATCGACACCTTGCAGATGCGGGTGGCGTGCGATCACGTCGCGTGCGAAGTCGCTGTCGAGAGCCGCGAACCGTAATGTGCCGCGGCGATCGTGGCGCAGGATGGTGCGCACGCCGGCATTGCACACACCGCAGACCCCGTCGTACAGCAACACCGGAGCGCCCGTCGGATTCATGCCTCCACGGTACGCGCGCCGACCGCTTTACAGATGTGCGTGCTATTGTCACCCGCACGTTATGCCGGACCGGGGCTGCACATGAATGCCGAAGAGGTCGTCCGCGCGGAGCTGACCGCGTGGGGACGCAACGACGTCGACGAGGTCATGAGCCACTTCGCCGACGACGCCACGTTCTACATCGGCCCGGACTACCCGCAGTTGCAGGGCCGCGACGCCATCCACGCGCTCATGAAGGCGTTCTTCCGCCGCGGACAGTGCGTGGACCTCGAGATCCATCACCTCGCCGTGGACGGGGACGTGGTGCTGATGGAGCGTCACGACCACTGGATCGTCGAGGGTACGCAGAAGAGCTGGCCGGTCATGGGCGCCTACGAAGTGCGTGACGGGAAGATCACCGCCTGGCGCGAGTACTTCTACCCGCCGCCCGAATGACCTTGGCGCCCAGTGTCGTCGGCTGACCTGCCCCGGGATGAGAACACTCTCATCTCGGCGTCATCGTCGTCTCGCCACCGCCTCGCAGGCTGGTGTCATGACTGCTGCCGCGCTGGATCTGCTGCTCGGCGCCTCGGCGCCGGCCGTGCTGCAGCACGCCGTGGCCGAGTACGGCGGCAGGCTGCGTGCGGCGGTTCCAGCTAGCGCCACGGTGCGTCCGGACGGCGCTGTGCTGGTGCGCTATCGCGCGCAGGCGCGCCGAGCCGATGGCCGCTCGGGTACCGAAGTGCTGGTGGCGGCCACCGGATCTGCCATCGTCGAGGGAGCGACGGTGGTCACCGGAGAACACCTTGGCGTCGCGATGCAGGTCGGGCTGTGGCGGTGGCCGCAGGACCCGGCGCTGCCCGGGGTGGCGCTGCTGGCCGACCCCGCCGCGGGACTGCGCCGGCTGGGGCTGGCGTCGACGGGTCCGCTGCACGCCACGGTGCGCGCCTACCGGCCCGGTCAACGGGCCGTGGTCGAGCTGCGGGACAGTCGGCACACCCGGTTCGTCAAGATCGTGCGCCCGGCGGCGGTGACCGGATTGCGTCGTCGGCACGACCTGCTCGCACCGTGCCTGCCGGTGCCGCCGGTGCTGGCCTGCGGTGACGACGGGGTGATCGTCCTGCCGCGGGCTCCGGGCATTCCGATGCGCGACGCGATCGCCGGTGCGGACGCGTTGCCGCGGCCGGAACACCTGGAGGCTCTGCTCGCTCGCCTGCCCGACTCCGTCCTGTCGTTGCCGCGCCGACGGGGGCCGCTCGAGCGCGTCGAGGACACTGAGGCCATCCTGCGCCGGACCAGCGCGTCGCGCCCCGATCTGCTGGCGCGCCTCCCGCGACTGGTCGACGGGCTGTTGTCATGGTGCCCGGACGAACCGGAGGTGCCCGTGCACGGCGACTTCTACGAAGGCCAGTTGCTGCTCGACGACGGCCGTGTGACCGGCCTTCTCGACGTCGACACCGTCGGGCCCGGCCGGCGCGGCGAGGAGTGGGCGACGATCATCGGGCACCTCGCCGTCGCCGGACTGCGGTCTGCCCGAGCCGCCTCCTATGCCGACACGATTCTCGAATTCGCCTGTCGGCGCGTCAATCCGGAGGCGCTGCGGCGTCAGATCGCGGCGGTGGTGTTCGGTCTGGCCACCGGGCCGTTCCGGGCCTGCCACCCGGCCTGGCCGCACCTGACCGCGCAGCGCCTCGACCTCGCGGCGCGGTGGCTGTCCGGATGAGAACTCGCTCATCTCCGGCTCCCGCGCCCTTCATGTGCCGCGGCGATGGTTGAAGGGTCAGACCTGATACGACGAAAGGGGAAACCTCATGACACGCACATCCACCTGGAAGGTCGTCACCGCCGGGGTCGCGTTGACCGGACTGGGCATCGTGGGCGCCGGCACCGCGGCCACCGCGGCCGCCGATCCCCTTCCGGCCGTCCACTCCGCTACCGCCCCGCAATTCGATTGGGCCGCAGCGTTCGTCGACGACAGCCCGGACGTGTCCTACGTCGCGATGGACGATTCCTGGGACGACAGCCCCTGGGATGACAGCCCGTACGACGACTGACTCGGGGACCCCTTGCGTCGCCCGCTCCGGTCCGCCGGAGCGGGCGACTCACGGGACGGCATCGAGCCGGTAACCCATACCGCGCAGCGTCACGAACCGGTCGGCACCGAGTTTGCGCCGCAGATACCGCACGTAGACGTCGACCACGTTGGAACCGGGATCGAAGTCGTAGCCCCACACCCGGCTGAGCAGTTGTTCGCGGCTGAGCACCTGGCCCGGGTGGCGCAGAAACGTCTCTGCCAACGCGAATTCGCGGGCCGACAGATCCACGGTGCGCTCGCCGACCGTCGCCCGCCGGGTGCGCAGGTCCAACGAGAGGCCTCCGCACTCCAGGACGGTCAGTTCGCCGGCCCGTTCGGTGTTCAGGCGCAAGCGGATACGGGCGAGCAGTTCCTCGAACCGGAACGGTTTGGGCATGTAGTCGTCGGCGCCGCCCTCGAGACCGGCGACGGTGTCGGCCACGCTGTCGCGCGCGGTCAGCACGATGACGGGAATCCGATTGCCCTCGGTGCGCAGCCGGCGCAACACGGTGAAGCCGTCGAGTTCGGGCAGGCCGATGTCGAGGACCAGCAGGTCGAAGCCGCCGGTCATCGCGTAGTCGAAGGCCGAGGCCCCGTCGCCAACGATCGCGGTGACGAAACCCGCTGCGGTCAGGCCTTTCTCGATGAACGAGGCGATGCGCGGTTCGTCCTCGGCGATCAGGATGCGGGCCATGGCTGCTCCAGGTGGGCGGGGATGGCGATGCTGAACGTGGCGCCCCGGCCGGGGATGGTGTCGAGTTCCACCCGCCCGCCGTGCGCGACGGCGATGGCCGAGACGATGGACAGGCCCAGCCCTGCACCGTCCGAGCGCTGACCGCCGGCACTGCCGCGGGCGAAGCGGTCGAAGATGCGGCTGCGGTCGGCTTCGGTGACGCCCGGACCGGAATCCGACACCCAGAACCGCAGCCAGCCGGCGTGCAGGCTGGAGCCGACGCCGATCCACGCGCCGGTCGCGGTGTAGCGGCACGCGTTGTCGGCCAGCGCGACCATCGCCTGGGTGATGCGCTGCGGGTCCAGCACCGCGCGTACATCGGCGACGGACTGGAGGTGGTGGTCGCGGTCGCCGAGCCGGGTGACCTTGTCGAAGATCTCGCGGGTCAGCGGACCCACGTCGGTCACCGCGGGCTGCAGGAAGGACGGTTGTTCGGACCGGGCCAGCAGCAACAGGTCCGAGACCATCCGGTTCATCCGCATCAGCTCGTCGTCGACCAGCGCCACGGTGGCGCGGACGTCGTCGGGGTCGCCGGCGTCGAGGACCTCGAGGTGACCGCGGACGATCGTGATCGGTGTGCGTAGCTCGTGGCCCGCGTCGTCGATGAAGCGGCGTTGCGCGGCGACGCCGGACTCGACCCGGTCGAGCATGCCGTTGACGGTGTCGACCAGGGCGTCGAGTTCGTCCCCGTCGCCGCTGGACGGGATGCGCCGCGACAGGTCGGTGTCGGTGATCTGGTGCGCGGTGTCGGCGACGTCGCGCAGCGGCGCCAGCACCCGGCCGGCGATCAGCCAGGCGGCCGCGGTCGCGCCCAACACCGTCACCGCACCGACCAGCAGCATGATGCGCACGGCCTCGTCGGCGGCGGCGCGTTCGGCGTCACCGAGATACGCCGCGACGATGACGCCGCGGGCGGGGTCCTGGCCGAGCCGCACCGGGATCGCGAGGTAGCGCACCTCGCCGACGTCGGGATGCTCGTAGGTGGATTGGACGGGGTCGGTGACCGCTCCGACGAGTCGGGTGAACGCGGGATCGTCGGCCAGTACCTCGGGGATGCCGGGCTCCTGGCGGCTCTGCGTGTGGTACTCCCCGTCGACGTACCCGAGGAACTTCTCGTTCGGGCGGGCGAGGTTGTAGGCGATGGCCTCGCGGATCACCTCGTCGACGCCGGTGAAGGGCTGTCCCGTGCGGGGGTTGAGGCCGGCCGCGGTGAGCTCGCTGAACTCCTCCACCTCGTAGCGCAGTGCCTCGTCCATCCGGGTGTTGATGTTGGCCACCAGCACCCGCCAGGTGACGAACGTGACGATCACCAGTGCCGCCAGGACCAGCAACAGCACCCAGGCCATGATGCGCGTGCGCACAGCCGACGGCAGCAGCCGGCGCCAACGTGGCCGTTCGACAGAGGTCATGACCACCCGTGGGTACCCGGTGGGCACGCGGCGTCAGTCGTCGTCCCAGTCATTGTCCTCGTCGTCATCCCAGTCGTCGTCCGCGTCATCGTCCCAGTCGTCGTCGTCCCAGTCGTCGCTTCCTCCGCCCGGGCGCAGGGCGGGCGGCGGGGCGGGCACATCGGCCCGCCGGACGACGGGGGGCGGCGGCGCGACGCCGGCGGCCGGGTCCTGCGGCGCAACGACCGGCGGCGCAACCACCGACGGCGCAGGGGACGGTGGTTGCCGAGGCGTCTGAACCACGATCGGCGCAAGCGGCTCCTGCACGGCCGTCGAGGTCATCGACATCGCCGCGGTGACCAACACCCCGGCACCGACCACGCCGGCCGCCACACCCACGATCACAGGAACCCGCATGCCGACGAGTCTGGACGCGCCCGATGGTGTGCCGATGAGACCCGGATGAGAGGGCTCTCATCCGGGCGGCGCCTGCTCAGCGCGCGGAACGCCGATGGCACATTGAGAGGATGACGCGAGTTTCCGTGGCTACCGGCGGTGCGCTGCTGGCGTTCGCGGTCGTCCTGACCGCGCTGAACCTGCGCCCGGCCGTCACCAGCGTCGCCCCGCTGCTCGACGTGATGCGCGACGACCTCTCGGTGTCGGCCACCTGGGCTGGGGTGCTGACCACCGTGCCGACGCTGTGTTTCGCCGCGGCCGGGTTGACCGCGCCGCGGATCGCGGCGCGCATCGGGCTGGACCGGACGATCTCGCTGGCGTTGGTGGCCGTCACGGTCGGCCTGCTGGCCCGCACGGTGTCGGGACCGCATCTGGTGATCGGGGCGACGCTGGTCGCGTGCGCCGGCATCGCGCTGGCCAACGTGCTGATCCCGGTCGTGATCAAGGGTTCGTTTCCGGCGCGCATCGGGCTGATGACCGGCATATACACCGCGGCGCTGCAGGGCGGTGGCGCGCTCGGGTCGGCGGTGACGCCGGGCCTCGAAGATCCGCTGGGCGGGTGGCGCGTCGCGTTGGCGACGTGGGCGGCCATCGCGTTCGTCGCGTTGCTGGTCTGGGTGCCCGCCTCACGTCGCCACAGCGACACCTGGGCCGCGCACACCAATCCGCCGACCGGGCGCCGGTCACTGCTGCGCAACCGGCTGGCCTGGACGGTGACGCTGTTCTTCGGCTGCCAGTCGTTTCTCGCCTACATCGTGATGGGTTGGCTGCCACAGGTTTTCATCGACAACGGCATCTCCGCGACGCAGGCCGGGCTGCTGGTCGGGCTCACCTCTCTGGTTGGGGTCCCGATCGCGCTGGTGGTCGCCCCGCTGGCGGCGCGCAGTCCCGCACAGAGCGGCTGGATCGTCGGCCTGGGGGTGGTGGGTCTCGCCGGCGCCGCCGGCCTGACTGTCGCTCCCGCCGCGGCGCCGCTGCTGTGGAGCGTGCTGATCGGAGTGGGCATGGGGGTGTTCGCCCTGGCGCTCGCGGTGATCGCGCTGCGCTCCCGCAACGCCGAGGACACCGCCCAGCTGTCCGGCATGGCACAGGGCGTGGGCTACCTGATCGCCGGAGCCGGTCCGTTCCTGTTCGGCCTGCTCCACGACGTGACGCACGGTTGGACGGTGCCGTGGCTGATGTTCCTGGGGGTCTATCTGGCCCAGATCGCGCTCGGCGCCCTGGCCGGCCGCGCGCGGTATGTGTGAAAGCTCAGGCCACGATCTTCATCTGGGCGTCCGGGTGCGAGCTGACGGTGACGACGACCGTGCCGCTGCCCGTGACGAACGTGGTGCTCGCGTAGCCGATGAAACCGTAGTGTCCGTCGATCGTGGACACCGCGGTGATGTCGCCGTGCCCCGTCGCGCCGGTGTCGAGGTTGGTCCAGGTGGCCGTCACGGTGACAGCGCAGTTGCCGTCGTAAACCCCTGCGTCATAGTTGACCGCCACCCGGACGCCGCCCTCGGAATGCGCGGCGCCGGTCTGCACAGTGGTCGTCTGCGCTTCGGCGCTGATGGTCCCGCCGCAGCGCGGTGACGCCGCAATCGGCACCGGATCGAGACGAGCGAAACCCTGGGCCTGCGCGGCGGGGGCGACCAGACCGACCACGACCGCCGCGCCGGCCACCGCACTGATCCGCCGCAACCATGTCATAGCCCGGATATCGCCGCGCCCCCACGCGGCGTTATCCGGGGGTTGTTCCCAAACGGCCGACGAAGGCCCATGATCGTGAAACGACGTCGACTTGGTGAGGGGACCACGTGGAAGCGATCGACCCGGCATACGGCACCACCACACTTCTGCTGATCGCTGCCGGCGCGGTCGGTCTGCTGCTGTTCCTGATCATCAAGGTCAAACTGCACGCCTTCGTGGCGCTGGTGCTGGTGAGCCTGTTGACCGCGCTCGCCGCCGGCATTCCGGTCGGCGATGTCCCGGACGCCATGTCCTTCGGCTTCTCCAACACCCTGGGCTCAGTGGCACTGCTGGTCGGGTTCGGCGTGATGATCGGCCGTCTATTGGAAATCACCGGTGGCGCCCAGGTTCTCGCTGACACCCTGATCAACCGGTTCGGGGAGAAGCGCGCACCGTTGGCGCTGGGCGCGGCCGCGCTGCTGTTCGGTTTCCCGATCTTCTTCGACGCGGGCCTGGTGGTGTTCCTGCCGATCATCATGACGGTGGCGCGTCGGTTCGGCGGGTCGCTGCTGCTCTTCGCGTTCCCCGCCGCCGGGGCGTTCGCCGCGATGCACGCGTTGGTGCCGCCGCATCCGGGTCCGGTCGCCGCCGCCGAACTACTGGGCGCCAACATCGGTCTCACTCTGATCGTCGGTGTTCCGGTAGCGGTCGTCTCCTGGTACGTGGGTGCGTTCCTGGTGTCGCAGGCCCTCGGCCGTCGCGTGCACGTCGATATCCCGACGACGCTGTTCGGAGAGCTCAACGACGCGACCGGCGACTCCGGTGACGGGGCGGGTACGGGCGGTCCGGCGACCGCCACCCGGGCGGTGCCGTCGTTCCTCACCGTGCTCGGTGTGCTGCTGCTGCCGTTCGTGTTGATCTCGTTCAACACGGTGTTGAACACCTTGATGACCGCGGGGGTCGTCAGCGAGGACGCGACCTGGGCCGAGTACCTGATGATCTTGGGCGACACCTCGGTGGCCCTGCTGATCACCGTCATCGTCGCGACCCTGGTCCTGGGCTTGCGTGGACGGTCGATGGCCACGGTCAGCGACATCCTGGACAAGTCGCTGGGCCCGATCTGCGCGATCATCCTGATCACCGGTGCGGGTGGGATGTTCGGTGGGGTGCTGCGGTTGAGTGGCATCGGCGACGCGTTGAGTGGGTCGCTGTCGAATCTCGGGATGTCGTTGATCCTGCAGGCGTTCATCATCTCCACCCTGCTGCGTGTGGCGCAGGGTTCGGCGACGGTCGCGCTGACCACCACCGCCGGCCTGCTCGCTGCAGCGGTGGCCGCGGCCGATCTCGGCAGCCTGCAGCTGACGGCGCTGGTGATGGCCATCGCCGCCGGCGCCACCGTGCTGTCCCACGTCAACGACTCGGGGTTCTGGTTGGTCAGCCGGTTCTTCGGTATGGACGTCAAGACCACGCTGAAAACGTGGACGGTGATGGAGACGACGCTGGGGCTCAGCGCATTTGCGATCAGCCTGGGCCTGTGGGCGTTGGGCTGACCAACCCAGTCTCACTATAGGGCCGCAATGGGGGCTTGCGGCAAGACCCCGGTGCCCGTGCAGAATCGCACGGCCACTGACACAGGGGGATTGATCACCGCATGAGCGAACAGTCGGAATTTTTCACCGTGCACGAGTCAGGCGCGTTCTTCCACGGCACGAAAGCCGACCTGTCGGTCGGGGATCTGCTCGTGCCGGGGCACCCGTCGAACTTCGAAGAGGGACGCGTGTCGAACCACGTCTACATGACGAAGGTGCTGGCGGGCGCGGTGCTGGCCGCAGAACTCGCGGTAGGGCCGGGCGCAGAGCGCGTCTATATCGTTGAGCCGCAAGGCTTTATCGAAGACGACCCGAACGTGACCGACAAGAAGTTCCCGGGCAACCCGACCCACTCCTACCGGACCCGCGAGCCGGTGCGGATCGTCGGCGAATTGACCGACTGGGTCGGTCACTCACCCGACTTCCTGCAGGCCTATCGCGAAGGCCTCGACGACCTGCGTCGCCGAGGCCTCGCGATCATCGACGACTAGTCAGTCCAGCGGGGTGAATTCGATGTTGATCTCGGTGAGTCCGCGCAGGATGAACGTCGGCTCGTAGACGTAGCGGCGGTCGTCGATCGGGCCGTGCTTCTCCTCGCTGACCGTGATGTCGCCGAGGCGGTCGAGGAGCCGCTCGATCGACACGCGGCCTTCGACGCGGGCCAGCGGCGCACCCGGGCAGGAGTGGATGCCGCGACTGAACGCGATGTGCTCGCGTACGTTCTTGCGGGTCAACTGGAATTCGTGCGGATCGTCGAAGCGCTTGGGGTCGCGGTTGGCCGCGCCCGGGCTGACCATCACCGTGGTGCCGGCCGGAACCGGGGTGTCACCGAGGGTGGTGCTCTTGCGGGCCATCCGGAACACGCTCTTGACCGGGCTGTCCATCCGCAGGCATTCCTCGATGAACACCGGGATCAGACTGCGGTCGTCGCGCAGTTGCTGCTGGATGTCGGGGCGGTCGCTCAGGATGCGCATGGCAGCGCCGAGCATCTTCGCGGTGGTTTCCTGTCCGGCGGCGAAGAGGAACGTCGCGGTGCGCACCACGTCGACCACCTCCGGGGTGGAGCCGTCGGGGTACTTGGCGGTGGCGATCGAGGTCAGCACGTCGTCGCGCGGGTTCTCCCGGCGCTCTTCGATGTAGCGCGAGAACTTCTCGTCGGCCCATTCCAGCGGGTTGGTGGCGATCACCTCGTGCTCGAGGCTGCCGATGTTGGTGCCGGGACGTTCCGCGCCGAACGCCTCGCGGAAGTCGTCGTGGTCCTCCTCAGGGACGCCGAGCAGGTCGGCGACCACCAGCAGAGAGAACGGCTTGGCGTAGGCGGCCAGGAATTCGCACTTGCCGTCGGCGATGAACTCGTCGATGTGGCGGTCGGCCAACCGCCACATGAAGTCCTCGTTCTCCTTCAGCCGCTTGGGCGTCAGCAGCCGGGCCAGGATGGAGCGCGCATCGGTGTGCTGCGGCGGGTCCATGGTGACCATGTGTTCGTACATCGGGATCTCGGTGCGGTGCTTCTCCAGCAGCTCGCTGATGTCGTCACCCTCGGCGGTGAAGGGCATGGGGGTGAACGGACCCATGACCGCGACGCACGAGGAGAAGTTCTCGCTGTCCTTGTAGACGGTGTTGGCGGCTTCCCAGCCGGTCACCGCGAGTACCCCGTTGTTGATCGGACAACAGACGGGGTCCTTGGCCCGGATGTGGTCGTAGTACGGATGGGGATCCGGAACCAGTGAGGGATCGGTGAAGTAGTCGACCGTGTCGAAGTCAGTCATGGGTGCGGCTCCTCCCGGCGGCCAAAAACGTGTCGTGCATCACCGTTACAGTATCAAGTACTTGTGACAAGGGGCGTCGGGGTCACTCCCCACCCCGACCACACGAAAAAGGGCACCCCACTCGGGGGTGCCCAGATCGTCGCGGTCGGTCAGTTCCGAACCGAGTTGTCGACCGACGGGACCTTCACGTCCGGGTAGAGCATATGCAGCCACGGGTTGTTCAGGTCGTCGCGTCCGTACCCGTTGTCGTAGGCCCAGCTGTTGCCCGAGCCGCCGAAGGTGTAGTCCAAGTCGCGGTCGTACACGTCGTTCGCCTGGGCCGGGGCGGCGAACCCGAGCAGACCGGCGACCATGCCTGCCGCAACAACACTTGCCAAACTCTTCTTCTTCACTTGATCACCTCTCCTGTCGAAATCTTTTGGTAAAAAGCACGATTCACGCGAGCGGAAGTTCCGCAATCCGTTCTGTACAACGCCCTGCAGCTCAGAGATATTCCCTCCGCGTGTGGGTGGCGCGGCACAGCGCAGGCAGGATGGGGGCATGGACGTCTTGGTGGTGGGTGGCGGACCCGCAGGGATGGCACTCGCCGCAGCGTGTGCGCGCCGCGGGCTGGACACCGGGTTGGTCGACCCCGCACCCGACAGGCCGTGGCCGGCCACCTACGGGATGTGGAGCGCGGAACTGCCGGGTGACCTGCCCGACTCGGTGGTCGCAGCCAGGGCCGCCGGTCGGGCGATCGCCCTGACCGAGCACGACCTGGGTTGGAAGTACGCGGTCCTCGACATTCCGGCTTTGCATGCGCATTTCGCCGGCAAACTCACCGATGTCGACGTGCGCAGCGGGCGCGTCGTCGACTCGACGCAGCCCGGGACGGTCACGCTGGCCGACGGGTCGATGCTGCGTGCCCGCGTCGTCGTCGACGCTGCCGGTCGGTGGCGCCCCCTGCATGCGCGGTCCACGCGCAGGATCGCAGCCGAGCAGACGGCTTACGGGTTGGTCCTCGACGAGGATGCCGCCGCCCCGCTGGTGAAGGCGGGTCAGGCGCTGTTCATGGACTGGCGCGCCGACCACGGTGAGACAGGCTGGCCGACGTTCCTCTACGTCATCCCGCTGGGTGGCGGCGAAGTGCTGGTCGAGGAGACCTCGTTGGCGCGACGGCCCGGCCTGCCGCTGTCCACGCTGCGTCGGCGGTTGTACGCCCGTCTTGCCCACCACGACATCCCCATCCCGAAACAACCGCGCAGCGAACGGGTTTCGTTTCCGGTCGATCAGCCGCGGCACCACGGTGCCGGTGTGCTGGGTTTCGGCGCGGCCGCGCCCCTGGTGCACCCGGCGACGGGGTTCAGTGTGGCGGCGTCACTGCAGTTGGCGCCGATCGTCGCTGCGACACTGGCCGCGCACCTGCCGCACGAACCCACCGAGGCGCTGACCGCCGCCCAGCGGGTGGTCTGGTCACCGTCGGCGCGGCTGGTGCACCGGTTGCGCCGAATCGGACTGGAAGCCCTGCTGCGGATGCCGGCAGACGAGATCCCCGGGTTCTTCGAACGATTCTTCGCCCTGCCCGAGACGCACCGGTGGACCTATCTGACCTCCCGGGACGATGTACGCGCCAACGCCGCGACCCTGAGTCACCTGTTCCGCGTGTCGGATGCGCGGATGCGCCGTCGGCTGGTTCTGCCCGCAGTCCTCCCCCCGCTGCGGAGCAACGTCACGCTGCGGTCCAGAACGGCTGACGCGCCCGCGATTTGACGGGCGCGCTCAACCGAATTCGGCGAGCTGGGGCACCGCGGGCGCGATGGCGTCGATCCAGGCGGCCGGCGCGCCGCCGGGTGGCATGACGTAGGCGGCGTGCACGCCGATCTTCGCGTAATCGGCCATGCTGCGGACGAATTCGTCGATGCCGCCGGAATCAGGCCGCGGCTGCCCGGCCAGGACCGTCACCTGGATGTCGTCGAAATCACGGTCGACGTCGTCGCAGTGCCGTCGCAGGACGTCGAGTTTGTGGGCGACCTCGTCGGGGCTGGTCGCGAAAAGGTTGCAGGCGTCGCCGTACTGCGCGACGAGTCGCAACGTCTTACGCTCGCCGCCGCCACCGATGAGCACTCGAGGTCGGCTGATCGGCTGCGGCGAACACAATGTCTCGGCCAGCTGATAGTGCTTGCCCTCGTAGGGTCCGTCGTTGTTCGGATCCCACATCTGCGCGCAGATCTGCAGTGTTTCCTCGAGACGTTCGAACCGTTCGGCCAGCGGCGGGAACGGCACGCCCAGGCCGCGGTGTTCGCGCTCGAACCAGGCCGCGCCGACGCCGAGGACCGCGCGCCCACCGGACAGGACGTCGACGGTGGTCACGGTCTTGGCCAGCACCCCGGGATGCCGGTAGGTGACGCCGGTGACCAACAGGCCCAGGTCGATCGTCGTGGTGTGCGCGGCGAGGAAGCTGAGTGTCGTGTAGCCCTCGAGCATGTTGGCTTCGGCGGGCAAGCCGGTGGGTTCGATCTGGAAGAAGTGGTCCATGAAGGACAGCCAGGTCGCGCCGGCGGCTTCGGCGGCCTGACCGACCCGGGCCAGCTCGCCGGCGATTGCGGTGGTGCCGCCGTCGATGTCGAAAACGGGTACGTGAAATCCGAGGTCCATGCCTGGGTCCAGCGCTCGCCTGTCGGGCCGCATTCCGGTCGGACCGAGGATGGCCGGATGTGATCGGTAGGCCCCGGTACTGCCGACCAGAACTCCCCTCAATTGACTTCATCGTCAGATAACCGTTTGCTCCGAATCGTTGATTGGGCATGCGCTCAGCGCTAGCGTGAGCCCGACCGGGCCTTCGTTCTACCGGGGCACCTGACCGGTCGTCTGGATCCTCGACGATGGAGGCTGACCACGATGGCCGACCGGAAATCCTTGGTGACGGCGCGCGTCGGCGGTCTGGCCGTCGCGGTCGGGGCGGGGGCCGTGATCGCCTGCGCCGCAGCCGCACCGGCCTGGGCCGACGAAAGCGACACCGGACGAGGCACACAGACGTCCGCATCGACAGCGTCGCAACAACGTTCGGTCGATGCGCCGAGCCGGCGCACCGACGCCGACTCGCGGGCCCGCGATAACGATGCCGAGGACAACCGTCGCAACGTGGTCCAGACCAAGAACGACGATTCCGTCGCGGACGCCGATGAGATCGACCTAAACGACGACCTGGCCGACCCGGCCGATGAGATCGACCCCTCCGACGACGGCGCGGTATCAGACGTCCCGACGCCCGCGGACGAGGAGACGACCCCGACGTCCCAACCCGTCGGAACCACCGCGGTGAAGCGCATCGACGACACCCTCGCCGACCCGGCGGTCGTCGACACCGACCCCACCACACCGCCCAGCGCAGCGCCAGGTGTGTGGACGCTGCTGGGTTCGGCCCGTCGCCAGTCCGGCGACACCGTCACCACGGAGGTGCCGTCGCCCACCGTCGCGACCCGTGACGCAGTCGACCTCGACGCAGGCGCCGATGCCGCGGAGCCGCCGCAGGACGTGGCGGATCTCTACACCGGCAAACCCTCCTTCATCCACAACATCGTGACCGCGGGGCTCTACGTCGTGCAGGCGATCCTGCGCCCGTTCGGCGGCCTGCTGGCCTTCACCAGCCTGAAGGTGCCGTTCTTCACCGACGGTGTTCCGCCGTTCTTCTTGACGCCGGGGCTCGACGTGAAGCGCTCCGAGTTCGAGGGCATGAAGGTGTGGACCCTGACGCCGCGCAAGAACGCCACCGACAAGGCCGTCGTCGCCCTGCACGGGGGCGCGTACGTGGCCACGGCGAGCATCTTCCACTGGTGGACCTACGCCGACATGGCCCGCGACACCGGGGCGACCGTCATCGTGCCGCTACAGACCCTCGTCCCGGCGGGTGGCACCGCCGCCACCGAGGTCCCGCGTACCGCCGACTTCATCACCACGGTCATCGAAGCGCGCGGCGCCGGCAACGTCAGCGTGTTCGGCGATTCCGCCGGCGGAGGCCTGGCCCTGGCGGCGATGCAGGAGTTGGTCCGCCGCAACTCGCGCGTCCCGTCGCGGCTGGTTCTGTTGGCACCCTGGCTGGACGTCTCGATGAGCGACCCGCGCAGCGACCGGATCCGGGATCCGCTGCTCGACCGGAGGAACCTGCTCCGGGCGGGCACCCGGTGGGGCGGATCCGACGGTCCCGCCGATCCGCTGGCCAGCCCCTTGTTCGGCTCGCTGGCCGGGCTGCCGCCGACCTATGTGTACAGCTCCTCACTGGACCTGCTCACCGTGGACACCCTGCGGTTGCGCGACCGTGTGCTCGCAGAGCAGGTACCGGGTGTGACCTTCCGGTTGCGCAAGGGTCTGATCCACGACTGGTTCACCTTCCCGTTCCTGCCCGACGCACACGAGGACCGCATCGGCGTGTACCGCGACCTGCTGGGCGAGCCGGCCTCCGCACAGCGTTCGGCTGTCTGATTCCGGCTCGCTAGGCTGGGTAACCAGTGGGCGCAGCGTGGACCCCGTTCGCGCGTCATCGGACCTATTCGGAGGAGATTCATGCGCCGGCGGCTACCGAAATCTGTGCTGGCTGTTGCGGCAGTCGCTTGTGTGACGCTGCCGCTGGGCGGCTGCGCGGCCGAGGTGCACGGCGCCCCGCCGGCGGCCCCGCATCCGGCCGCTCCGGTCGGCACACCCGAGGCGCCCCCGGCCCTCCCCCAACGCGCCCCGTTCGAAGGACTCGACGCCCGGCTGCGCCAGGCCGCCGCGGAAGCCTCCGAGGCCGGCGCCACCGCGGAGGTGGTGGTGCTGGACCGCACCACCGGCCAGGTGGTGGCCAACGGCGGCGACGCACCGTTCCCCATCGCGTCGGTGGTCAAGCTGTTCATCGCCGACGATCTGCTGATGCGCGAACCCGACCTGTCGCCGGCCGACCGCGCGTCGCTGGATACGATGCTGCGATCGTCGGATGACAGTGCGGCACAACAGTTCTGGGATCGCAGCGGGCAGACCGACGTCATCTCCCGCATCGTGGACCGCTACGGCTTGTCCGGCACCATCCCGCCGTACCGCGACGGGAAGTGGGACGTCACGCAGAGCACCGCGCGTGATCTGGTCCGGTACTACGACATGCTGCTGAACGGCTCGGGCGGATTGCCGCCGGAGAAGGCCGAAATCATCCTCGACAACCTGGCGCGGTTCACCCCGACGGGGCTCGACGGTTACCCGCAGCGCTTCGGCATCCCCGACGGGCTTCCCGCCGACACCGTCGCGGTCAAGCAAGGCTGGTTCTGCTGCTGGAACGGTGGAAACCAGTTGCATGTATCCACCGGCACGGTCGGCGCCGACCGCCGCTACGTGATGGCGATCGCCGCGCTGCAACCCACCGACGAAGCCACCGCCCGCGCGACGGTCACCCAGGTGGTCAAGACGATGTTCCCCGAGGGCCGGATCTGACCGGACCCAGCTGCGCCGCCAGATACGGTGCCGTCCGGCTGGTTTCGTCGGCGGCCACCACCTCGGGCGGGCCGGCCACCACCACCGTGCCGCCGGCGTCACCGCCGCCCGGACCGAGATCGATGACATGGTCTGCCCCGGCCACGACGGCCATGTCGTGCTCGGCCACCACCACGGTGTTACCGGCATCGACCAGGCGATGCAGCTGACGTTCGAGCAGCTCCACGTCAGCCGGGTGCAGTCCCGTCGTCGGCTCGTCGAGCACGTACAGGGTGTGCCCACGCTTGACGCGCTGCAGTTCGGTGGCCAGCTTGATGCGTTGCGCCTCACCGCCGGACAGTTCGGTGGCCGGTTGACCGAGCCGCAGATATCCGAGTCCGACCTGCCGCAGAGTGTTCAGACTCCGGGCGGCCCCGGGTAGTTCACCGAGGAACTCGGCGGCCTCGTCGACGGTCTGGGCGAGCACGTCGGCGATGGTGCGACCCCGGTAGGTGACCTCGAGAGTCTCCTCGGAGTAGCGGGCCCCGTGGCACGCCGGACACGTCGCGTAGGTACCCGGCAGGAACAGCAGCTCGACGGCCACGAAGCCCTCACCCTGACAGGTGGCGCAGCGCCCCTCGGCCACGTTGAACGAGAAACGGCCCGCGCTCCAGCCGCGTCGACGGGCTTCCTCGGTGTCGGCGAAAGCCTTTCGGACCGCGTCGAAGAGCCCGGTGTAGGTGGCCAGGTTCGACCGCGGGGTGCGTCCGATCGGTCGCTGGTCCACGGTGACGAGACGATCGATCAGTTCGGCGCCCTCGACGGTCACGCCCGCGCTGGAGTCGATGTCGATGTCGAGAAGCTCGGCGTCGCTGTCACCGGCGTCGTCGACGAGATCGACGGTCTTGCCCAGCTCCCGGGCCATCACGTCCCCGAGCACCTTGCACACCAACGTCGACTTCCCGGACCCCGACACCCCCGTGACAGCGACGAACGCGCCCAACGGAATGTCGACGTCGACGTCGCGCAGATTGTGAAAAGTGATGCCACGCAACCGCATCAAGCCCACCGGGGTGCGGCCGCCCCGCGCAGCGCGTGGACCGGTGTCGAACAGATGGCGTCGGGTCACCGATGTCTCGACCTCCGCGAGACCGGCGACGGGTCCGCTGTAGAGCACCTCCCCGCCCAGTTCCCCCGCACCCGGTCCCACGTCGACGACCCAGTCCGCACGACGCACCACGTCCATGTCGTGCTCGACCACGAACAGCGAATTGCCGGCCCGGCGAAGACGGTTCAGCACATCGAGCAGCGGTTCGGCATCGGCCGGGTGCAGGCCGGCGGACGGTTCGTCGAGCACGTAGAGCACCCCGAAGAGCCCGGCCCGCAGCTGGGTGGCCAGTCGCAGACGCTGCAACTCCCCCGGCGACACCGTCGGGGTGCGGCGGTTCAGGCTCAGATAGCCCAGCCCGAGGTCGACCAGGACACCGATCCGGGCCACCAGATCTGCGGCGATCATCGTTGCCACTTCGGTGAATTCGCCGGACTCGGTGGATTCGAAGGCGGCAGCGAACTCGGTCCTGGTGGCGGCCGGGGTGAGGACGTCGGCGAGTGCGGTCAGCGGCAGCGCCACCAGTTCGGCGATGGTGCGTCCGGCGAATGTCACCGCCAGAGCTTCGGGCCGCAGGCCGGATCCCTCACACACCGGGCAGTCGGTGCTATGGACGTACTGCAACACCCGGCGTCGCATGGCCGCGCTCTGCGAGTTGGCCAGTGTGTGGCGCACGTGCCGCTCGGCGCTGGAGAACGTGCCGTTGTAGTAGTAATCGGCGGTGACCGGGTGCCGGCTCGGGTCGATCTCGACGGTGGGTTGGTCGTCGGTGAACAGGATCCAATCCCGTTGCCGCTTGGGGAGTTTGCGCCACGGTTTGTCGATGTCATAACCGAGCGTGATGAGGATGTCGCGCAGGTTCTGTCCCTGCCAGGCCCCCGGCCACGCCGCCACCGCGCCTTCGCGGATGGTCAGCGACGGGTCGGGTACCAGGGTCTGTTCGGTGACCTCGTGAATTCGTCCCAGTCCGTGGCATTGCGGACACGCACCGATCGTGGTGTTCGGGGAGAACGCGTCGGAGTCCAGCCGCTCGGTGGCGCCGGGCGGATATGTTCCCGCGCGGGAGAACAACATGCGCAACAGGTTCGACAGCGTGGTGACGGTGCCGACCGTCGACCGCGAGGTCGCGGTGCCGCGGCGCTGCTGCAGCGCGACCGCCGGCGGCAGTCCGGTGATGTCGTCGACCTTGGGTGCGTCCTGGGGTAGCAGCAGCCGGCGGGCATACGGTGCCACCGATTCGAAGTAGCGGCGCTGCGCCTCGGCGTAGATGGTTCCGAACGCCAGCGACGACTTGCCGGATCCAGACACGCCGGTGAACACGACGAACGAGTCGCGGGGCGCGGCGACGTCGACCGTGCGCAGGTTGTGCACCCGGGACGCGTAGACGCGGATGTACGGATCCGGCTCCTGACCGTCCACTCCGTGAACGTTAGGCCTCAGGTGTTGAAGTCGGGCGGCGTCCCGACAGGGGCGTCGCCACCGGATGATTCGCGGACATCTGACCCGGCCTGCTGTGCTTGCTTCTGCACTTCCGCCGCGTGGCGGAGGTTGTCACCGGTGTTCTCTGCGTGATCGGGCGTACTCACGAAGCTCCTTCGATAGGGGTCGGTTGTGCATACCCGCAGCGATGCGGTTTCTCACCGACCGACCACCTCCTCAGCCGGTGAAGCCCTCACCCTTCGCCGAGCGGTCGTGGTGGGTGTAGGTGAGCGGGATCTGACGACCGCGGGCGATCTTGTTGAGCATGCCGATCCGCTCACGCGCGGCGGCGCCGGTTTTCCTTCGTCGTTCGCGGATGGGATTGGACCACGGGAGCATGTCGGTCACCCTCGCGATCCCGACATTGAGCTTGGTGAAATTCTCGAAGGCACGCACACGCCGCTCGAAGTTGTAGCCCAGCGGCTCGAACAACGTCCCCTCGATCATGGCCTCGATCTGCCGATACCCGAACACGACGCCGGCCGGGGCCAGCGCGATGGTCGCGGTGATCTGGTTGGCGTAGCGGGCCACCAACTTCTTCACCCAGTCGGGCTGCGTCTCGGTCAGGGTTTGAATGTGGTCGGGACCGGCGATGGCGTCGACGAGTTCGGCGCGCCACGGCGACGGGTTGCCGCCCCGGGCCAGGACGTAGTTCAGCGACTTGATCAACTCCACGCCGTCGGCGGAATGGAGGCGCTCCGGCGCGCCCCACAGCCGCCCGTTGTACGACGAGTACTCGGCGAGGTCGTCGAGTTGCCGGCGGGTCAGCTTGCGCCCGAACGCATGGTCGACGAGCCGGCCGAGCAGCATCCCGCTGCCGAAGCCGAGTAGCGACGTCACCGGGATGGGCTCGCCGAACTTGAGGTAGACCTTGTCGCCCCACTTGCGTCGCAGGCCGCGGCTGACGATGGCATGCATCAAACGCACGCGCACCACGTCCTGGAAGGCTTCGGAGTGCCGGTCGAAGATGTCGGGCAGGGTGAACTGCGAGAACACCCGCCCCGTCTCGAGGAAGCGGCGGGGGCCGTCGTCGGCGAAGCGGCCGGTGGCGCCCGTGGACGCGGAGATGTCCCCGGTCATCGCCGTCTCGTAGAACGCCCAGCCCTGGATGGTGCCGGCCGCCTTGGTGGCCGACATCGCCAGCATCCGGCCCCGCTCGGCGGCGACGAGGTCGAACTGATCGGCCAGGCCATCGAGGTGCTCGAAGAGTTCGACGAACTCCTGCGGCGGATCCTCCAGCGTGTCGATGCCCTGGGTCAACGCCTGCTCGAACAGCGCGCGGCCCTTTTCGTGGCCGAGCCGCTCGAAGGCGTCGACGACGCCGATCATGTGCTCGTCGGCCTGCCAGAAATAGTCGTCGCGCAGGCGGGTGATGGTGTTCGGCTCGGCCTCCTTGTCGATGTCGATCCACTCGCCGAACATCACCTCACGCATGTGGCGCCATTGCGGCGCGAAGTGGTCGCGACCGGGCGGGATCGGCCGCAGCGGCCGTTCGGGATGGTCGCGGCGGTTGAACTCCACGTCCTCGAGCAGGATTTCCGGACGCTCACCAGTGACAGTCATGAACCGAGTCCAATCTCAGCGAATACAGGGCACTGATTACGACGTTCGCTCACCCGCTACTCGATGTGAATGGCCGTTCGGCACGGACGGCGCATTCCGCAGCCTGCGGGATCACCGCTTCGTGCGCGGAATTCCCGTCGCCCACAACGCCCACGCGATCAGCACCGGCTGGAAGAGCAGGCGGACGAAGCGGCTGGTGTCGCTGTTGAGTCCGAAGCCGTCCACCTGGTCGACGAACTGCGCGATGTTTCCGGGGAAGATCAGCACGAAGAAGATCGCCAACAGCCGGCCGACGAGCACCCGGTCGCGGCGCAACAGGGCCAGACCGACGCCGAGGGTGATCTCGACACCACCTGAGGCCATCACCACGCCGTCGGCGTCCATGGGCACCCACTGCGGCACCTGCGCCTGGAATTCCTCACGGGCCCAGAACAAGTGGCTGAGCCCGGCGTAGACCATGGCCGCCGCCAACACGTATCGGGCCACCGTCCTGGCGCGGGTGGTCGGCGGCGGGGGAGGAAGTTGGGACACCGGGGTCCTTTCGTCGCGGGTTTCAGGCCTTCTGGCGGGCGTGCAGTTCGGCGGTGATCAGGTTCAAGGCGTCCCGCAGCGCCGCGAGGTCATCGGCCGCGGCGTCGTCGGTACCCAGGAGCCGTTCCGGGATGCATGCCGCCCGCTCTTCCAGCGCACGGCCGGCGGGCGTCAGCGTGATGGTGACCCGCCGTTCGTCGGGGGCGGTGCGGCGGCGACGGACCAGACCGGCGGATTCCAGCCGCTTCAGCAGCGGCGACAGCGTGCCCGAGTCCAGGTGGAGCCGGTCGCCGAGGCGTCCGACCGTGCACGGCTCCTCCTCCCACAGCACCAGCAACACGAGGTACTGCGGATAGGTCAACCCGAGTTCGTCGAGCAGCGGACGGTAGGCGGCGGTCACGGCCCGCGACGCGGAATAGAGCGCGAAACAGAGCTGGTCGTCGAGACGGGGACCGGGCACGCGCACGACTATTGCACACAGTTAAATTGTGCACAATTCATTGCTGGGTCGTGGTCGTCACCTGCGGTTTCATCGGGTGTACGTGGTCGTCATCACGATGTGTCGGCATCGTGATGAGCCGCGCCCGCAGCTTGCGCGGAGTTGTCGGTCCCGGCGTCTACGATTCCTGCGGCCCCTTCTCGGCATCGACACAAAGGACCAGCAGTGAGTTACACCGCCGCCGACATCACCGAACTCGATGATGTCCAGCACACCCGCCTGCGGCCGGCGGTGAACCTGGGACTCGACGTACTGAACACCGCGCTGCGCGAACTCATCGACAACGCCATCGAGGAGGTCGCCGATCCCGGTCACGGCGGCTCGACGGTCACCATCACCCTGCATGCCGACGGGTCGGTCAGCGTCGCCGACGACGGCCGCGGCCTGCCCGTCGACACCGATCCGGCCACCGGCAAGAACGGCATCGTCAAGACCCTCGGCACGGCACGGGCCGGCGGAAAGTTCGACGCCCACTCCGACGCGACCAGCACCGGCGCCGGCCTCAACGGCATCGGCGCCGCCGCCGCGGTGTTCATCTCCGCGCGCACCGACGTCACGGTGCACCGAGCGGGCAAGACCTATCTGCAGAGCTTCGGGCGCGGCTATCCCGGGGTATTCGAGGGCAAGCAGTTCGATCCCGAGGCACCGTTCACCCGCAACGACACGCAGAAGTTGCGCGGGGTCGGGAACCGCAAGCCCGACCTGCACGGCACCACGGTGCGCATCCTGTTCGACCCCACCGTGGTTCCCGACAACAGCATCGACATCGGTGAGGTCCTGCTCCGTGCGCACGCCGCGGCGCGGATGTCGCCGGGCGTGCGGCTGGTCGTCATCGACGAGGGCTGGCCCGGCGACGAGGTGCCGCCTGCCCTGGTGGAACCGTTCGACGGGCCGTGGGGCACCGATACGTTGCTCGATCTGATGTGCACCGCGGCGGGCACTCCGACGCCCGACGTGCGCGCGGTGGTCGACGGCCGCGGCGAGTACACCACCGGCCGCGGGTCGACCCCGTTCCGATGGTCGCTGACCGCGGGTCCGGCCGAGCCCGCCACAGTGGCCGCGTTCTGCAACACGGTGCGCACCCCCGGCGGTGGATCACATCTGACCGCTGCGATGAAGGGCCTGTCCGAAGCGCTGGCCGACCGCGCGTCGCGCATGCGTGATCTCGGCCTGGCCAAGGGCGAGGAGGGTCCCGAGCCCCAGGACTTCGCGGCCGTCACCGCGCTCGCCGTCGACACCCGCGCCCCCGACGTGGCCTGGGACTCCCAGGCCAAGACAGCGGTGTCGTCCCGGTCGTTGAATGTCGCCATGGCCCCCGACGTGGCGCGCAGCGTCACCATCTGGGCGGCCAACCCCGCCAACGGTGACGCGGTGTCGCTGTGGACGAAGCTGGCGCTCGAGTCGGCCCGGGCGCGCCGCAGCGCCGAAGGTGCCAAGGCCCGCTCCCGTGCGGCGTCGAAGGCCAAGGGGCTGGGCACCAACCTGTCGCTACCGCCCAAGTTGTTGCCCAGCCGCGAGACCGGCCGCGGCTCGGGCGCCGAACTGTTCCTGTGCGAGGGGGACTCCGCGCTCGGCACCATCAAGGCCGCCCGAGACGCCACCTTCCAGGCCGCGTTCCCGCTGAAAGGCAAGCCGCCCAACGTCTATGGCTTCGCTCTGACCAAGGCGCGCGCCAAAGACGAGTTCGACTCCATCGAACGCATCCTCGGGTGCGGCGTGCGGGAGAACTGCGATCCGGAGTTGTGCCGGTACGACCGCATTTTGTTCGCCTCCGACGCCGATCCCGACGGCGGCAACATCAACTCCAGCCTGATCTCGATGTTCCTCGATTTCTACCGTCCGCTCGTCGAAGCCGGGATGGTCTATGTGACGCTGCCGCCGCTGTTCGTGGTCAAGACCGCCAGCGAGCGCATCTACTGCCAGGACGAGTCCGAGCGTGACGCGGCCGTGGCGAAGATGAAGGCCGCCTCGAAGGGCCGGGTCGAGGTGCAGCGCAACAAGGGTCTCGGTGAGATGGATGCCGACGACTTCTGGAACACCGTGCTGGATCCCCAGCGGCGCACGGTGATCCGTGTCCGTCCCGACGACGGCGAGAAAAAGTTGCACCACACGTTGTTCGGCGGACCACCCGAGGGCCGTCGGTCATGGATGGCCGAGGTGGCCGCCCGTGTCGATACCGCTTCCCTCGACCTCGACTAGGAGCACGCCGTGACCGCCACCCTCGACGTCCCGGAGCAGAATCCGGATCTGGTGCTCGACCAGAGTGCTGACGACTACTGGAACCGCTACCAGCTGACGTTCGCGCTCTACAGCGTCAGCGACCGCGCGATCCCGTCGGCTTACGACGGCCTCAAGCCGGGGCAGCGCCGCCTGCTCTACCAGATGCACGAGTCGAAACTGTTGCCCGGCAATAAGCCCCAGAAGTCGTCGAAGATCTGCTCGGCGGTCACCGGCAACCTGCATCCGCACGGCGGCACCTCCATGTACGGCGCCGCAGCGCTGATGGCCGCGGACTTCCAGCGGGTCAAGGTCATCGATGGACAGGGCGCCTTCCCCCGCATCCAGGGCGACATCCCCGCCGCGGACCGCTACACCGAGATGCGCCTGTCGGCACCCGGTGCGGCGTTGACCGCCGAGCTCGACAGCCACGCCGTGCCGATGGTGTCGACGTTCGACGGCGAGTGGATCGAACCCACGGTGCTGCCAGCGCAGTGGCCGGTGCTGTTGTGCAACGGTGCCGTGGGTATCGCCGAGGGCTGGGCCACCAAGGTCCCGGCCCACAATCCGCGCGAGATCATGGCCGCCTGCCGTGCGCTGTTGAAGACGCCGAACATGACCGATGACCGACTGGTCAAGCTGATCCCCGGACCGGACTGGGGATCCGGTGCCAGCGTGGTGGGAACGGCCGGTCTGCGCGAGTACATCACCACCGGCCGAGGACATTTCACCGTGCGGGGCACGCTGTCGGTGGAGGGCAAGAACGTCATCATCACCGAGCTGCCCCCCGGAGTCGCGAGCAACACGGTGCAGGAACGGATTCGGGCACTCGTCGAGTCCGGTGAGCTCTCCGGCGTGGCCGACATGTCCGATCTGACCGACCGCCGCAACGGCTTGCGCATCGTCGTCACCGCCAAACGCGGTCATGACGCCGCACAGATCCGCGACCAGCTGTTGGCGCTGACGCCTCTGGAGTCGACATTCGCCGCCAGCCTGGTCGCCCTCGACGAGAACCGGGTACCCCGGTGGTGGTCGGTTCGAGATCTGATCAAAGCATTTCTGCAGCTGCGTGATTCGGTGGTGCTGCACCGCAGCGAGTACCGGCTCGAGAAGGTCACCGCACGCCGTCACCTGGTCTCGGGCCTGATGACGATCCACCTCGACATCGATGCTGCGGTCGCAGTGATCCGTGGCTCCGACACGGTCGACGAGGCCCGCCAAGGACTGCAGGACCGCTTCGGACTCGACGCTGTGCAGGCCGACTACGTGCTCGCCCTGCAGCTGCGCCGCCTGACCAAGCTCGACGTGATCGAACTGCAGAAGGAGGCCGAGCGGCTCGATGCCGAGTTCGCCGAACTCACCGAGTTGGTGTCCAATCCCGAAGCGCGGCAACGGGTGATCGACAAAGAGCTGGTCGAGACCGCGAAGTTGTTCAAGGGCCCGGAGTACGACAGGCGCACCGTGCTGGACTTCGACGCGACCCCGGTCACCGCGGGCGGCGCCGACGACGGCGCCCGGGAGCGCAAGGTCAACACGAACTGGCGACTCGACGACCGCGGGGTGTTCTCCGACCGGCACGGCGAGCTGCTGACCTCGGGCCTGGGCTGGGCCGCGTGGACCGACGGCCGGGTGAAGTTCACCGCCGGCGGCGGTCTGCCCTACAAGATCCGCGAGATCCCGGTCGCACCGGACATCACCCGACTGGTGTGCTCGGGTGTACTGCCCGACGGTTACCACCTGGCGCTGGTGACCCGCCGCGGCAAGATCCTGCGGATCGACCCGGCGTCGGTGAACCCGCAGGGTGTGGCCGGCAACGGTGTGGCCGGGGTGAAGCTCGCGGGCGAGGGCGACGAGGTCATCGCCGCGCTGCCGGTGTCCTGCGGCAACGGCGAAGCCATCCTGTCGGTCGCCGAAAAGAGCTGGAAGGTCACCGAAGTCGCGGATATCCCGGTCAAGGGCCGCGGTGGTGCCGGCGTCGGTTTCCATCCGTTCGTCAAGGGGGAGAGCGCGCTGGTGGCGGCGTCGATCTCGTCGACCGGCTACGTGCGGGGCAAGAGAGCGGTGCGCGCCGAGAACCGCGCCAAGGCGTCGATCAAGGGGTCGGGTGTCGACGTGACACCCGCGTCGTAGACGCGAGACCACGGGCGCGGCTAGCGTCGGAGCGATGACCGGGTCGCGGACGCGGCTGGCCCGATGGGCCGTCGTGCTCAGTCTCAGCGCTGTGGCGGCCTGCGGGACGGAGCCTGTGTCGCCCCCGTCGCCGCCGGAGCCGTCCCCGCAGACGCAGACGTCCACCGTGACTCCCCCACCGCCGCCGGTGATTCCGGCCGGCGACCTCTCGCGCGTGTCCCAGTTGGTGCGCGACGCGATCGCCGCGCACCGCCTGCCCGGTGCGGTGGTCCAGATCGGGCACGGGAGTAACGTCGTGTTCCGCGAGGCGTTCGGCGTGCGAAAGCTCGACGGCGAACCGGGGCTCGACGGCCGGCCCGCCCCGGCCGAGGCGATGACCGAGGACACGATCTTCGACCTCGCGTCGCTGACCAAACCGCTGACGACGGCGACCGCCGTCATGCAGCTCGTCGAGCAGGGCAGGCTCGCCCTCGACGATCCCGTCCAGACCTACCTGCCCGCATTCCGGCCGGCCAACGATCCGGCGCGCGGTGCACAGGTCACGCTGCGCATGCTGCTCACCCACACCTCGGGCATCGCCGGCGACCTGAGCCTCGACGGGCCATGGGGGCTGGACGCGCCCGACAAGGACGAGGGCACCCGGCGTGCGCTCGCGGCGTGGGTGGTGACCAACCCCGGCGAAACTTTCCACTACTCCGACATCAACTTCATCATCCTGGGCGCGCTCGTCGAGAAGCTCACCGATGTCCCGCTGAATACCTATGTGCGCCAACATATTTTCGAGCCGCTGCACATGAACGACACCCGTTACCTCCCTGCCGGGACGACGGTGGATTCGGAGTTGCTGGCACGTATCGCCCCGACCGCGCACGACGGGGACAGCCCCGGCATCAACCCGAATCACGGGCGGTTGTTGCGGGGCACGGTGCACGATCCGACAGCGCGGCGCATGGGCGGTGTCAGCGGAAGCGCGGGGGTGTTCTCGACGGTCCACGACGTCGGACTGTTCGCTCAGGCACTGCTCGACCGTCTGGGCGGTCGCCCCAGCGCCTTTCCACTGCAGCGCGCGACCCTGGAGCAGATGACCAGCCCGCAGCAACCGGGTACTGCCGGTGGCGGCCTGCGCGGACTGGGCTGGGACATCGACACCGCGCATTCCGGGCCGCGCGGCAAGGTCTTTCCCGTCGGCAGCTTCGGACATACCGGTTTCACCGGGGTCACGCTGTGGCTGGATCCCGGGTCGAACACCTACATTCTGGTGTTGGCGAATGTCATTCATCAGCCCGGCGGCCCGCCGATCGCCGGTCTCAGCGGTCAGATCGCCACCGAAACCGCCGGCGCACTGGGTCTGTACTGACAGCCCGACCCAGGTGTCAGTGCCTCGGAGCAAGCTCGGTCCCAAAGTCGAAAGACACGACGAAAGGACCAGAGCCATGTGCTGGTTATGCGACCATCCCGGGGCCACCCGCGCCGACTATCACGACGTGTTGCGGCGGACCATTCGCAAGAACGGGTGGGCGGTGCAGTACGTCGAAGACGAACCGAATCCATTCGCCTACACCGTCGGCCTGCACGCGGCCGGGCTACCCGAACTGCTGGTCACCTCGGTTACCCCCAACCGGGCCGCGCAGCTGCTCAATGCGGTGGGCCACTACATGCTCGGGGATCGGGTGCCGGTCCCCGGTGACACGATCACGCTGCCGGACTGCGAGGCCGAGTTCGTCGCCGTCGCGCAGCCGGACGCGCACCTGTGCCTCGCAGTCGAGTTGTACGGTCCCGAGGTGCGTGCGCTGCAGCTCGCCTGGTGTGACGCGTCCGGTCACAGCCCCTGGTGTCCGGATTTCAACCGCGACGGATGCCGCCAACCGGTCCTCGGGAAGCGAGGACCGCACCCGGGCTGGCGGCGCGACGACTGAGTACTGCGTCGACCCGGCGACACCCGGCGATCCTCACCCAGTTCTCACTGGTCACTTTGTTAACATCGCGCGGTGCAGGTCTCCCGGCGTGATGCGCTGCGTTATGCCGCCGCGGTGCCGGCACTGGCCGGCCTCGGCGCGGCATCTGCGGCGCAGGCACCTAGAGCGGCGGCCGCTCCTCCCACCCTGATCGACTTCGCCATGAAACAGATCCCGGCGCAGGACATCAAGGCTGCCGGACACGCCGGCGTGATCAACTACGTCTCGACGTCGCGCCCGGGTTCGAATTTCGGCGCGAAGCCGATCACGCTGCCCTACGCGCAGTCGCTCACCGCGGCCGGTCTGGTGATCGTCAGCAACTATCAATACGGCAAGCCCGGCGGGACGGCACCGTCGGACTTCACCCGCGGGTACGCCGGCGGTGTCGCCGATGCGAAGACCGGTTGGCACCTGCACACCGCTGCGGGCGGCGGTCGTAGCGCGCCGATCTTCTTCAGCGTCGACGACGACATCGACCGCCACACGTGGAACACCCTCGCGCTGCCGTGGTTCCGCGGGATCAACTCGGTGATCGGTGTGCAGCGCACCGGCATCTACGCGGGAATCCGACCGTGCCAATGGGCCGCGGCCGACGGCGTGATCGGCAAGTCGCGCACCCCCGGGCACGTCTGGGCCTGGCAGACCCGATCATGGTCGAACGGACAGATCTACCCCGCGGCGGTGTTGTACCAGCGCATCATCGACACCGCCTCCAATCCCGGACCGGTGGTCGGCGGCGTCCGCGTCGATGTCAACGACGTGCTGGCCCGCGATTGCGGGCAGTGGAATTTCCACCCCTGACCAGGCCGCGCTCCGCTTCTTGACGGCACCGCCACCAGCTGGGAGCATTGTGATCTGCGTCATAGGGCCATCGGTTCGGCCCGACAGAGGGGCGGTACGACATGACCACCCGCGGCAGGTACACCGACCCGCCGGCCATTTCCCCGTGGGAGATCCCGAGCGTCGGCGATGCGCGCTTCAACTGGGAGTACGACGACGGCCGGGCCCGACTCCTGTCCCTGTACCAGAAGGGTAAGGACAAGCAGTGGGACGCCCAGTCGCGGATCGACTGGGCCAAGGACGTCGATCCGATGAACCCGATCGGCCTGCCCGACCAGTTCCATCCGCTCTTCGGAAGCCCGGTGTGGGAAGCGGCGGACGAAGCGCGTCGTGCCGAGATGCGGCAGCATTCCCAGGCCTGGCAGTTCTCGCAGTTCCTGCACGGCGAGCAGGGGGCAATGATCTGCGCTGCCAAGATCGTCGAGGTCGTCCCGGACGTGGACGCCAAGTTCTACGCCGCCACCCAGACCATGGACGAGGCCCGCCACGTCGAAGCGTTTTCTCGGTTCCTGCACGAGAAGGTCGGGCTGGTCTATCCGATCAACAAGAACCTGACCGCGCTACTGGAGGACACGCTTCGCGATTCCCGATGGGACATGCCCTATCTCGGTATGCAGGTGCTCATCGAAGGACTGGCGCTCGCCGCATTCGGCGTGCAACGGGACCTGGCGCAGCCGGACTCGCTGGCCAAGGAGTTGCTGGCCTACGTCATGCAGGACGAGGCCCGGCACGTCGCGTTCGGTCGAATCTCATTGAAGGACTACTACTCTGCGCTCACCGAGGCTGAGCGCGACGAGCGCGAGGAGTTCGTCGTGGAAGCCTGCTACCTGATGCGCGACCGATTCCGGGGCGAAGAAGTCTTCGAGACCCTCGGCCTCGACGTGAAGGAATGCGCCGAGTGGGTCGACACGTCGCCGGTGATGATCCAGTTCCGTTCGCACCTGTTCAGTCGTATCGTGCCGATCGTCAAGGACATCGGGTTGTGGGGTGACAAAGTGCAGAAGGCGTTCCGGGACATGGGTGTTCTCGATATGGCCGCCTTCGACATCGACTCGTTGATGAAGGCCGACGAAGACCAGGCCGAAGCGTTGGACCAGGCGCACGCCGAGATGGCGGCCCGGGCCGCGGAGGTCGACGAGGTGATCGCAGCCGGAGCCGGTTGACGTCGGAGGTGAACCGGGGTGGGTTCTCGTCGCGGTGGGTACCCCCCGACCCCATGGCTGACAAGAAACCGCGCGACGAGACGTCCGGCGAACCGTGCTCCGTGGTGATCTTCGCCCCGCTCCCCGTTCTCACGGTCACCGTCGAAGACCGTTCGGGCGCAGCCGACATCCACGTCCACGCCGGAGGACAAGGGGTCTGGCAGTCCCGCATGATGTCGTCGCTCGGCGTGCAGGTGGTCCTGTGCTCGGCACTGGGCGGCGAGACAGGTGACGTCCTGGGCCATCTGCTGCCGATGCGCGACGTCACCGTGCGCAGTGTGCCGGTCAGCGCCCGCAACGGCTCCTACGTGCACGACCGCCGCTCAGGTGACCGCGAGGTCATCGCCGAGGCCGCCGGCAGCCCCTTGGACCGACACGAACTCGACTCGCTCTACGAGCTCACTCTGACCGAGGGACTGATCCACGGTCGGGTGCTGCTGTCCGGACCGCAGGAGGACGACGTCGTACCGGCAGATCTGTACCGGCGGTTGTCGACCGACCTGGGCGCCAACGGCTGCAAGGTCGCCGCCGATCTCAGCGGCGACCGGCTCGAGGCGGTGCTCCAAGGCAAGCCCGACTTGATCAAGGTCAGCCATGAAGAGCTTCTCGACGACGGCCGGGCGAAGTCCGAGGACGCGGAGGATCTGGTCGCGGCGATGCGCACCATGCGCGACGAGGGGGCGGGCACGATCGTGGTGTCGCGCGCCGGTTCCGCGCCGGCCCTGGCCCTGCTCGACGACCGGGATCCCGACGGCAACGGCACTCGCGGCGGGGACATCGTCGAAATCTGTATGCCGTCACTGGAACCGGCCGATTCGGCGGGCGCCGGGGACTCGATGACCGCGGGCATGGTGGCCGCCTTGGCCTGCGGTCGCCCGCTGCGCGAAGCGCTGCGGGTCGGTGCGGCCTGTGGCGCCCTGAACGTCGTCCGGCACGGGTTGGGCACCGGCGGCGCCCGCGCCGTCGAGACGCTCGCCGAACGGGTCGAGCTGTGCGAATGGAAGAAGAAGTAGGAGGTCAGCACGTGCCCCTTGCCCTGGTGACCAACGACGACGGCATCGACTCGGCGGGGTTGCACGCCCTGGTGGCCGCGGCACAAGAGGTCGGGCTGGATGTCATCGTGGCCGCCCCGGCCGAGCAGGCCAGCGGTGCGAGCGCCGCCCTGACCGCCGTCCGCCGCGACGGCCGCACGGTCGTGGAGCCTCGGGAATTGCCCGGCCTCGATGTGCCGGCGTGGGCGGTGCAGGCCCAACCGGGGCACATCGTCGCGGCCGCACTCAACGGCTGGTTCGACCCGCGTCCGGACCTGGTTTTGTCGGGAATCAACCACGGCGCCAATGTCGGTCGGGCCATCCTGCATTCCGGAACCGTAGGTGCGGCGCTCACCGCGAAGATCAGCGAAACCCGTGCGCTGGCGGTCTCGTTGGATGTTGCGCTGCATCCGACCGGGGAGCGGCACTGGACGACGGCCGCCGGTCTGGTCGCGCCGGTCCTGGAGTTGTTGTTCGACGCGCCCCCCGGCACCGTGCTGTCCCTCAATGTCCCCGACCGCCCGGCGCCCGAGGTCGGCCCGATCCGTCATGCGCGGTTGGCCCGTGGCGGCGCCGTGCAGACGCGGGTCGAGGAGGTGCGTGACGGTGGTGTGCGGCTGCGCGAGGTCGAGCTGTCCGAGGAACCGGAACACGACACCGACATCGCACTGCTCGGTGCCGGTCACCCGACGCTGACCGAGTTGCGTTCGGTCGAGGCCGACGAGGGCACGCTCGTCCACCGGTGGCTGTCGGCACGGGCCGACCGGAACTGAAGCGTCGGACGGTCAGCCCGGGAACGTCGTGATGTGCACGTGGTCGAAGTGCCCGTAACCGGACCCTCGGGGACCGGCCGGCGTGTAATACGTGCCGCGCCAGATCACGTCCTGCAATCGGAACCGCGCGGCGTTGGCCATCGCGAACGCCAGGATCTCGTTGCCCAGCGCGATGCCCTCGGGGCTGTTGTAGTTCGGGATCATGATGTCGATCGCCAGACCGCGCGGATGCCACGGCTTGGAGTCCGGGCGCACCCCGTCGATCTGGGCGATCTGCGGGAAGCGTGCACTGATCGCCCGCGCCGCGACGATGGTGTTGGCTTGCAGCCCGGCCTCCGAGGCCACCCCGACGGGTAACGCCTCCGGCAGCGGCACATGGGCGGCGGCCAGCGACGGTCCGGGCTCCGGCATCGCGACGATCGCAGGATCTTGCGGCGCGGGTGCCTCCGGTGCCGGCGTCGCCGGTGGTGGGGCTGCCGGCGGTACCGCATTGTCGACTGCGGCCTGCTGTTGCGGGGTCAATGCGGCGTACTGCGCCTCCGCGGCGGCGATCTTGCCGAGCAGCTCGCTCCACTTGGCCTCCAGGTCGGCGCGGACCGCGGCGGCCTGCTCGGCCGCGGCGCGGGCGTCGGCCGCAGAGGATTCCGATGCCGCAGCTGCCGCGGTCGCACGATCACGGGTGGCGTGGAACGCCTTCATCTGGTCGGCTGCCGTCGACCCGACGACACGGCTCAACGACAGGCGATCGATGAGCTGTTGCGGCGAGGTGGCGGTCAGGACGGCGGCCATCTGGCCTTCCCGGCCGCTGGTGTAGTTCATGGCCGCCAGCCGGTCGACGGCTTCCTGATACCGCGCCAGTTCGGCGGTGACGGCGGCGAGAGCTTCCCGATCGGCTCGGTGGCGGTCGTCGGCGGCCCGCTGAGCGGCCAGCTTGGCGTCGGCTTCGCGCTGCGCCGCGGTCACCGCCTCACGCGTCTGCAGGGCTTGGGCAGACAACTCGTTGAGCCGCGCCAGGGCGTCTGCGGCAGGGTCGGCCGTCACGGCAGCCGTCGGCGCTGTCAACACCACTGCAGCCGTTGCGCACACGCACACCACTCGTCGGAGTGTTCGGCGCACCCCGGTCATCTGGATTGCCACGATCCTTCGTTGCAAGGACCGCACCCGGTCCAGCCTTCACGTCCCGGGACAGGTTACGAAGTGCTCCCGACGATGTCCACTCGTCCGTCCGACGCGCCGGCGCGGCGCTCAGATGTCAGGTCAGGACCTTCCGCAGCACCGCAGCCTCACTGATATCCGGTTCTTTTGTGGCCGTGAGCAGGGTCAACGGTCCTTTCTCCGCCAGACCCTTCAGGTAGGCCAGCGCGGCGGCCGGCCCGGGCTCGGCCAACTCGTCGATGTACCGGCGGGTGAACTCGCCGAAGCGCGCCGGGTCGTGGCCGTACCACTTGCGCAGCTCCGTCGACGGCGCGACGTCCTTGCACCAGTCGTCGAGTTGCGCCCGGGCCTTGCTGACACCCCGCGGCCACAGCCGATCGACCAGCACCCGGGCACCGTCGTCCGGGGCGGGGTCGTCGTAGATGCGACGCACGTGCACGCGCCTCGACCGGGTCATGACTGCTCCCGTCTGATCGGACGTCTCCTCGAGAGTATTCGGAGATCACCGGACCGCGGGGGTTCCATCGCGGATGGTCTCGTAGCGCAGCAGGACGACCCCGCCCGGGAAGGAGCGGTTCTCCAGCAACCGCAGCGACAGCCACGACGGCAACGCGGGGAAGAACGGGGTACCGCCGCCCACGGCGGTGGGCGCGACCACGAGCCGGAACTCGTCGACCAGGCCGGCCCGCACGATCGGTGCGGCCAGGGTGGCGCCGGCGACCTCCAGCATCCCGTCGGTCTCGGCTTTCAGCTTCCTCACCACCTCGACCGGGTCGCCGCGCTCCAGCCGCGAGTTCCAGCCGACCGACTCCAGGGTGCGCGAGAACACCACCTTGGGCATGTCGCGCCAAACCTGTGCGAAGTCGACGGTCAGCGGCGTGGCATCCGGGTCCTGGTCGGCCGTCGGCCAGTACGCAGACATCAGGTCGTAGAGCCGCCTCCCATAGAAGGACAGGGCGGTCTGCCGCTCGAAGTCGTTCCAGTACTGGTGGAGTTCGTCGCTCGGATCCGACCAGTCGATGCTGCCCCGCGCGTCGGCGATGTAGCCGTCGACCGACACGGTGAATCCGTAGATGAGTCTGCCCATGCCGATCAGACTGCACCGGCGGCCCGAACTCATCGCGACGGCGCGCAATACAGGCCAGTGTTCAGCACGCCGCGGGTGCCCGGACGTTCAGGACCGAACGGCGACGTAGACCGTGTTGGTCGAGTGGCCGCCGGTCAGCGGGTTGGGAAACCGGATCACCGACGCCTCAGACCGATCGAAGACGTCGGCAAGCACGCTTTCGAAGTCGGGGTCGGGCGGATCATCGGACCACAGCGCGAAGACGCCGCCGCGATGCAGGTGCGCGACGAGCTTTCTCAGCCCCGCAGGCGTGTAGAACGCACGGTGGCTGGGATGCAGCACGTGTCGCGGCGTGTGGTCGATGTCGAGGAGGACGGCATGGAAGCGGCGCCCCGGTGCTTCGGGGTCGAATCCAGCACTGCTGTCGGCCATGGCGAAGAAGTCGCCGTGTTGCAGGCGTAGCCGTGCGTCCGACACCAGTTCGGCGGTGTCGGGCAGCAGCGCCCGCTCATGCCAGCCGATGACCTCGCCCAGCGCCTCGACCACCACGAGGGAGCGCACACGAGGATCGCTGAGCGCCGACTGTGCGGTATAGCCCAGGCCCAAACCTCCGACGACCACGTCGAGTTCGGACCCGGATGCGGCGGCCAAGCCGAGCCGCGCGAGTTCCACTTCGGCCACCGTGAACAGACTCGACATCAGGAACTCGTCGCCGAATTTGACCTCGTACACGTCGACGTTCAGGCTCGGCTCGACGCGCCTGCGCAGGCTGATGACACCCCTCGGTGTCTCAGACCAATCCAGTTCCTCGAAACGTGAACCCATGACGCACCGCCGACCGGGTTGAGAATCTTGTCGCCGACAACGCTCGGCGAGTGAACCCTACCTTCAGGTGCGTTGCGTCCATCATCGATCCCGGTTCGTGGTTCGCCTGACACGCCAACCTCGGCTCTGTACTGTCCCGAAGATTTTCGACGCCATGTCCGGTAGCCAGTTGCCCAGCAGAGGATTTCGCATGAAGAGACTGGCACGACAGCGCCTGAGCACCCGACGCCTCACACGGGCCGGCGCAGCCCTCGCACTCATGCTCTCCGTCTGCGCCCCGGCGGCGATCAGCAGTGCCGACGACGCGTCGCCCCCGTTGCGGCCGACAACAACCCAGCCGGATGAGGATCCGGCGGGTTTCGACCTCGATGCCTTGATCGCCGCGGCGCGCACCGAGCCCGGAATCACCATCTACGACCAGACCACCAAGGTCGTCGACACCGCCCGGAATTTCGCCGCGAAGTACGGACTCGAGGCCACGGGGGTGAAGGTCGAGCTCGGGGCCATCGACAAAGTTCTGGAAGAACACCGGTCCGGCAACGTCATCGGCGATGTCGTCATCAATGAAGACCTCCCCGCCTACGCCGTCGAGCTCCTGGGCCCGGGAGTTCTGGTCAATTGGGTCCCCGGGGACATGAAGGAATCGATCAAACCCGAGGACCAGTACCCGCTGATCGTTCACTACGGCCCGATGGGCTGGGCCTACAACAACCAGGCCCACCCGACCTGTCCGGTGTCCAACATCTGGCAGCTCACCGACGAACAGTTCGCCGGCCGCGTGGCCATGGCCGATCCGCTGAGTAACGCGAAGTACCCCTACTGGTTCAACTCGATGGCGCTCAACGACGATGCCGCACTGCGCAACGCCTACCGAGAGCACTACGGGACGGACCTGATCACCGACCAACCCGATGCCGCGCACGAATGGGTCAGACGTTTCGCGCAGAACAATCCCCAGCTCACCGCCAACGACGAAGAAGTCTCCGAAGCCGTCGGCGCGCCCGGTCGGCCGGATCCCAGCTTCGGCCCCGTCTCCATGGCGAAGTTCCGCAACAATGCCCAGAAGGGCTACCACCTGTCCCTGTGCGACGGCATGAAACCCTGGGCGCTGCAGTCATTCCCGTCGGCGATTGCCTACGCAGCCAAGTCAGACAGCCCCAACGCCGCCAAGCTGTACATCCACTACATGCTCACCGAGGAGGGCTTCGGTATTCAGCTCGCCGACGGCAAACCCTCCGCGAACTCCCGAGTGCCCGCCCCGGATGACCCGTCCGGTGTGAAGAACTATCTGGATCAGATGGCGCCGTTCCCCAGCGCCGACCTCGTCAGTGACTACGCCAGCAAGTCCGAATGGGAGGACTTCTGGCGTGATTCGCGACGCTGACGGCGGGAGGGGCGCTCCCAGATCGAGGCGGCCTCACGACTCCGCGTCGCGAACGGCGAAGCCTGCGCCGCCGAGGGTTTCCAGGACCTGCTCTCGATGTGCCCGACTCCGGGTTTCGACGGTCAGCATCACCTCGACTTCGTCCAGGGCCAGCGTGGGTGCTGTGCGGGAGTGCACCACGTCGAGCACGCTTGCCCCGGTTTCGCTGACCACACTGAGTAACCGGCTGAGCCCACCGGGGCGGTCCGGGATCGTCACTCTCACGGCAAGATACCGCCCGGCGGCACGCAGACCATGTGTGCTCACGTGGGTGAGCACCAGCGGATCGATGTTGCCGCCCGACAGCACAGCGCATACCGGCCCACGCAGGTCGGTGCCGAGAGCGCCGGTCAGAAGTGCCGCCACCGCTGCTGCTCCGGCGGGTTCGACGATCAGTTTCGCGCGCTCCATGCAGAGCAGAAGCGCGCGGGAAAGTGCCTCTTCGCTGACCGTCACGACCGAGTGCGCGAACTCCGCCACGTGCGCATAGGGAACCGCCCCGGGCAACGCCACTGCGATACCGTCGGCCATGGTCTGCATCGACTCCGCGCGCACAGGATGCCCTTCGGCCAAAGAACCCGGCCAAGCGGCAGCGCTCGCGGCCTGCACCCCGATGACCTGAACCTCGGGCGCCAGATAACGGACGGCTGAAGCAATTCCGGCAAGCAATCCGCCTCCACCGGTCGGCACGACGACAGTGGCGACATCCGGGATCTGCTCGATGATCTCCACGCCGATGGTGCCTTGGCCGGCAACCACGTCGGCATGGTCGAACGGGTGGATCAGGACCGCGCCGTGTCGTTCGGAATATTCGCGTGCGGCAATCAGCGCGTCGTCGATCGTGTCGCCGGTCAGGTGCACGTGTGCGCCATAGGCCTTGGTCGCCGCCAGCTTCGGCAGCGCAACATTGACCGGCATGAAAACCGTCGACGAGATTCCCAGCTCTGTCGCAGCCCACGCCACGCCCTGCGCGTGGTTGCCGGCGCTGGCAGCAACCACGCCGCGAGCCCGCTCATCGGCGGATAGCTTGGCGATTCGGTTGTATGCGCCGCGCGGCTTGAATGATCCAGTGCACTGCAGGTTCTCGCACTTGAAGAAGACTTGGTGGCCGGTCCGCTCCGACAGCACGCGCGAGGCGATGACCGGTGTCCGTCGAAGCACCGGTCTCAGCAGATCAGCGGCCGCCGCGATCTGATCGATCGAGATCAGTTGCGTCGTCTCACCTCCTGAGTGCCGGCCGGCCGGCTACCTGCGCGCGTCGTTGCTCGCCGACGCACGGCGTCGGTCGATCGCGTCCAGCAGGCGATGCTCGGCGTCTTCGCCGGGCGCGACGCCCGTCGGGATGCGGAGCAGGAAGAAGGCGCCGAGCACCCACCAGGCGCCGAACAACACCCACGGCTGGACGTCGAGGAACGCGGGCATGCCCGGCAGGTAGAGGCTCAGCAACCCGACACAGAGCACGACGGCCGCGCCACCGATCACCACGCCGGTCTTTCCGCGTCCCCCGACCCGCAGAGGCCGCTCCATCTGCGGCTCGCGTCGGCGCAGGATCAAGAAGACGATGGACACCAGCAGATACGTGATGACAATGCTCGGCGACCCGGAGTCGACCAGCCACCCCAGCATCGCCTCGCCCAGGAACGGGGCGAGGAAGGACAGCACGCCGATGAACAGCAGTGCGTTGATCGGCGTGCGAAACCTGGGGTGGAGCTTGCCGAACCAGGCCGGCAGCATGCCGGAGCGCGCCATCGAGTACATCAACCGGGACGCGCCGAGCAGCAGCGAGTTCCACGACGTGAGGATCCCGGCGATACCTCCGGCGATCAACACCTTCGCCATGAAGTCGTTGCCGAACAACACCCCGAACGCATCTGCGGTGGCGATGTCCGTCTCAGCCAGTTCGTCGGCGGACATCGCCGACGAGGTGGTCACGATCGTGACGAGATAGAAGATGGTCGCGAGAATCACCGCGATGACGACCAGGCGCCCGACCTGACGGGCGGGTACGTCCACCTCCTCGGCGGACTGCGGGATGACGTCGAAGCCGACGAAGAGGAACGGCACCACGACGAGCACGGCGAAGAATCCGGCCGCACCACCGGTGAACAGCGGCTGCATGTCGGCGGTCGACCCGCCGGTGAAGGAGCCCACGACCAGCAGCAGCGCAATGACCAGCAGCAGCAGGACGACGAACGTCTGTGCCACGCTGGCCATTTTCACGCCCAGGATGTTGATGGTGGTGATCACGACCGCGGCGATCGCGCCCACCAGCGCCCAGGTCAGATACACCTCGCTTCCGGCGACCTCCCACAGCCGAATCTGGTTGAGGTCGGGGAAGAGGTACAGCGCGGTCCTGGGCAGTGCCACCGCCTCGAACGCCACGATGGTCACGTAACCGCCGACGATTCCCCAGGAACCGATGAACGACCACCGCGGCCCCATGCCGCGCAGCAGAAAGTTGTGCTCGCCGCCCGCCTTGGGGATGGCCGCGGTGAGCTCGGCGTAGGTCAACCCGACCATCGCCATGATCACACCGCCCGCGATCATGGCCAGGACGGCTCCGAGGGTGCCCGCCGAGCCGATCCAGTCCCCGGTGAGCACCACCCAGCCGAAGCCGATCATCGCGCCGAAGCCGAGGGCCAACACGTCCCAGTTGCCGAGGACCTTCAGAAGAGACGCGTCTTCGGGCTTCTCGACCGTACTGCTCTGCATACGAGACGCGCCTTCCTGGTCTTCGAAGCGGCCGCAGATCACGCTAGCCGCTGCGGTGGTCGTCGGTCCGCTGAATGGTTTCCGCGTTACCGACTTGCGGCCGATGAGTTCCCCGCACCCGGCTGGTCTCAATCGGTGACCCTCGGCTTGAACCAGGAAAGGACACCGCCATGTCGGAACTGCTCGTCGATTTCATCACCTCCCTCGACGGCTACGCATCCGGAGATGGCTGGCCGGGGTTCTGGGGGCTCGAGGGCCCGGAGTACCTCGCGTGGCTCGGCGAGCAGCCCGAGGTGACCTACCTGATGGGAGCGAACACCTACCGCCTGATGTCGGGATTCTCCGCCGGCCAGGTGCCGAGTGGACAGGACGAGTTCAGACCCGAAGAAGAGGCGTCCGTCGACGAACTGACGCAAGCACGCAAAGTAGTCTTCTCCTCCTCACTCGAGGAGCCGCTGACCTGGGCCAACTGCACACTCGTCCGCGGCGACGCGGTGGAGGCGGTGCGCGCGATGAAGTCGAGTGGCTCAGAACTGCTCAGCACGATCGGCAGCCTGAGCCTCTGCCGCTCCCTGCTCCACGCCGGACTCGTCGACCGTTTCCGGGTCGTGATGTTCCCGGTGATCACCGGCGCCACCGGTGACGAACGCATCTACGACGGCTACCCGGACGTCGCTCTCGAGATGATCGAGCACCGCACCTTCGACGGTCGCACCCAACTGGTCGAGTACCGGCCCCGCGTGCTCGAGCATCCGCCGCTGCACACAGCGTGAGTCGCCCCGTCTGCCGGTCGCTGGTTCACCGCACCGGCGTCAGATTTCGGGGGATCAGTACGCTCTTGCCGACGGTGTGCCGGTCGCTGATGGCGCGGTGGGCCTCGGCCACCCGCTCGAGGGGATAGCGGCCGCCGATCGTCACCGTGATCTCGCCCTGCGCGGCCCAGGTGAGCAGCAGCCGCATCGTCTGTGCGGTTCGCTCCGGCCGATTCCGCAGCCAGCTGTCGAGGGAGTAGCCGACAACCGTTGCGTTACCGTTCATCAACGCAATGGCGGGAAAGTCGCCTGGCGTGCCACTCGCCGCGCCGAACGTGACTATTCGTCCGAAGGGTGCAAGGCATTCCAGGCTCTGCCGAGCGATCTGTGCGCCGACGGAGTCGAGCACCAGGTCCACACCGCGACCCGCGGTGTGCTCGAGTACCTGTCGGGGCCAAGAGCGCTCGGAGTAGTCCACGGCGACGTCGGCCCGGTGCCGACGGACGTGGTCGAGTTTCTCGGCCCGCCCGACGGCCCCGATGACGGTTGCCGCGCCCAACAATTTGGCGATCTGCAAGGCCAGCGTTCCGACGCCCCCTGCCGCAGCGTGCACGAGCACGGTCGAACCCGGTCGCAGCTCACCTGCGTCCACCAGCGTCTGGTATGCCGTCATCCCGTGGATCCACAGTGCCGCCGCCTCGGCGTCGTCGATGCCGTCGGGCACCGGCACCGTGAAATGTGCAGACGCCACCGCGTATTCGGCGTAGCCGTGCTCGACGAGCGCGGTGACGCGGGTGCCGACGGGCATACCCTCCACGCCCGGACCGTGACCCACCACGACGCCGGCCACCTCCTGCCCCAAGCCGCTGGGCAGCGGTATGTCGGTGCCGAACACACCCTGACGCTTCATGATGTCGCCGAACGCGATGCCGGCAGCGGTCACCTCGATGAGAACCTCACCGGGGCCGGGCACCGGGGTGTCCACGTCGGCCACCTGCAAGACGTCGGTGCCGCCGAACCCTGTCATCCGAACGGCCTTCACGTCTGGTCTCCCTTCTCTTCGACGAACATCCGGCCGAGGTGTCGACGCAGCGGCAGGGGATCGGGATCACCGCTGACGTAGGACACGTAACCGTCCGGTCGGATGAGCACCAGCCCGCCGCCGTCGAGCCTGTAACGCGCCGCCGCCGCGGCGCTGTCGACCGGTACGGGGTGAATCATGTCGGTGAACCCCTCGGTGATGCGGCCGAGATCCGCGGCGGCAGAACCGAAGCCGAGAAGGGTGTGCCGCTCCGGGTGTATGAGGTCGAACAGTCGCGCCACCCCGCCGATTCGTTCCATCTCGACGTCGGGAGCGCGGTCACCGACTGCGACCCTGCCGTGGGGACCGGCGCCTGACGCGTCGTGATACGCGACGTCGATCTGCGATATGGCCCGCGTCAGTGTCCGTTGCACGTGGCTTCGGCCGAGCACCAGCGGCGCCACCCGGCGGCGCATCGCGGTGCTCACCGGGTTGCGCAGCAACGTCATTCGGGTGATCCGGCGGGTGCCCCGCACCAGTCTCTCGGCGACAGGCGCACGCTCGGCCGCGTAGCTTTCGAGTAGTTGCGGCGGTGCGGTTCCCCGCACCACCGCGGCGAGCTTCCAACCCAGGTTGAAGCCGTCACCGATCCCGGTGTTCATCCCCTGCGCGCCGACCACGGAATGGATGTGTGCCGCGTCGCCCACCAGGAAGACCTGTCCGCGCGCATGGGCTTCGGCGCGGCGCTGGTTGATGCGGAATCTGCCGGCCTGCCGGATCTCGTCGATCCGGGCGCCGGGCGGCGCGCAGATGTCGACCGCTGCCTGCAGTTCCTCCTCCGTCACCGGGTGTTCACGTGACACTGCGTCGGCGGGTTGCGCCACGGCGATTCGGTGCCAGCCGCCGAGCATCGGGAAGTACGCGACGAATCGCCCGCGATTGAGGAAGGCGAAGAACTGGTCGTGGGGCAGCGACCAGTCGATACGGAGGTCGGCGACGGCGAAGTTCTCCTCGAATGCTTCGCCGCGGAAGCCGATTCCGAGGGCGTGCCGCACCGTGCTGTGGGCACCATCGGCGCCGATCAGCCAGGTTGCCGTCGCGGTCGACGCGGCGCCATCGGCGTGGCGCAACCGTGCGTGCACGTGCTGCGCCGTCTGCTCCACAGCCACGACTTCGGTGCGGCGCTGCACGTGCACGCCGAGGCCGGCCAGATGGTCGGCCAACACGCGTTCGGTGACGTTCTGCGGGATCATCAGCAGGAACGGATAGGGACTGTCGAGTTGGGCGAAATCGGCCCGCAGGATCTGGCGGTTCTCGCTGAACACATTGAACACTCGCGCCCGCAGCCCGTGATCGAGCAGCGGCTCGACCAGACCGGGCCGCTCGAAGAGTTCGAGTGTTCGTGCCTGCATGCCGAGTGCCCGTGTGTCCGTGGCCGGTCCGGATGCGGAGTCGACGATCCGCACGGAAATGCCGCGGCGGGCGAGCTCGATCGCCGTCGTCAGCCCGGCCGGTCCGGCACCGACGACCAAGACATCGTCGAAGTCGCTCATCGTGGTTCCCCGATCGCGTTCGACGCCGCGGGTTCACCCACGGCGTCGCGAAGGAATGCCACCTGGTCGTCGAGCACCCGGCGGCGCAGCTCGGGACGGTAGAAGTCGAAGTGGGAGAAGGGATACTGCCGCAGGACACCCCGCGGGGCTGAGTCGGCGATCAGCCCGCCGCGCTGCGTCTCGCGGTCACGGGTGCCGACACACACCAGCACCGGCATCGCCAACCGCGCGGCGTGCCGCCCAGGCCGGTAGGCCATCATGTCGAGCAGCGCGCGGGGAGCGACGTGGTTGAGCCACGTCGGGCTGTTCATGTCCGCCACCGCCTGCCGCGCCTCGTCGCTGGAGATCACCGCCAGCTCGCCTCGTCCGCCGATCGCGGGAATGTAGTACGGGGCCCGCGAGAGCCGGCCGCGCATTCGGTCGCGCAGGATCGCGATCAGCAGACGCAGCGTCGTCGTGACCGAGCGGCCCTCGACCCGTTTCGGGAAGCCGTTGAACGGGATCTGTGCCACGACGGCCGCGACGGTCGGGTCTGCGGCAGCGACGGTGATGACGTGCCCACCGCCCAACGATGTTCCCCACAACGCGATTCGGCGTGCGTCGATGTCTGGTCGGCTGCGGGCGAATGTGATCGCGGCGTGGATGTCGGCGCGTTGCCCGGCGAGGTCGACCACTTGACGGGGGTCCCCCGCGCTACGACCAAAGCTGCGGTAGTCGAAAGTCAGGGCAGTCAGTCCACTCTCGGCGAAGGAGGTCGCGGCGGCGATCATCGACGGGGTGTCCTGGGTGCCGCCGAAGCCCGGGCACAGGACGACGCACGGTCCGGGCACCGGGGACGGTGCGCGATAGAGCCGGCCACTGCATCGGGTTCCGTCCGACAAGAATTGCACCGCTTCTGCGATCGTCACGTCGCGCCCCCCTCCGGAAGCCGTGTCCCGAGCAGGCGACCGAGCAAGTCCAGCACCGAGCGCCGGTGCGAGACCAGGTCCAGGTCGGCACGCCCGACGGAGACGTTGTGGATGTTGTTCAACGCGCCGAGCACCGCGGCGGCGGTCAAGTCGGCGTCATCGACGTCGAAATCGCCGACGCTGGTCCCACTTTCGATCAGTTCGGTCATCGTCGGCTGCAGCTGCGAAGCGACCAGGTTGGACACCCGGTGGTCGAGATCGGCGACGGTGGCCGGCTGCGGCATGCGCAGGAACTCGTTCTGGTCCTCGGCCAGGCGGTAGGTGTAGTCCAGGAATGCCACCAGTCGTTCCGCGGGCCGCATGGCGGTGTCGGTGAGAAGCCGTCGGATGTCGGTGAGCAGTCGCTCCGCCATCACCTGGGCGCTGGCTGCAAAGACGTCGTCCTTGCTGCGGAAGTGGTGATAGAAGCAGCCCTTCGCCACGCCCAGTTCGCCGATGATGGCCTCGACGGTGGTCTTCTCGTAGCCGCGCTCGGCGAAGAGTTTCAGGGCGGCAGTGACGATTTCGCCGCGCCGCACGTCGGCCTTCTTGACCTGTCTCACCTCGCGTCCACCTCTGAGGCGATGAACCGTCGCAGCTCCGCGACGAGGCGCTGCGGCTGGTCTTCGGGGACGAGGGTGTAGCTGTCGTCGATCCACACCAGGCGACCGCGGGGGAACAGCTCGGCCAGTTTCGGGCCGTGCTCGGTCGGCATGAGTTTGTCCTCGGTGGCCCACGCCACCAGCACTGGCACTTGGACGCTGCGCAGGTCCGCGGTCAGCCGGTCGAGCTCGGCGCGGCTCGGCGTCGACAACGCGAACGTGCGCAGATCTCGTCGCACTCCCGCATCGGTGATCGCCGGCCGAAACCAGCCGTCCATCACCTTCTTCGGGATCGGGCGTCTGCTCATCCAGCCCCAGCCGCCCGGGAGCCTGCGAAACCATCCGAATCGCTGCAGCTGCATCGACAGCCACAGCACGGCCGGATACCGCGCGGCGGTGGCGATGGCCTTGCCGGGTTTGCCCGGCGGAAAGTTGTCGAACGCCTCGCAGGCGATCAGTGCGACGCGCGCGATGCGGTCCGTGCCGCGTTGGGCGAGCAGGAACTGCGCGCCTCCCCAGTCGTTGAGGACCAAGGTGACGTCGCGAAGGTCCAGTGCGTCGAGGAGGTCGCCGACCATGTCGGCCACACCGGTATGGGTGACGAGGTCACCGCGTCGCATCGGTTGCCGGTGCGAGCCCAGCGGCAGGGTCGGGCAGATGCATCGGTAGTCGGGAGCCAGACCGGCGACCACGTGACGCCACAGGGTGCCGTCCATGTTGACGCCGTGCAGGAAGACGACCACCGGGCGGGCACCGCCGGTGTCGGTGTATTCGATCGTGCCCGCGTCGAGATCCAGGTATCGCATGGGGCCTCCGTCCGTCTACGACCATAACAGACCGACGGTCGGTCTGTAAGGGTCGTTCCTCGTTCTCACCGCACGCAGACGGGGGACGGGTGATTGCCAGAGGGCGAAGCCGCGCCGCGCCACGTTCCCTCACGCAGACTTATGGTTGATCGCCACTGTTTGCAGATAGCTTCTCGATGACCGCTGCGAGCGCGTCCTCTCGGGACTCGACGCGCTCGAGGACGACCGGATCGCCGGTGCGCACGACGCCTGGCGTGATCACGTTCGCATAGCTTCCGGCGCACGCGACTTGACCCAGTGAACCTATATGCTTGCGGCCGAATCGAGCGATCGCCTTCAGCACACTGAGGTCCTTCGACAGACCGGCTTGCGGCAGGGTCGTCATCACGCATCGCGGCACGGGCATGAAGACATGGACAACGACTTCGGTGCCGATGTGGAGGTGGCAGCCAAGCCAGTCGTCTTCCTCGCGGAGTTCGCCGCCGTCGTCGATGAGGATGTTCGGCCGCAATCGCCGCGGATCCCAATCGCCGGCCGGGTATCGGCCCGCGAGCCCGCGCAGCGTGCTTCCGGCTATGACGTGTAGCGCAGCGATGTCGAGCATGGTGCCCGGTGCTGCCATTCCGACGTTGAAGTCCCGCACCTGCTCGCCGCCTTCGTCGCGAAACAGGGCTCGGAGTGGGCCTGGGTCCACGTCGGCGATGCCCGGCATGGCCAACTCCGCTGAGGCGCCCTCGGGGACACTGGCGAGGGGGGACACGTCGCGACCAAGCAGCGCCGACACGCGGCGCGCTAGCAGGGACAGGTCATCGCGCACCACCGTCCCGTCCGGAAAGGCGACCTCTATCGGTGGAACCGGCGCGTCGGGCCTTGGCGGCGACAGGAACCGTGCGCGACACTGCATCAGCGGGCCGTAGCGCTTGGGCCGCTTGGCGCTGACCACTTTGCCCGTCTCGACGTCCAGGAAGCCAAGGGCGCGATCACCCGCCACGCCGCCGAGGCCGATCGTGATTTCCCGGACTTCCTCGCCCATCATCGACTTGACGGGGTAACGCCAGAGCCGGTCCACGCATGCGCCTGTCATCGGTGTTCCCATCGAACCTCCGCATTCTCGATCAAAAACGAACAGTCATTCGTTATAGCCATGCTGGCCGTGGCGGCTCAGCCTGTCAAGAACGGATGTTCGTTTTGTGGCAGGGTGTGCTCATGCCCAAAGTCAGCGAGGAGCACCGGGCCGCTCGCCGCGAACAGATCATCGACGCCATGCTGCGCTGTGTCGCTCGCGACGGCTTCCACAAGACGTCCATGGCGACAGTGGTCGCCGAGTCCGGCCTGTCAGCAGGCGCCGTGTACCTCTATTTCAACGGCAAGGACGAACTGATCCGCGCAATCGCGGAACTCGTGGCCGGCGAGGGACTGTCCGTCGTGGTGGACCGAGCGGCCGCCGAGGTCCCGCCGCCACATCAGGTGCTCGAGAACGTGCTGGAGCGGGTCGTCGCACTGGGCGAGGAGCGCGGCGTCGACCTCCACCGCGTGGCGCTGCAGGCCTGGGCCGAGGCCGCGCGCGCCCCCGAGATCATGGCGATCTACCGGCGTGAGGGTGCCCGCGGCCGCGAGGCTTGGGCCACCTATGTCGAACGCGCTATCGCCGCTGGACATCTTCCGAGAGACGCCGATCCGACGCGCATCGCCCAAACGTTGATCGGGCTGATACCCGGCTTCATGGTGCAACGGCTGTTCTTCGAGGACCTCACCCCCGCGTCGTACGCCGCGGGCTTGGCCGACCTGATAGGGCCGTCAGTCGCGGCCCGGTGACCCCGTTTTTCGGCCCGTGGACAGGACGTCACACCTCGCGTGGAATAGGTGCGACCGTCGAACTGTCATCCATCCCATGAAGGGAAACGACCACGCCGCGGCGCGGATCCACGCCCCCGCGGTCGGTGTATGGACCGACGTCCGACCGGAACCTGGCGACACCCGTGCCGAGCGGCGCTACGGGGAACTCCTCGAGGAGGTACGCCTGGCTGATCGATTGCCTTTTCGTACGTTCGCCACGACCGAACAGCACGGTGTCGACGACGGCTATCTCCCTGCGCAGCTTCCGCTCATCGCCGGACTCGGGGTGGCGACGGAGCGAATCCGGTTCATGACGAACGCCCTGCTGTTACCGCTGCATCCGTGGCGCCAGGTGGTCGAACAGGCGACCGTGGCCGATCTTCTGTCGGGCGGACGGCTCGAACTGGGCGTCGCAGCCGGTGGATACGCGCGTGAGTTCGACCTGTTCGGAGCCGATTTCCACCAGCGCGGCGAACTGATGGAACGAGGCCTGAAGTTCATCCGACAAGGCCTCCGCCACGGATCGCTGCCCGACGGCCCCGGCGGAACTGACGTCACGGTGTCGCCGCGCCCGGTTCAGGACGACATCCCGATCTATCTCGGGGGCGGCGCGCCGAAGGTGCTTGATCGAGCAGTTCGGCTCTCCGACGGGGTGATCCCTGTTGACTTCTTCTCTCCCGAAACCAAATTCGCGGAATTGTGGGAGAACGGACTTGCACCCGCCCTGGCGCGACACGGCCGATCGCTCGAGGACTTCCGCTTCTCCATCTGCGTTCCACTCTGGGCGTCCGAGGATCCCGAGCGGGATTGGAACCTCTTCTACCGCGACGCCATCGAGTATCAGTTCAACCAATACGCGAGTTGGGCCCGGGACCGCTCACAGGTCGGCGTCGACACCGACTCCGACACGCCCTGGCGCCGCGAGGCGATGTTGATCGACACGCCGGAGAACATCGTCCGACGCCTCAAAGACATCCGCGCTCGCGCGCCCTATCACCAGGTCGTGTTCTGGTACCGGATTCCGCACATCGGCCACGACCGCGCGATGGCACACCTCGAACTCATGGCGCACAAAGTCGTCCCGTTCCTCGACGACTAGCAATCCGGTCTCGGCTTCGATCGCCCTGTGAAGACGTGACTGAGTCAAACCCGGAGTCCTCGCCTGATCAGCCCCAACCTGGCCGAAACCGTCGAGGCGGCGCAGGCCAACGCAGGCAATGCCAAAGACCTCACCGCTGCTGCGGCGTTCGGCCGACGAAGCGGCGTGTGTCGCGGCCCTGTAGTGCGGCGACTTACGCTACGGAACCAGCACCAGCCTGATCGGATCGCCTTCTTTGGTTTCGAGTTGGCGGACCGCGTCGGCAGCTTGTTCCAACGGCAGCACCGCGGAGACGGAGTCCCGCAGATCGAGACGGCCCCACTGCACCAACCGGACCAACTGCTCGACGTCGGGCGGCAGGTACCCGTAGTGGCCGAGGATGCGCTGCTGGAACGCAACGAGAGCCACACTGTTCTCCACGGTGAACGGATGGCCGCTGACACCGACGATCGTCAGCCGTCCGCCGGGGTTCAGCAGCGGCAGGATCTGCTCGTCGATGCCCGGGAATCCGGCGAAATTGAAGGCCGCGTCGAGGCCGCGCCCGCCGAGAAACGCACCGATTTCTTCGACGAAGTTGGGTGCGGTCGGATCGAACGCCGCGTCGGCGCCACGTCGAAGTGCGTTCTCCCGCGGGCCCGATAGGGGATCGACCGCGATGATCGGCGCGGCGCCCGTCATCCGCAGGACCTGGATGGCGTGGATGCCAAGGCCTCCGACACCCCAGACGCCCACGGCTTCTCCGGGTCTGACGTCGGCGGTGTGGCGGATCGCGGCAAACGGCGTCGACACCGCATCGGGAATGATGCAGGCCTGTTCGAACGGCAGGGTATCCGGGATCGACACCAGGACGCCGTGGGGCACGACGACGTATTCCGCCCAGCCACCGTCGTAATCGACGCCCATGGTGTCGACGCCCCACGGCTTTGCGATCAGCGCCTGCAAGGCGACGCGGTCGCCCTCGGCCCAGCCCTCGACACCGCTGCCCACGGCGTCGATGGTCCCGGCGACCTCGTGTCCCAGAGTGCGTTGCGCATCAGCGTCGCGCAGCGGCCGGACGAGCCCGCCGATGAGGTGGACATCCGACAGGCACACGCCGGCTGCCCTCACCTTGACCCGAACCTCTCCGTGCCCGGGGCTGGGTACCGCGACCTCTTCCACGCGGAACTGCCCGGTTCCGAAGTTCATTCGGCCGGCTTTCATCGTCGCCATGGGTCGTCCTTCCTCGCGAGATCCACTCGTTGTGATCGAAGCCTCTTTATGACACTATGTCAATTATTATTGACTGCAAGTCTAATCGGAGAGGGCACCATGTCCGCATGGCAATTCAGCTCTGCTGCAACGGGTCTTGAGAACGTCGACTATCAGGCGCCCAGTCCTGGACCGGATCAGGTCCTCATCGACGTCGAGGCGGCCGGGCTGTGTCAGTCCGATGTGCACATCGTCAACGGACACGGGGACGCCTGGCTGCGCAAGCGGCCCATCATCCTCGGACACGAGGTAGCCGGCACGGTACGTGCGCTCGGTTCGGATGTCACCGACCTCGCAGTCGGCGATCGAGTCGCCGTCGCACTGATCGCCCACCCGATCGAGCAAGCCGATTTCGCCAACGGCATCGGCCTCGGGTTCGACGGTGGTTTCGCGCCGCAGGCGGTGGTCCCCCGCGCCACTATGGTCCGGATCCCGGACGGTGTGCCGTTCACCCACGCCGCCGTCGCCACCGACTCCATCGCCACCGCCTACCACGCGGTCGTCGCCGAATCCGGTATCGGTCCCGGGTCGACCGTCGTGGTCATCGGCCTCGGCGGGCTCGGGCTCAATGCGGTGCAGATCGCGAATCAGCGGGGCGCCACCGTCTATGGCGTCGACGTCAACCCCGATGTGTTCGAGACGGCACGGGCACAGGGTGCCACCGAGTGCTTCACCCGTATCAGCGATCTTCCCGGCATGGCCGAGGCCGTGATCGACTTCGCGGGGATGGGGAGCACGACCGCCGAAGCGCTCGCGGCGGTGCGCCCCGGCGGTCGGGTAGTCGTCGTCGGTCTCGGCGCCCCCGAAGCGACCATCCCGACCCATCTGCTCGTCACCCACAACATCCAGCTGCGGGGCTCCCTCGGCGCGAGTCTCGAAGACCTCGAGGCCGTCCTCGACCTCATCGCCGCCGGCAAACTCACGCCGGTGATCGAAGAGGTGCCGTTCAGCGAGGTTCCGGCGGCCTTGAAGCGCCTCGAGGCCGGGCAAGCCCGCGGCCGCCTGGTGACGCGTCCCCGCGGCTGACCTGCCACAGTCGTGGGGCCACCTGCGGCTAGAATGGGGCACTATGCCGGACCCAAAAACCGGCGCGGGCAGGGAAGATGCTGTCCTGCTTGGTGATCGGCGGCTACCAAGTAAGGGTGAGCGCCAGCGCCGTGCGATCCTCGACTGTCTGCCCGACCTACTGGCAACCCGTCCGATCACGGAGTTGACCGTCGGCGAGATCGCTGCGGCGGCGCGCGTCCAAAGATCCGGGTTCTACTTCTATTTCGAGTCGAAGTACACAGCGCTGGCCGTGATCACCTCCGAGATCTGGTCGGAGCTGATGGACCGCGCGCGGTTCTTCAGCCGCTCGGCCGACGAGTCCGCCGCCGACTTCATCGGCCGCACCACCGACATCGCGCTCGACTTGTGGCGCAACCACGAAGGCGTCCTGATGGCCTCCGTGCAGGCGATACCGCTCGACACCCAGTTGGCCGAGCTGTGGCAGGACTGGATCCAACGACTGGCCGACATCGTGTCCAACCAGGTGCTCGAGGATCAGGAACGGGGGCTGGCCCATCCCGTCTCCCCCGACGTGCCCGCACTCACCTCCACGCTGTTGGAGATGACCATGCACATCTTCTACACGAACCGACTGCGGCAGCACGACGAAGCGCAGACTGCGCAACTACGCGACATGGTGGTGTCCATTTGGATCGCGTCGGCCTGGGGTATCACCGCGCCACAAGCCGGCGCATCGGCCGCGCCGGCGGCACAGCGCCGCCGGCGCAGACCCTGATCCGGCTCAGAACCGGATCAGGCCGCGCAGATTGCGTCCGTTCTTGAGGTCCTCGTAGCCCTGGTTGACGTCATCGAGGGTGTACTCCCGGGTGACGAGTTCGTCGAGCTTCAGCAGACCGGTCTCGTACAGGTCGAGCATCCGGAAGATGTCATGACGAGGGTTCGATGAGCCGAACAGGCAACCGCGGACCTGCTTTTCGTAGAGGGTGAGGTCGAAGAGCGACATGTCCACGGTGGTGTCCGTCGGGTGCGGGATGGCGGTCATGACGACCCGCCCCCGCTTACCCACCAGGCTCAGGCCCTGTCCGACGTAAGCGCCTTCCGCGCTGTCGGTGGTCACCACGCAGACATCGGCCATCCGGCCGCGGGTCAGGTCGGTGACGATGGCGCGCGCCTCATCGACATCGGCCGCCGCGTGGGTGGCGCCGAACTCGACGGCCGGTTCACGCTTGTAGGCGACGGGATCCAGCGCGACGATGTGCCGCGCGCCGGCGATCCGTGCGCCCTGGACGGAGTTGATCCCGATTCCGCCGACGCCCATCACCACCACGGTGTCGCCGTCCTGGGTCTCCCCGGTGCGCACAGCGGCGCCGTAGCCGGTGGTCACGCCGCAGCCGACCAACGCCGCCTTGTCGAGCGGAATATCCTTGTCCACCTTCACCACTGAGGCCATAGGCACCACGGTGTATTCGGAGAAGGTACCGAGCACACATTTGCCCGAGCCCTTGGCCGCAGGCGTGGAACCGGTGGGTGCCGTCGAGTTGCGGACCGAGCACGATCGCCGCGCCCAGTTCGCAGAGGTTGCTCATGCCTCGAGCACATTCGCGGCACCGCCCACACGCGGGGATGAAGTTCAGCACCACATGGTCACCGACCTCGACCTCGCTGACACCGGGGCCGACATCGACGACGACGCCGGCTCCTTCGTGGCCGCCCACCGCGGGAAGCTGCATCGGCATGTCCCCGGTCACGAGGTGGTCGTCGGAGTGGCACAGTCCGCTGGCGACCAGCTTGACCAGGACTTCGCGTTCCTTCGGCCCGTCGAGTTCGACCTCCTCGACTTCCCATTTCTGGTTCAGGCCCCACAGCACAGCGGCTTTGGTCTTCATCGGATCTCCTGTTCTGCGTTCAGTTGACGTCCGCGGTTCGGGGTCCACGCCCTACTGCTGCGGTTGCAGGTCAGCCGACTGCAACCGCAGCCCTGCGAATTCCTGGTCGTCCCACCACTTGTCGATCATGTCCCAGAACTCGACCTCGCTGCCCTGGTAGACGTCGTTCCAGAAGCCGCGCTCGAGATCGCCCTGGCCGTTGTAGTAGCCCGGGGTGCACGTCGACAGGTAGAACATCCGCGCCAGGAACGACTCGCGGGTGCGTTGCACCCACTCGGCTTGCGCTTGTTCGTCGGGTTCGATGGTGGCGATGTCGCGTTCGAGCGCGTGGGCGAGGACCCGGGCGGCGTGGCGGGCTTTCCGGTCGAGCATGAAGGTGAAGTTGACGACGTAGGCGTTCTGGCTCACGCCCAGCTCGACGAAGTTCGGGAAGCCGGCCGAGAAGAAGCCGTGCAGCGTCTTGTGGCCGTCGGCGAACTTCTCGCGCATCGACTGTCCGTCACGCCCGATGATGTCGTAACCGTAGCGATCGGCTGTGGCGGAACCGGTTTCGAAGCCGGTTGCGAAGATGATGCAGTCGACGTCGTAATGGGTACCGTCGACCACCAGTCCCGTCTCGGTGAATCTCTCGACGCCGTTGGGCGATGCGACCAGATGTACGTTCGGTTTGTTGAAGGACTGGAGGTACTCGTCGTTGAAGGTGGGCCGCTTGCAGATCGCCCCGAACCATGGTTTGAGTGCTTCGGCGGTGTCGCGGTCTTCGACGATGCTGTCGATGCGCGCGTGCACTCCGCGCATCAGGGCCATGTCGGCGACCTCGGACAGGACCATTTGGTCTTCGAGCTCCAGTGACGTCACCGGTGTTTCGACCAGCTGCTGTCCCGTGACCGCGGTCAGGATCGTCGTCCAGATGTCGCCGACGAGGTTCTCGTCCTGCGGATGACCGTTGACCAGCGAGTTGAAGTTGTGGTGGCGTCGCTGCTGCCAGCCAGGCTCCAGGCTCGCCGCCCACGCCGGGTCGGTGGGCCGGTTGTCGCGGGGGCCGACGACACTGGGGGTGCGCTGGATGACGAACAGCTCTGCGGCGTCGTCGGCCAGGAACGGTATCGCCTGCACACCGGTGGCGCCGGTGCCGATGATGGCGACCCGCTTGTCGCGCAGGTTGCTCATCCCACCGTGTTGGTCTCCGCCGGTGTAGTCGTAATCCCAACGGCTGGTGTGGAACATCGAGCCCTTGAACTCCGCGATGCCGGGGACGCGCGGAAACTGCGGCTTGTTCAGCGGTCCGTTGGCACGCACGACGAAGCGGGCGGTCAGCACGTCACCACGGTCGGTGCGGATCTCCCAGCGTCGGGTGTCCTCCGACCAGGTCACCGAGGTCGCCGACGTGCCGAACAGCGCGGCCGGGTAGAGGTCGTAATGGCGACCGATACGTCGCGCGTGCTCGAAGATCTCGTCGCCGTCGGCGTAACGCTGACTCGGGATGAATCCGGTCTCCTCCAGCAACGGGAGATAGATGTAGGACTCGACGTCGCATTGCACGCCCGGATAGCGGTTCCAGTACCAGGTGCCGCCGAAGTCGCCGGCCTGCTCGACGATCCGGAAGTCCTTGACCCCCTGCTGGGTCAGATAGGCGCCGGCCAGCAGGCCACCGAAGCCACCGCCGAGGATGACGACGTCGTGCTCGGCCTGCACCGCAGGGCGCTCGATGGGCTCGCTGTAGGGGTCGACGTCGTCGATCTCACGGAGGTCGTCGATGCCCTGGAACTGCTCGAGGTGGTCGTCCCGAAGGCGTTTGGACCGTTCCTCGGCGTAGCGCGCGCGGATCGGCGCCGGGTCGAAGTCGATGTCGATGGCGATTCCGGACTTCGGCAGCGTGAAGCTCATGGCGCGTCCTCCCGAGCAAAACATTATTGACAATGTGTCATTTTCTAACGACACTATGTCATATAGTTGTGTGGCTCACAAGAAACATGTTGAGTAAACCCAGACACAGGGAGAGCCGATGAGCGAAGCCGCAGCGTCCTATGCCCGCGGGGACACGAGCACTCCGCTGCTCGCCGACACCATCGGTCAGAACCTCGACAAGACGGCCGCCAGATTCCCCGACCGGGAGGCACTGGTGGAGGTCACCACAGGTCGACGCTGGACCTACGCGGAATTCCAGGCGGCCACACGACAATTGGCCAGCGGTCTGCTCGCATTGGGGGTACGCCGCGGTGACCGGGTCGGACTCTGGTCTCCCAACACCGCGGAGTGGACCATCGTCCAGTACGCGACCGCCCGGATCGGGGTCATCCTCGTCACCATCAACCCGGCGTACCGACTCGACGAACTCGACTTCGTACTCAAGCAGGCCGGCATCCGGACCGTCATCGCCGCCTCGTCATTCAAGGGATCCGACTACGAAGCGATGCTCGCGGGTGTCACGGAACGCTGCCCTTCCGTCCAGGACGTGATCATCGTCGGGTCCGACGCCTGGGAGCGCCTCTGTTCCACACCGGTCGACGAAGCCGCGATCGATGCGATCGCCGAGAAGCTGCAGCCCGGAGATCCCATCAACATCCAATACACCTCGGGTACAACGGGTTTTCCCAAGGGCGCCACGCTGTCGCACTCGAACATCCTCAACAACGGCTACTTCGTCGGTGAGGGGCTGGGCTATACCGAGGAAGACCGGGTGTGCATCCCCGTGCCCTTCTACCACTGTTTCGGGATGGTGATGGGAAACCTGGCGTGCACGTCACACGGGTCGGCGATGGTCATCCCGGCCCCGGGGTTCGATCCCGTCGCCACCCTGACCGCCGTCGCTCAGGAACGGTGCACCTCGCTGTACGGCGTGCCGACGATGTTCATCGCCGAACTCGACCTCAAAGACCTTGCGTCGTACGACCTCAGCAGTCTGCGGACCGGGATCATGGCGGGTTCGCCGTGCCCGGAACAGGTGATGCGCCAGGTCATCGACGTGATGAACATGGGCGAGGTCGCCATCTGCTACGGCATGACCGAAACCTCGCCGGTGTCCACCCAGACCCGCCCGTCCGACACCCTCGCTCAACGTGTGGGTTCCGTCGGAAGGGTGGGGCCACACCTCGAGGTCAAGATCGTCGCTCCCGACTCGGACCGGACCGTGCCGCGCGGAGAACCCGGCGAACTGTGCACCCGCGGCTACAGCGTGATGTCGGGCTACTGGGACGAGCCGGAGAAGACCGCAGATGCCATCGATGCCGACGGATGGATGCACACCGGCGACATCGCGGTCATGGACGAAGACGGCTATATAGCGATCACCGGCCGGATCAAGGACATGGTGATCCGCGGTGGTGAGAACATCTATCCCCGCGAGATCGAGGAGTTTCTCTACACGCACCCCGACATCATCGACGCCCAGGTGGTGGGTGTCCCCGATGACCGCTACGGCGAAGAGCTGATGGCGTGGCTTCGGGTCCGCGACGGTGCGCCGCACCCCACCGCCGAGACCATCCGGGAATTCTGCACCGGCCGCATCGCGCACTACAAGATCCCGCGCTACGTCGTCGTGGTCGACGATTATCCCATGACCGTCACCGGTAAGGTCCGCAAGATCGAGCTCCGCGAGCGAGGCCGCGAACTCGCGACATCTAATGCTGCGCAGACTATCTGAGCCCCAGGAGGAATCATGACCACAGCCCCGACCTTCTCGATCGACAACGCCGAGGGCTTCTTCATCGACGGTGCATGGGTGAAACCCACCGGCTCCGAGTCGATCACCGTGGTCGAGGCGAGCTCCGGCCGCGAGATCGCCACCGTGCCCGGTGCCGCTCCCGCCGACATCGACGCGGCCGTCGCCGCGGCCCGACGTGCCTTCGACCACTCCGACTGGCCCACACTGGCACCCGCCGACCGCGCGGCGAAGATGCGCTCGCTGGCCCGTGAACTGCAGGCACGCTCCGCTGACACCGCCCGCCTCGTCAGCTCGCAGAACGGAATGCCGATCGCGATCTCCTCGGCGACCGAGGCGGTGGTCCCTGCCGTGCTGCTGGAGTACTACGCCGGTCTGGTCACCCAACAAGTCGACGAGGAGATCCGGCAGGGAATGGCCGGTGGCCGCACCATGATCCGGCGTGAACCCGTCGGTGTGGTCGCTGCCATCATCCCGTGGAACTTCCCGCAGGCACTGACCTTCTTCAAACTGGCACCGCTGCTGGCCGCCGGCTGCACCGTGGTGATCAAACCGTCGCCGGAGACGGTGCTCGACGCGCAGGTGCTGGCCGAGGCGGTCCGCGCCTCCGACATCCCGGACGGCGTCGTCAACATCGTTGCCGGTGGTGCCGAGGCGGGTGCCTACCTGGTCGCGCACCCCGGGATCGACAAGGTCGCCTTCACCGGATCCACGGCGGCCGGCCGCGCGATCGGCGAAGTCTGCGGTCGGCTGATCCGCCCGATGACGCTGGAACTCGGCGGCAAATCGGCGTCGGTGATCCTCGACGACGCGGACCTGCCGACGCTTCTGGGACAGTTCTTCGAAGCCACGCTGATGAACAACGGTCAGACCTGCTACCTGGGCACCCGGGTGCTCGCACCGAGTCACCGCTACACCGAGATCGTCGACACGCTCACCGATTTCGCGCGTTCTTTGGTCGTCGGCGACGCCCTGGACAGCAGCACCCAGATCGGGCCGCTGGCCTCGGCGCGCCAACAACAACGCGTGCAGGGCTACATCGACAAGGGTGTCGCCGAGGGCGGTCGCGTGACCACCGGCGGTGGGCGCCCCACCGACCGCGACCAGGGCTGGTTCGTCGAACCGACCATCTTCGCCGACGTCGACAACTCCCACACGATCGCACGCGAGGAGATCTTCGGACCGGTTCTGGCTGTCATTCCGTACCGGAGCGTCGACGAGGCCGTCGAGATCGCCAACGACTCCGACTACGGACTCGGCGGCAGCGTCTGGACCGCCGACGAACAACGCGGCCTCGACGTCGCCCGGCGCATCCGCACAGGGTCCATCGGCATCAACCACTACTCCCTGGACTTCTGCGCCCCGTTCGGAGGGGTCAAGGCCAGCGGACTCGGCCGCGAACTCGGCCCGGAAGGCCTGGCTGCCTATCAGGTGACGAAGTCGATCTACCTGCCGCAGTGACCGGTCAGCGGTAAAGGGACCTCGACGCCACACGCGAATCAGCTACGGTTCGCTGCTCACGCGACAGCCGCCCTACCCGCCCGTGAAGGAAACACCATGCTCAACAAACACGTCCCCGCCTGGCACGACGAGCAGGTCGCTGCGTTGTCAGAACTCGCGGCCGGGTTCTTCGAGCGGGAGGTGATGGCACGTTCCGAACTGTGGGACAAACAACGCCGCATCGATCGCTCGGTTTGGCTCGAGGCCGGCAAGCTCGGGCTGCTGTTGTGTTCGATCCCCGAGGAGTACGGCGGCGGGGGTGGCACCTTCGCCCATGACCTCGCCGTCTTCGAGGCGCAGGGCTACGCCGGCGATCTCGCCTTCGGCATCGCCATCCACAGCGGCATCGTTCCGCACTACCTCCTCGAGTACGGGACTGAGGAGCAGAAGAAGCAGTGGCTTCCCGCGATGGCGACCGGCGAGGTGTTGACCGCCCTCGGGATGACCGAGCCCGGCGCGGGATCAGACCTGAAGGCCATCCGCACCACTGCGATCCGTAGCGGCGACGAATACATCGTCAACGGCTCGAAAACGTTCATCACCAACGGCAGTTCAGCCGACATGATTCTGCTGGCGGTCAAGACCGATCCGAAGGCCGGTGCGCGCGGGGTGTCGCTGTTGATCGTCGACCTGCGCGACACCCCCGGCTTCGAGGTCGGCCGAGTCCTGGACAAGGTCGGCCAGCACGGCGCGGACACCTCGGAGTTGTCATTCTCCGATGTCCGGGTGCCGGTGACCAACCTGTTGGGCGAGGTCGAGGGCCGAGGCTTCGGCCAGATGATGGCCCAACTACCGCAGGAGCGGCTGATCATCGGGGCGCAGGCGGTCGGCGGGATGGAGCGTGCGGTCGACGATACCGTGGCCTACACCAAATCGCGGCAAGCCTTCGGCCACAGTCTGTTCGAATTCCAGAACACCGCTTTCGAACTCGCCGAATGCGCCACCCTCACCAGAACCTGCCGCATATTTCTCGACCATTGCATCCAGGCCCACCTCCGCGGTGAACTGGACCCCACCGAGGCTGCGATGGCGAAGTACTGGCTGACCGACCAGCAGTGCGCGGTGATCGATCGCTGCGTGCAGCTGCACGGCGGGTACGGCTACATGCGGGAGTATCTGATTGCCCGGATGTACGAAGATGCTCGCGTGCAACGGATCTACGGCGGAGCCAACGAGGTGATGAAGCAGATCATCTCGAGAGCTCTGTGAGTGCTGTCCGGCGTTTGCGAGCCGGGTGAACCACGCGTGCGGAACAATGGCGGAGAATCCGTCGCATCGCGTCATACCGCGCAGGAACGTTCGCACCAGTACGCACGAACGAGCCGCACGGTAGGGGACCGTGGTCGGGGTAGAGGCGGTCAGTACCAGGGTCCGTCGTAGTCGCCGGACTCTCCGCGTGCGGCGTACAGCGAATCCGGATAGATCCCTTGCGGTGCCAGCGCCTCGCCGGGCCCGGCAGGCCAGATCAGTTCCCACCCCTCTTTGAGCGGACTCAGCGGCACCAGTGACCATCCGGAGTGCACCGGTTGGCCGGTGGTCAGGTCGATGACCGGATTGTCCGATTCATTCGTCACATACAGGTAGTTGGACCCGAGATACGTGTTGGACAGATCAATCTTCAAGCCTTCGATCTGCTGTTGATCGAGCGCAAAGACCTCCTTCTCGGCTTTCCTGTCGTACACCGTGAGATACGCACCGTCCCTGGCGCCTTTGAGTAAGAGCAGGTCGCCATAGGACGAGGTGTCGGCCAAATAGGGCGCTACGGGTCCAGAGGTCTTCCTTGTCTGCATGTCGAAGAGGAACACGCCTGGCTCGGACGGGTCCCCTCCCCCGTGGTACATCAGGAAGCCGGCGGGGGTGGCTTGCATGTCGGTGGACACCACGTTCGGGAACTCGCCGACCTTCGATCCATCGGTGCCGTCGAAGAACTCCGCCACCCACTGGTCGTAGGCTTGCGTCGGGCTCACCAGCTGCGTTCCGGTCTTCCGAGTCGTCGCGTATCCGGCATATGTCACGTAGAGCGACTCAGATGGTTCGGCTGTCATTTCGACTCGCTGCGCGAGTGTCTTGGGCTCGTAGGATCTGAGCGACAGAGGTTTTCCGTCGTAGCGGGACTGCTCCAGAAAATAGACGCCGCCATCAGTGGCTGGTTGCAGCCGGAACGAATCCACCGGTGCAGGCAGTCGCACCGTCGCAGTTGCCTCTTTCGACACACCATCGAGCATCACGAGCTGTGTATAGCGCTCTTCGGGCGTCAGACCTGCTGAGGGTGTGGTAGCAGTGAATGCGAACGTCACGAGTAGATCCGAGTTCTCAGTCGACGTCACGACGCAGGCGAACTCCTCCAGGTTGTCGTTGTCCGGCACCGGGATTGCGGGCATCGGGACTCTCTCGCCGCTGCGGGTGTCGAGTATCCGGCCCTGCTGCGACGCGGAGATGTGTCCCTGGGAAACCGAGCGTTCCGGTGGAGGGGTCGTCGTGAATGTATCGACCATGGTTGCGTCCTTCGGCACCGACGGTTCTGCTGTGTACGCCTCCAGCAAGGCGGCCCTCAATCACCTGACGAAATGCTGGGCGGCGGAGTACGGCCCCCAGGGCGTTCGCGTCAACGCCGTTGCCCCCGGCCCGACCCTCACCGACAACGCCGTCGCCCAGTTCGGCCAGGACGGCCTGGTCCACATGATGCGCCAGGCACCGGCACGTCGGGCAGCGGAGGCCGCCGAAATCGCCACGACAGCAGTCTTTCTCGCCAGCGACGATGCCAGTTTCATTCACGGCGCGATAGTGCCCGCAGACGGCGGTCGAACCGCTTCCTGAACCACTCACCCTCGGCTGCGATTGTTCATGTCGTTGCATCTCACGACCTGTCGCTTCCCGAGCTTCATGTCCACCCCTGATGTGAACGACGCCTGCGGCGGACTTGGAGGTCCGCCGCGGCTATTCGTCGTCCGACGAGTCGCCGTAGTCCCAAGACAGGGTTCGCGCGGGGGTCACGTAGATGTAGGTGGCACCCGGTCTCGGCGCGGTGGGCCACTCGGACTCCTGCACGCCGCGTGACCGGGCACCGTGGCGTGCGAGCTCCAGCGTTTCAGCAGCGTCCCGAACGATGCGTGCGTGACCTTGGAACATCACCCCGCGGATATCCGCCATGGTTGAACCGTCTTCGAGCATGACGCTCACGGCCGAGTTGCGCTCTATGTTGGCCACTTTGCGCGTGCCATCTCGCACACCCATGACGACATCGCCACCCAACCGAAAGTACCCCAGCGGCACGGTGTGTGGGAATCCGTCCTTGTCGATCGTGGTCAGGATCGCCCAGCCCGGACGGCTGTCGAGAAGCTCCGCGATTTCGTCGTCAGTGAGTTTGCGTGGCATGTGACGAGGCTACTCGCGGGGCCGCTCTCGCCCGCATTGCAGCGAAAGCTCTACGGCAGACCCCTCGCTGTCGGTCGACCCCGGCAAGCGGTGCCGCTCACGTAGCGGCTTCGGAGTTCTGCGAGGTCTAACGTTGGCGGCATGGGTTTGTTCAGCCATGAGGAGTTCCACTCCGCCGACCGCACTGCGGGCGACGCGGGTGGGGCCGTTGAGAGAGCGCGCCGTACCGAGCTGGACGAATTCGAGGCGAATGATCCTGTGGTGATAGGTCCGGGTTTGCCGCCCGAGGATGGCTCGTGCGGTCAATTCGCCGTGCAGTTTCACGTGTCCACGTCAATGCTGATCGGGTTGAAACGTATTGCTGATATGCGTGGGGTGAGCGTGCCGGAGGTGTGCCGCCAGGTGATCGGTGTGTTTGTTGCCCAGCAGGAGGGCGAACTGGATGCGTTGCTTGCTGCTGAGTCCGAGGCGGCTGACTACCGGCCGAGTTTGGGCCACTCGTAGTTGAGTCCCCGCGGGAGGATTACGCGGATACGCGGCAAACACGCTCACTTTTGATAGGAGATCTGCTGTCGCGTCTCAGATCGGTCTGGACAAGTGCAACAGTGGTGCAGTCGGTCACGAAGAGGTGCGGTCAGACTTGAGAACCTGCGCGACCCCTACGCCTTCGCCATGTTCGCAAAGCGCGACAGATGCAGTTGGTGCGCCACGGTAATCGTCTTCGTGGGGCCGTTACGGTGCTTGCCGAGAATCAGGTCGGCCTCGCCACCACGCGGGTCGTCACGCTCGAACGCATCGGGGCGGTGCAGCAGGATCACCATGTCCGCATCCTGCTCAAGGGACCCGCTTTCGCGAAGGTCAGATACCTGCGGGCGCTTGTCGGTGCGCTGCTCAGGGCCACGGTTCAGCTGGCTGATCGCCACGACGGGAACGTTGAGTTCCTTGGCCATCAGCTTGATGCTGCGCGAGAAGTCCGAGACTTCCTGCTGACGCGACTCGTACTTCTTGCCCGAGCTCATCAGCTGCATGTAGTCGATGACCACCAGCCGCAGGCCGGCCTTCTGCGACAGGCGGCGCGCCTTCGCGCGGATCTCCATCATCGTCAGGTTCGGCGAATCGTCGATATACAAAGGCGCCTCGCTGATCTCGCTCATGCGGCGCGCCAGCCGGGTCCAGTCGTCGTCGCTCATCCGGCCCGAACGCATGTCGGCAAGCTTGATCTTCGCTTCGGCCGACAGCAGACGCATGACGATCTCGGTCTTGCTCATCTCCAAAGAGAAGATGACACTGGGCAATTGGTGCTTGATCGAGCACGAACGCATGAAATCCAGTGCCAGCGTTGATTTTCCGACACCAGGCCTGGCCGCGACGATGATCATCTGCCCGGCGTGCAGCCCGTTGGTGACCTCGTCGAGCTCGACGAACCCGGTCGGCACACCCTTGGAGATGCCACCCTCGGACGCGATGGCGTCGATCTCGTCCATCGTGGGCTGGAGGATCTCCTCGAGGATCACGAAGTCCTCGGCGGCGCGGCGCTCGGTCACGTCGTAGATCTCGGCCTGGGCACGGTCGACGATGTCGCTGACGTCGGCGCCGTCAGCCCCGGCGTAGCCGTACTGCACCACGCGGGTGCCGGCCTCCACCAGACGGCGCAGCAGCGCCTTCTCGGCGACGATCTCGGCGTAGTAGCCGGCATTGGCCGCAGTGGGCACCGTGGAGATCAGCGTGTGTAGATACGGCGCCCCACCGACGCGGCGCAACAGCCCGCGCCGATCCAGCTCGGCGGCCACGGTGACGGCGTCGGCCGGCTCACCGCGCCCGTAGAGGTCCAGGATCGCGTCGTAGACGATCTGGTGGGCCGGCTTGTAGAAGTCGCCGGGACGCAGCTTCTCCAGCACGTCGGCGATCGCGTCCTTGCTCAGCAGCATGCCTCCGAGCACCGCCTGCTCGGCCGCAGGATCCTGCGGGGGCTGACGCCCGAAATCCTCGCTCGGCGGAGGCTCCGCCGCCGCGCTCTCACCGGGACGACCCAGGTCATCTACGACTGCCACGCAGTACCGCACCCCCTCCATATTCGGTTCGAACGCCTTTTCGAGGAACTGTAGGGACGGGGTCTGACAAAACAAGATCGAAAGTCCGTACAGGTTCCTGCGACGGCCAACGCTAGACGTTGCTGGCGCAGGCGCAAGCGGCCCTTGTTAGCCGACCTGTGGATGGAGTGTGGATATCTCTGGTGAGCCATGTTGAGCCCTTGGGGACAACCTGTGGATCAATGACCTTGTTCATCCGATCCCTGCAGATGAACGCACCATAAGTGCTGTTCACAGTTGGGGATGGCAAATTGCCCGGCGTGTCGTGTTCGGCAACGCTTTCGGGCGTGTTGCGTGACGGACCGGGGTCGCGCAGGTTAACAGCGGGTGATGTTCGCTGTAGTCGCTTTGCCCAGAAAATGTTCGCCACGCGGTTACGCGGGATACAGCAACGGCCGGGTAGAGACCTGTCCGGTCTCTACCCGGCCGTATGCCGAGCTGGGTGGGTGGTCCGGCGACTAGCCGGCGACCACGTTCAGCGACACCGTGGCGTTCACGTCGGGGTGCAGACGCACCGTGACGGGATGGGTGCCGACGGTCTTGATGTGCGCCTTGGGCAGCTGGACCGTGCGCTTGTCGAGGTTCGGGCCGCCGGCCTTCTTGATCGCGGCGACGACGTCGGCCGCGGTGACCGAGCCGAACAGCTTGCCGGTGTCCCCGGCCGTCTTGACGCTCAGCTCGACGCTGTCGAGGGCTTCGAGGGCCTGCTTGAGCTCGTTGGCGTGCTCGAGGCCCTTGACGCTCTTGAGCTCCTGGGCGCGACGGATGTCGTCGGCCTGACGCTGCGCACCGCGGGTGGCCACGATGGCCAGGCCACGCGGCAGCAGGTAGTTGCGGCCGTAGCCGTCCTTCACCTCGACCGTGTCACCGGCCGTACCGAGGTTCTCGACCTCAGCGGTCAGAATCAGTTTCATCGTTTCGTCCTGTCCTGGCTCAACGCGCCGACGAGCTGAACGGCAGCAGCGCGACCTCACGGGCGTTCTTCACCGCGATCGCGATATCACGCTGGTGCTGAACGCAGTTGCCGGTCACGCGGCGGGCGCGGATCTTGCCTCGCTCGCTGATGTAGGTACGCAGCAGCGCGGTGTCCTTGTAGTCGATGTCCTGCCCCTTCTTGGAGCAGAACACGCACTTGCGCGTCTTGACCGGCTTTTCCGGTGCCGGGCGACGCTTGGTGGATTTCGCCATGTGTCTTTCTCTTTCTCAAAAATCGCTAGGAAAAGTGTCAGAAGGGCGGCTCGTCGTCGGCGCCGCCGAAGGAACCCGATGCGGGCGCGCTGCCCCACGGGTCTTCTTGGCCGCCGCCGCCACTGCCACCGGCGGGACGTGAGCCGCCACCGCCACTGCCGAACCCGCCGCCACCGCCGCCGCTGCGGCTGGCCTTGTTGACCTTGGCCGTCGCGTAGCGCAGCGAGGGACCGATCTCGTCGACCTCGACCTCGACGACGGTGCGCTTCTCGCCCTCACGGGTTTCGAAGGACCGCTGCTTGAGCCGGCCGGTCACGATCACCCGCGAGCCGCGGGTCAGGCTCTCAGCCACGTTCTCGGCGGCCTCCCGCCAGATGTTGCACCGCAGGAACAGCGCCTCGCCGTCCTTCCACTCCCCGCTCTGGCGGTCGTAGATGCGCGGCGTGGACGCCACGGTGAAGTTGGCCACCGCAGCACCCGACGGGGTGAAACGCAGTTCCGGGTCGGCGGTCAGGTTTCCGACGACGGTGATGGTGGTGTCACCAGCCACGAGTTCCTCCTGTGCAGTGCTAGTCGGTTTCCGCGCCCGCGGGCTTCGCAGCGCGTGTTGCGCGCGAGCCTACGCAGCGGCTCCGACGAGCGGCGGCTTTCAGTGCTTGTCGGTCCGCATCACCTTGGTCCGCAGCACGGACTCGTTGAGGTTAAGCTGACGGTCGAGCTCGGACACCGTGGCCGGCTCGGCCTTGACGTCGACCACCGCGTAGATGCCCTCGGCATGCTTGGCGATCTCGTAGGCCAGGCGGCGTCGTCCCCAGATGTCGACCTTGTCGACGGAGCCGCCGTCCTTGCGGATGACGTTCAGGAACGTCTCCAACGACGGTGCGACAGTGCGCTCGTCGAGAGTGGGGTCGAGAATGACCATGATTTCGTATGGACGCATAAGGAACCCATCACCTCCTCTGGTCTGGTCGGCCGCGGCGTGTCCGCGGCAGGAGGGTCGCCTGCGTCGGCAACCGGGCCAGGTTACAGGAGGGCCCGCTGATCTGCGAAATCGCGGGTGCGCGGACGCAGCCAGTCCGGCAGCCGCTGCGGTGGTGCATCAGGCGCACGGTCGAACACACCGCCGGCAGGATCGTCCACGCCGCCGCGCCGCACGAGGTCCAGCGACGGCCGGTAGATCTGCCGCACCACCAGGACGCACAGGACCACCACCGCGATGTCGCGCAGCAGCACCGTGGCGGTGAACGCCTGCTCGGGCAGGCCACGGTTCTGCTCGCCGAACAGGTAGAGCATCCGCGGGACCCACACCAGCATGTCGATGGTCATCCACGCCAGCAGGATCCGGCGGTGCGGCAGCGCCAGCACCGCCAGTGGCACCAGCCACAGCGAGAACTGCGGGCTCCACACCTTGTTGGTCAGCAGGAACACCGCCACCACCAGGAACGCCAGTTGCGCCACGCGCGGACGCCGCGGTGCGGTCAGCGCGATGTAGCCGATCGCGATGCAGCCCGCGGCGAACGCCGCCGCAGTGAAGGCGTTGAGCACCGACGGCGGCTCCCAGAACCCCAGGCCGGGGTCGAAGCCCTGCCAGCCGGTGAACGACTTGACGACGTTGTAGATCGAGTCCATGTCGTCACCGCGACGAGCGTTGAGCCGGAAGAACTCCGACCATCCGCGCGGGAACAACACCATGATCGGCAGGTTCACCACCAACCACGCGAGAACCGCGGCACCGGCGGTCTTGCCGACCTCGCGCATTCGGCCGGTACGAATCGCCAACAGCACCAACGGAACCAGCAGCAGCACCGGATAGAGTTTGGCCGCCACACCCAGGCCGATCAGCACACCTGTCAGGCCGGGTCGTCGTCGCGCCCACGCCAGCAGGGCGCCGGCGGCGAAAGCCGTTGCCAGCGCGTCGAAGTTGGTGAAGATCTGGAAGATCACGATCGGGGAACCGGCCACCAGCGCGGCATCCCAGATCCGGCGCGGACCGGCCAGCATCGCCGTGGCCCACAACGTGATCAGCCAGGCCAAAGCCAGCCCGAACGCGGCGACGTTGAAGAACATCACCACCTCGGCGATGATCGGCACCGACACCGCTTTCGTCAGAGCGGTATAGGTTTTCGCGACCGTCATCGACAGGTACTGGTAGAGCCCGGTCAGCACCGGATACTCCATGTACCGCACCGCCGGCTTGCCGTCGTAGGTGGTGTGCGGATTGCCTTCGGCGTCGGTCTCGATCCAGCTCGACTTGTACGGGAACTTACCGAGATTGAGCAATTCGGCGGTGTAGAGCGGCACGGTGTCGGAGTAGCAGAGCTGGTAGTAGGCGCGGTTGTTCTCCCAGTTGCCGACGCGCTGGTCGGCGGTGCCGGTGCCGGTGGTCTGCAGGCACGCGGCCTTGGTGGAGTAGCCCAGCGCCAGGAAGATCAGCGCGATGATCATCATGACGCGCAGCGGCGTCATGAACCGGGTGCGCCCGATCAGTGCGTGGCGGCCGACCGGTCCGCCGATGGTGCCGGCCAGCGCAGCGCCCAACGTGTCGGTGCGGCTGGGGAAGTCGCGGTCGTCGAGGCTCCGGAGGTCGCGCGCCGGCGGAGCCGGCGAATCCACCCCCGCCGGCGAGTCAGGCCCGGCCGTCACGGGAAGGGCGGCGGCGGTGCGGGCGGCAGTCCGGGTGGCGGCGGCGCACCCGGGGCCACGGGAGCCGGAGGCGGCGCTCCCGGAACTCCCGGCGGCGGCGGGATGACCTCAGGCCCGGGCGGCACCGCACCACCGGGCGGCGGAGGCCCGACCGGCACGGTCGTGGGCGGACCCCACGGGATCGTGATGCCCGGGGCGACCTCCAGCGTCGGCTGGATGACGGTCTGCGACGGGGTCGGCGGCGTCGTCGTCCGGGGTGGCGGCGGGGCCTGCGGTACGCCGGCGTAGCCGCCGATCTCAGCGGGCTTGGGGAACGACTCGTTGTCGGTGCCGTCGAGCGCCCCGTCCATGGTGGCTTTCCAGATGTCGCTGGGCAGGCCCGAACCGTAGACCGGTGAACCCCACTTGTTCTCCAGCGGTTTGGTGCCGTCGTTGGTGCCCACCCACACCGCCGTCGACAGCGACGGGGTGTAGCCGACCATCCAGGCGTCGCGGTTGGCGCCGGTGTCGCCGAGCTGGTTGGTGCCGGTCTTGGCCGCCGACGGTCGTCCGCCGGCCAGCGCGTGCCCGTTGGAGTACGCGGCAATCGGCTGCATGGCCGCGGTGACGTTGTCGGCGACGTCCTTATCGATGCGCTGCTCGCCGGAGTTGTCCTCCTGGCCCGCATCGAAGAGCACCTGGCCTTCGCTGTTGACCACCTTCTGCACGAAGTGCGGTTTGCGGTAGACGCCGGACGCGGCGAGCGTCGCGTACGCCGAGGCCATGTCGATGACGCGGGACTGGTACTGGCCGAGCACCACACCGTTGTTGGGCGGTCCGCCCTGGCCGTCCTCGGACAGGGTGTGCTCGACGCCGGGGAAGCTCTCGGCGATACCGGCCTTGTGCGCGGCTTCGGCGACGTCGGCCGGCCCGTTCTCCAGCTCGAGCATCAACCGGTAGTAGCTGGTGTTCAACGACCGCTTGAGCGCCTCGGCGATGTTGCAGCGCCCGCAGCTGCTGCCCTCGACGTTGCCGATCTGGATGCCGTCGACGGTCAGCGGCGAACTGTCGACCTGGTAGCCCAGCCCCATGCCCTGCTCGAGGGCGGCGACGAGCGCGAACACCTTGAACGCCGAACCCGTGGGCAGGCCGGCCTGGGCGTAGTCGAACCCGTTGGCGTCCGCGCCGCCGTAGTAGGCCTTCACCCCGCCGGTCTTCGGGTCGATCGACACCACCGCGGCGCGCATGTCCGGATCCTGGCCGTCGAGGTACTCCTCCACGGCGTCGACGGCGGCCTCCTGCGCCTGCGGGTCGATGGTGGTGGTGATCTGCAGACCTTCGGTGTTCAGCGTCTGCTCGTTGATGTTGAACAGGTTCAGCAGCTCGTTGATGACCTGCCGCTCGATCAGCCCGTTGGGTCCGGTGGTCTGGTTCTGCGTGGTCGCGACGTCGGGCGGGATGGTCGCCGGGAACACCTGCGCGGCGCGGTCCTGCGGGGACAGCGCGCCGATCTCGACCATGCCGTCGAGCACCCAGGACCACCGCCGCTCCGAGGCCTCGGCGTCGACCGCGGGGTCGAGCACCGAAGGCCGCTGGATCAACGCGGCCAGCAGTGCGCCCTCGGCGACGGTCAACTCCTCGACAGGTTTGTTGAAGTAGGCGCGCGACGCCGCCGCCACGCCGTAGGCACCGCGGCCGAAGTAGATGATGTTCAGATACGACTGCAACACCTGGTCTTTCGACCACTCGCCGCTCATCTTGGTCGAGATGACCAGTTCCTTGGCTTTTCGGATCAGGCCACCGACGCCGGAGCGGGCGTCGCCGACCAACGCGTTCTTCACATACTGCTGGGTGATCGTCGACCCGCCCTGCAGGTCGCCGCCGAAGATGTTGTTCTTCGCCGCGCGTAGGAAGCCGGTCAGCGAGAAGCCGGGGTTGGAGTAGAAGTCGCGGTCCTCGGCGGCCATCACGGCGTCGCGCACGTGCACCGGGATCTGGTCGATGTTGACGTCGACGCGGTTGCCCTCGGGCGGGACGATCTTCGCGATCTCGCTGCCGTCGCTGGCGAGGATGTTCGACACCTGCGCGGTGCGGATGTCCCCGGGGCTGGGGACGTCGACGATCATGTAGGCCATCCCGAACGTCACCATCGGCAACACGATGAGCACGGCGACCATCGCGATGAGGCCGCGCCGCAACCACGTCCGGTTGAGTTGTTGGCGCAGGCTCGGCGGGCGATCCGAGGGACCGCCACGGGACGGTCCACCGCGGCGGGGCGGCAAGCCCGGCGGCGGGGGCGGCGGAGGTTTGCGGGGCCCGCCGTCGAGCGCGCGCTTGACCGCATCGATCGGGTCGCGCAGCTGCGGCTGGTCGTCACGCACCGGCGGCAACACCGCGGTCCGGCGATCGTCCGGCGGGTTCGGGCGCACCGGCCGACGCGGTTCCTCGGGACGGCGGGCGCCGGCGTCGGACCGGCGGGGCGGTGGCTGCTGCGGGGGTCGTGGCGGCTGCGGCGGTTGCGGGCGCGCGCCGTCAGGCCGACGCCCGTCGCGCGGGTCGTGGCCTGACCGGTCGTCGCGCCGGTCGTTATTCACTGGCCGTCCGCGCGTTGGAACGCGCGGTCCCGGTCCGGCCCGGTCCGCGGGAGCCCTTCGGCGGCGGCACCGCACCCAGCACGTACGACTTGACCAGGTGGTTCCAGCTGCACGTGCGGCACACCTCGACCACGTGGACCGAGAACTCGTCGTACCGGGTGGCCAGGAGCACCAGTTCCTCGGCGGTGCGCGCCGAGCCCGAGACGGCACCGAGGTGATCGCCGAACACCCAGGACACCAGCGTGAGCTGTTCCTTGCGGCAGATCGGGCACATCACCGTGCTCGGCTTGCCGTGGAACTTCGCGGCTCGCAGCAGGTAGGGGTTGGCGTCGCAGACCTCGGCGACCCCGGTGCGCCCGGAGTAGACCTCCGCGAGCAGGGACCGCCGCCGCAGGGCGTAGTCCACTACTTGTCGCTGCAATCGCACGAGGACCAGAGTACGTCGGCGCTTGCGCGGCGGGTCGGGACATCGGCGTCCTGCGCGTCTGCGCTGCCGGCGAGGGGGTCGTGCTCTTACGATCTACCGCGTGGCTCCGGGCAGCTCAGGACGGCGGACGTCGTGGATGCGCGCCAAGGACAGCGACCGCAACCAGACGTGCCAGATCCTCGACACCGCCCTGGCCGACGGTCAGCTGTCGATGGCCGAGCACGGCGAGCGGGTCAAGACCGCGACGTCGGCGACGACCCTGGGCCAGTTGCAGGACCTGGTGTCGGACCTGCAGAGCGACCAGAAGGTAGACGCGCCGGTCATCACCAAGATCGTCAACCGGGCCAGGCCCACCTACCGCGCCGGGTGGGGCATCAAGGCGGCGACCGCCGCGGTGCTGGTGGTGCTCGGTGTCGCGATCGGCTGGGGTTTGTATGGCAACACCCCGTCCCCGCTGAACTTCACCTCCGACCCGGGCGCCAAGGACGACGGAATCCCGGCCACCGTCCTGACCCCGCCCCGCCAACTGTTGTCGTTGGGCGGTTTCACCGGGCTGTTCGAGCAGATGCGGCAGAAGTTCGGCAGCACCATGGGCTACGAACTCGACATCCATGCCGACATGGCCTACCTGGACCGGCCAGACCCGCAGGACAACCGGCGGAGCCTCTCCTACCACTACCGCGGTGGCTGGGGCGCGCCGATCGGGTCGCCGTCGGCCGTCGACGCCGACACGCAGCTGGTCGACCTGGCTGCGTTCGACCATGAGAAGGCCCTCGGGGTGATCCGCGGCGCACCGGAAACCGTCGGCATCAGCCGCGCCGACCTCGACGAGGTGTGGGTGCGCATCAGCCCGTCGGAGGACCCGGCCACTCCGGACGCGGTCGTCGTGGAGATCGTCGTCACCAGTGAGTTCGGCAACGGTCGCATCGAGCTCTACCCGGACGGCACCCCGCTGGCGATCTGGCCCGCCAACCGCTGACCTGCATAAACCCGGAAGTCGACGCCCTGGCTGTGGCAGCCAATATATCGGCGCGATACTATTGCGCGAGGTGTTGGACTGTCCTAACGGCGACGACGAAAGGGAGGTGGCGGAATGCTCGAACTGGCAATCCTGGGCCTGCTCCTGGAGTCGCCCATGCACGGTTACGAGCTGCGCAAGCGGCTGACCGGCCTGTTGGGGGCGTTCCGCGCATTTTCCTACGGTTCGCTCTACCCGGCGTTGCGGCGCATGCAGGCCGACGGCCTGATCGTCGAGGACGCCGCCCCGGAGGGCACCGTCAAAGTGCGTCGGGCACGCCGCGTGTACCAGCTCACCGATGCCGGTAAGCAGCGCTTCACCGAGTTGGTCGCCGACACCGGCCCCCAGAACTTCTCCGACGACGGCTTCGGCGTCCATCTGGCGTTCTTCAACCGGACGCCGGCGGAAGCACGTATGCGCATCCTCGAAGGCCGCCGCCGTCAGGTCGAGGAGCGTCGAGAAGGTCTGCGTGAAGCCATTGCGCGGGCAAGCAACTCGTTCGATCGCTACACCCGCCAGCTGCACCAGCTGGGCCTGGAATCCAGCGAGCGGGAAGTCAAGTGGCTCAACGAGTTGATCGCGGCGGAAAAGTCGGCGCAGGGCCATGCCGAGCAGACCTGAGTACGCCGCGCAGTTTGCAGCAGTGAGTCACCCCGAAAGCACTGAAGAAGGACAAGAGGAGAAGCCGTCATGACCGCAAGCAATGACGTCCGGGTCGCCATCGTCGGCGTGGGCAACTGCGCGTCCTCGCTCGTACAGGGCGTGCAGTACTACAAGGACGCCGACGAGAACAGCACTGTTCCCGGCCTGATGCACGTCAAGCTCGGCCAGTACCACGTCCGCGACGTCAAGTTCGTCGCCGCGTTCGACGTGGACGCCAAGAAGGTCGGCTTCGATCTGTCCGAGGCGATCTTCGCCTCCGAGAACAACACCATCAAGATCGCCGACGTGCCGCCCAGCGACGTCATCGTGCAGCGCGGCCCGACCCTCGACGGCATCGGCAAGTACTACGCCGACACCATCGAGGTGTCCGACTCCGATCCCGTCGACGTGGTCAAGGTCCTCAAGGACGCCGAGGTCGACGTGCTGGTGTCCTACCTGCCGGTGGGTTCCGAGGAGGCCGACAAGTTCTACGCCCAGTGCGCCATCGACGCCGGTGTGGCGTTCGTCAACGCGCTGCCGGTGTTCATCGCCTCGGATCCGGTGTGGGCCAAGAAGTTCGAGGACGCCGGTGTGCCGATCGTCGGCGACGACATCAAGAGCCAGATCGGCGCGACCATCACCCACCGCGTGATGGCCAAGCTGTTCGAGGACCGCGGCGTCACGCTGGACCGCACCTACCAGCTCAACGTCGGCGGCAACATGGACTTCCTGAACATGCTCGAGCGCACCCGCCTCGAGTCGAAGAAGGTCTCCAAGACCCAGGCCGTGACCTCCAACCTGTCGGGCTCGCTGGCCGGCAAGGTCGAGGACAAGAACGTCCACATCGGTCCGTCGGATCACGTTGCGTGGCTGGACGACCGCAAGTGGGCCTATGTCCGCCTCGAGGGCCGCGCCTTCGGCGACGTGCCGCTGAACCTGGAGTACAAGCTCGAGGTGTGGGACTCCCCGAACTCGGCCGGCGTCATCATCGACGCGGTGCGCGCCGCCAAGATCGCCAAGGACCGCGGCATCGGCGGCCCGATCGAGGCCGCGTCGGCCTACCTGATGAAGAGCCCGCCCAAGCAGCTGGCCGACGACGTCGCCCGCGCGCAGCTGGAGACCTTCATCGAGGGCTGATCCTCTTTTCGACGATTCCGCCGGAATCACATCCCGTTTCGGGATTGTGGTTCCGGCGGTTCGGTTTTCAGGGGGTTGTCAGCGAGGCGCCGGCGGCGGCATCTCGACGGCGCGGATCTCCTCGCCCGAGCGCGCATCGGTCTGCTCGTAGCGGGTGGCCGCGTCGTGCAGATTGGCGCCGTACTGTTGGGCGCCGTCGGCCAGCGCCTTGACCTGAGTTGCCACTGCCGTCTGGGCCTGCAGACAGGCACCGGCGGTCTGTAGTCCCGGCACCGCGGCGGCGGCCTCACCCAGCGGTGCATCGATCTGAGCTGCCGCCAGCCGCTCACCGGCCGCGGTGAATACCTTGCCCGCCGTGCGTAATTCGTCGGTGTTGACCTTCAACGACCCGGTCATCGGACTCCTAGAACCTCAGGTTGCGCAGCAGGTCGTAGGCCCCGGCGATCCACAGCAACATCGGGATGACCGCGGCGATGGCCGCGCCGTCGAACAGTTCGAAGATGCGTTTGGTCACCGGTGACATCCGGCGGACCCCGTCGGTCGCGCCGACGATGATGACGGCGCACACCGCCACCACGGTGTAGACCGCCAACACCAACCAGGCGCGGTCGGGGTACCACAGGCACAGGCGCACGGTCACCCCGGTGGGAATTGCCACCGCGGCGGTCATCAACGCCCAGGCGCACCACCGGTCGGCGTACAGGCGGGAACGGAAGCCGCACACCACGGTGACCAGCAGCGCCACGATCATGGTGTGGCGGAAGAAATGTCCTTGCACCACCACGGCGATCGCACCGACGGTCAGCGTCAGCGCACCGGCCGACAGGAAGCCGATGAGCAACCGCTTGGCCAGTTGGCTGCGCTCGGTCAACCGGGCAGCGGAGTCCGGCACCGACGCGATGATCGCCTGCCAGGTCTCGGACTCCTCCGAGGTGTCCGATGTCGTCACCGGGTCGAGAAGTTCGTCGTTGGACACCGTCTCGCCGGGCGCGGGGATCGGCGGCAGCGCGATGCGCGCGACCGCCACGGTCAGTTTGGCGGCGTTGGTGACCACGATCAGACCGAACGCGATGGCGCCGGCGGGTACCCAACTGCCCCAACCGTATCCGTAGGCCACCGCCGCCAATGTCACGGCCAGTGCCGTCACCGCCAGGAATGCGGCCACCTCCGCGCGCCGGCGCGGCCCCCCACGCGTGGCGACCACCACGAGCAGGACCAGCGCCCCGGCGGCCGCGATCTGCGGTGCGCCCAGCGAGTCAACCCCGCGGGGCAACGGCACGGCCAGGGCCACCGCCCCGGTCAGGGTGACCAGCGCCGATACCAGCAGGCTCTCGGCCATGTCCAGATGGCCGAAGCGGTGCTGCGCCAGCATGCTCGCACCACCGAGCCCGGCGCCGAGCACCCCGAGGGCGAGGGCCCACCACCAGTCCCGTCCCGTCGACGCCCAGGACATCATCGCCACGACGGTCAGCATCACCGCCGCCGCCGGCAGCATCATACCGACGAAGCGGTAGAGGGCGCTGCGGTCGAACTCCGGGGTCTCGTCGAGGACCGCGATCGCGTCGATGACGTCCTCGACCAATGGCCGGTAGCGTTCGGTCCGGCTGACCGCGACCAACGTCAGCAGGGAACCGTCGACGACACCGGCTTCGTCGAGTGATGCCGATTGTTTGATCGGCGCCGCGCCCGGCCGGGCGAACGACCACACACCCTGGGCCTTGAAGTCGAAGCCGGCCAACACATCTGCCGGGGTGTCGGCGAGGATCTCCGCCAGCACCGAGACGGTTTCGTCGACATAGGTCTCGATCGGTGCCGCCGATGGCAGCACGAGGTCGGTCATCCGGCGACCGGTCAAGATGGTCACTCGGGTCGTCGACGGTCGCCCGGGCGCGACGTTGGACGGCGCGGGCGACGCAGCCGTGGCCGTCAACGCCGCTCGAGCCGGTCGAAGTCGTCGGACAGCGCCGCGGCCAGCTCCACGATGCGTCGCTCGAACGTGCTGCCCAGCAGGTCGAGCTGGATCTCGGTGCCGGCGGCGATGTGCTTGTCGTAGGGCAGCACGATCACCCGTCCGGGCGCCACGTGCCGTTCGAACTGCTGCACCAGGTCCTCGACGTCGATGTTGGGTTTACCCGGCACGACGTGGTTGATCACCACGCACGACCGGCCCAGCAGGTCCTGATAACCGTTCTGCCGCAACCAGTCCATCGTGATCGCCGCCTGTCGCGCGCCGTCGATCGAGGCGCTGGCGACGATCACCAGACCAGACACTGTCGACAGCACGCCACGCGCCCCGGGCTGGAAGAGTCCTGCGCCGCAGTCGGCGAGTACCAGGTTGTAATACCGTGACACGATCTCGGTGGCCGCGCGCCAGTCCTCGTCGTTGAACTCGCGCCGGGCGGCGCTGTACTCCTCCGACGACAACACCTCGAGGTTCGCGCTGTTCATGCTGGTGTAGGCACGAATGTCGTTGTAGCGCTTCAGCTCCTTGTCCGACAGCAGATCGGCGATGGTCGCCGCGGACTGCCGGCCGGCGCGGTCGGCGAGGTTGCCGCCGTCGGGGTCGGCGTCGATGGCCAGGATCCGGTCGCCGCGGATGGTGCTCAGCGCAGATCCCAACGCGACCGTCACGGCGGTCTTGCCGACTCCGCCCTTGAGCCCGAACACGCCGATCTGATAGGAGTCCCGCGCGTTGCGCCGGATCCGGGCGTGCAGATCCATCTCGTAGAGCTCGTCGGGCGACAGACCCAGGTTGATGCGGGTCATCAGGTACAACCAGTGCCGCCATCCGCGCTGGGGTGGCAGCTTGACCGCCGAGCGCACCCCGACGTGCGAAAGCGCGTCGATGGCACGGTGATTGCCGATCGCGGCCGCCGACGCCGGCGCCTGCTGCGGTGCCGCACGGCGGTCACCGGCGGTGTCGGCGAAATGCTGGCTGGGCGACGGCGGTGGCGCCGGCCGGGGCGCGGGCGCCGGAGCCGCATGGGGCTGCTGGTGGCGCGCACCGCCGGTGTGGGCGTGTTGCGGCACCCGCATCAGCCCGTTGTCCGGCAGCGGTGGTGCGGTGGGTGCAGCGGGGGTGACGGGGATCTGTGTCGTCACCTCGCCCGGCCGCGGCGGCGCCGCCGACGTGGCCTGTGTGTTCATGGGGTTGACCGGCGGCGGCGGCGGTGCCTCGTTGTGCAGCGGGCCGCTCGGAGCGGGTGTGTTCGGCTCCTGGTCTTCGTCGACCGTTCGCAGCGCATCCGGGGAGTGGAACAGCCGGTCATAGTCGGCCGACATATGCACCTCTTAAGAGTCGTAGTCGATGGGCACACGCGGTGGGCGATCAGTCATTGTCCGGCGGATCGCCCACCGGCGCGAGTGTTTGCACTTATGTGAACGTTCCGATGACGCCGTTCTCGGTGGTGCCCATGTTCTGGCCCGAGTTGCTGACGGCGTGGCCGAGGCTCTGCAGGGCCTGGTTGATCTCCATCGAGTTGTTGTCCCAGCGCTGCTGCACAGCCTGGTACGACATCGAGCCCTCGCCGACCCAGGCGGCCTGCAGCCGCGCCAGCGAGCCCTGGCCCTCTTCGAGCAAACCCAGGGTGCGCTGCACCGCGGCCTGGAGTTCGCCTGCGCCGCTTTCGATTCCGGCGAAGTTGTATTCGATCAGTCCCATGTCTGTTCTCCTAAGGTTCGGGGTGGTCGGTCAGAGCATCTGGTTTGCGAGTTCGTCGGCGTTCTGCGCATCGGTGTTCTGATACGACTGCCCGCTGACGTTGATGTTCTGCGAGATGTCCTCGAGCAGACGGATCTGCTGGCCCGCCGCCTCGTTGAAGCGAATCAGCGCCGACTGCGCGGCCGCACCCGCACCCTCGCTGTTCATGCTGGCTTGCAGGCCCGCGGCGGTCGATTCGACCTGCGCGAGCACGGACGCGAGCTCACCGCAGATGCGGTCGAAGTTCGCCGCCTCCGCCATCAACTGCGGAGTATCCGCATTCACCAATCCCATTGCTGACCCTTCCTTCGATTACCTGTGCTCTCGCCGGTTGACGAGCTCCCCGACCCAGGCGGCCGGCAAGTTTGATGTGGTCGACGACTTACCAGTCGTCTTCTTCGTCCTCGTTGAGGTCGTGCTCCAACGGAGCGGGTGCGTTCAGTCCGTCGCGATGTCCGCCGCTTCTGCCCCGCTGGCCGAGCATGCCCATCGGACCGCCCATGCCACCGCCGCCGGCCACCGGTGCCGCGCCGGCCCCGGCTCCCCCGGCGGCCGCGCCAACGCCCACCGACACCGCGCTGGTGCCGGGCAGGAGTTCCTTACCGGTCAGACCCGACATCAGCGGCGTACGCGCCGAGGTGCCTCCGGCGCCGGGGAGCGACGCCGCCCGGACCAGTCCCGCACCGGTGGCGGCACCGTTGCCGCCGAGTGCCGGATGGTTGGAAAACGGTGTGGCGCCCAGCATTCCGACTTGCGCGCCCTTGTCACCGCCCATCTGGCCGAACAACGACGACACCTGCTGCAGCGGCTGTGTCAGCTGTTGGAACGGCTGCGTGACGCCCTGCATCATCTGCTGGGGAAGCTGCGCAAGCGTCGAACCCAGCTGGGACGCCATCTGCATGCCCATCTGCATCGGCTCCTGGCCCAGCTGCCCCTGCGGGTTCGTTTGTGAGCGAGCCTGATTCGCGGCCTGCGCGGCGCCCTGCTCCGCGCGGCCGGCCTTGAGGTTGGCCTCGTCGGCCTTGCCCTGGCCGCTGACCTGAGCGAACACCGCGTTGCGCACGGCGGCGCCGCCCATCAGCGGAGCCGCCCCTGCCATTCCGGTGGCCAGTGCCGCCTCCGCGGCACCCGGAAGCACGACCGGTTTGGGCATGGCGACCGGCTCGAACGTGGCGTTGAGCATGGTTTCCGATTCGTACAGCGTCATCACCGCCGCCGCCTGATCCCACATGCGCACGTAGTCGGCTTCGTTCAGGCCGATCGGCACGGTGTTGACCCCGAGAAAGTTCGTGGCCTCCAGCACCGCGTGGGTGACGTGGTTGAGCTCGATCTCGGGCAGCGGCGGGGTGGTGGCCATCGCCGAGGTGTAGGCGGTGGCCTGCGCGGTGGCCTGCGCGGCGCGCTTGTGCGCCTGCAGCGACAGCATGCGCAGCCACAGCACCATCGGCATCGACGCGGTGATCGCCCGCTCGCTGCCCATGCCCTGCCACATCTGCGCCAGCGACGCCAGGCTGGACGCCAGCTCGTCGGCCTGTGTCTCGAGCGAGATCGCGAACGCCTCCCAGCCGGCCGCCGCCTGCAGCATCGGAGCGGCACCCGCTCCGGCCATCAGGCGCGCGGTATTCACCTCCGGAGGGAAAGCCCCCCAGATCGGTGGAATGGGCAGGGTGGGGACAGCCATGGCGAATTCGGTCTCGTCGGGCGGGCCGGCGCTAGGCCAGCGTCGCGCCGTTCTCCCCGTCGACGGCCTGGTAGACACCGGCGATCTCGATCACCGTGGCACCGGCGCGGGCGAGTTCTTCCTGCGCCATCGCGTTGATGCCCAGGGTCTGCACCCCCTCGGCCATGAACGCCGCCGACGCCATGACCGACACCTCGTCGGCGCCGGCCGGAGCCAGCGCACTGACCTGTGCGGTAGCGGCCGTCCCGGCCGCCAGGCCGCGGGCTCCGTTGGCGACGACCTGTCCTCCGACACCGGCGGCGCCGGCGTTATGACTCAGGGGTTGCATTTGCTGTCTCCTGACATCGATGTAGTTCACCAGGTATTGATTTGTCGATCCACTGGCTCCGACGGCGGGTGACTGGTTGTTGAATCCCCCGACTCATCGCATTCGGCAGAATCCGCCACTTTGCTGGATCGCCTAGAAATTTATCCTAACCGCCCTCGGAGGGTGCTTGGAACACTTCTTCTGCGGGTGGGTCCACGTAGGCGGCCTGGATGACCTCCTTGCCCTCCGGTGAGACGTAAAACGCCTGGCCAGGTGGCCTTTTCTTCACGATGATCTCGCGCGACGGGAAATCCTGTTTCTCACCGGAGAGGAACATCGTCGGCGTCCCGGCGCCGTACGCGGCGCCGACGAACTTGTCCATCGTCGCGCGGTGCGCCTGGCTCATCTGGCACGTGACGATCAGATGCAATCCGATATCGGCGGCGGCCGGCAGCAGCGGCGTCAGGGGCGCCATCGGCGACATCATCCCGCCGGCCGCGACGATCATGTGCCAGTCGTCGACCAGCAGCACGATGTCGGGACCCGTCCACCAGGACCGGGCCCGCAGCTGCGCGGGCGTCAGGTCGGTCGGCGGCAGCCTCTTGGTGAGGTTGATGGCCAGCGCCTTGATCGACGCCTCCAGCGTGGTGTGGTTGCGGTTGATGGCACCGGCCTTGAGCAGATGGGTGTCGGGCACGGCTTCCAGCAGCCCGGAGCGGTAGTCGGCGATCATGAACCGCACCTGGTCGGGATTGTTGCGCGCGCAGATCGCCTGGGCCACCGCCGTCGCGATGGTGGTCTTCCCGGACTTCGGTGCGCCGAAGATCAACTGGTGCGGGCTGGTGTGCATCGCGTTGTGGGCCACGGTGAGATCGGCCTCGCGCACGCCCACCGGGATCGTCCACCGCGTCCGGTAGTCCGAATCCGGTGACGGCGGTGTGGGATCGAGCTGCCGCAGGTGAATCCTGCTGGGCAGCACGCGGACTCGGGGCGCCTCGTCGGTGTGGCGGGCGGCGATCTCGCGGACCGCGGCCGTCAGCGCCGGAACCAGGTCCTCGGCGCTGTGCACCCCGTCCATCCGGGGGACCCCGATCATCAGGTGGTGCTTCTCGGTGGAGACCGCACGCCCGGGCCGGTTCAGCGGGATCTCGCGGGTGATCCGGTCGATCTGCGTCTCGTTGACGTCGCCGAGCCGGAATTCGACCTTGGTGCCGAGATAGTCGCGGATCCGAGCCTTGAGCTCGGTCCACCGCGGGGTCGAGATGACCGTGTGCACGCCGTAGGACAAGCCCTGCCCCGCGATGTCCTGGACGACGGGTTCGAGGTCGGGGAACTCCGCGGCGAACGCCGGCCATCCGTCGATCACCAGGAAGACGTCCCCGAACGGGTCCTGCGACGCCGGGTGCTCGGGGTTCTCGCGCAGCTGCCGATAGTCGGCCATCGAGCCGACCCGCAACTCCTTGAACGTGTGTTCCCGTTGCCGCAGCACGGCTTTGACCTCGGCGACCACGCGGTTGACCCGGTCCGGCTCGGCACGGGTGGCCACCCCGCCGACGTGCGGCAGGTCCTCGACGTACATCAGGCCGCCGCCACCCATGTCGACGCAGTAGAACTGCACCTGGCGCGGCGTGTGCGAGGCCGCCGCCGACAGGATGAGCGTCTGCAGGAAGTTCGACTTGCCGGTCTGCGGTGCACCGCCGACGGCGATGTTGCCCGCGGCGGTGGAAACGTCGATGCCCCACACCTCCTGGCGGTGGCGGCGCGGCTCGTCCATGATGCCCAGACCGATGCGCAGCGGGCGGCGTTCGTAGTCGCGGGCGACGAGTTCGTTGACCGGGGTCGGGTCGGCCAACGGCGGCAACCACATCCGGTAGGCATGGTTGTCGCCGGTGGACAGCTGCTCGAGCACCACCTCGCGCAGCACCTTCTGCCCCGAGTCGACGGTCATGACGTCACCGTCGCATCCAGGATCGGCGCCGTGGTGAACCGGTGGATCCGAATGCTCTTGTCCGCGTGGGCCCCCGGTGCGGCGACGTCGTCGCCGGGGTCGGCGATCGTGGGGACGTAGGGGTTGCCCGTATAGACCGTCTGGAACTTCACCGGGTCCTCCATCCCGACGCGCAGGAACCCGACGCCGCTCTCCTTGTTGGAGATGTACTGGGCCTCCGGGGTGCCGATCACCGCTTTGGATTCCGCGGAACTGGTGGTGCGCAACGCGATCCGGTAGGTCAGGTTCGGTTCGAGCTTGTCGATGCGGGTGCCGCCGGTGTTCAGCGACTGCGTGGCCAGCAGCAGGTGCACACGCAGCGAACGCCCGACGCGGCAGATCCGGTCGAACAGGCCGATGAAGTCGGGGTGGTTCTGCAACAGCTCGGCGAACTCGTCGACGACGACGAACAAGGTCGGCAGCGGCGCCAGATCCGCGCCGCGCTCCCGGTACTTCTCGTACTCGGCGACACCGGACAATGCTCCGGCGGCGCCGACCTGGATGCCCGCCTGCCGCAGGATGGACTGCCGCCGGTCGAGTTCCCCGGTGAGGACCTCACCCATGCGGCTGACCAGCTCGGCCTCTTCCTCCATGTTCGTCACCACCGCCGCGGTGTGAGGCAGCTTCTCCATTCCCAGGAAGGTCGATCCGCCCTTGAAGTCGGTCAGCAGCAAGTTGATCTGGTCGGGATGGTGGGTGGCGGCCAGCGACAGGATGAGCGTGCGCAGGAACTCCGACTTACCCGACCCGGTGGTCCCGATCAGCATGCCGTGGGGACCGGCACCGAACTCCGCGCCCTCTTTGATGTCGAGGTACATCACGTCGCCGGTCTTGAGTTCGTGGCCGAACGGGATCCGCAACCGGTCGCGGTCGGTGTCGGCGAACATGCGCCACCGCGCCGGGGTGACCTCCTCGACCGTCTGCGCGCCGACGATCTCGTGCCACTCCGTGGCGACCTTCTTCTGCACCCGGGTGCTCTTGTCGATGATCGTGCCGGTGATCGACCAGCCCGCCAACTTGCGCGCGACCCGCTCGGCCTGCGCCGGTGTCATCGCGTCCACCCGACTGGCCACGCGCCGGAATGTCTGGTTGGGCAGCTTGTCGTCGGCGGTGCCGTCGGCGTTGACCCGGATGCGGTACGCCGAGCGGTGATTCCCGAGGGTGATGACGGTGACGCCGGCGCGCCCGTCCATGGGGAACCCGGCACGTCCGCCGGTCACGTCCACCACCACGACGTAGGGACCGTTGGGCACCGCGTCGGGGGTGTGCGGCCCCCGCGCGGTGAGGTCGCTGAGCCCGTCGGGGCGGGTGAACACCAGCCGGGTGGCGCCCGCGGCGTCGGTGTCGGACTGGTGCTGGGTGTGGGGCAGCCACTTCATCCATGCCCACTGCGGATCCTCGGGGTTGTCGACCAACACCCGGATCTGCAGGAGGTCCGGCGGGTGGAAGACCGCCAGATGGCACACCATCGCCCGCAGCAGCGCCGCGGCCGCGTCGATCTCGCCGCCGACCGCGATCGTCGGAAAGGTCCTCAGCTGCACCAACTTCGGGCAGTCGTGGATGAGTCCGTGGGTCCGCAGGAACTTGGTGACCCACATGTGGCTGACCGGTTCCAGGTGCGCCTGGGGGGCGCCGGCAGGTCCGGCGAGCTCACCGCCGACCGCGGGTTTGAGCAACCGGTCGACGGCGGGCTCGGAGCCCAGTCCGATCCTCGTGGCGGCGTAGAAGTCCGCGTTGGCCGGACGCGACCACTGCCGGTGGGTGCCGATGATCGACATCAGGTCGTCGGGATGCGGTGCGTGGTAGTTGAAGAACGTGACCTGGGCCGCAGCCGACGACGTCACGCGGGTCCGCAGGTTCGCCAGATACCGCAGGTATTCCTTGCGGTCGGCGTTGATCTCGGGCACCTTCTTGCCGCCGCTGCCACCGCTGGCGACCAGACCGACGGCGGCCATCACCATCATCAGCGGCATCATCAGCATGTACGGCGAGAGTTGCCGGATCCCGCTGAAGATCATGATCGCGATCATGCCGAGCATGCAGCCGCCCAGCACCCAGGGCAGCGCCTTCTGCATCCCCGACGGCGGGATGTCGATCCCGAGGTCGTCGGGCGGGGTCACGTTGATCTCCCCCGGCGTCAGCCGCGGGCCGCGCTTGATGATCGGGGTGAACTTCCGTGTCGTCATCCGCCGCCTCCGCTGGTGACACCCGCAGGCACCGCGCGGTCGCCATTGACCTTGCGCGGGAACGGGTTTGCGGGCAAGGTGTCGTGCTCGACCAGTGCGGCGTCCTTGGACAGCACCGGGCCGTCCACCAGCAGGCTGACGACCTGCCACGGCGCGGTCCTGGGTCCGCTCAACCCGAGGTCGGCGGCGGTGTCCTCGTCGGGCAGCCCGTAGCGCACGCCCTGCGGGTCGATGTAGTACAGGCTCTCCCCGTGCCGGGGGTCCGGCGACTGCAACCGCACGTACTGTCCACCGGCGATATGCACGGTGTTGTCGCCGGTGATCTGGTCGATCCCGTTGTGCTGTGCCGTGACCGGCAGCGGTAGGCGGCGGCCTGCGATCACCGTGGTCTTGGGGGCCTGATCGCCGGGCTCGCGCAACCAGGACCAGCACAACGTCGGAATCTCCTGTCGCAGCAGCATCTTCATGGCGGTGTCGGGCAGCGGAGAGGAGTACACCTGCTCCGGGAGGCGGGCTACCGCGCTGGGTTCCATCGACGGCGGCGCCACCAGCCCGTGGGACGCGGTGGCCCGCAGCGCGGCGGCGGTGGTGTCGTTGACCTTGGCCACCCCGTTGGCGAGTACGACGTAGTGCTGCTGGTCGGACTCGGTGACCGTCTTGAACACGGTGCCCACCACCAACTCCGGTGGCAGACCGAGGGTGTTCGGGGTTCCCACGGCCGCGATGGGCGGCAACCGCCACGGGCCGGCGTCGGGCAACGCGTTGAACAGTCCCTGCGAGATCGGTGCCGAGCGTGCGGTCACCGGGATGCCCACCGCGGAGGTCACCGCGCGGTCGGCAAGGTCGATGGCGTGCCGACCGGCGGCGGTGACCAGCCAGTCCTGCTGCTCGTAGGACACCAGCATGCCCTGGTCCGGACGCATCGGCCCGACCGAGGAATCCAGCACGAGCGGTGTGATCAGCACCGCCGAATCAACCTGCGGTGCCACGCTTTCCGGCTTGACGACGGTGTCGCACAGACTCCACTGCGACTCCGGTGTCGAGGACACCGGGGTGGCGTAGGGCGCGCCGGGGATGCCCAGGGTCTGACCCTTGGGCATCCGGTCGAGCTCCTCTGATTTCACCGCGGCGGGTGCGGCGGCGCTGCCGAGGATCAACCGCGCCGAGGTCAGGTTGTACACCGGACGCAGTTGACCGCTGTCGGGCAGCACCACGTAGAGCTGGTTGGTCGCGCGGTCGACGAGCAGGGAGTCCCCGCCGCGCTTGCCCAGCGGCTTGAAGTAGGCAAGAAGGGCGGCGCCCAGACAGATCAGGACCGCGATGACGATTCCGGCGGTCACGGCGCGGCTGTAGAACTGCAGCGGATCGTCGAACATCCGGGTGTCCCGGCGCACGATGGCATGCTCGACGCGCCGCAGCAGGAAGCGCCAGCCGCTGACCTGGACCTTGGTGGTGAGTCGGAAACCTGCCACGCTCACCCACCGATGTTCAGGCGCGCATGCACCGAGGTGATGGCGGCAGCCATGTCGTCGCCGTTGATCTCGCTGAGCTGCTCCACGTCGAGCGCGTCGATGTCCGGTGAGCGGGCCAGCCGCATGTCACGGGTCTGTTCGCCGGCTTCGACCAATTGTCGTGCGTACCGACCGTTCCCGGCGACGTCGAGCGCCGGTTTGCCGCCGACGACGCTGGTGCTCAGCAGCGTGGCGGCCTCGTATACGCGTTTGGCCGCGTCGTCGCTGAGCGACGAGTCATTGGCCGCGGCAATGACTCTGGCGATGTCGACGATCTCTTCCGCCGAGTAGGAATCGAACTCGATGCGGGTGGCGAAACGGGAACGCAGACCGTCGTTGGTCTCCAGTAGCCGATCGATGTCGCTGCTGTAGCCGGCGATGATGACCACCAACCGGTCGCGGTCGTTCTCCATCCGGGCCAGGAGCGTGTCCAGCGCCTCGGTGCCGAACGGGTCGGCCCGGCCATCGCGTTCCTGCACGAGTGTGTAGGCCTCGTCGATGAACAACACCCCGCCCATCGCTCGGTCGATGGTGCGGGCCGTCTTGACTGCGGACTGTCCCTCGTACTCGGCGACGAAGTCCTTGCGTGAGGTCTCCACCAGCTTGGGTTCGGCGATCACGCCGAGACCGGCCAGGATGTTGGCGACCACCCGCGCGATGGTGGTCTTACCCGTGCCGGGCGGACCCGTGAAGATCATGTGCTTGGACGCCTGCGCCACCTTCATCCCGCGTGCGGCACGGACTTTCGCCATCTGCGTGGCGGCCCGGTAGCGCTCGATCTGCTCCTTGACGCGAGCCAGCCCGATCTGCCGGTCCAGTTCGGCCTGCGCCTCGGCGAGCAGTTGATCGCGATCCGACGTGTCGACCTCGACGCTGTCGGGATCCCAGGCGTCGCGCCGCGTGGCGATCTGCTCGGCCGTCGTGGTGCGCAGACGGTAGTTGGGATCCTTGAGGGCCGCGGCGACCTGGGGTGTGGGGTGGGTGGCCTGCAACCACTCCAGCAACGCGACCGCTGCCTCTTCGTTGCCCTGGCCCCGCCTGGTCATCGCAAGGAACCACGCGATGGCCTGCGCGCAGGCCTCTCCGGCGGGCGAAGCGTTCGATTCGACCAGACGGCGCTCGGCCTCGCTGAACAGGCCCAGGTTCGCTGCGGCGACACCGTGGGCGACCCCGGCGGCGGCGGCCAGGAACTTGTCTGGCCATGCCGCAGCACCGCGGACCTCGTCGATCACGTCGGTCCAGCGTTGGGATGCGCCGTACACCACCGCCTTTCCCCACGAGATCAGGTGTTCGGCGCCGGCCGAAGGGATGTCGTCGAGCGCCTCCATGGCGTCGGAGTAGTTGCCGCACGCGGCTTCGGTGACAGCGAAACCCATCGTGATGGCCAGCGGCGAGTTCACCGGATAGGTGATGTCGCCGTAGAGTCCGCCGATCGGAACGCGTGCCCCCAAGCTGATCATCGGGACCTCGGCGGCCCCGGCGAGCTGGCCGAAGTTGTTGCGGGAGTACCACGCCCGGAACATCGTGACGCGGTCGGTGTCACCGCAGCGGATCCGCCCCACCCACGCGTCACACGCGGAGTCGTCGGCATCGGTGATCTCGGTGAACAGTTGCAGCGATCGTGCGGGTGCCGTGGGCAGCATGCCGACCGCGGTGCCGAACAGGCCGGCCAGATGTTCCGTCATTCCTCACCTGCGTATCGGGTCGCGAACACTTCGGCGCGCGCAGCCTGCGCCTGCTCGGGGGTGGGCAGATCCAGGTCACGGCTGAGGAAGTCGCGCGTGGCGACGTTGTCGTGACCCTGCTCGCGCATCTCGTCGAGCATGAACGTGTACTGCGCCGAGCGGGCGTCCTGGGTGGCCAGGCCGGCGATCACCACGATCTCCTCGGCCAGGCCGCTCTCGGTCATCGAGACGACGTTCGGGGACAGGTCGACCTGCTGGACGCGGCCGTCCATGTAGGTGGTCACGGTGACCGTGCCCGGCGGGTTGGTTACGGTGAACATCGGCATCGGGTCCTCGCCTCGGCCCGGGTCCTCGCCGAGCGTCGGCTCCGCCACGTCCTCGACGCTTCGGCTGTTGGTGAAATCGCCGAGGATCACCCCGAGATCGGTTTCCCCGTCGACGTCGCCGGCGCCGAAGTCGATCGCCGCGAGATCGTCGTGGTCCCCGTCGTCAGGGGTACCGGTCGGAGGGTGCTCCACCGTGTTCCGCCTTTCTCAGTCGTCGTACGTCGGATCAACCGACGGTGTGTCGAACCATCTGCCCGACGGCAGGAACTCCACCAGGCCGTCGAGCGCGCGCTGGAGATTCTCCGGTGTTCCCGGCAGGAAGCTGCCGTAGAGCTCTCCGTTGACTTTCCGGGGAACCGACACGATCCGGCCGTGCGGGGAGTCCAGGACCCCGGCGCCGACCCCGGCCTGCGAATAGGTGCCACCGGGATGTCGCTCGTTGGCGGTGATCTCCACCCAACTGCTCGGCTGCGCAGTCGCTTCGGCGTAGATCTTGGCCGACGACGGCGGCTGGCCGTAGGCGGCCAACTGATCGGCGCCGCGTACGCCGGCCAGCTGCGCGGCCAGACCGGTCAGCGGCTCGACCGCGGCCGCCGGTTCGTCGCCGATCACGACGTTGATCATCGCCGCGAGCCCGACCTGAGGCGCGACGCGTTGCAGCACCAGCATGTCCTCATCGCGTGCGGCGACGACATGACGATCCCCCCTGCGGCAGACCACGAACCGGACCATTTTGCCACCGACGTCGCGGCGCCACCAGCGGCAATCGAGGGTGCGGTCGGGCCGGCTGAGCGCCTCGACCATCGCCGCGACCTCGGGGTGCGGGTCGCCGAACGCGGTGAGGACGCCTTGGGCGGTGAGATCGCGCGTCACCTGCTCCCAGACGATGCGGCGCTGGTCTTCGTAGGGGATGTTGGGCCGGATGCCCAGCGACAAGGGGAACTCGACGAGATGCAGGAGGTCGGCGACCACCAACATGCCGTCGATGGTGAGCTCGACCCCCACGACGTCGTCGTAGTGTGTCGGTTCCCCGTCACCGAGGTACGCCCCGGTCGTCATCACGGGTTCCCGGGCGGGTGCTGGGGCATCTGGCGGCTCAGGTCGGAGCCGGACGTGGCGTCGGTGTGCTGGTAGCGGACGGCCGACGTCGCCAACCCGTCCGACAGTTTCTCGGCGCGTCGGGCCAGCCGTTGCGCGGCGCGGTGCCGCGCCTGGGTCACTGCGGCGACGGAAGCGGTGCAGGGCCAGGCGACCGTTCCGTGCGACAGGCGGATCCGGTCCTCGACGCCTGTCGTCGCCTCCGCCGCGGTCATGATCTCCTGTGCGGCCTGCGCCTGGGTGCCGGCCAGCACCCGGAGGTGCTCGGGTACGACGTGGAGTGCTTCGTGCATGTCGATTCTCCTGGTGATCAGCGTGGGGGCCGGGTCGCCGCGGGGGCGGGGGCGTCGTCGGGGGTGACCGGGGGTCGCTGCGGGCTCGGGGTCGCCGGGTCGGCGGACGCCTCCGCGTCGCGTGCGGACTCGTCGGTGTCGTCGCGATCGGCTGCGTCACGATCCGCCTCGTCGCGCTCGGCCTCGTCGCGCTCGGTGAGGTCGGCCGTAGCCGCTGGGTCCGAGATCGTCGCTTCGTCGGACCTTTCGGCCGCGGATCCGGCGTCGGCCAGCGGTCCCAACGCCTGCACAGCGGTACCCAACGTCCCGGTCAGCGCAGCCGACAGCGGCGCGACCACGGCACCGATCATCCCGCCGACCGCGGAAAAAGCCGCGGTCATCCCCGCGACCGGGTCCTCGGGCGGGGCGCCGGCGGGGACGGCCGCGGGTGGCAGCGCACCAGACGGCGACGGTCCAGGCGGCCCAGCGGCGAGCGGCGTCTCGTCCCGATCGGATTCGGCGAGCTCTTTGCCGGGCGCTGCGTCGGGATCCGGTGTGGGCGCGGTGTCCTCGGGCGCGAGATCGTCATACCGTGCGGCGAGCGCGTCGAGCTGCGCCGCATTGTCGGATACCTCGTCGGTGAGCAGCCGGAGGTCCTGTTCGGACAGCTGAACGGCACTGGTCACGGCGGCCATCTCGACCGACGCCTGGGCGGCGGGACCGACTCCGGGGATCGCCGACAGCGCGCGCGTGGCATGTCCGACGTCGGCCAGGAAGTCCGACTGCCGGGCCAGGGTTTCGCGGTGCCCGGAAATTCGGTACGCCTGAGCTGAGATCACCTGTCGGACACGGTTATCGAGCGCTCCGAGCAACTCGGTGCGACCGGTCAGGTCCTGGTTGGCGTCCGAGTAGACCTGCGCTGCCGCACCGGCCCAGTCGGCCCCCGGCCGCGCACCCGCCAACGTCCGGCCGGCGATCTGCATGTGCGACACAGCCCGGGTGAACTGGTCCCCCTGATCGGGGTCTCCCCATCCGGCTGTCGACCGCATGCCTGCAAGCAGGGTCTGACCGGCGCGCAGGATCGCGGACCCCGACGACTGCCCGTCGGCGCCACGCATGTCCGGTGCGACCGGCGCGCTGAGTAACGCAGCTTTGCCGGATTGCCCGAAAAGGTCCATCAAATCCATCCGGTCCACCCCTTCCCCGCAGCAGACTACCAGCGTCCCGAGCCCCTGATCAGCGGCAATTCGGCGCCACAATTCGCTACGCGCGACCGCGCATTTCGAAGTCTCAGCAAGTCCTCAGGCGGTGTTTATGCAGGTCTTTAAATTAACCGGCAAATTGGCACACTGTGACAAGGGATACTCACGGTGCACACCGGCCGCCTCGGCGGTCCCATCTGCACCATGCGTCGCGGGACTGGACCGCGCCGCCGGAACGCTGCGCGGGCCCGGAGTCACGCAATTTGCTGAACGAGGGCCTCCACCGCGCGTGCGTCGGTGGCCGAGACCGGTCCGTCGGCTTCAACCTGCCGAATCGCGTCCTCGGATACGCCCGCGGCCTGCGCGATCTCGGCGATGGTGAGGTTGGCTCGGCGGCGGACCGCATAGAGCCGCTGCCCGAGGGTGGCACGCGGCGCGGAGGCGGCGCGCAGCATCAGTTCGTCGTACAGGCTGCGAACCGAACCGAGGGCCTTGATCAGGACCGGAGTGACCTTGCCGATCCGTGCCGCGCGCGCGGCGACCGCCTCCAGCTGCCGCAGATCCGCGAGGACCGCGTTGGCCCGAGGAGTGAAATCGTCGGCGTCGGTGCCGGGCAACGACGCCACGGTGGAGCGCAGAGTGTTCGCCGCGGTGGTGACCGCTTGAGCCAGCAACGAGATCTCGTCGCTGTCGGCCGAGGCCGGCGGGGGCGGCGGCGCCGCCGGCTCACCGCGGCGCAACCGATCGATCGTGCCCGGCGGCCACTGCAACACCTCTTCGAGCCGCGCTCGGGTGCGCTGGCGTGGCCAACTGCGGCCCTTCTCGAACGCGATCAGCGCGCCGGCGTTGATGATGCCCTCGGCCGCCAACCGGCGCTGACTGATGTTGAGCTCGCGGCGGCGGGCCGCCGCGGCGGCACCGGCGCGGGCCATCGCAGGGTCCGGCGCCGTGGCCGACCCGTCGATCGGCTCCGCGTTCGTCATCTGGCCGGGACACCTCGTGCTTACAGGGAGCGGTCTGCTCGGTCGATCGGCGCCGTCATGGTAGCGACCGCGCACGCGCCCGCTACGTCTCGGGTGGCTTGTTCTGTATCAAAGCTACACCTTGCCCCGGCTTCTCATCGCATCAACGCGGCAGTTTCATCGAAGTCGCCGGCCGGTCGCCAGCGGTCACCGTCCGTGGTGAAAGGCCAGTTCACAGCCGTGTTCTCCATAACGCATTCGAGTCCACCGAACAGCGCTGTTCGTCCAACCGAAGCAGATCCGTGCAGAAACTGTTGCATCGCTACGGTTTGTCCGTTAGTTTTTGCAGCATCGCGGCGCGCGACGCCGCCCGGTACAGAGGAGCGAACCGATGAACGTATTGCCGTTGGACGAGACACCGGTCGGCGCGTGCACCACCGACCCGGAACGGTGGACCACCACCGCCGACGACGAGGCCAAGGCCATCTGCCGGTCCTGCCCGCGCCGCTGGCTGTGCGCCCGGGAGGCCTACGAGTCGCCGCGCGCCGAGGGACTGTGGGCCGGGATCTACGTTCCCGAAGCGGGACGCGGACGCACCTTCGCGCTGCGCCAACTGAAATCGTTGGCCGAGCAGAACGGCTACCCGGTGCGCGCGCGTCGCGTCTACTACGCCGACACGGCCTGATTCCGCCCGTCACGCCCGGGACCGGCGTCGGTACTGTCACACCATGGACGACACCGACGACGAGCTGGCCAGCCTCGACGAATTCATCTTCCTCAAGGAGAACGCGCGCCAGGCCGGAGTGAGCGGACCGTTGCCCCACGTGGAGCGGATCGACACCGGCGGCATCAGTGCCCTGAAGTTCGGCGAGGAGACCCCCCGCGTGGTCTTCCTGCACGGAGGCGGGCAGAACGCCCACACCTGGGACACCGTCGTGCTGGGCCTGGGGGTCCCGGCGCTGGCGCTCGACCTGCCCGGCCACGGCCGCAGCGCGTGGCGCGAGGACGGCGATTACGGACCCAAGCCCAACGCCGTCGTCGTGGAGCCGGTCCTCCGCGAGCTGGCCCCCGACGCCGAACTCGTCGTGGGCATGTCGCTCGGTGGCCTCACCGCGATGCGGGTGGCCGTCACCGCACCCGACGTCGTCCGCGAACTCGTGCTGGTGGACGTCACGCCGTCAGCACCACAGCGGCACACCGAGATGACCGACCAGCAGAAGGGCACCGTCGCCCTGGTGCAGGGCGACCGGACCTTCCCGAGCTTCGCCGCGATGCTCGAGGTGACGGTGGCCGCGGCTCCGCACCGCGACCGGGAATCGTTGCGGCGCGGCGTGTTCCACAATGCCAAGCGGCTCGACGACGGCACCTGGACGTGGCGCTACGACACCATCCGCAAGGGCGACGGGTTCGAGGGGCTGTGGGACGACGTCCCCAAGCTCGCCACCCCGACCACCCTGATCCGTGGAGCGAACTCACACTTCGTCAACGACGACGACGCCGCCGAATTCGCGCGCACCGCACCGGGTTTCCAGGGTGTCCACATCGTCGAGGACTCCGGTCACTCCGTGCAGAGCGATCAGCCCGTGGCGCTGGTGCGGTTGCTCCGCGGAATCCTCAACGGCTGACGTCGGCGTCCGTCTTCGGGCGGCGGCGACGCAGCAGTACCAGGCCGGCGAACGCCCACAGGTAGTCCGGCTGCAGCGGGAACACGGTGTAGCCCAGATCCCGCAGGATGCCGATCTCGATCGGGCTCAAGACCCGAACCCCGGGCCCCTTGCCGGAGTTGGCGTTCATCAGTTGCTCGTCCTCGCCGGTGAACGTGTCGTCGTCGAGGTGGCTCATGGAGCTGCCGGACTCCCACTCACCCGGCGTGTAGAGCGGCACCAGACCGCCGTAGGCCGCGACGGCGTGCTTGCCGCCGAAGAAGAGCCCGCCGTCGGCACCCTCGAGGTTTCCGTCGAATGCGCTGTTCCAGCGGTAGGACCAGGTGAACGGCGACCGGCCGTCGCGGTCGACGACGAAGTCGGCGAACGTGCGCCACACGCGGCCCTCGTTGTCGCCCGGTGCACCGATCCCCGACATGAAGCCCATGGCGTGCAGGAGCTCGTGAATCGCGGTGGAGTCGAAGTCGTACTGGTCGGCGGCGACCACACCGTTGAATCCCCAACCCACACCGAAGTTGAAGTTGACCCTTCCGTCGGCGGTCGCGCCGTTGGCGTCGCGACCGGTGAGCAGCTTGTGCTGCACCACGGTCGGCCGGAAGCCGGCACGATTGCTGGCGTAACCGCTGTTCGCCCACGCCAGGGTGCTCGACGTGGGATTCTCGTCACCGGTCACCTCGAAGGTCAGCTCGACCGGGCGGTCGACCACGAAGTACACGGTCAGGTTGTCGGCAACGCGTTGCAGTTCTGCCCGTCGCTGGTCGGTCCAGTAACCGGCACCCTCGGTGTAGTCGAACGCGAAGGTGATGGCGCGCTGATTGACGGTCTCCTTGGTGCGGGTGCCCGTTCCGCGGAAGACGTCGAAGATGTTGATCCGGAATCCGTCGAGCGCGGCCACCCGGAAGACGTCGACGCCGTCGAAGTTCGCGTTCGGGGTGTATTCGTAGGTGCCGTCGTCGTTGATGACGACCGTGCCCTCGCGCGGGCGCACGGTGATCACATACCGGATCGCGTCGCCGTCGGGGTCGACGGCGTTCAGCGTGCCGGTGATCGGGCCGTCGAGCTTGCCGGTGATCTGGACCGGCGCCACGGTCGGCGTCTGGTTCATGATCGCGCGCCGAGTCGCCCACATCGAGGCCTCCAGCTCCGCTTTGCGTTCCGGGGTCACCGACAGCGACTCGATGTAGGCCAGGCGACGGTTGGTCCAGTTGTCGATGATCTTGGCGATCCGCTGCTGACGCGCGGTGCCCGCCGGCTCCTCGGCGATCGCGGCCTGGACCTCCGGCGGAAGCGCCTGCGGGGCAACCGTTCCGACATTCGACGTCGTCTTCGCCGCGGGGGTGGCGTCGGATGTCTCGGTCCGCGTATGGGCGCGACGTTCCCGGATCGGGGTCGCCTTGGTCGCGGTCGCCTTCGTCGGGGTCGCGGCAGAGGCGGCGTCGGTGTCCGCTTCGGCGAGGGCGGTGGCCACGCGCTCGGAGATGTCCTCGGAGTCGACGGCAGAACCGCGGTCGGCGCCGCCGTCGTCAGCAACCGCCGGGGTGTTCGCGGTGTCACGCTCGGCGCCGTCAGAGCGTTCGGAGCGGCGGTCGTCGCGGTCGGGGCGCGAGGTGTCAGCGGACCGTGAGACCGACGAGTCGCTGCCGGTGTCGGCCGCCGCCGTCCCGGTCTGCGGGCCCAGCACCGAATAGCCCAGCAACGCCGCACCCATACCGGCCGAGGCCACTCCCAGTTGCAGCCAGCGCCGGACAGCGAACCCCTGCGATCGGTGCTCCTGCCGGTGTCTGCCGCGCTGTGCCGCCATGTGTTACCCCTCCGTCAATTGAGAGGAACACCTTAACCCGTCGCCGCCGCCAATCGCAGCAACTTTGCTGGACACCCCGCCGCGCCACCCGGTCATCCTTGCGAGCAGACGCAAAGTCCCCCTTTTATGGGCAATTTCGGGGGAGTTTGCGTCTGCTCGGACAGGGAAAGGTACAGACCATGACTTCTGCCTCTGACCGGCCCCTCCGCATCGGCGTGCAACTCCAGCCCCAACACGCACCGCAGTACGGGCAGATCCGCGACGCCGTCCGGCGCTGCGAAGACCTCGGCGTCGACGTCGCGTTCAACTGGGACCACTTCTTCCCGCTCTACGGCGACCCCGACGGCGCCCACTTCGAATGCTGGACGATGCTGGCCGCCTGGGCCGAGCAGACCTCCCGCATCGAGATCGGCGCGCTGGTCACCTGCAACTCCTACCGCAACCCCGAACTGCTCGCCGACATGGCGCGCACCGTCGACCACATCTCCGACGGCCGGCTGATCCTCGGCATCGGCTCGGGCTGGAAGCAGAAGGACTACGACGAGTACGGCTACGAATTCGGCACGGCGGGAAGCCGTCTCGACGACCTGGCGCAGGCCCTGCCGCGCATCAAGAACCGGTTGGCCAAGCTCAATCCGGCGCCGACCCGTGACATCCCGCTGCTCATCGGCGGGCAGGGCGAGCGCAAGACGCTGCGCCTGGTCGCCGAGCACGCCGACATCTGGCACGGCTTCACCGACCGCCAGACCTACCCCGGCAAGGCCGAGGTACTCGACCGGCACTGCGGCGACGTCGGCCGCGACCCGTCGGCGGTCGAGCGGTCCTCCGGGGTCCCCGAAGGCGACCCCGAGGCGATGGTGGCTGAAGCCGAAGCCCTGGCCGGGCTCGGGGTGACGCTCTTGACCGTCGGCGTCAACGGACCCGACTACGACCTCTCGGCGGCGCAGGCGTTGGTCCGCTGGCGCGACAGCCGCGGCTGACCGCCACCCCCGTCGCCCGCTACGTTGCATGAGGTGACTACCTTGCCGGTGCAGCCCCGGCTGCTGCGGACCCTGCTGTGGACGCTGATCGTGTCGATCCTCGCCGCCGTCGCGTGGGCGGCGCCGGCGCGCGCCGACGTCGACCAGTGCGCGCCGCCCGGCCTTGAGAGCGCGAGCCCGCTGCCCACCAACCTGGCCTCCGCGTCGGCGGGCCCCGAGGCGGACAAGTACACCACCGACTCCGTGGTGCCGCTGGAGTCGATCGACATCAACGCGCTCGGACTCAGCCAGCCCGGTGTGCTGACCGTCGGCACGCTGTCCGACGCACCACCGAGCATCTGCATCGACTCGACCGGCCAGTTCACCGGCTACGACAACGAGCTGCTGCGGGCCGTCGCCGACAAGCTCGGGCTGCGGATCAACTTCGTCGGCACCGAGTTCTCCGGGCTGCTCGCGCAGGTGGCCTCGCGCCGGTTCGACGTCGGCTCGTCGTCGATCACCACCACCGACGCGCGACGCAACACCGTCGGTTTCACCAATGGCTACGACTTCGGCTACTTCTCCCTCGTCGTCCCGCAGGGCTCGGCGATCACCGGGTTCGATCAGCTGGCAGATGGTCAGCGCATCGGGGTCGTGCAGGGCACCGTGCAGGAGGCCTACGTCGTCGACACCCTGGGCCTGGAGCCGGTCAAGTACCCCGACTACAACACCGTCTACGCCAGCCTCAAGACCCGGCAGATCGACGCGTGGGTCGCGCCGTCGCAACAGGCGCAGGGCACTGTGCAGCCGGGCGATCCCGCCGAGATCATCGAGAACACGTTCAGCCTGGACAACTTCATCGCCTGGGCGGTGGCCAAGGAGAACCAGCCGCTGATCGACGCGCTCAACGCCGGTCTGGATGCGGTCATCGCCGACGGGACCTGGGCGCGCCTGTACTCCGACTGGGTGCCGCGGGCCATCCCGCCGGGCTGGAAGCCGGGCTCGAAGTCCGCTGTCCTGCCGCAGCTGCCCGACTTCAACGCGATCGCGCAGGACAACCTGGACCAGGCCGCCCCGGCTCCGCCCGTGCAGCCGAAATCGACTCTGGCGCAACTCAAAGACTCGTTCCTGAACTGGGAGCTCTACAAGCAGGCCATCCCCGACCTGCTGACCACGGGCCTGCCCAACACGCTGATCCTGACGTTCGCCGCGAGCATCATCGGCCTGGTGCTGGGCATGGTGCTCGCGATCGCCGGGATCTCCCGCTCGCGCTGGCTGCGCTGGCCCGCTCGGATCTACACCGACATCTTCCGCGGACTGCCCGAAGTGGTGATCATCCTGCTCATCGGGCTCGGCGTCGGGCCCATCGTCGGCCACCTGACCGGCAACAACCCGTTCCCGCTGGGCATCGCCGCGCTGGGACTGATGGCCGCGGCCTATGTCGGGGAGATCTTCCGATCAGGCATCCAGAGCGTCGATCCGGGGCAACTCGAGGCCTCGCGCGCACTGGGCTTCAGCTACGCGACCTCGATGCGGATGGTGGTGGTGCCGCAGGGTGTGCGGCGAGTCCTGCCCGCGCTGATGAACCAGTTCATCTCGCTGCTCAAGGCCTCCTCGCTGGTGTACTTCCTGGGTCTGGTCGCCAACCAGCGCGAGCTGTTCCAGGTCGGCCGCGATCTCAACGCCCAGACCGGGAACCTGTCCCCGCTGGTGGCCGCGGGGCTCTTCTACCTGATGTTGACCATCCCGCTGACCCATCTGGTCAACTACATCGACAGCCGGTTGCGGCACGGCCGGCAGCCCGACGAGGAAGACCCCGATGACCCGCTGGTCTTGTCCAAAGCCCAGGAGATGAACTGATGTCCGCATCGGTGGAACTGCAACCGGTGTCGTTGGCCGCCACCGACATCCATCTCGCGTTCGGGACGAACAAGGTCCTGCGCGGGGTCGACCTGGACGTCGCCGCGGGCACGAGCACCGCGGTGATCGGGCCGTCGGGCTCCGGCAAGTCGACATTGCTGCGCACGTTGAATCGCCTCTACGAACCCGACCGCGGCGACATCCTGCTCGACGGCCGTTCGGTGCTGGCCGACGACCCCAATCAGCTGCGGCAGCGGATCGGGATGGTGTTCCAGCACTTCCAACTGTTCCCGCATCGCACGGTCCTGGACAACGTGACCATGGCCCCGCGCAAACTCAAGCGGCTCAGCGCCGACGAAGCCCGCGAGCTCGGGATGGCCCAGCTCGAGCGCGTGGGCCTGCGGCACAAGGCCGATGCCCGTCCGGCGACGTTGTCGGGCGGCCAGCAGCAACGGGTGGCGATCGCCCGCGCGCTGGCCATGGCCCCGCAGGTCATGTTCTTCGACGAGGCCACCTCGGCGCTGGATCCCGAACTGGTCAAGGGTGTGCTGGCGCTGATCGCCGATCTGGGCGCGGACGGGATGACGATGGTGGTGGTCACCCACGAGATGGGGTTCGCGCGGTCCACCGCCGACACCGTGGTGTTCATGGACCACGGCCAGGTGGTCGAGACGGGTCCGCCGGAGCAGGTGTTCGAGGGCGCCGAAACCGACCGGTTACGTCGATTTCTTTCTCAAGTGTTGTAGATTCCGCGGTGCCGACATCCATTTCGTGCCAGAACCGTCGGTGGTGTTCGAGCACCGAACACGACAGGCACCCACAGGTTAGACTGGCTGATTATGGTGGAAACAGACGCGCAGGTCAGCGAGCTCGCGGGTGAGCTCCAACGCGTGCTGGCCAAGGTGCTGCACGTGCTGCGCCACACCGGAAAAACCAGCACGTCCGGCGATCTGACACTGGCGCAGCTGTCGATCCTGCTGACCCTGCTCGACCAGGGCCCCATGCGGATGACCGAGCTCGCCGCCCACGAGCGGGTCCGCACACCCACCACCACCGTCGCGATCCGGAGGCTGGAGAAGCTGGGCCTGGTGAAGCGGTCCCGGGACCCCTCGGATCTGCGCGCCGTGCTCGTCGAGATCACGCCCTTGGGTCTGCAGCAACACGAGGAAGCACTGGCGTCGCGCCGCGCGCACCTGGCGTCGCTGTTGACCAAGCTCAGCGCCGAGGAACGCGACGCGCTGGCCAAGGCGATGGCCCCGCTCGAGCGCATCGCCGAATAGCTTCACCCCAGCCAGTCCAGCACCGCAGCGGCAGTCCACGACTGCTGCATGCTGCCCAGCGGTTCCCCGGTGAACGGTTCGTAGTACTCGGCGAAACTGCCGTCGCTGGCCTGCCGCAGGCCTTCCCGCCGCAGCGTCGAAGCCCGTTCGGCCCAGCCGCGCCGGGCGAAGCACCACGAGAACAGCCACGTCATCACCGGCCACACCGGGCCCCGCCAGTATTCGCGCGGCCGGAAGTCCCGTGACACCGGTGATGTCGACGGGATCACCGCATACGCGAGGTCGGGGTGCCCGCAGAACCGGGGGCCTTCCAGCAGCCGCAGCAGTGTGCGTTCCCGGTCGTGCGGCAGACCGCCGCACAACAGCGGCGCGAACTGCGCCACCGTCTCGGTGGCGATCCAACCGTCGGCCCGTACGTCGAAATCCTTTGCCGCACCGGTACGTTGGTCGGTGGTGGCGATGACCCCGGCACGGAAGCGCTCGGCCCATGCGTACAGATCCTTGACGTCGGCGTGCGGACGTTTGTGGTCTTCCCCGATCTCGGCGAGCACCTGGCAGGCCACGGCGAACACCGCCGAGACGAAGACGTCCTCGACGGCGAAACTCATTGTGTGGACCAGTTTCTCGTCGTCGTAGCCGACGGCCTTCATCTCCTCGAGCAGCCACAGATATCGGTCGTACTCTCCGTCGGAGGGACGCTGGCTGGCGTCGGTGACGATCGTGTTGTCCGCGCGCCGGTATTCCGGCACGACGCCGGGAACGACGTTGGCGTAGGCGCTGTCCCACCGCGGCGAGTTGTCCATCCCCGATTCCCAGCCGTGGTACAGCGTGATGCGGCCGTGCTCGTACTGGTCGCGGCACTCGGCGAGCCAGCGGTGCCACCGGACGAGGTCGTTCCAGCGCCGGTCCAGAAACGCCTCGGCGACCGCGCGGGTCGAGCGGCCACGGGTGCGGGCGTGGTCGAGGATGCGTTGCACCGCGATCGCATGCACGGGCGGCTGGGTGATCCCCGAGGTGTGCCGGCCGGCCGGCGCATCGGCGGCCAGCGCGGCGCAGGCCCAACGCGCCGGGCCCGGGAAGTAGCCGTCCACCCCGTTGGCGAACACGATGTGCGGGATCATGCCGTTGCGCCACTGCGCCGACAGCAGGGTGTCGAGCTCGACGACGGCGCGCTCCACCGACAGCGGCGCCAGGCCGATCGCCACGAACGCCGCGTCCCAACTCCACATGTGGGGGTACAGCAGCGGCGCCGCGGTGGTCATCGTGCCGAGGTCGTTTCCGCGCAACAGGTAGGCGGCGCGGGCCGCCAATTGGGTCGGGGTGAAGCTCGGATCGTGAGGCATCGCTTCTCATCATGCGACGGCTGGCGCGAATCGGCACCGTGAGCCGCGCCAGCGGAGCACGAATCAGACACCGTGAGCCGCACGAATCCGACACCGTGAGCCGGTCGGTAGGCTCACGGAATGCCGACCGCGATGATCACCGGAGCCGGCGGCGGGCTCGGCCAGGCACTCGCCGACGCGCTCGCACCCACCCACACACTGTTCCTGGCCGGACGGCCGTCACGGCGGCTCGACGAGGTCGCCGAACGCTACGGGGCCACCACGTGGCCGATCGATCTCGCCGACACCGAGAGCATCGAGACCGTCGTCGAACCCATCGTCGAACTCGACGTGCTGGTGCACAACGCCGGGGTCGCCTACCCGGGCCGGGTCGCCGAATCCACGGTCGACCAGTGGCGCGCCACCATGGAGGTCAATGTCATCGGGGCGGTGGCACTGACCCTGGCTCTGCTGCCGGCTCTGCGCGCCGCCGAAGGTCAGGTGGTGTTCATCAATTCCGGCTCGGGCATCAACGCCTCCCCCGGGCTGGCGTCCTACTCGGCCAGCAAGTTCGCGCTGCGCGCGTTCGCCGACTCACTGCGCAATGACGAACCCGCCCTGCGGGTGACCTCGATCCACCCCGGCCGGATCGCCACCGAGATGCAGGAAGACCTGATCGCCTACGAGGGCCGGGACTACGATCCGGCGCAGTTCCTGCGCCCGGAGACCGTCGCGCACGCCACCGCGGAGGCCATCGCCACCCCGCCGGACGGGCACGTCCACGAGGTGATTCTGCGGCCCCGCTGATCAGCGATCCGGTTCGGTGCGCGGCCCGAACCCTTCCGGCGACTCACCTGCCGTGGCGTGCCGACCGATGTGCGCTTCGGCGCGCATCCTTTCGACCATGTGCGGGTAGTGCAGCTCGAAGGCCGGACGCTCGGAACGGATCCGCGGCAGGTCGTAGAAGTTGTGCCGCGGCGGCGGGCAGCTGGTGGCCCATTCCAGCGAGTTGCCGTAGCCCCATGGATCATCCACGGTGACCGGCTCGCCGTACCGCCAGCTCTTGAACACATTCCAGATGAACGGCAGCGTCGACAGCCCCAGGATGAACGCGCCGATGGTCGACACGATGTTCAGTGTGGTGAACCCGTCGCTGGGCAGGTAGTCGGCGTAGCGGCGCGGCATACCCTCATCACCGAGCCAGTGCTGCACCAAAAACGTGGTGTGGAACCCGATGAACGTCAGCCAGAAGTGCAGCTTGCCCAGCCGTTCGTCGAGCATGCGGCCGGTCATCTTCGGGAACCAGAAGTACACTCCGGCGTAGGTCGCGAACACGATGGTGCCGAACAACACGTAATGGAAGTGCGCCACCACGAAATACGAGTCATGGACGTGGAAGTCCAGCGGCGGGCTGGCCAGCAGCACGCCCGACAGACCACCGAGCAGGAACGTGGCGATGAAGCCGACCGAGAACAGCATCGGTGTCTCGAAGGTCAACTGCCCCTTCCACATTGTGCCGAGCCAGTTGAAGAACTTGATGCCGGTGGGCACCGCGATCAGGAACGTGGTGAACGAGAAGAACGGCAGCAGTACCGCCCCCGTGGCATACATGTGATGCGCCCACACCACCATCGACAGCGCCGCGATGCCAAGGGTGGCGTAGATCAGCGTGGTGTAACCGAAGATCGGTTTACGGCTGAACACCGGGAAGATCTCGCTGACGATGCCGAAGAACGGCAGCGCGATGATGTACACCTCGGGATGACCGAAGAACCAGAACAGGTGCTGCCACAACAGCACACCACCGTTGGCCGGGTCGTAGACGTGGGCACCGAGGTGGCGGTCGGCGGCCAGGCCGAACAAGGCCGCGGTCAGGATCGGGAACACCAACAGCACCAGCAGTGAGGTCACCAGGATGTTCCAGGTGAAGATCGGCATCCGGAACATCGTCATGCCCGGCGCGCGCATACACACCACCGTGGTGATCATGTTGACGCCGCCGAGGATGGTCCCGAGGCCGGCGACGGCCAGGCCCATGATCCACAGATCCCCTCCCGGGCCGGGTGAGTGGATGGCGTTGCTCAGCGGCGCGTAACCGGTCCAGCCGAAGTCCGCGGCCCCGCCGGGGGTGATGAACCCGGCCATCGCGATCAGCGCACCGAACAGGAACAGCCAGTAGGAGAACGCGTTGAGCCGCGGGAACGCGACGTCGGGCGCACCGATCTGCAGCGGCAGCACCAGGTTGGCGAACCCGAACACGATCGGGGTGGCGTAGAACAGCAGCATCACCGTGCCGTGCATGGTGAACAACTGGTTGTACTGCTCGTTGGACACGAACTGCAGGCCGGGCGAGCCCAGCTCGGTGCGGATGAACAGCGCCATCAGCCCGCCGATGAAGAAGAACACGAAGCACGTGACGACGTACATGATGCCGATCAGCTTGTGATCGGTCGTCGTGATCATCTTGTAGAGCAGATTGCCCTTGGGGCCCAGACGCGCGGGAAATGGTCGGCGCGGCTGCAGAGTCTGAGGTATCGGTGTTTCGACAGCCATGGGCGCTCCTTGGACATGCGGCGTCGGCGGACCAGCCAGAGATACCCCGAAACTTACGCCTTATCCGCAGTCTTGCAAGGGCAAACGGTCAGACCGCCGGCCTACAGGACCAGGTTGACCAACCGGCCGGGCACCACGATGACCTTTTTCGGGGTCTTGCCGTCGAGGAACGCGACCACCTTGGCGTCGGCCAGCGCCGCCGCTTGCACAGCATCCTTGTCCGCGTCGGCGGGCACCTCGATGTGGCCGCGGACCTTGCCGTTGACCTGCACCGGGTACTCGACGGTGTCGTCGACGAGGTAGCGCTCGTCGGCCACCGGGAACGGCCCGTGCGCCAGCGACGCGTCGTGACCGAGCCGTCGCCACAGCTCCTCGGCCAGGTGCGGCGCCAGCGGCGCGACCATCAGGACCAACGGCTCCAGCGCGGCGCGGGCGGTCACCGACTGCTTGGTCAGGTGGTTGGTGTACTCGATCAGCTTGGCCGCCGCGGTGTTGTTGCGCAGCGCTGCGTAGTCCTCGGCGGCACCGGCGATGGTGCGGTGCAGCACGCGCAGGGTCTCCTCGTCGACGGCGTCGTCGGTGACGACGGACTCGCCCGTCTCTTCACTGACGACCAGCCGCCACACCCGCTGCAGGAACCGGTGCGCGCCGACGACGTCCTTGGTCGCCCACGGCCGCGACGCCTCCAGCGGACCCATCGACATCTCGTAGACCCGCAGGGTGTCGGCGCCGTAGTTGTCGCAGATCTCGTCCGGTGACACCGAGTTCTTCAGGCTCTTGCCGATCTTGCCGAACTCCTGGGCGACCTCGACCTCGCCGTCGGGCCCGGGCCAGAAGAACCTGCCGTCCCGTTCGACGACCTCGGCCGCGGGCACATAGGCGCCGCGGGAATCCGTGTACGCGAACGCCTGGATGTAGCCCTGGTTGACCAGGCGCCGGTACGGTTCGCGCGAACTGACGTGCCCGAGGTCGAACAGCACCTTGTGCCAGAACCGGCTGTAGAGCAGATGCAGCACCGCGTGCTCGACACCGCCGACGTAGAGGTCCACCCCGCCCGGGTCGTCCGGACCGTGCTCGGCCGGGCGGGGCCCCATCCAGTAGGCCTCGTTCTCCTTGGCGCACAGGGCCTCGGCGTTGTGCGGGTCGGTGTAACGCAACTCGTACCAGGAGCTGCCGGCCCACTGCGGCATCACGTTGGTGTCGCGCATGTAGGTCTGCAGACCGTCACCGAGATCGAGTTGCACCTCGACCCAGTCGGTGGCCTTGGCCAGCGGCGGCGAGGGCACGCTGTCGGCGTCGTCGGGGTCGAACAGCACCGGCGAGTAGTCCGGCACGTCGGGCAACTCCACCGGCAGCATCTCGTCGGGCAGCGCGTGGGCCCGCCCGTCGGCGTCGTAGACGATCGGGAACGGCTCGCCCCAGTACCGCTGCCGGGCGAACAGCCAGTCCCGCAGCTTGTACTCCACGCGTTCACGTCCGCGTCCGTCGGCGACCAGCCGCTCGGTCATCGCGGCCTTCGCATCAACCACCGACATGCCGTCCAGGAAACCGGAATTCACCAGCACACCGTCGCCGGTGTACGCCTCGGCCGAGACATCGCCGCCGGCAACGACTTCGACGATCGGCAGGCCGAACGCCGTCGCGAAATCCCAGTCACGCTGGTCACCACCCGGCACCGCCATGATCGCGCCCGTGCCGTAACCGGCCAGCACGTAGTCGGCGATGAACACCGGAACCTGTTGCCCGTTGGCCGGATTAGTGGCATGCGCGCCCAGGAAGACGCCGGTCTTCTGCTTGTTCTCCTGACGCTCCAAATCGGATTTGGCCGCGATCGAGGCGCGGTAGGCGGCCACCGCCTCGCGCGGGCTGCCGGCGTCGAAGGTCCACCGCGGGTCCACGCCGTCGGGCCAAACGTCGGCGACCAGATCGTCGACCAGCGGGTGCTCGGGTGCGAGCACCATGTAGGTCGCGCCGAACAGCGTGTCCGGGCGGGTGGTGAACACCTCGATGTCCCCGGCGTGGGTGGCGAACAGCACCGAGGCGCCCGTCGACCGCCCGATCCAGTTGCGCTGCATGGTCTTGACCTTGTCCGGCCAGTCCAGCACCTCGAGGTCCTCGAGCAACCGGTCGGAGTAGGCGGTGATCCGCATCATCCACTGCCGCAGGCGTTTCCGGAACACCGGGAAATTGCCGCGCTCGCTGCGGCCGTCCGCGGTGACTTCTTCGTTGGCCAGCACGGTGCCCAGGCCGGGGCACCAGTTGACCATCGAGTCGGCCAGGTATACCAGCCGGTGCGAGTCGATGACGTCGGCGCGTTCCCCGGCCGACATCTGCGTCCAGTCCCGACCGTCGGCGGGGGTGCGGGTGCCGGCCTCGAACTCGGCGATCAGCTCGTCGATCGGGCGGGCGCGGTTGATCTGCGGATCGAACCAGGCGTTGTAGATCTGCAGGAAGATCCACTGGGTCCACTTGTAGTAGTCGACGTCGGTGGTGGAGAAGCTGCGCCGTGCGTCGTGGCCCAGTCCCAACCGGCCGAGTTGGCGCCGGAAGTTGACGATGTTGGCCTCGGTGCGGGTGCGCGGGTGGGTGCCGGTCTGGATCGCGTACTGCTCGGCGGGCAGACCGAAAGCGTCGAAACCCAATGCGTGCAACACGTTTCGTCCGGTCATCCGGTAGTAGCGGGCGTAGACGTCGGTGGCGATGTAGCCCAGCGGATGACCGACGTGCAGCCCCTCGCCCGACGGGTACGGGAACATGTCCTGGACGAACATCTTGTCCGCCGGCACGGTCCCGCCGTCCTGCGGCGCCAGCGAGCCGACCGGGTTGGCGACGTGGAAGGTGCCCTCGTCGGCCCAGCGCTGCTGCCAGTCACGCTCGATCTCACCGGCGAGGTCCGCGGTGTAACGGAACCGGGGGGCGTCGGCGGGCTGCACGGTGGGCGATTCGGTCACGCCAACAGGGTATAAGCACCGGTTTCGGGGTCAGCCGGCCACGGGTTGGTCTCGGTTCCGTTGCGGATGCGTCAGCGGTTGGTTCCAGCTCGATTCCAGGCCTGGCTCGGGTGCGCGCCGGGTGGATACATTCGTCGCCTGGCACGGGCCCGCACCGCCTGTGCCGCACAGGTTCACCGGGTCGGCAAGGTATGGGAGGAGTTCACTCGATGAGCGAAATCGCCCGCCGCTGGCGGGTTCTGGCTGGGGGTGTCGGGGCATGTGCCGCCGGCGTGGCCGGTGTGCTCGGGGTCACCTCGACGACGGCCACCGCGCAGCCCCTGCCGCCGGTACCGGTGCTGCCCGCCCCCGCTCCCGCTCCCGCCACGATCACCCAGACCGTCACCGTGACTCCCGGGGCAGCCGCCGCTCCGATGATCGAGCAGCGACCCCCGGTCACCGGCGGCGCCGCCGCGGTTCCGGCGGGGGTGACCGCGCCGGCGGTGCCGCCGCGGCCGCCGAGCACGATCACGCCGGCCACGTCCGGCACGCTGTCCGAGTTCTTCGCCGCCAAGGGCGTGACGATGGAGCCGCAGCACAGCCGTGACTTCCGCGCGCTGAACATCGTGCTGCCGATGCCGCGGGGCTGGCAGCACATCCCCGATCCGAACGTGCCCGACGCGTTCGCGGTGATCGCCGACCGCGTCGGCGGCAACGGACTGTATTCGTCGAACGCTCAGGTGGTCGTCTACAAGCTCATCGGGGCGTTCGACCCGAAGGAAGCCATCAGTCACGGCTTCGTCGACAGCCAGCAGCTGCCGGCGTGGCGCACCACCGACGCGTCGCTGGCCGACTTCGGCGGCATGCCGTCGGCGCTGATCGAGGGCACCTACCGCGAGAACAACATGACGTTGAACACCTCGCGCCGCCACGTCATCGCCGGCACGGGCACCGAGCACTACCTGGTGTCGCTGGCGGTGACGACGAGCGTCGACCAGGTCGTCGCCGCCGCCGACGCCACCGACGCGATCGTCAACGGTTTCAAGGTCGGGCTGCCGTCCGCGGCGCCGGCCGCCCCGCCGCCCGGCGCACCCCTGCCTCCCGCGCCCCTGCCCCCCGCACCGGCCCCCGCCGTCCCAGCGGTCGCCACCCCGGCCCAGGCCCTGGGTCTGCAGGGATAGACGACGTCGTCCCCCGGGCGAAGCCTGGCGCCCGGGGGACGGCGGCCCCACCCGAACCGCGTATCCTGCTGTCCATGCTGGTCGCCGCCGTGTTGTGTCTGTGCGGGGCCGCCGTGGCGGCCGCGTCGGGAGTCTGGTCGCTGACCCGGCGCCCCACCGGGGACTATGTCCACCAGGTGTTACGCGCGGTCGCACCCACCCAGTTGGCCGCCGCGGTGATGCTCGCCGCCGGCGCCGTGGCGAGCCTGTCGCTGCATGCGCCGATGTCCACGGTGATCCTCGCGGTGTGTGTCCTGGGTGCTGTCGGTACGGTCGCCGCGGGCTGCTGGCAGGCCGCCGCGTCGGTCGCGCGCCGGCAGGCCGCCACCGCGTCGTCGGCCGAGTGCGGGACCTCCGCGTGCGCCAGCTGCACGCTGTCGTGCGGAACTAGTTCCGGCTGAGGTCGATCGGGTGCGTGGCCAGCATGCTCAACGGCATGGGCTGGCGGCGCAGAATCCGCGCCCACAGGTCCACCTTCGGCTCGACCAGGACGTCTGACGGCAGCGCCGACAGCACGATCCAGTCGTCGCGTTCGATCTCGCCTTCGAGTTGCCCGATGGTCCAGCCGGAGTAGCCGGCGAAGATCCGCACGCCCTCGATCGCCGGGGCGATCAGATCCGGGTCGCCGTCGAGGTCGACCATCGCGATCCGGCCCTGGATGTGGCGCAGGCCCGGGATGGTGCGGGCGTCCAGTCCCACGCGGACCGCCGCCAGGCACAGCGCGGCGTCCCGCTTGACCGGTCCTCCGATGAACATCGTCTTGGGTTTGGTGGCGAGCTTGGCCCACTGCGGCAGCACGTTGTAGACGGCGGTCTCACTGGGACGATTGAGCACCACGCCGAGCGTCCCACCGTCGTTGTGTTCGACGACGTAGATGACGCTGCGCCGAAAGGTCGGCTCGAGCAGATCGGTGTTGGCCAACAGCAGGGTGCCCGCGCGTACACGGTGCGCGGCAGGCGCGACGTAGTCCTCCGGGTCCTCTGGCTGCCCCACGTTTCCCATCATGTCACCACCGCTGCGACGTGGTGGCGATCCGGCCGGTCCGATCGTCGGTATTTGTAGTCTGGTTCGGGTCAGGGGTGGTCGGTGGTATCCGTCTGTAGGCCGCCCGCCCCAACCTTCGAGGACGTGACCTCCGTGCCCGGACAACGAGTCGCCGCCGCGTGGCGCTCGGTGCGGGCGCTGCCGGACTTCCGCCGGCTGTTGGCCCTGCGTGCGGTCAGCCAGTTCGGGGACGGGTTGTTCCAGGCGGGGCTGGCCGGCGCGATCCTGTTCAACCCCGAACGGGCCGCCGAGCCGTGGGCCATCGCCACCGCGTTTGCGGTGCTGTTCCTGCCGTACTCGGTGCTGGGGCCCTTCGCCGGGGCATTGCTGGACCGGTGGGACCGCCGGCAGGTGATCATCGTCGCCAACTCGGCCCGCCTCGTGCTGGTGGTCGCGGTGGGGACGCTGCTGGCCGCCGGGGTGGCCGACGTGCCGATCCTGATCGGCGCGCTGGTGGCCAACGGGTTCACCAGGTTCGTCTCGTCCGGCCTGTCGGCGGCGTTGCCGCATCTGGTGCCGCGCGCACAGGTGGTCGCGATGAACTCGGCGGCCGCGGCGACCGGCGCGGTGGCGGCGTTCCTCGGTGCGAACTTCATGCTGCTGCCGCGCTGGCTGTTCGGCTCCGGGAACTCGGGGGCCGCGGTCGTGATCTTCTCGGTGACGCTGCCGGTGGGGGTGGCGCTATGGCTGTCGTGGCGCTTCCCACCGCACCTGCTGGGCCCCGACGCCAGCACCCGGGCGGTGCACGGCTCGGTCGGGTACGCCGTGGCGACCGGCTGGTCGCACGGCTTGCGCACGGTGCGGACGGTACGCAGCGTCGCGGCCACCCTCGGTGGGCTGGCCGCCCATCGGATGGTCTTCGGCATCAACACGTTGCTCGTGCTGGTCCTCGTCCGGCACAGCGGTGACGCCCTCGTCGTCGGGCTCGGGACGGCGGTGCTGTTCGTTGCGGCGACGGGTGGCGGCTCGTTCCTGGCCACGTTGCTCACGCCGGTGCTGGTGCGCCGTTGGGGTCGCTACGCCGTGCCGAACGCCGCGCTGGGGTGCGCCGCCGCGGTGCAGGTGTGCGCGGCCGGTCTGCAGCTGCCCGTGATGGTGGTCTGCGGGTTCCTGCTCGGCGCTTTCGGCCAGGTGGTCAAGCTGTGCGCGGATTCGGCCATGCAGATCGACGTCGACGACGCGTTGCGTGGCCACGTGTTCACCGTCCAGGACGCGGTGTTCTGGATCGCGTTCATCGCCGCGATCGCCGGGGCCGCCGCAGTCATCCCGCCCGACGGGCACGCACCGGCGCTGGTGTTCGCGGGCAGCGTGGTCTATCTCGCCGGTCTGGCCGTGCACGCCGGTGTGGGCCGCACGTCGGCTCGGCGGCGTTGACCACCGCGCGATATCAGGCGACGCAGCGGAAACCGATGTGGGTGGTGGCGCTGTCCTGGGACTGCGGTGAGCGCGCCGCCGGCCGGTACCGATGGCAGTACTCCGGCGCGCACAGATGTGAGCCGCCCTTGAGGGTCTGGTTGACGGCGGGGTCGGCGTCGCGGACCGGCGTCGGGCAGCACCCCTGCTGCGGCTGGTCGAGGCGATGGTGGCCGAGATAGCGGGTGGTGGTCCACTCCCAGACGTTGCCGATCATGTCGTGCAGGCCGAATCCGTTGGGCGGGAACGTACCTACGGGCGAGGTGCCGACCCAGCCCGCCGCACCCTCGTTGCGGTACGGGAAGCGTCCCTGCCAGATGTTGGCCATCAACCGCCCGTCCGGCTGGACCTCGTCGCCCCAGGCGTAGGCAGCCGAAGATCCTGCACGGGCAGCGAACTCCCACTGCGCCTCGCTGGGCAGCCGACGGCCGGCCCACTCGGCGTACGCGGCCGCATCCGGGTACGCGATCTGCACCACGGGGTGGTCGGGACGGTCGTCGACGGCCGAGACCCCTGCGTCGGGATCCTGCGGGTACCGCCAGCAGGCCCCCGGCACCCAGGTCCACCACTGACGCCAGTCGCGCAGATTCACCGGCCCCTCGGTGGGCCGGAACACCAACGCGCCGGGCAGCAGATCGCCCGCCGGGACCCCGGGGAAGTTCTTCGGGTCGAGCGCGCGTTCGGCGACGGTGACGTATCCGGAGGCGGCGACGAAGTCCGCGTACTGGGCGTTGGTCACCGGGTGGCGCTCGATGGCGAACGGCGCCACCGTCGCGGTGTGCACCGGCGCCTCCTCCGGATAGAAATCGATCGACCCCATCCGAAACGAACCGCCGGGCAGGTCGACCAGTTCGGTCAGCATCCTCCCAGGCTAGGACCCCTCCCTCGCGCGGACGGCGCAACGGTGCCTCGCAGGGTGCCGGCGCGCGGATAATGTGGCGCATGGCCGAGTTGGAGTCGCTGATCGCCGATCTCCGCGCCGAGAGCGCCTCGCTGGATGCGCTGGTCGCCGACCTACCGGCAGCTGACTGGGGAACCGCCACCCCGGCTCCCGGATGGACGATCGCCCACCAGATCGGACACCTGCTGTGGACCGATCGGGTGGCGCTGACCGCGGCCACCGACGAGGCCGCCTTCGCCGATGTGCTCGCCGACGCGGGCCGTCACCCGACGGGCTTCGTCGACGCCGCCGCCGAGGAACTGGCCGCCTTGCCGCCCGCGCGGCTGCTGTCCGACTGGCGCGCGGCGCGCTCCGCGCTGCACGACGCGTTGTCCGCCGTGGCACCGGGACGCAAGTTGCCGTGGTTCGGGCCGCCGATGGGCGCGGCCTCGATGGCGACCGCGCGGCTGATGGAGACCTGGGCGCACGGCCTCGACGTCGCCGACGCGCTCGGCGTCACCCGCGTGCCGACCGCGCGCCTGCGGTCGATCGCCCATATCGGTGTGCGCACCCGCGACTTCGCCTTCACGGTGCACGGGCTGACCCCGCCGGAGCAACCGTTTCACGTGAAACTGACTGCGCCGCAAGGGTCGTCGGAACCGGAATGGACGTGGGGGCCGGAGGACGCCGAGCAGCGCGTCGTCGGCTCGGCCGAGCATTTCTGCATGCTGGTCACCCAACGACGTCCCCGCGCGGCACTCGACGTGGAGGCCGTCGGCGCCGATGCGCAACGCTGGCTGGGCATCGCGCAGGCGTTCGCCGGACCGCCGGGCAAGGGTCGCTGACGTTCGACGCGCGGTCGACAGCGCCGAGCGCGCCCGAAATGCTGCTCGACGGCGGCGTGTCGGGCGACGAACACGCGCGCTCGCGTCACGGGGTGGCGGCGCTGTCGGCGCGGCCGTCGCCGTCGGAGTCGGTGAGCACCACGTCCCAGCGGCCGTCGGCGTCGGTGTCCACCCACGCCTGCCCGGTGCCGAACGCCCGATCGGCCAGCCCGTCCCCGTCGTGGTCGACCAGTCGTTCGGCGACCACGCCGTCACCGTCGAGGTCGACCGCGGACTCGGTGGCCGGATGTTCGACTCCATCGAGACCCAGCCAACGCAACGGCGCTGCGCGCTCGGCGGCCACCGACCACGTTCCGGTGCCGTCGTCGGTGAACCACGACTCGGCGAGGCCGTCATCGTCGTCGTCGATCATCGCGAGTTCGGCGGTGTCATCCCCGTCGCGGTCGGCGAACACGTCGTCGAGCAACCCGTCGCCGTCGATGTCGGTGCCGTACCCGTCGAGGACGCCGTCACCGTCGGTGTCGATACCGGGCGCGACGGTCCAGATCTGCGCCGCGCCGTCCGGTCCCCCCACGCAGTAGTCCATACCGGTTCAGACGCACTACCCCTGCTGCCGGTTCCACCACGCGACGAGTTCCTCGACCGCTTCCTCGCGACTCAGCGGCCCGCGGTCCAGCCGGAGTTCCTTGAGGTGGTTCCACGCGCGGCCGACCAACGGCCCGGCCGGGATGCCGAGGATCTCCATGATCTCGTTGCCGTCGAGGTCCGGCCGTACCCGGGCCAGGTCCTCCTTGGCCGCCAGCTCCTCGATCCGGCGTTCCAGATCGTCGTAGTTGGCCTGCAGCCGGGCCGCCCGGCGCTTGTTGCGGGTGGTGCAGTCCGCACGCACCAGCTTGTGCAGCCGGCTCAGCAGCGGCCCGGCGTCGGTGACGTAGCGCCGCACCGCCGAGTCGGTCCAACGGCCGTCGCCGTACCCGTGGAACCGCAGGTGCAGGTACACCAGCTGCGACACGTCGTCGATCATCTGCTTGGAGTACTTCAGCGCGCGCATCCGCTTGCGGGCCATCTTCGCGCCGACGACCTCGTGGTGATGGAAGCTGACCCCGCCGTCGGGTTCGAGGCGGCGGGTCGCGGGCTTGCCGATGTCGTGCAGCAGCGCAGCCCAGCGCAGCACCAGGTCGGGGCCGGAGTCCTCGAGGTCGATCGCCTGCCGCAGCACCGTCAGCGAGTGCTGGTAGACGTCCTTGTGCTGGTGGTGTTCGTCGATCGCCATCCGCATCGCGCCGACTTCCGGGAGCACCACGTCGCCGAGGCCGGTGGCCACCATCAGGTCGATGCCCGCGACGGGATCTGCGCCGAGCAGCAGTTTGTCCAGTTCGGCGGCCACGCGTTCGGCGGTGATCCGGCCCAGCTGCGCAGCCATCTCCTCCAGCGCGCGGCGTACCCGCGGCGCCACCGTGAAACCGAGCTGCGAGACGAAGCGCGCCGCACGCAGCATCCGCAGCGGGTCGTCGCCGAACGACACCTCCGGCTCCGACGGGGTGTCGAGCACGCCGGCGCGCAGCGCCGACAACCCGTCGAGCGGGTCGAAGAACTCCCCCGGTCCCTGCGCGGTCACCGCCACGGCCATCGCGTTGACGGTGAAGTCGCGGCGCACCAGGTCGTCGGCGAGGTTGTCGCCGAAGCGGACCTGCGGGTTGCGGGACTGCTGGTCGTAGCTGTCGGCGCGGAAGGTGGTCAGCTCCAGCCGGTCGCCGTTCTTGCCGACGCCCAGGGTGCCGAACTCGATGCCGGTGTCCCACAGCGCGTCGGCCCATCCGCGCAGGAAGCGCTGCATCTGCTCGGGTCGCGCGTCGGTGGTGAAGTCCAGGTCGGTGCCCAATCGGCCCAGCAGTGCGTCCCGCACGCTGCCCCCGACCAGATACAGCTGGTGCCCGTTCTCGGCGAACAGAGCGCCGAGCTCGGCGAGGACGCCGGCGTGCCGGTTCAGAGAAATCTGAGCGGCGGCCAGCAGTTCCACGTCGGAACGGCGATCTCGGGCAGGGTCGGACACGTCCGGTGAGCCTACTGGTCACAGGCATGTCACCGACCGGCGAGTGTCGCGTTGACGGCCGTTCATGACAGCTAATATCGCTGGGGTGTCGGAAGGCGAGCAGCCCAGAGCACGCCGGCGCCGAGGGCGGCGGCGCGGTCAACGGGCGGCAGGCGCGGCGTCGGTGGGCACCGAACAGCAGCGCGCGCAGAACCCGCCCGCCGCGGCCAAGACCGGCGGCGACCCGAACACCCGCAACGCCAAATCGCAGAAGCCCCGGCCCCGCCGCGCCCCCGACCGGTTGCGCACCGTGCACGAGACCTCGGCCGGCGGCCTGGTCATCGACGGCCTCGACGGGCCCAAGGACCGGCAGGTCGCCGCGTTGATCGGGCGCATCGACCGGCGCGGACGCATGCTGTGGTCGCTGCCCAAAGGGCACATCGAGATGGGTGAGACGGCCGAACAGACCGCGATCCGCGAGGTCGCCGAGGAGACCGGCATCCAGGGTGACGTGCTCGCCGCGCTCGGCAGCATCGACTACTGGTTCGTCACCGAGGGGCGCCGCGTGCACAAGACCGTGCACCATTATCTGATGCGTTTTTCCGGTGGAGAGCTGTCCGACGAGGACGTCGAGGTCAGCGAGGTGGCGTGGGTCCCGGTCCGGGAGCTGCCGTCCCGACTGGCCTACGCCGACGAACGCCGGCTGGCCGAGGTGGCCGACGAGTTGATCGACAAGCTGCACGCCGACGGCCCCGATGCGCTTCCCCCGCTGCCGCGCAGCGCCCCACGGCGCCACGGGCAGACGCACTCGCACGCGCGCCACGTCAAGCCCGGCGGTTCCGCTCAAACCCCACCCGGCCGGCGGACGAACGGCTGCGGTCAAGGACCGTGAGCAGGCCGCTGGCGCGACTGCTCGCCGCGGTCGTCGCGCTGCTGTTGGCGATCGCGCCGACGGTGGGCGCCCCGGGCACGGCCGCGCAACCCGGAACCCGCCAGTTCCTGCAGATCCACGTCGACACCGTCACCCCTGATCTGGTCACCACCACCAGCGATCCGCTGGTCTCGGTCACCGGCACGATCCGCAACGTCGGGGACCGGTCGGTGCGCGACGTCGTGGTGCGCCTCGAACGCGCCGACCCGGTGGACACCTCCACCGGGTTGCGCACCGATCTGACCGGCAATGTCGACCAGTACCAGCCGGTCGCCGACTTCATCACCGTCGCACCGGAACTCACGCGCGGCCAGGAGGTGCCGTTCCGGCTGACGTATCCGCTGCGGGCCGGGGCGCAGTCCCTCGACGTCGATGCGCCGGGCGTGTACCCGGTGATGGTCAACGTCAACGGCACTCCGGACTACGGCGCACCCGCCCGCCTCGACGACTCCCGGTTCCTGCTACCCGTTCTCGGTGTCCCGCCCGAGGAGGAGTCCGAGACCAGCGCACTGGAGTCGGCCGTGCCGCCCGACATCACCCGACCGGTCGGGATGACGGTGTTGTGGCCGCTGGCCGATCGGCCCCGGCTGGCCGCGGGCGCGCCCGGGGGCACCACGCCGATCCGGCTGATCGACGACGACCTGGCGGCCTCGCTGGCCCCCGGGGGACGGCTGGACGCCATGCTCTCGGCGATCGACTTCGCCACCAGCGCTCCGGTGGATCCCGACGGTGAGCTGACCCGGGCGGTGTGCTTGGCCGTCGACCCTGATCTGCTGGTCACGGTCAATGCGATGACCGGCGGCTATGTGGTCAACGACGGCTCGGACTCCGGGCGCGGCACCGCGACCCGTCCCGGCGCCGGCCAGCAGGCCGCCGTCGACTGGCTGGCGCGCCTGCGGGCGGTGGCCGCCCGGTTGTGCGTCACCCCCACCACGTACGCCCAGGCCGATCTCGACGCGCTGCACCGGGTCGGGGACCCCGGCCTGTCGCACATCGCCACCACCGGCGCCGCCGAGATCGTCGACCAGATCCTCGGCATCGCCTCCACCCGCGGTGTCACCGTCGTCGGCGACGGCCCACTGACCGCCGCGTCCGTGGAGCTGCTCTCGGCTCAGGGACCGACGGTGGCGATCAGCGCGGCCGACCTCGCCGACAGCGCCGACGACACGACCATCGCGCCGCAGACGGCCACCGTCACCCCGGTGCGCTACACCCCCAACCTGGTGAACGCCCCGTTCGACCCCGCCATCGGGGCCGCGCTGGCCAGCCTTGGCCGGTCCCCGGAGTCCCCCACGTATCTCGGTGCGGCGCTGGACATTCCGCTCAAACAGGACTCGGCGGTCGCGCGGCGCCAGGATGCGCTCGGCTCGCTGCTGTGGCCCAGCCTCAATCCCGACGTGACGCCGCGCACCCAGCTGGTGGTGCCGCCCGTGATGTGGGATCTGACCGGCGACGACGCCACCGCGGTGCTGGGGGCGGTGCGCACGGCGATCCGCGCCGGCCTGGCCGCGCCGCGCACCCTGCGCACGGTGATCGACGAGGCCGCCGCGGTGCACGGCACCGCTCCCACACCCGACGGGGCTGCGGGCAACCCGCGCGGCCGCTTCGACGACGCGGTGGTCTCGGGTATCGCCGCGACCACGGGCCGGCTGTGGGGGCTGACCGCGGCCCTGACCACCGACGAACGCACCGGCCTGACCGGCGTGGGCTACACCGCCCCCCTGCGTGAGGACATGCTGCGCGCGCTGAGCCTGTCGGTGCCGCCGAATGCCCGCATCGGTCTGGCCCAGCAGCGGCTGACCACGGTCAGCAGCACCGTCGAGGACCTGTTCAACGCGGTCACCATCGTCAACCCGGGCGGTTCCTACACCCTGGCCACCGAACGCAGCCCGCTCCCGCTGGCGTTGCGCAACGACCTGCCGGTCCCCATCCGGGTGCGGCTGGACATCGACGCGCCGCCCGGGATGACCGTCACCGACATGGGCGAGATCGTGCTCCCGCCGGGTTTCCTGCCGCTCAAGGTGCCCATCGAGGTGCATTTCACCCAGCGCGTCGCCGTCGACGTGGCGCTGCGCACCGCCAACGGGCTGCCGCTGGGCGAACCCGCACGCCTGTCGGTGCACTCCAACGCCTACGGCAAGGTGCTGTTCATCATCACGCTGTCGGGTGGCGCGGTACTGGCGCTGCTGGTCGGCCGCCGGCTGTGGCACCGCTTCCGCGGCCAGCCCGACCCAGCCGACCTGGACCGACCCGACCCCATCGAGGTCGCGCTGGCCTACGACGACGACCCAGCAGACGACGCCGCGCGGCGCCGGCACACCACCACCTCCCCCGGCGGCGGCGGTGACTGACCCGGTCCAACCCGCCCGCGGAAGCGCTGCCCATCCCGCCGCGGGCGCGGCGCAAGCCCGCGAGGAACTGTCGGACTCCGCGGTGGTGTCCCGCTCGTGGGGCATGGCCATCGCCACGCTGGTCAGCAGGCTCACCGGGTTCGCCCGGATCGTGCTGCTGGCGGCCATCCTGGGCGCCGCGCTCACCAGTGCCTTCACCGTGGCCAACCAGCTGCCGAACCTGATCGCCGCGCTGGTGCTGGAGGCCACCTTCACCGCGATCTTCGTGCCGGTCCTCGCCCGCGCCGAACGCGACGACCCCGACGGCGGGGCCGCGTTCATCCGGCGGTTGCTGACCCTGGCCACCACGCTGCTGCTCGCCGTCACTGTGATCTCCACCGTCGGCGCGCCGCTGCTGGTGGACCTCATGCTCGGGTCGGATCCGCAGGTGAACCGACCGCTGACCACCGCGTTCGCGTACCTGCTGCTGCCGCAGATCATCTTCTACGGCCTCTCGTCGGTGTTCATGGCAATCCTGAACACCCGCAACATCTTCGGCCCACCGGCGTGGGCGCCGGTGGTCAACAACGTGGTGGCCATCGCCACGCTGGCGCTGTACCTGGTGGTGCCGGGCGAACTGTCGATCGACCCGGTCGAGATGGGCAACGCTAAGCTGCTGGTGCTCGGCATCGGCACCACCCTCGGTGTGGTCGCCCAGGCCTTGGTGCTGTTCGTCGCCATCCGGCGGGAACGCATCAGCCTGCGACCGCTCTGGGGCATCGACGCCCGCCTGAAGAAGTTCGCGATGATGGCGCTGGCGATGGTGCTCTACGTGCTGATCAGCCAGGTCGGCCTGATCGTCGGCAACCAGATCGCCGCCGGCGCGGCCGCGTCCGGCCCGGCCATCTACAACTACACGTGGCTGGTACTGCAGCTGCCGTTCGGCATCATCGGCGTCACCGTGCTGACCGTGGTCATGCCCCGGCTGTCGCGCAACGCCGCGGCCGACGACGGGCCCGCCGTGCTGGCCGACCTGTCGCTGGCCACGCGGCTGACCATGATCACGCTGATCCCGGTCGTCGCGGTCATGACGGTCGGGGGCCCCGCGATCGGCACCGCCCTGTTCGCGTACGGCAACTTCGGTGCCGTCGACGCCGGCTACCTCGGCATGGCGATCACCCTGTCGGCGTTCACGCTGATCCCGTACGCGCTGGTGCTGCTCCAGCTGCGCGTGTTCTACGCCCGCGAGGAACCGTGGACACCGATCGCGCTGATCATCGTGATCACGATCGTCAAGATCGCGGCGTCGCTGGCCGCGCCGCACATGACCGACGACCCGGACCTGGTCGCCGGCTACCTCGGGTTGGCCAACGGGCTGGGCTTCCTCGCCGGGGCCACCGTCGGCTACGTGCTGCTGCGCAACCGGCTCGATCCGCCCGACGGTCGCCTCCTGGGCCTCGACGTGGTGCGCACCGTGCTGGTCACCATCGCGGCGTCGCTCGGCGCGGGTCTGATCGCCTACCTGGTCGACCGTCTGCTGGGCCTCGACGCGCTGACCGAGGCATGGGGCGGCGTCGGCTCGCTGCTCCGGCTGACCGTGCTCGGGTTGGTGATGACACCGATCATCGCAGCGGTGCTGGTGGGCGCCGACGTTCCCGAGGCCACCGCTGCGGCGGCCGCCGTCGTGCGCCGGTTGAAACGCCGGCCGGCACCGCTGACGTACCCTGAGCTACACCCCGACCGGAGGCGGAAAGGATCTGCCGTGAGCGACGAATACGCCGGCGGCTCTTCCCCGAGCCCGGAGACGCAACGTCTGTCGTCCCCGGGCACCGACACCGGCTCGGGGACCCGGCCGGACCATCCGCCGGCCGACGACTTCCAGCCCGACGTCCCGCCCACCGAGGTGCTGCCGTCGGCACCCACCCAGGGTCTCGACGTGGGCCCGGGCAACGAGGAGCCCCACCTCATTCCCGGCGCGACCCTGGCCAACGGTCGCTACCGCCTGCTGGTCTTCCACGGCGGCCCCGAACACCTGCAGTTCTGGCAGGCGCTCGACACCGCGCTGGACCGTCAGGTCGCGTTGACGTTCGTCGACCCCGACGGTGTGCTGCCCGCCCAGCGGGTCCAGGGCATCCTCGACCGCACCCAACGGCTGGGCAGCATCGACATGCCCGGCGTGGCCCGGGTGCTCGACGTCCTGCCGATCACGACCGGCGGACTGGTGGTCTCGGAGTGGATCCGCGGCGGCTCGCTGGCCGAGGTGGCCGAAACCGCGCCGTCACCGATCGGTGGGGCCCGGGCCATCCAGTCGCTGGCCGCGGTCGCCGAGGTGGCCCACCGCAACGGTGTGGCGCTGTCGGTCGACCACCCCGGCCGCATCCGCGTCAGCATCGACGGTGACGTGGCGCTGGCGTTCCCGGCCACCCTGCCCGACGCGTCCCCCGAGGACGACATCCGCGGCATCGGCGCGGTGCTCTACGCGCTGCTGGTCAACCGGTGGCCACTGCCCGAGACCGGCGCGCCGAGCGGGCTCGCGCCGGCCGAGCTCGACGCCGCCGGTCAGCCGGCCGAGCCGCGCAGCATCGACCGCGACATCCCGTTCCAGATCTCGGCCGCCGCCGCACACGCGGTGCAGGAGAACGGCGGCATCCGCAGCGCGCCCACGCTTCTCAACCTGCTCCAGCAGGCCACCGCGATCGCCGACCGCACCGACCACATCGCGCCCGTCGACGACCGCGCCGCCGCCCCCGACCCGCCGTGGACCGAGGACGCCGACCCGGAGGCCGAGGCCCGCCGCCGCAAGGGGCTGGTCATCGGACTGACCGTCGGCGCCGCGGTGGTGATCGTCGCGGTGGTGTTGCTGGCCACGGTGCTCAGCCGCATCTTCGGCGACGTCGGCAGCGGTCTGGGCGGGGACGCGCTGGGCCTCAACGCACCCTCGTCGACCCAGCAGCAGGACGACACCCAGCAGAGCGCCTCGGGTGCTGAGATCGAACCCGTTGGGGTGACCGTCTTTTCGCCCGGCGGCGGCGCCGACGCACCCGAGCTGGCCGAGCTGGCCATCGACGGCAACTCCTCGACGGTGTGGCCGACGGACACCTACACCGACGCGGTGCCGTTCCCGAACTTCAAGAGCGGGGTGGGCCTGATGCTGGAGTTGTCCGAGCCCGAGACCATCGGTTCGGTCACCATCAACCTGAACAGCACGGGCACCGCGGTGCAGATCCGGTCGTCGTCGTCGGCCTCCCCGTCGACACTGGACGCCACCACCGCGCTGACCGACCCGACCACCCTCAAGCCGGGCTCCAACACCATCGAGGTCGAGGACGCCGAGCCCACGTCCCACGTGCTGGTCTGGATCACCACGCTCGGGCAGGTCGACGGAGAGAGCCGCACCGACATCGCGGAGATCACGCTCAACGCGGCCTCCTGAGGCCCGCCGAAACTGGTGTGCCGAGACCCGTCGCGCCGCCGTTAGTGTTCGGCTGTGGGCATCTTCGGGGGACGACACACCGAGCGGCCGCGCAGCGACCGGGAGTTGCTCGCCGCGCACGTCGGCGGTGACCGGTACGCGTTCGAGGAGCTGTTCTACCGCCACCATCGTCGGCTCTACCGGCTCGCGATCCTGACCAGCAGGGACCCCCAGGATGCCGCCGACGCGCTGCAGGACGCGCTGTTGGCCGCCCACCGGGCCGCCGGCACGTTCCGCCACGACTCGGCGGTCAGTAGCTGGCTCTACCGCATCGTCGTCAATGCCTGCCTGGATCGACTGCGCCGCAACAAGTTCCACGGATACGAACAACTCCACGAGGAATCGGCGCGCACCCCCGACCCCACCACCGCCGTCGACACCGCGCTGACGGTGCACCGCGCGCTGCTGCGGTTACCGGTCGAGCAGCGTGCTGCCGTGGTCGCCGTCGACATGCAGGGATTCTCGGTGGCCGAAACCGCGCGCATGCTCGGCGTCGCCGAGGGCACGGTGAAGAGCCGCTGCGCGCGCGCCCGCACCAAGCTCGCCACCGCTCTGGAATTCCTGGCCACCGACAGCGCCGCCGAGTGACCCGCGCCGGTCGGCTCGGTTATCCTGCGAACCGATCGAGCAACCGACGGAGTGGGCCATGGACAGCGCGACCGGATCAGACCCTGCGCTGCCTCTGACCCCCGAGGTGCTGGCCGACCTGCAGGCCGGTCTGCTCGACGACGCCACCGCGGCCCACATCCGCCGTCGGGTCCGCGCCGATCCCCACGCCGCCGAGCTCCTGGCCGGGCTCGACGCCGCCCGCCGGGCGGTTGCCGACCTGGGCGCCGCCGACGCCCCCGACGTTCCCGCCGAGGTGGTGGAGCGCATCGGGCGCGCGCTGCGGCACGCCACCGACGAACGTTGCCGGTGACGCGCCGGATGTCTGCCTCGGAACACACCGGCCTACCCTGGTGTTGACCCAGCCGAAGGTCTCCCACTTGCCGCTGGCAGAAAGGTGCTCATGACTTCCTCCACCCCGGTTCACGACCTGATCATCATCGGCTCGGGTCCGGCCGGCTACACCGCAGCCATCTACGCCGCGCGCGCCCAGCTCAGCCCCCTGGTGTTCGAGGGCAGCCAGTTCGGTGGTGCGCTGATGACCACCACCGAGGTCGAGAACTACCCGGGCTTCCGGGAGGGCATCATGGGCCCCGAGCTGATGGACCAGATGCGCGAGCAGGCGCTGCGCTTCGGAGCCGACCTGCGCATGGAGGACGTGGACGCCGTCGACCTGACCGGCCCGGTCAAGACCGTCACCGTCGGCGACGAGACGCACTCGGCTCGCGCGGTCATCCTGGCCATGGGCGCAGCCGCACGCCAGCTGGGCGTACCCGGGGAGAGCGACCTGACCGGCATGGGCGTGAGCACCTGCGCCACCTGCGACGGCTTCTTCTTCCGCGACCAGGACATCGTGGTCGTCGGCGGCGGTGACTCGGCGATGGAGGAGGCGACCTTCCTGACGCGCTTCGCCCGCAGCGTCACCCTGATCCACCGCCGCGAGGAGTTCCGCGCCTCCAAGATCATGCTCGAACGTGCCCAGGCCAACGAGAAGATCACCTTCCTGACCAACACCGAGGTCGTCGCGATCGACGGCGATCCCAAGGTCACCGGCATCCGGCTCCGTAACACCGTCACCGGTGAGGAGTCCGAGCGGGCCGTCACCGGTGTGTTCGTGGCCATCGGTCACGATCCGCGCTCGGAACTGGTCCGCGGCCAGGTCGATCTGGACGACGCCGGCTACGTCGTGGTGGAGGGCCGGACCACCTACACCTCCATCGAAGGTGTCTTTGCCGCAGGCGATCTCGTGGACCACACCTACCGACAGGCCATCACCGCTGCCGGAAGTGGTTGTGCGGCTTCGATCGACGCCGAGCGCTGGCTGGCCGAGCATGCCGAGCCCGGCGAAAGAACCTCCACCACAACCGAAGACAGTGACCTGATAGGAGCGCATCAGTGAGCGATGCCAAAACGGTGACCGTGACCGACGATTCGTTCTCTACCGAGGTGCTGTCGAGCAGCAGCCCCGTGCTCGTGGACTTCTGGGCCACGTGGTGCGGGCCGTGCAAGATGGTCGCGCCGGTGCTCGAGGAGATCGCCGCGGAGAAGGCCGATGTGCTGCGGGTGGCGAAAATCGACGTCGATGAGAACCCGGCCACCGCGCGTGACTTCCAGGTCGTGTCGATCCCCACGATGATCCTGTTCAAGGACGGCGAGCCGGTGAAGCGGATCGTCGGCGCGAAAGGCAAAGCGGCGCTGTTGCGCGAGATCAGCGACGTGCTCTGACGTCACCGACAGTCGTCAGACACCTGTCTGTGACCGCACGGTTGCCATATTCGATGACTGTCGCGGGCCTGGGTTTTTCTGATTCCGTTGGCTGTCTGAGACAATCGGTCCATGTCGAGTCTGCGTCGCGGTGACCGCGGGGGTGCGGTCACCGAGATCCGGTCGGCCCTGGCGGCCCTCGGCATGATCGACGACGCGGAGTCCGACCTGACCACCGGAAGACATGTGGTGGCCGACCTGTTCGACGATGAGCTCGATCACGCCGTGCGCGCGTTTCAGCAGCACCGCGGCCTGTTGGTCGACGGCATCGTCGGTGAGGCGACGTTCCGTGCACTCAAAGAGGCCTCCTACCGGCTGGGGGCGCGCGTGCTCAACCACCAGTTCGGTGCGCCGATGTACGGCGACGACGTCGCCACCCTGCAGGCCAGGCTGCAGGACCTCGGCTTCTACACCGGCCTGGTCGACGGCCATTTCGGGCTGCAGACCCACAACGCCCTGATGTCCTACCAGCGTGAGTACGGCCTGTACCCGGACGGCATCTGCGGTCCGGAGACCCTGCGCTCCCTGTACTTCCTCGGCTCCCGCGTCACCGGCGGCTCTCCGCACGCCATCCGGGAAGAGGAACTCGTGCGCAGTTCCGGTCCGCGGCTGTCCGGCAAGCGCATCATCATCGATCCCGGCCGCGGCGGCACCGACCACGGACTGATCATGAACGGTCCCGCCGGCCCGATCAGCGAAGCAGAGATCCTGTGGGACTTGGCCAGTCGGCTCGAGGGCCGGATGACCGCGATCGGCATGGACACGTTCCTGTCCCGGTCGATGCATACCGCCCCGAGCGATGCCGAACGGGCCGCCACCGCCAACACCGTCGGTGCCGATCTGATGATCAGCCTCCGCTGCGAAACCCAGTCGAGCCCGGCCGCCAACGGGGTGGCGTCGTTCCACTTCGGCAACTCACACGGCTCGGTGTCCACCATCGGACGCAACCTGGCCGACTTCATCCAGCGAGAAGTCGTGGCGCGCACCGGATTACGTGACTGTCGGGTACATGGACGCACCTGGGACCTGCTCCGACTGACCCGGATGCCGACCGTGCAGGTCGACGTCGGCTACATCAGCAATCCGGACGACCGTGCCACTTTGGTGACCCCGTCGGCACGCGACGCGATAGCCGAGGGCATCCTCGCCGCCGTCAAGCGGCTCTATCTGCTGGGCAAAAACGACCGTCCCACAGGGACATTCACGTTCGCGGAACTGCTGGCCCACGAACTGGCCGTCGAGCAGGCTCGCCACAGCTGAGCGCAGCTCCCTGCCCGGCCCCTACCGGCTGTTCGAGCTGCGCGCTGAGCAGGAGCCGCTCCAGCGCCGCCTCCACGCCGGCCTTCCACCCCAGTCCCTGCTCGAGCTCCAGCCGCAGCCGCGGGAAATACCGGTGATGGGACACCACCTCGAACCCGGCGTCGAGGAGTAGGTCGCTGGCCAACACGCAATGGCCGACCGTGCACTCCCCCAGCACCGCCAGCACCGGACGGACCTCGTCGGGCACCGTCGCCGGTGCCTCCAACTCCTCCACTTCCGCGGTGCGACCGAAGGCCTCCAGTGCGCGCACCCCGCGGCGGACCAGGTCACCGATCACCGCGGTGATCAAGGTGCGGGTCAGACCCTCGGTGTCCTGGCCGGCCTCGATACCGAGCGTGGTCAGCAGGATCGCGTCGGCGCTCACCGGGCCGGTCGGGAACCGGGCCGCGCGCGGTACCGAGCGCGGTGGCGCATAGAACACGTATCCGAGGCACGGCTCGTCGTCCGAGGGCTCTTCCCCCGGCCGGTCGTCGTCGCCGCGGGCGCGGACCGCGACCTGACCGCAGGAACCCCACTCGAGCATGACCATCGACAGCCATGCTTCCTTCTCGAACTCCGGGTCAGCGAGGTGGTCTTCTCCCGGGAGCGTGGACGGGTCGACCTCCCAGTAGGTGCACCGCCGGGCATGCTTGGGTAGCTGCTCGAAGGACTCGAGTCGAAGAGGCGTGATGCGAGTGGTCACTACGCTCCCGGAGGTCTCCGCCGCGCCGAGCGGCGCGACTGCCACTCCAGGATAGAAGCCCGGCGCAACCGGGGCGTGATTCGCGCCCGGTCACGGTCGCCGTCCGAGGCCAGGAATGAATCGCGTTGTCGCTCAGCAGTTTTGACGCAGGAAGCGCTGAGCGCCCACCCGGACACCGGTTTCGTGTCACAGTGACGTAATTCGCCCGGGTGATCGGTCACGGCTTCGACGCGTTCATCAACTCGACAATGCGTTGCAGATCGTCCACCGAACCGAATTCGACCACGATCTTGCCTTTGCGCTTGCCCAAGCTGACGGTCACGCGGGTGTCGAACGCGGTCGAGAGCTGCTCGGCGACATCCTGCAGGCCCGGCATCTGGATCGGCTTACGGCGCGGGGCGGGCGGGGTGCTTCCGCCGTCCCGGTTGGCCAGCGTCACCGCTTCCTCGGTCGCGCGGACGGACAACCCTTCGGCCACGATCCGCGCCGCGAGCTCCTCCTGGGCCTCCGGACCGGCTTCGAGCGCCAGCAGGGCCCGAGCATGGCCGGCGGACAGGACGCCGGCGGCCACCCGCCGCTGCACCGCGATCGGGAGCCGCAGCAGCCGGATCATGTTGGTGATGACGGGCCGCGACCGGCCGATCCGTGACGCGAGTTCGTCGTGGGTGACCCCGAACTCGTCGAGCAGCTGCTGATACGCCGCGGCCTCTTCGAGCGGGTTCAGTTGCACCCGGTGGATGTTCTCCAGCAGCGCGTCGCGCAGCATGCTGTCGTCGGCTGTCTCGCGCACGATCGCCGGGATGGTCGCCACCCCGGCCTCCTGCGAGGCCCGCCACCGACGCTCCCCCATCACCAGTTGATAGCGCGGGGTCTGGTCGGGTCCCGGCGGGAGCGCACGCACCACGATGGGCTGCATCAGCCCGAACTCCTTGATGGAGTGCACGAGCTCCGACAGCGCCTCCTCGTCGAACACCTGGCGCGGCTGCCGCGGATTCGGCTCGATCTGCGACGGCGGGATCTCGCGGTACACCGCACCGGCGGGGTTCTCGGCCGCCGGCATCGGGCCACCGCCGAGCACGACGTCCGCGGCGGCGTCGCCCATCCGGGGACCGGTGGTCGCCCGCTCGCCATCCTCCGGCGGTCCGGTGGGGATCAGCGAAGCCAGGCCACGTCCGAGACCGCTCCGCTTGCGCGCCGGATTGTTCATCGATCCCCTCTTCTCTTCACACTCACGGTGCACTCGGCCGACTTCACCGCGCGGCCTCTGCGGCGCCTCGTGCCGCCAACTCCCGGCTCGCGTCGAGATAGCTCATGGCGCCGCGCGATCCCGGGTCGTAGTCGATGATGGTCATCCCGTATCCCGGTGCCTCGGACACCTTGACGCTCCGCGGGATGACCGTGCGCAACACCTTGTCGCCGAAGTGGTCCCGGACGTCGGAGGCGACCTGATCGGCCAGCTTCGTCCGGCCGTCGTACATCGTCAGCACCACCGTGGTGACGTCCAACTGCGGGTTCAGGTGGGCCTTGACCATCTCGATGTTGCGCAGCAACTGGCCCACACCTTCGAGGGCGTAGTACTCACACTGGATCGGGATCAGCACCTCGGGCGCTGCGACCAGAGCGTTGATGGTGAGTAACCCGAGCGAGGGTGGGCAGTCGATGAAGACGTAGTCGAAGTCGTAGTTCTTCAACTCGCTCAGCGCGTTCCGCAACCGCCCCTCCCGGGCGACCATGCTCACGAGTTCGATCTCGGCGCCGGCGAGGTCGATGGTCGCCGGGACGCAGTACAGCCGCTCGTTGTGCGGACTGCGTTGCAGTGCCTCTTCGAGGGGGATCTCGCCGATCAACACCTCGTAGGACGACGGGGTCCCGGGCCGGTGTTCGATGCCGAGTGCGGTGCTCGCGTTGCCCTGCGGGTCCAGATCGATCACCAACGTGTTGGCGCCCTGCAGCGCCAGCGCCGCGGCGATGTTGACGGCGGTCGTGGTCTTCCCGACCCCGCCCTTCTGGTTGGCGATCGTGAACACCCGTTGCCGTTGGGGCTTCGGCAGACCGCTGCGCGTCGCCGCGTGCAGGACGCGCACCGCTCGTTCCGCTTCCGCGCCGATCGGGGTGTCGACCTCCTGCACCGTCCACGTTTCACGTGAAACATCGGGCGCTTCCGCGTCGCCGGGACCTGAGTTCACCCGCGTCTCCTTCCCGGCTGCCGTGGCGCCGACTTCTTCACCAATGACCCTATGACGACTGTCGCCGGTGGGTCGACGTAATCCGCACCGCAGACCGCGACGCGGACTCCGTCGAAGCCGGCGGCCGTCAGCGCACGTCGATGCTCACCGATCTCTTCGGCCGCCCGCTCCCCCTTCATCGCCACCATCCTGCCTCCGGTCCGCAGCAGCGGCGCGCTCCAAGCCGCGATCTTGTCGAGCGATGCCACCGCTCGTGACACGACCGCGTCCATCTCCCCTGCCGCGTCGCGCACTGACGGGTCCTCCGCGCGGCCACGCACCACCGTGCAATCCACACCGAGCAGCGCCACGGCTTCGCGGAGGAAGTCGCTGCGGCGTAGCAGCGGCTCGATCAAGGTCACCGCGACATCGGGGCGCGCGAGTGCCAGCGGTATCCCGGGCAGGCCGGCGCCGCTGCCGATGTCGGCGACGTGCTCTCCCGGGGTGAACAATTCGCCGAGCACCGCACTGTTGAGGATGTGCCGTTCCCAGAGCCGGTCCACCTCCCGGGGACCGAGCAGACCGCGTTCGACGCCGGCCCCCGCGAGGATTTCCGCGTACTGCACCGCAACGTCGGCACGGTCGCCAAACACGTCGTGCACCGCCTCCGGCGGCTGGGGCACGTCCGCACGTTTCACGTGAAACATCCTCCCTCGCGCCGGCCAGAACTACATTTATGTAACTCTCAGTCGATCAGCACGACCACGCGGCGCGACGGCTCCACACCCTCGCTCTCGCTGTGCACACCGTCGACAGCCGCCACCGCATCGTGCACGATCTTGCGCTCGAACGGGGTCATCGGAGCGAGCTCCTCACGCTCCCCCGTCTCCAGCACGCGGCGAGCAACCTTCTGCCCGAGTGCGGCCAGCTCGTCGCGCCGACGCTTGCGCCACTGCGCGATGTCCAGCATCAGCCGGCTGCGTTCGCCGGTCTTCTGATGCACCGCCAGCCGGGTCAGCTCCTGCAGCGCGTCGAGCACCTCACCCTTACGCCCCACGAGCTTGTTCAGATCGGTCCCGCCGTCGATGCTGACGACAGCGCGGTCGCCCTCCACATCCAGGTCGATGTCACCGTCGAAGTCCAGCAGATCCAACAGCTCTTCGAGATAGTCGCCGGCGATCTCGCCTTCGGCGACCAAGCGCTCCTCCAGATCGTCACCGGTGCTCGTCGACTCACCCTCGGCGTCGACCCGCTCGTCCTCGTTACGTTCTGTGGTCTCGGTGTCGGTCATGTCTACCTCTTTCTCGTCCGCGGCCCGGCCGCGTGTCAACGCTTCTTCTTCTTCTTCGTGCCGGCGCCGGGTTTGGGCGTGCGGTTCACCGCAGTCTTCGCCGCCGCAGACCCCGGGGCCTTCTGCGCGTTGTTTCCGGTCTTGGGTGCCGGGGGCTCGGCCGAACCCGCCGCCGGCTTCTCCCCGTCCTCGGTGCTCGCATCCGGTGCCTGAGTGGTCTCCGCACTCGCCGCGCTCTTCTTCTTCCGCGCGGGCTTGGAACCCGGGGCCGGCGCATTGGCGGCCCGGCGCTCCAGCGCTTCCTGCTTCTTGAGTTCTTCTTCCTTCTCGATCTTGCCGAACACGTAGTGCTGCTGACCGAAGGTCCAGATGTTGTTGGCGAGCCAGTACATGATCACCGCGAGCGGCAGGAACGGACCACCGACGACGACGCCCAGCGGGAAGACGTACAGCGCGAGCTTGTTCATCATCGCGGTCTGCGGGTTGGCGGCCGCCTCCGGACTCTGCCGGGCCACCGAGGCACGGCTGTTGAAGTACGTCGCGATGCCGGCCAGGATCATGATCGGCAAACCGACACCGATCACGGCCGCACGGTTGAATTCGGTGAACGCGTCCAGACCCGTGGTCTGGATCATGGTGGCGCTCAACGGCGCACCGAACAGGTTGGCGTCGAGGAAGTTCGCGACGTCGGTCGGGCTGAAGACATAGTTGCCGGTGGCCCGGTTCTGCTCGACCGTGAGCTGGACCTGACCGAAGCCGCCCTGGGTCCGGTTGAACGAACGCAGTACGTGGAACAGACCGAGGAACACCGGCACCTGCGCGAGCATCGGCAGACAGCCGAGGATCGGGTTGAACCCGTGCTCCTTCTGCAGCTTCTGCATCTCCAGCGCCATGCGCTGGCGGTCCTTGCCGTACTTCTTCTGCAGCGCCTTGATCTGCGGCTGCAGTTCCTGCATCTGCCGCGTGGTGCGGATCTGCTTCACGAAGGGCTTGTAGAGGATCGCGCGCAGCGTGAACACCAGGAACATCACCGACAGGGCCCAGGCGAAGAAGTTCGACGGGCCCAGCAGGAAGGCGAACGCCTTGTACCAGACCCACATGATCGCCGACACCGGGTAGTAGATGATGTCGAGGCTGAAGAAGTTAAACACTGCGTTGACTCTTCCCTTGAGATACCGGGCGGTTCCGGTCATCGGCATGGTCTTGGGGTCTGCCGCAACCACATTCGGCCATTGCGTCACTGTGACTGCGGCCGGGATGGCGGTCCGGGATCGGGTCCCACCCTCCTGCGTGCCACGGCCCGCACTTGAGCAGGCGCACGGTGGCCAACCAGCCCCCGCGCCACAGGCCGAATTCGGTGAACGCGTCGACGGCGTACTGACTACAGGTCGGCATGAACCGACACGTGGGCAGCCGCAGCGGGGAGATCGTGTGGCGGTAGAGCTGAATCAGAAAGATGATGGCGCGGACTGGCCGGGCGGTCACGTCGCGGCTCCCTGCCGCTGCCGGATGCGACGCAGCGCGGTGCGCAGTTGCTGTTCCAGGCGCGGCGACACTGCGTCGCGGCTGCCGGGCAGTGCCCTGATAACGACCCGATCGGCGGGGTCAAGTTCGGGCAGGACGGAACGGGCCACGTGGCGCAGGCGCCGGGACACCCGGTGTCGCTGCACCGCGTTACCCACTGCTTTGGAGACGACCAGGCCGATTCTCGGTCCGGGAACACCGGAGGCATCGGAACGCAACGTGTAGACGACGAGGTCGGGCTGTGCTGCCCGCACTCCCCGACCTACTGTGGCTCCGAATTCGGCCGACCGCGTCATCCGGTGTTGCGCCGGAAGCACCGCGTCAGACCTCGGACCGGGTCACGCAGTCAGTGAACGACGGCCCTTGCGGCGACGATCGGACACGATCGCGCGGCCGGCACGGGTGCGCATCCGCAACCGGAACCCATGCACGCGCGCGCGGCGGCGGTTGTTGGGCTGGAAGGTTCGCTTGCCCTTGGCCACGACAGTCACTCCTTGCTGAGTCTGGCCCCCGCGCGACCGCCCGCCGACTCTCGTGGCACACGTTCACGCGATCGGCCGTTGTTAAGCTCGTCCGTCTCGCATTGTTAGCCGGCGCGGTCCCCCGAGGACCGGGTCGCAGCCGTATCGCCACGTACGGGCGACTGTTCGAGGGTACTGACGAGTTTTCCCTGGGTCAAACCTGCTCGACCGGCCTCCATCACGGCCCTCCGACCGTCCGCAGCTGCCCATCCCGCCTGATCAGAATCATCACAGATGTCACTGGTGTCACGTTCGTCAGGACCTCTTGGCACAGACCACAATCCGTCTCCGGACAATGTTGCCGAACTGTTGGCACCCGGAGAGAAAACTGTTAGCTTCTGGCAGAGCCGATTCCGAATGGAGCGGCGACAGACAAACGAAGCGAGGACATGCGACGCCGTCGCGAGCCCACTGAATGCGCCTGATCCGTGAGAAGCTCCGACCCGCGGTGTTCCCGCCGATAGACGACCGAGCGACGACGATGTCCCATCCACAGGTTGTGGATAACTTTGTGGACAGTTCGTCTTCGTTCAATTGGCCGTTCTCGGACGGCCGGCGAGGGGGTGCTTGTCGATGACGGCTGACCCCGACCCCCCTTTCGTTTCCATTTGGAACAACGTGGTCGCCGAACTCAACGGTTCGGGCAGCCCGTCCGGTGGAGCGTTGACCCCGCAGCAGCGTGCCTGGCTCAAGCTCGTGCAGCCGCTGGTCATCACTGAGGGCTTCGCCCTGTTGTCGGTGCCGACGCCGTTCGTCCAGAACGAGATCGAACGTCATCTGCGTGAGCCGATCATCGCCGCGTTGAGTCGCCAGCTCGGTCAGCGGGTGGAACTGGGGGTTCGCATCGACGACCCGCCGGCCGCGCCGTCGGCTGAGGACACTCAGAACGGTTTCCCGGTCACCGATACCGACACTGCGGATCCGGCCGAAGACCTCGTCGACGACGATCTCGCCGCGCGCGCCAGCGCCGAGGCGAACTGGCCGAGCTACCTGTCGAACCGCACCAAGAGCACCGACGACGACGATCCGACCGCGATCAATCTCAACCGGCGCTACACCTTCGACACGTTCGTCATCGGTGCCTCCAACCGGTTCGCCCACGCCGCGTCGCTGGCCATCGCCGAAGCACCTGCCCGTGCCTACAACCCGCTGTTCATCTGGGGTGAGTCCGGGCTGGGCAAGACGCACCTGCTCCATGCCGCCGGTAACTATGCGCAGCGGCTGTTTCCGGGAATGCGGGTGAAGTACGTCTCCACCGAGGAATTCACCAACGACTTCATCAACTCGCTGCGCGACGACCGCCGGGCATCGTTCAAGCGGACCTACCGCGACATCGACGTGCTTCTGGTCGACGACATCCAGTTCATCGAGGGCAAGGACGGAATCCAGGAGGAGTTCTTCCACACCTTCAATACGCTGCACAACGCGAACAAGCAGATCGTCATCTCCTCCGATCGGCCGCCCAAGCAGCTCGCCACCCTCGAAGACCGGCTGCGGACGCGCTTCGAGTGGGGCCTGATCACCGACGTCCAGCCGCCCGAGCTCGAGACGCGCATCGCGATCCTGCGCAAGAAGGCGCAGATGGACAACCTCGACGTCCCCGACGACGTCCTCGAACTGATCGCCAGCCGGATCGAACGCAACATTCGCGAACTCGAGGGCGCCCTGATCCGGGTCACGGCGTTCGCGTCGCTGAACAAGACGTTGATCGACAAGTCGTTGGCCGAGATCGTGCTCCGCGACCTGATCTCCGATCCGTCGACCATGCAGATCAGCACCGCGGCGATCATGGCGGCCACCGCCGAGTACTTCGAGACCAGCGTCGACGAGCTGCGCGGACCGGGCAAGACCCGAGCGTTGGCTCAGGCCCGGCAGATCGCGATGTATCTGTGCCGGGAGCTCACCGACCTGTCGCTGCCCAAGATCGGTCAGGCGTTCGGCCGCGACCACACCACAGTCATGTACGCGGAGAAGAAGATTCGCGCCGAGATGGCCGAACGACGTGAGATCTTCGATCACGTCAAAGAACTGACGACCCGCATCCGTCAGCGCGCCAAGCGCTGACCCCCTCTTCCCTTTCGCGCTGCCTCGTCGCGGCGTGTCGCGTGCCGTGCTGCCCGGCGCGTCGCCCGAACGACACAAAAACTCTGGCCACCCCAGTCACAGCCGCCACAGCGCTGCCTGTGCACGGTCTGTGGACAACCTGCCGATGAATCACCGAAGTTTGTGATCCCTCGTCCACAACCGCACGGCCGTCCCCATCCCCGGCACAACGATGCCGAGGATCTCCCCAGCCCGCTCACACCGGCGCGATGCGGCTGGCCTGCACAAAGCACCGGTTATCCCCAGATTCCACAATGCCTATTACTGATACTGAGTTCTCTCTCTAGATTTTCTTCAGAAGAAGGCTGTTGGGGAGAAACGATTCACCGGCCCCGGTGTGCCGGGGTGTCGTGCGTCCCGGTCGGAGCACCCGTTTGGCTTTCAGATTGGAGCCCGACGATCTACGGTGGTTCATCGACAGCCGTTCCGGTCGTCATGACACGCCGGATGCGGCGTGCCCGGCGACCCGGGACATCGCTGCACCAGGCTTATCGGGGTGTTTCATCGAAGGGACGCTATGGACGTGGCGACGACAACTGCAGGTCTGACCGATCTGAAATTTCGGCTGACCCGCGAGGACTTCGCCGATGCAGTCGCCTGGGTGGCCCGCAACCTGCCCTCCCGCCCAACGGTGCCCGTGCTGGCCGGCGTGCTGCTCACCGGGTCCGACGAGGGCCTGACGATCTCCGGATTCGACTACGAGGTCTCGGCCGAGGTGCAGATTCCTGCCGAAATCGCCTCTCCGGGAAGCGTTTTGGTGTCCGGCCGGTTGCTCTCTGACATTGTGCGATCGCTGCCGGCCAAGCCGGTCGACGTCAGCGTGGAAGGCACACGGGTGGCCCTGAGCTGCGGCAGCGCCAGGTTCTCGCTGCCGACGATGGCCGTCGAGGACTATCCCACGCTGCCCACGCTGCCCGACGAGACCGGTGTGGTGTCGGCGGACCTGTTCGCCGAGGCCATCGGTCAGGTCGCCGTCGCCGCCGGCCGCGATGACACGTTGCCGATGCTCACGGGTATCCGCGTCGAGATCGCCGGGGAGAAAGTCGTTCTCGCCGCCACCGACCGTTTCCGTCTGGCCGTGCGTGAACTGACCTGGTCGACATCGACGCCCGGCGTGGAGGCTGCGGTGCTGGTACCTGCCAAAACCCTGGCCGAGGCCGCGCGCGCCGGCACCGACGGCTCCGAAGTCCACCTCGCGCTCGGTGCCGGTCCCAGCGTGGGCAAGGAGGGACTGCTCGGGATCCGGAGCAAGGGCAAACGCTCCACCACTCGGCTGCTCGACGCCGAATTCCCGAAGTTCCGCCAGCTGCTGCCCACCGAGCACACCGCCGTGGCCACTGTCGGTGTCGCTGAGCTGACCGAGGCCATCAAGCGTGTGGCGCTGGTCGCCGACCGCGGGGCCCAGGTCCGCATGGAATTCTCCGAGGACACCCTGCATCTGTCGGCCGGTGCCGATGACGTCGGCCGCGCCGAGGAGGATCTGCAGGTGCAGTTCAGCGGCGAACCGCTGACGATCGCGTTCAACCCGACCTACCTCACCGACGGGCTGGGCTCGCTGCACTCCGAGCGGGTCACCTTCGGGTTCACCACGCCGAGCCGTCCCGCGGTGCTGCGTCCGGCCGGTGCGGACGACGCGGAGGTCAGCGGCAGCGGACCGTACCCGGCCGCGCAGACCGAATATGTATATCTGTTGATGCCGGTCCGCCTCCCCGGCTGACCGACGCGACCGCGAACAGGAGGCGCAGACGGTGCAGGTAGGTCTGGTCGGCCTGGGCAAAATGGGATTCAACATGCGGTCTCGGTTGCGCGACGCCGGACACGACGTCGTCGGGTTCGACCCGCGACCCGAGGTCTCCGACGTGTCGTCGCTGGCCAACCTGGCCGCCGCGCTGACCGCACCGCGGGTGGTGTGGGTGATGGTGCCCTCCGGAACGGTCACCCACCAGACCATCGTGGAGCTTGCGGAGATCCTCGAGGACGGCGATCTGGTGATCGACGGCGGGAACTCCCGCTACACCGAGGACGAACCGCACGCGAAACTGTTGGCGGACAACGGGATCGCGTTCATCGATGCCGGCGTGTCCGGTGGTGTGTGGGGCCTGACCGAGGGATACGGCCTGATGGTCGGCGGCAGCGATGACGACGTCGCGCGCGCCATGCCGATCTTCGACGCGCTGCGCCCGGCTGGTCCCGTCGCGGACGGGTTCGTCCACGTGGGAGCGGTGGGTGCCGGGCATTTCGCGAAGATGGTGCACAACGGCGTCGAATACGCGCTGATGACCGCGTATGCGGAGGGGTACGAGATGCTCGCCGCCGAGGATCTCGTGCGTGACCCGCAGGCCGTCTACCAGGCGTGGACCAACGGCACCGTGGTGCGGTCCTGGCTGCAACAACTGTTGGCCAAGGCGCTGCGTGAGGACCCGGGCCTGGCGCAGATCAGCGGCTACACCGAGGACTCCGGTGAGGGCCGGTGGACGGTGGAAGAAGCCATCCGTCTCCGGGTTCCGGTGCCGAGCATCGCTGCCGCACTGTTCGCCAGATTCCTGTCACGCCAAGACGATTCGCCGACCATGAAAGCCGTCGCCGCGTTGCGCAACCAGTTCGGTGGGCACGCGGTGCAGCGGATCAGTGAGTCGGGATGACGGAGTGACGCGGTGTATGTTCGCCGGCTCACGCTGACCGATTTCCGCTCCTGGCCGCGTCTGGAGTTGGAGCTCGACCCCGGCCGCACCGTGTTCGTCGGGCCCAACGGGTACGGTAAGACGAACATCGTTGAAGCACTGTGGTATTCGTCGACCCTGTCCTCGCATCGGGTGGCCACCGACGCACCGCTGATCCGCGCCGGTGCCGATCGCGCGATCGTGTCCACGATCGTGGTCAACGACGGTCGGGAACTGGCCGTGGACGTCGACATCACCGCCGGCCGTGCCAACAAGGCACGGCTGAACCGTTCGCCGGTGCGGTCGGCCCGGGAGATCCTCGGGGTGTTGCGCGCGGTGTTGTTCGCCCCCGAGGACCTCGCGCTGGTGCGTGGCGACCCAGGTGAGCGGCGCCGCTTCCTCGACGAACTGGCCACGACGCGTCGGCCCCGAATCGCCGGTGTGCGAGCTGATTACGACAAGGTGGTGCGGCAACGCACCGCACTGCTCAAGACCGCCTCGGCGGCCCGGTTCAAAGGGGATCGTTCGGCGCTGCAGACCCTCGACGTGTGGGACGGGCATCTGGCCGCCCACGGTGCCGAGCTGATCGCCGCGCGCATTGCACTGGTCAATGCGCTCGCACCCGAAGTGGAGAAGGCTTACCAATTGTTGGCCCCGGCGTCGCGGGCCGCGGGCATCCGCTACCGCAGCGGCGTCGATCGCGTCGAGAGTGAGGCGGCGGCGGGCACGGTCGACCCGGCGGTGTTCCAGGAAGCGCTGCTCGACGAGCTCGGCCGCCGGCGCGACGCCGAACTCGAGCGCGGTGTGTGTCTTGTCGGACCGCACCGCGACGATCTGGAGTTACGGCTCGGGGATCAGATCGCCAAGGGGTTCGCCAGCCATGGGGAATCATGGTCGATGGCGCTGGCGCTGCGGCTGGCGTCCTACGAACTGCTCCGGACCGAGGGAGGTGACCCGGTGTTGCTGCTCGACGATGTGTTCGCCGAACTCGACAGCGCGCGGCGTCGGGCGCTGGCCCAGGTGGCCGCGTCGGCCGAGCAGGTATTGGTCACTGCGGCCGTCGACGACGACATCCCCGTCGACTGGGATGCCCGGCGCGTTCGGATCGACATGACCGACAGCGACTCCGGCCGGATCTCCGAGGTGCGCTCATGACTGACGGCGACGAGGACGACCGCATGGGTCCGCCCGCACACCTGGCCGGGTTGAAGGGCATGGACCTGGTGCGCCGCACGTTGGAGGAGGCCCGCGGCGCCGCGCGTGTGCAGGGCAAGGAGGTCGGTCGCGGCCGCCCCTCCCCCGCCCCGCGTCGCAAGCCGGGCGCCGGACGGCGCCGATGGTCCGGGCCGGGACCCGACGCCCGGGATCCACAAACACTTGGGGCGGCCACCAGTGATTTGGCGCGTACCCGCGGCTGGTCGGCCAAAGTCGCCGAGGGCGCGGTGTTCGGCCGGTGGCGCGCCGTGGTCGGCGACCAGATCGCCGACCACGCGGTACCGAAGTCTCTGCACGAGGGCGTCTTGACCGTCACTGCGGAGTCCACGGCCTGGGCCACCCAGCTGCGGATGGTGCAGGCGCAGCTGTTGGCCAAGATCGCCGCGGCGGTCGGGGACAACGTCGTCACCACCCTGAAGATCGTCGGCCCGGTGGGCCCGTCGTGGCGGAAGGGCCCCTACAGCGTGCGGGGCCGTGGACCGCGTGACACCTACGGCTGAGACCTATACCTGAGAGTCGCCAGGATGGTCCCGAAACCCATCCACGCCGTCAAGACCTATCCCGATGCGAAAAAATCGCCGCACGGCGCGTTTAGGTGTGAGGAAACGCGTCCGCAGAGTGGGTCCTGACGTCCTTACCCGGTAGACTGGACGCAGATGTCCGCGCGCGGTATGTCGCCGCTCGCCTGCGAACCCCAAGGAGACGCGTCCAACGTGGCTGCCCAGAAGAAGAACGCTCCCAGCGAGTATGGCGCCGATGCCATCAAGGTGCTCGAAGGTCTGGAAGCGGTCCGTAAACGTCCGGGCATGTACATCGGTTCCACCGGCGAACGGGGCCTGCACCACCTGATCTGGGAGGTCGTCGACAACGCCGTCGACGAGGCGATGGCGGGCTATGCGACCAAGGTCGACGTGCGGCTCCTGGAGAACGGCGGAGTGCAGGTCACCGACGACGGCCGCGGAATTCCGGTCGAGCTGCACAAGACGCAGAAGATCCCGACCGTCGACGTCGTGATGACGGTGTTGCACGCCGGCGGCAAGTTCGAAGAGGGCGCCTACCAGGTCTCCGGTGGCCTGCACGGTGTGGGCGTCTCGGTGGTCAACGCCTTGTCGAGCCGGCTCGAAGCCGACATCCGCAGGGACGGCTACCAGTGGTTCCAGACCTACGAGCACTCCAAGCCGGGCACCTTGCGCAAGGGCGAGCCGACCAAGGAGACCGGGACGACCATCCGGTTCTGGGCCGACCCGAACATCTTCGAGACCACCACCTACGACTTCGAGACCATCGCCCGCCGGCTGCAGGAGATGGCATTCCTGAACAAGGGCCTGACGATCGAGCTCACCGACGAACGCGTCACGCCCGACGAGGTCGTCGACGACGTGGTCAGCGACCAAGCCGAAGCACCCAAGACCGCCGATCAGAAGGCCGCCGAGGCTGCGTCCCCGGTCAAGGTCAAGCACCGGGTGTTCCACTATCCCGGCGGCCTGGTGGATTTCGTCAAGCACATCAACCGCACCAAGAACCCGATCCAGCCCAGCATCATCGACTTCGAGGGCAAGGGCACCGGCCACGAGATCGAGGTCGCGATGCAATGGAACGCCGGCTATTCGGAATCGGTACACACCTTCGCCAACACCATCAACACCCACGAGGGCGGCACGCACGAAGAGGGTTTCCGCGCAGCACTGACCACGGTGGTCAACAAGTACGCCAAGGACAAGAAGCTGCTCAAGGACAAGGATCCCAACCTCACCGGTGACGACATCCGCGAGGGTCTGGCCGCGGTGATCTCGGTGAAGGTGTCCCAGCCCCAGTTCGAGGGTCAGACCAAGACCAAACTCGGCAACACCGAGGTCAAGTCGTTCGTGCAGAAGATCTGCAACGAACAGCTCACCCACTGGTTCGAGGCCAACCCGTCCGAAGCGAAAACCGTTGTGAACAAAGCGGTGTCGTCCGCACAGGCGCGTCTGGCGGCGCGCAAGGCGCGAGAGTTGGTGCGGCGCAAGAGCGCCACCGACATCGGTGGGCTACCAGGCAAGCTGGCCGACTGCCGATCGACCGACCCGACCAAGTCGGAACTGTATGTGGTGGAGGGTGATTCGGCCGGCGGCTCGGCCAAGAGCGGTCGCGACTCGATGTTCCAGGCGATCCTTCCGTTGCGCGGCAAGATCATCAACGTGGAGAAGGCACGCATCGACCGTGTGCTGAAGAACACCGAGGTCCAGGCGATCATCACCGCACTGGGCACCGGCATCCACGACGAGTTCGACATCTCCAAGCTGCGCTACCACAAGATTGTGCTGATGGCCGACGCCGACGTCGACGGCCAGCACATCTCGACGCTGCTGCTGACCCTGCTGTTCCGGTTCATGAAGCCGCTGATCGAGAACGGGCACGTGTTCCTGGCGCAGCCGCCGCTGTACAAGCTCAAATGGCAACGCAGCGAACCGGAATTCGCCTACTCCGACCGGGAACGCGACGGACTGCTCGAGGCCGGTAAGAAGGCCGGCAAGAAGATCAACATGGACGACGGTATCCAGCGGTACAAGGGTCTGGGCGAGATGGACGCCAAGGAACTGTGGGAGACCACGATGGATCCGTCGGTGCGGGTGCTGCGCCAGGTCACCCTCGACGACGCGGCCGCCGCCGACGAACTGTTCTCCATCCTGATGGGCGAGGACGTCGAAGCGCGCCGCAGCTTCATCACCCGAAACGCCAAGGACGTTCGCTTCCTGGATGTCTGACGACTTCCAGCGCCCCGCCGATTCACGCATAGGAACGGAATTCCATGACTGACACGACGTTGCCGCCCGGCGACGAAGCCGGCGACCGCATCGAACCGGTCGACATCCAGCAGGAGATGCAGCGCAGCTACATCGATTACGCGATGAGCGTGATCGTGGGCCGCGCGCTGCCGGAGGTGCGCGACGGTCTCAAGCCGGTGCACCGCCGCGTGCTCTACGCGATGTTCGACTCCGGTTTCCGGCCCGACCGCAGCCACGCCAAATCGGCGCGCTCCGTGGCCGAGACGATGGGCAACTACCACCCGCACGGCGATGCGTCGATCTACGACACCCTGGTGCGGATGGCGCAGCCCTGGTCGCTGCGCTATCCGCTGGTCGACGGGCAGGGCAACTTCGGCTCGCCGGGCAACGATCCGCCGGCCGCGATGCGGTACACCGAGGCGCGGCTGACTCCTCTGGCCATGGAGATGCTGCGCGAGATCGACGAGGAGACAGTCGATTTCATCCCGAACTACGACGGCCGGGTGCAGGAGCCGACGGTTCTGCCGAGCCGGTTCCCGAACCTGCTGGCCAACGGTTCGGGCGGCATCGCGGTGGGCATGGCGACCAACATCCCGCCGCACAACCTCCGCGAACTCGCCGACGCGGTGTACTGGTGTCTGGAGAATCACGACGCCGACGAGGAAGCCACCCTGACCGCCTGCTGCGAGCGGGTCAAGGGACCTGACTTCCCCACCCACGGCCTGATCGTCGGATCCCAGGGGATCGAGGACACCTACAAGACCGGCCGGGGCTCGGTCCGGATGCGCGGTGTCGTCGAGATCGAAGAGGATTCCCGCGGGCGCACCTCGTTGGTGATCACCGAGTTGCCGTACCAGGTCAACCACGACAACTTCATCACCTCGATCGCCGAGCAGGTCCGCGACGGAAAGCTCGCCGGCATCTCCAACATCGAGGACCAGTCCAGCGACCGCGTGGGTCTGCGCATCGTCGTGGAGATCAAACGCGACGCCGTGGCCAAGGTGGTGCTCAACAACCTCTACAAGCACACCCAGCTGCAGACCAGCTTCGGCGCCAACATGCTGGCGATCGTCGACGGGGTGCCGCGGACGTTGCGGCTGGACCAGTTCATTCGCCACTACGTCAACCATCAGCTCGATGTGATCGTCCGCCGCACCACCTACCGGCTGCGGAAAGCCAACGAGCGGGCCCACATCCTGCGCGGTCTGGTCAAGGCGCTCGACGCACTCGACGAGGTCATCGCGTTGATCCGCTCGTCGGCCAACGCCGACGTGGCCCGCAGCGGGTTGATGGACCTGCTCGACGTCGACGAGATCCAGGCCCAGGCGATCCTGGACATGCAGCTACGGCGCCTGGCCGCCCTCGAACGGCAGCGCATCATCGACGATCTGGCCAAGATCGAAGCCGAGATCGCCGACCTCGAGGACATCCTGGCCAAGCCGGAGCGGCAGCGGGCCATCGTCCGCGACGAGCTCGCCGAGATCGTCGACAAGTACGGCGACGACCGTCGCACCCGGATCATCCCGGCCGACGGTGACGTGGCCGACGAGGATCTGATCGCACGCGAGGACGTCGTGGTCACGATCACCGAGACCGGGTACGCCAAGCGCACCAAGACCGACCTCTATCGCAGCCAGAAGCGTGGCGGTAAGGGTGTCCAGGGCGCCGGGCTCAAGCAGGACGACATCGTCAACCACTTCTTCGTCTGCTCGACCCACGACTGGATCCTGTTCTTCACCACGCAGGGCCGGGTGTACCGGGCGAAGGCCTACGACCTGCCCGAAGCGTCGCGCACCGCGCGCGGTCAGCACGTGGCCAACCTGCTGGCCTTCCAGCCCAACGAGCGCATCGCCCAGGTGATCCAGCTCAAGACCTACGAGGACGCGCCGTATCTGGTGCTGGCCACCCGCAACGGGTTGGTCAAGAAGTCGCGGCTGGTGGACTTCGACTCCAACCGCTCGGGTGGCATCGTCGCGGTGAATCTGCGCGAAGGCGACGAGCTGGTCGGGGCGGTGTTGTGCTCGGCGGAGGACGATCTGCTGCTGGTGTCGGCCAACGGGCAGTCGATCCGGTTCTCGGCCACCGACGAGGCGCTGCGTCCGATGGGCCGCGCGACGTCCGGTGTGCAGGGCATGCGGTTCAACGCCGACGATGCGCTGTTGTCGCTCAACGTGGTTCGGCCGGACACGTATCTGTTGGTGGCCACCTCCGGTGGTTACGCCAAACGCACCGCGATCGACGAGTATCCGGTGCAGGGCCGCGGCGGCAAGGGTGTGCTGACGATCCAGTTCGACAAGCGGCGCGGCACCCTCGTCGGGGCGCTGATCGTCGACGACGAGACCGAGCTGTACGCGATCACCTCCGGGGGCGGTGTCATCCGCACCGCAGCGCGGCAGGTCCGCAAGGCGGGCCGGCAGACCAAGGGGGTTCGCTTGATGAACCTCGGCGAGGGCGACACACTGATCGCAATCGCGCGCAACGCTGAAGCCGGCGACAGCACCGACGAGGTCAACACCGATGTCGACGCGACGGACAACGAGGAGTCGTAGGTGAGCGCACCGAACGAGCCGGGCCACCCGCGTACGGGTGACGCATCCAGCGGGGGCAACGGCTCACCAGCGTCGGCCGCACCGGGTCAGGAAGGCAGTGACGTCCCGCCGTGGCAGCGGGGCCCGGCCAACCGGGCCCGGCAGCACAGCGCGGAGGGAGCCGAGCCCCGGCAGGGCAACACTCCGTCGGGTCTGGACGCCCGGCTGAACCGGTTCATGGCGGGCGGCGCAGCCGAGCCCGAGTCGGGTTCTCGTTCGGCCGACCGAACCGAGACGATCCGCCCCGAGCAGGTGCGGCCCGAGGCCGGGCCACGTCCCGAAGCCGGGCCGCGTCCCGAAGCGCCGCACCGGCCAGAAGGTCCCAGCCGGCCCGACAACGGCGGCCGTCCCGAGAGCGCCGGCCGTCCCGAGAGCTCCGGTCGGCCCGACAGCCCCGGTCGGCCCGAGAGTGCCGGTCGGCCCGAGCCCCTGGCCAGCGAGATCCCCGATCTGTCCGGGGTGCCGCCCCGTTCGACGCAGCAGCGCAGGCCTGCCGAGCGCCCCGCACCCGAGCAGCGTCCGCGACCGACATCGCCGCGGCCGGCCACCCCCACCCGTGGTGTGGAGGTGGGCTCACGCCAGCACCGCGGTCCGGTGCGCGCCAGCATGCAGATCCGGCGCATCGACCCGTGGAGCACGCTGAAGGTGTCGCTGCTGTTGTCGGTGGCGCTGTTCTTCGTGTGGATGATCGCGGTCGCGTTCCTGTACCTGGTGCTCGGCGGTATGGGTGTGTGGTCGAAGCTCAACAGCAACGTCGGGGATCTGCTGACCAGTGCCAGCGGCAGCGCCGGCGGCGAGCTGGTGTCCAGCGGCACGGTCTTCGGCGGTGCGGCGCTGATCGGGCTGGTCAACATCGTGTTGTTGACGGCGGCGGCGACGATCGGGGCGTTCATCTACAACCTCACGACCGACCTGGTCGGGGGCGTGGAGGTCACCCTCGCCGACCGGGACTGAGCACGGTTTGGGAGACCGGTTGCCGGTGAGGTAATCTCGGCGCTCGGCCGTGCGGTTTGACGGGGCTATAGCTCAGGCGGTTAGAGCGCTTCGCTGATAACGAAGAGGTCGGAGGTTCGAGTCCTCCTAGCCCCACGGAAAGGTGCCACATCGATGAGGACGGTGCTGCTGTTCGCGGCCGCAGTGGCTGTCGCCGGACTTCTGGTGTGGCGCAGTCAGCACGGTGCCGAGGTCTGGCACACCGCCTGACTCCTCCGGGGGCCTTAGCTCAGTTGGTAGAGCGCTGCCTTTGCAAGGCAGATGTCAGGAGTTCGAATCTCCTAGGCTCCACAACCAGGAACAAGCAGGTCAGACCCGTACGGGCTGGCCTGTTCTGCTATCAGGCGACGTCGGTGCCCCACGCCCCTTCTCCCCCGCTTCTTCAGAGGAAGCTTGAGATCATCACCGGACTTTTCAAGGTTAATCAGTTAACCTTGAAATTACGCCGTTGATTCTCAAGGTTGGGCGTCGCTGAAGCGGGTGTTGTGGACGTAGAAAAGCTGCGTGGCAGTCCGGTGGGGAAACTGACCCCGATCTCGGGCCATGACCCTCGGTTCAAGGAGCATTACGAGTACGTCGCATTCGTACCAGATCCGCTGCCGTCCGAGTTTCCGCTCGACGCCGCGACGTACAACGCCGTCATCGACGCCACCGCAGCTATGGCGCGGGCGGACCAGGCAGCGTCTTCACTGCCCAACCCTGTGCTGCTCGCCCGTCCAGCCACACGCCGAGAAGCGGTGAGCACCTCCGCCCTGGAGGGCACCTACGCGGCGCTGTCCGATGTCTTCGAAGCGGACTTTCTTGACGCCGACGAGTTGACCGGCTCAGTGAGTGAGGTGCGCAACTACGTGAACGCCGCCGAGCGCGCTTACGAATTGATAGCTCAGGGACAGCCCATCTCGATACGGATGCTGGAAGACCTCCAACAGGAGTTGTTGCGCGGCACGCCCAGCGACGGGCCACACGCCGGAAGCGTTCGGACGACACAGGTATTCATCGGTGTCGGCAACCGGCGTGTGACTGAGGCGAGGTTCGTTCCTCCCCCGGCCGACTACCGACTCAGGGACGGCCTCGATGCCTGGCAGACCTGGATACGGGACACCAGTAACCCGATCCCCACGATCGTTCGCTTGGCCGCAGCCCACTACCAGTTCGAGACGCTCCACCCTTTTCACGACGGTAACGGCAGGCTCGGCAGGCTGGTGATGGCTCTTCAGCTGATAGTCGCCGGAGACCTGCGACATCCGGTCTTGAACATTTCCCCGTGGCTCGAGCAGCACAGAACGGAGTACCAGGACGGACTGCTGCGTGTATCTCAGACGGGAGAATGGAACCCGTGGGTTCGCTTGATAGCAACGGCCATTCATGCCGAGGCGCTCGAGGTCATGGCGCGAGTGGACAAGCTGCTGGAACTCCGGGAGGGCTTCCAGCTGAAGCTGCACGGATCGAAGGGCGTCGCTCGTCGCATCGCAGACGACTTGATCGGCTATCCCATGATCACGACGTCACTGGCGGCGAAGCTTCACGGGGTGTCGTACCAAGCCGCCAATACCGCCGTCTCCAAACTGGTCGAACTGGGGATTCTGAGGCAGCGGACGAAGGGCCGTTACGACCGAATCTTCCAAAGTGACGAGGTGCTGGCGGCACTCGAATACTGACCGCCAAGGCTCCACGGTCCTTTTCAGTCCGCCGCCGTATCGATGAACGAGTGGATCTCGCCGATGCCGGGTCCGGGTCCCGACGGGTCCTTCCAGGACTGCAGCGTCGTCGTCACCGCCCCCTGCAACACGCGCAGGTAGTCCGGGACATCGGTTCCCGACAACGGGCCCAACCGGCGGGCGACCTCGGGCATCAGCGGTTCCAGAGCCGTCGCGGTGCTCGTGCCGTTACCGGTCGCGGGTGCTTGGGCCAGCAGGGTGACGACGCGCTCCAGATCGGAGCGACCCAGCCTGGGGTACGCAGCGGCCAGATCCTCTTTGACGTCGTCCTTGATGCTCATGTGCTGCCTCTCGTTCGCGAACCTCTCGAGGGGCAGCGATACCCATCCCGCGCCCGGGATTACACCTACGGCTTCGGGGTGACCTCGACGCTCGGCGGCCGCGGCGACGGCTCGGGCTGCGCGGACTGCCGAGCGACGGTGAACACTGCCGCTCCCCCGGCCAGCGCGGCCACGCCCAGTCCGACCCACAGCAGGCGTCGCCGGCGATTGGGCGCCTTACGCGGCTTGGCCAGCTTCTCGGGAAGTTCTGCGATCGCCTGCTGGGCCGAGGTGAGTTCTTCGGCGAGCTGGCGCGTGAGGCGGCTGTCGCGGTAGCGGTTTCCGACCCAGGTAGCCGACGAGCGCACCGACTCCGCACCGAGTCCGACCGCTCCCCTGGTGACGTCCACCGGTCCGATCGCCGTATAGCGCAAGCCCCGGCTGAACCGCTGGCCGGGGGTCATACGGACACGCGTCTTGGAGCTCATCTGAAACCTCTTTCCGCCGGACGACATCGCGGTCCCAGCCTGCCATCTCCGCCAACCCCACGGTGCCGGTTGAGCGCCGAAGGCGGCGTGGCACACTGGCTTGCCGTGACCAGTCCTATTCAGACCGCGACCGCGACCCTGCACACCAACCGAGGCGACATCAAGATCGCTCTGTTCGGCAACCACGCACCCAAGACCGTGGCCAACTTCGTCGGACTGGCCCAGGGCACCAAGGACTACAGCACGGAGAACGCCACCGGCGGTACCTCTGGACCGTTCTACGACGGAGCGGTGTTCCACCGGGTCATCGACGGCTTCATGATCCAGGGCGGCGACCCCACCGGCACCGGCCGTGGTGGCCCCGGCTACAAGTTCGAGGACGAGTTCCATCCCGAGCTGCAGTTCGACAAGCCCTACCTGCTGGCCATGGCCAACGCCGGCCCCGGCACCAACGGCTCCCAGTTCTTCATCACGGTGACCAAGACGCCGCATCTCAACCGCAAGCACACGATCTTCGGTGAGGTTGTCGATCCCGAGTCGCAGAAGGTGGTCGACGCGATCGCCACCACCGCGACCGATCGCAGCGACCGGCCCACCGACGCTGTCGTGATCGAGTCGGTCACCATCTCCTGACGTATAGCCGCGTCACCGGGAGCCGGGTGCGAACCCGGCCTCGGTGAGCGCGTCGAGCACTCTCAGCGGATCCGTCCCGAGATCCCAGCGGCTGAGCACCAGTAGACGGTCGTCACTGGTGTCGATCTCCAGCAGGCGTACCCGCCGGCCGATGCGGCGGAATTCGGTGATGCGCACCTTCGTGATCTCCTCGCGCGGGAGCGTGCGCTCGCGCCACCAGCCGCGGTACACCAACGCGTTGTCGGAGATAGCCAGTTTCGGTCGTGCCCACCACGACATGTGTGCGAAGACAAGCAAACCGATCCCGGCCAAACCGACCAGAATGCGTCCCGGCGCATCTGTGACCAGCATCACAGCGCCGACACACAGTGCGAGACCCACTGCGCCGGCCGCGAGGATGCTGCCCGTCGGTGGGGCCCACTTTGTTTGCTGGAGGGACAATTCACACGCTCCTAGCGCGGCATTCGCAGTTATCCACAAGTGCTATCCCCAATGGGGATGAATCACACGCGTGTGATCTGGTTACGCCCAGGTTGCGGGTTCGCAAACGCCGCGCAACCGGTCGGTGAGGGGTCCGGACGTCACCGCCAGCGCATGGTCAGCAGCAAACCCGTGATCATGAAGCCGAAGGCGATCGCGTAGTTCCACACGTTCAGGTCGGCCATCCACTGCAGCAGGCTCGGCACCTCCGGGCCGCTGCCGGCGAGCTGGAACACGATCAGCCAGATCAACCCGATCAACATCAGGCTGACGAAAAACACGACGAACCAGATGCTCGACGGTCCGGCCTTGACCTTGACCGGAGTACGGCTCACCGGGTTGATGGTGAAGTCGTTCTTCTTGCGGACCTTGGACTTGGGCATGGGAACCTTCGGACGGTGCGACGATGTTTAGCAGAAAGCCTAACGTAAGCGCCGGTTGACCATCCCGAGGAGACGACGCGTGAAGAAGCGGGCAGCACCTGCCTCACCGCGGGCGCGGTGGCGCTACGGCGTGCCGGTGGTGTGTGTGGCCGCCGGCCTGCTGCTCGGGGTGACGCACAGCGTCTCGGGTGGGGACGAGATCCGGCGCAGCGACTCGCCCCGTCTGGTTGATCTGGTGCGGGAGACGCAGCAGTCCGTCGACCGGCTCACCGCCCAGCGCGACCGTCTCGTCAGCGAGACGGAGAACCACCACGGAGGCTCCCCCGCGGCCGCCGACGCACTGCAGGCGATGACCAGCCGCTCCGACGCGCTGTCCGAACAGAGCGGGGTGCCGCCGCTGCGCGGTCCAGGCCTGGTGGTGACTCTCAACGACGCCCAGCGCGACGCCCAGGGACGGTTCCCTCGCGACGCGGCACCTGACGACCTGGTGGTGCACGAGCAGGACATCCTCGCCGTCATCAACGCGATGTGGAGCGCGGGTGCGGAGGGCATCCAGGTGCAGGACCAGCGGATCATCGGCACCTCGGCCGTCCGTTGTGTGGGCAACACCCTGCTGCTCAACGGGCGCACCTACAGCCCGCCCTACGTGATCAGTGCAGTGGGCGACGTCGCCGCCATGCAGGCCGCGCTCGCGGCCTCTCCCCTGGTCTCGTTGTACAAGCAGTACGTCGTGCGCTTCGGCCTGGGCTATCTGGAGGAAACGCGCGACGTCGAACTCGTCGGTTACAGCGAGCCGGTCCGCATGAGGTACGCCAGCCCGCTGGGACCGCTCGGTTACTGACCTGACGGCAAAGTAAAAATTGCTGAAGCCGCCCCCGGTACAGCTGCAGTTTGGTATCTCTTTACCCAAGATCAGCCAATATGCATGGCCAACTGCGAACACCCGAGCACTACCGCCCCGCGCAAGATGAGAACCAAAAATTCTTCCGCTAGCGAGGTGGTTAGCTCAGGCTTACTATGAGCAAAGCTCGGCCGGGGGTCTTCCTGCGGTCCGGCCGTAGACCATCACCGGAGGGGAATCCATGAGCCGACATCGCCGACGCCGTCAACCACGTCGCATCGCCGCAGCTGCGGCCTCTGCGCTGTGTGTACCCACCGCTCTGGGTCTGGCGTCGCAGCCCGTCGCGCATTCGGCGACCGTGCTGGCGGTGGAGGGCACCTTCCAAGCTCCCCGGACCACCCAGAAGTCGTTCAAGAACGAGTTCTGCGAGACCAACACCTGCCGCACGGTGAACTTCTCCCCCGGGCTGGGCGATTCGTGGAGCGGCGCGTGGTCACTGCAGGCGGCTGTCACGTTCACCCCGGGTGACCTGATCCTGATGGGTTACTCCTCCGGCGCAGGCTCGATCCACGACCGGTTGCGGGTATGGGACCAGTTCCCCGCGCTCGGCCCGTCCCCCGACCGCGTGAAGCTCATCGTCCTGATGGGCAACCCGGAGAACAAGTACGGCGGCCAGGCCCGGCACTACTTCGGCACCGGGATCCCCGACGACAACCCGTACGAAGTCCTCAACGTCACCAAGCAGTACGACGCGGTCGCCGACCGGCCCGATCGCTTCGGTCTGTGGTCGCAGATCAACCTGTCGTTCTTCAACCACTTCGCGTACCGCACCATCGACATCAACGACCCGAACAACCTCGTCTACCAGGACGAGGACGGCGCCACCTACATGCTCATCAAGGCCGAGGTGCTGCCGATGCTGCAGTGGATGGACTGGTTCACCACCGACGAGCGGATGGCCGAACTCGACGCGATCTTCCGTCCGCTCGTCGAACGCGACTACGACCGTCCCGACTACGTCGAGCAGGGCGAAGGCGCGGACTGGGGCAACGGAACGCCCCCGCCGTCGCTGCGTCACGACCGGCTGGCCGAGCGGCAGGGTGAGGAGAAGACCGCCGACCCGGCCGACGACGTCGTCGAGGACGACACCGCCGGTTCGGACTCCACGACCGACACCGAGCAGGTCCTGCGGACCTCGAACGCGACCGTCATCGAGGTGGCCGAGGACACCGACGAGCTCGAGCCGGCCGATCTCGACGAGCAGGTGACTGACCTCGAGAAGGTCACCGAGACCGACGACGAGGGCGACGAGGGCATCGGTGGCGTCACCGAACCCACCGGAACGGCTGCCGGTGCGGCCGAAGGGGCGGCCGGAGAATCGGCGCCGCGCGGTGAGGAGCGTCGCAGCGAGCGGACTTCGGCTTCGGAGTGAGCGCCGCGGCGCGCTAACCTGGCCCAATGCAGGTTCTGGTCGTCGACAATTACGACAGCTTCGTGTTCAACCTGGTCCAGTACCTGGGCCAGCTCGGGGTGAATGCGACGGTCTGGCGTAACGACGACCCGCACCTGGCCACAGACGCCGATGTCACCGCAGCCGCGGAGAAGTTCGACGGCGTCCTGCTGAGCCCCGGGCCCGGCACCCCGCAGCGAGCCGGTGCCACGATCGCCCTGGTGAAGGCCTGCGCGCAGGCCGAAACCCCGCTGCTGGGCGTGTGTCTGGGCCACCAGGCCATCGGCGTCGCGTTCGGTGGTACCGTGGACCGCGCCCCGGAACTGTTGCACGGCAAGACCAGCACCGTGCATCACACCGACCAGGGGGTGCTGCGCGGTCTGCCGGACCCGTTCGTCGCGACCCGGTACCACTCCCTGACGATCCTGCCGGAGACCCTGCCGGCCGAGCTGACGGTGACCGCTCGCACCGACGGCGGGGTGATCATGGGCGTGCAGCACACCGGGCTCCCGATCCACGGCGTGCAATTCCACCCGGAGTCGATCCTGACCCAGGGCGGGCACCGCATGCTGGCGAACTGGCTGGGCTACTGCGGCGCCGCGCCGGACGAGGCGCTGGTGCGCCGCCTGGAGGACGAGGTCGCCGCGGCCGTGGAGGCCGCTACGACGCGAAGCTCAGCGTGATCCGGCCGCCGAAGTTGACCCCGCTGCCGGGCGACGGCGACTGACGGACCACCGCGTTGGTGCGCTGACCGCTATTGGGCACGTCCGGTCCTTTGTCCAGCACGCCCGTCCACCCGAGCGCGCGCAGACGCGGTTCGGCGTCGGTCCAGAACATCCCGGTCAGGTCGGGCATGACGAACTGGTTGCCGCGCGACACCTGCATCTGGATCACGGTGTCCTGGGGGACGGTCTGCCCGGCCGCCGGTTCGCTGCCGACCACCTGACCGGCCGTCACGGTGCTGTCCACCTCGACCGGCACGGCCTTGGTGAATCCGGACGCCGCCAACACCTCCTGGCACACCGCGGTGGTCTGGCCGACGCAGTCCGGGACGGACGCCGTCGCCGGTCCCCGGCCCACCACGACTGTGATCTCGTTGGTGATCGCCGAGGTCTGGTTGGCCGGTGGGACGGTGGACAGCACCCTGTCGCGCTGTTCCGGCAGTGACGTCGACGTGGTCTGGCGGAACCTTTCGAAACCGGCGTCGGTGAGCTTGCGGACCGCGTCGGCGTAGCTGAGCCCGGAGACGTCGGGCACCTCGCGCTGCTCGGGGCCGGTCGACACGTTCAGCGTCACCTCGTCGCCGGCCGCCACCGACGCGTTGGCGTCGGGTTCGGTGCTGATCACGTGGTCGGGCGGCACCGAGGAGTCCGGTCGCTGCTGGGTGCGGATGGTGAAACCGCGGTTCTGCAGCGCGGCGATCGCGTCGGCGGACGCCTGTCCGCGCACGTCGGGTACCTGGACCTCGCGGGTCTCGCCGCCGAACAGGTTGATCGCGACCGTGACCACCACGGTCAGCACGGCCAGCACCGCGACCGCGACCAGCCACCGGGCCACGGAGCCACGGCGGGCCGGGGACGTGAAGGACTGATGACGTCCCCCGGTCCCGGCCGGCGCACTCTGATGATGGGCCGGCGTCGCCGACAACAGCGAGGTCCGCTCGGCGTCGGTGAGCACCTTCGGGGCGTCGGGGGTCTGCCCGCTGTGCACCCGGACCAGGTCGGCGCGCATCTCCGCAGCGGTCTGGTATCGGTTGTCGGGGTTCTTGGCGAGCGCCTTGAGGACCACCGCGTCCAGATCGGGTGAGATCCCGCTGTGCCGCTGCGACGGCGGCACCGGATCCTCGCGGACGTGCTGGTAGGCCACCGCGACCGGGGAATCGCCGACGAACGGCGGCTGACCGGTCAGGATCTCGTAGAGCACGCAGCCCAGCGAGTACACATCCGAGCGGGCGTCGACCTTCACGCCGCGCGCCTGCTCGGGCGACAGGTACTGGGCGGTGCCGATCACCGCGGCGGTCTGGGTGACCGGGTTGCCGGCATCGGCGATGGCGCGGGCGATGCCGAAGTCCATCACCTTCACCGCGCCGGTCTTGCTGATCATGATGTTGGCCGGCTTGACGTCGCGGTGGATGATGCCGTGTTGGTGGCTGAAGTTCAGCGCCTGGCACGCATCGGCGATGACCTCGATGGCGCGCTGAGGTTCCATCGGCCCGTCGGTGTGGACGATGTCGCGCAGGGTGACCCCGTCGACGTACTCCATGACGATGTAGGGCAACGGTCCGGTCGGTGTGTCGGCCTCGCCGGTGTCGTAGACGGCGACGATCGCCGGATGGTTCAGCGCGGCGGCGTTCTGGGCTTCGCGGCGGAAGCGCAGGTAGAAGCTGGGGTCGCGGGCCAGGTCGGCGCGCAGCACCTTGATCGCGACGTCGCGGTGCAGCCGCAGGTCGCGGGCCAGGTGGACTTCCGACATTCCGCCGAAGCCCAGGATCTCGCCGACCTCGTAGCGGTCGGACAGTTGCCGTGGGGTCGTCATCGCAAGTTCTGTTCTGAAGCGTGCAGTCTCGCCGCCACCGGCGGTGGACGGTCAGATTGTGTTGATACCCAGTATCGACCGACTTCACGAACACCGGTGGGCATCGCCGCCGGTGTCTCGGTCGGCACCACCTCCGAGGTCGGGGTCTCGGTGACCGTGGGCGGCGGGGTGCGGTCACGGCGGTCCTGAGCGTTGAGCACGATCAGGATCGCGATGACGATCGCCAGGGCGCCGAGCACACCGGCGGCCCACAACAGGGCCCGCTGCCCGGAGGAGAACGTGCGCCGGGCCGGCGGTGGTGAGCGGTGGCTGCCCGTCGCGCGGGCGCGCGCCGCGGTGGCCGGCGCCCGTCCGGTCATGTCCGCGACGGGGCGGGCTGCGATGGCCGGCGGAACCGCGGTGGGGGCCGCGCGCCCGATCGCCGGAGCCGCGTTGGGTCGCGGTGGCCGGCGGCCGGCGCGGACGGCGGCGACGGCGTCGGCGAACGCGCCGCCCGACCGGTATCGCGCGCCGGGGTTCTTCACCAGGGTGATCTCGATCAGTTCACGCACGTTCGGCGGCAGGTCGGCCGGCAGCGGGGGAGGGGTCTCCTTGATGTGCTTCATCGCCACGGTCAACGCGCCGTCGCCGGTGAACGGCCGCTTACCCGAAACCGATTCGTAGCCAACAACTCCCAGCGAATAGACGTCGCTGGCGGCGGTGGCGTCGTGGCCCAGGGCCTGTTCGGGCGCGATGTACTGCGCGGTGCCCATCACCATGCCGGTCTGGGTGACAGGCGCGGCGTCGACGGCCTTGGCGATGCCGAAGTCGGTGAGCTTGACCTGCCCGGTGGGGGTGATCAGGATGTTGCCCGGTTTGACGTCGCGGTGCACCAGGCCGGCGGTGTGGGCGACCTGAAGTGCGCGGCCGGTCTGCTCGAGCATGTCGAGCGCGTGGCGCAGCGACAGCCGGCCGGTGCGTTTGAGCACCGAGTTCAGCGGTTCGCCGTTGACCAGCTCCATCACCAGGTAGGCGGTGCGGCCCTCGCCGTCGATGTCGGTCTCGCCGTAGTCGTACACCCCGGCGATGCCCGGGTGGTTGAGCATCGCGACGGTGCGTGCCTCGGCGCGGAAGCGCTCCACGAACTCGGGGTCGGTGGAGTACTCGGCCTTGAGCACCTTGATCGCGACCCGGCGGCCCAGCCGCGAGTCGACGCCCTCCCACACCTGGCCCATACCGCCGGTGGCGATGAGACGCTGCAGCCGGTACCGACCCGACAGCGTGACTCCGACGCGGGGGCTCATTTTTTGCCTCCGGCAAGGCGGCTCATTTTTTGTCTCCGTCAAGGGGGCTCATGTGCCCTCCCGCAACGCCGCGGCGATCGTCGCACGCCCGATCGGGGCCGCGACCGCGCCACCGGTAGCCGAGAGCCGGTCTCCACCGTTCTCCACGAGCACGGCGACGGCGACCTTGGGTGCCTGCGCTGGAGCAAAAGCGATGTACCAGGCATGCGGAGGCGTGTTGCGTGGATCCGTACCGTGCTCCGCAGTGCCGGTCTTGGATGCGATCTGCACGCCGGCGATGGCTCCCTTCTGCTGCGTCACCTGCTCGGCGGCGACCATCAAGTCCGTAAGTGTATCGGCGACCTGCTCGGTGACCGCTCGGCGCTCTTCGGTGGGCTCCGTGGTGGCGATGTTGGAGAGGTCGGGTCCCTGGAGACGATCGACCAGGTAGGGCTGCATCGTGACACCTCTGTTGGCGACGGTGGCGGCGATGACTGCGTTCTGTAGCGGGGTCAGCGCGACGTCGCGTTGCCCGATGCTCGACATGCCCAGCGCGGCGCCGTCGGTGATCGGGCCGACGGTCGATTCGGCGACCTGAAGCGGGATGCCGGCCGGGACGGCGTCGATACCGAAATCGCGGGCGGTGCTGCGCAGCGCATCGGCCCCGGTATCGAGGCCGAGTTCGACGAACGCGGTGTTGCAGGAGTGCGCGAATGCGTACTCCAGCGTGGCGGTCGGACCGCCCCCGCACGCGCTACCGCCGAAGTTCTGCAGTGTCGCGGTGCTCTGCGGCAACGGGATCCGGGGCACCGACGTCAGCTGGGTGGCCGGGGTGGCCCCGGCCTGCAGCGCGGCCGCGGTGGTGATCACCTTGAAGGTCGAACCCGGCGGGTAGGTCTCGGCGATCGCCCGGTTGATCAGCGGCGAGCCCGGATCGTCGCGCAGTTGTTCCCAGGCCGCGGACTGTTCGGTGATGTCGTGGGTGGCCAACCGGTTCGGGTCGTACGACGGTGCGGACACCATCGCCAGGATCTTGCCCGTGGACGGCTCCAACGCCACCACCGCACCGCGGCACGGTCCGTTGCAGCCGTCGGCCATCGCGTCCCAAGCCGCTTGCTGGACTTGGGGTTTGATGGTGGTGGTGACGTTCCCGCCGCGAGGGTCGCGGCCGGTGAAGAAGTCGGCGAGCCGGCGGCCGAACAGCCGTTCGTCGGACCCGTTGAGCACCTGGTCCTCGGCGCGCTCGAGGCCGGCGCTGGAGTAGCTCAAGGAGTAGAAGCCCGTCACCGGCGCGTAGGTCTCGGGATCGGGGTAGACGCGCAGGAACCGGAACCGGCCCTCGGTGGCCACCGAGTAGGCCAGCAGCTGACCACCGGCCGAGATCTGTCCGCGCTGGCGTGAGTACTCGTCGAGCAGCACCCGTTGGTTGCGCGGGTCGGCGCGCAGTCCGTCGGCCGTGAAGACCTGCGTCAGTGTGGCGTTGGCCAGCAGCAGCACGACCAGAGCCATGATCATCACCGAGATGCGGCGCAGCGAGGTGTTCATACCTTCTCGATCACCTCGGTGCTGGCCGCGGCGAGATTGCCGGCCGGAAGGGGCTTGCCGTCCAGCGGTCGGCGCGCCGAGTGCGAGATCCGGAGCAGGATGGCCAGCAGCAGGTAGTTGGCCACCAGCGACGAACCGCCGTAGGACATCCACGGGGTGGTCAGGCCGGTCAGCGGGATCAGCTTGGTGACGCCACCGACGACGATGAACAACTGGATCGCCAACGTGGACGCCAGCCCGGCGGCGAGCAGCTTGCCGAAGCTGTCGCGCACCGCGATCGCCGTGCGCAGCCCGCGGATGATGACGATGGTGTAGAGCATCAGCACTGCGGCCAGGCCGACGAGCCCGAGTTCCTCACCGACTGCGGCGATGATGAAGTCCGTCGACGCCGCCGGCACGGTCCCCGGCTGGCCGTTTCCGAGCCCGGTGCCGAAGATGCCGCCGGTGGCGAAGCTGAACAACGACTGGACCATCTGGTAACCGGCGCCGTCCGGGTCGGCGAACGGGTCACGCCACGTCTGGACCCGGACCCGGACGTGGTCGAACACGTAATACGCGACGACGCTGCCGGCGGCGAACAGCCCCAGCCCCAGCACCACCCAGCTGAACCGATCGGTGGCCACGTAGACCAGCACCAGGAACGACGCGTACAGCAGCAGCGAGGTGCCCAGGTCCTTCTCGAAGATCATCACCCCGATCGACGCCACCCAGGCGGCCAGCAGCGGAGCCAGGTCGCGCGGGCGCGGCAGATCCATGCCCAGCACGTGCTTGCCCGCACTGGTGAACAGGTCGCGCTTGGACACCAGCACCGCGGCGAAGAAGATCAGCAGCAGGATCTTGGAGAACTCGGCGGGCTGAATGGAGAAGCCCGGCAACTTGATCCAGATCTTGGCGCCGTTCTGCTCCGACATCGACCGGGGCAGCAGCGCGGGGATGGCCAGCAGGACCAATCCGGTCAGGCCGCACACATAGCCGTAGCGCGACAGGGTGCGGTGATCACGCAGCACGACCACCACGGCCGAAAAGCCCAGCACCCCAACGAGAGTCCACAGCATCTGCTGGTTGGCCGAACCGCCGAGACCCTGCGCTGTGGTGGTGCCCTCGGCGAGGTCGAGACGGTGGATCATCACCAGCCCCAAACCGTTGAGCAGCGCCACCACGGGCAGCAGCAGGGGATCGGCGTACGGCGCGAACCGTCGGACCGCGAGGTGCGCACCGCCGAACAACGCAAGGTAGGCGATCGCGTACTGCGCCAGATCCCAGCTCAGACCCTGCTCCTGGTTGGCCTCGACGAGCAGCAGCGCCACGGTCGTGATCAGCGCGGCGAAGCCGAGCAACAGCAGTTCGGCATTGCGGCGGTGGGGGAGCGGCGTGTTCACCGCGACCCGACCCTGTGGCGCTGGGGTGGTCATGCCACTTCCCGGCAGTTCGTTCCCGGTTCAGGTGGCGGCGGCGGCAGCGCGGTCACCGTCGGCGACGGCGACGGCGACGGCGGTGGGGGAGCGGGCGCCGGGGCCGACGGCGTGATGGTGCGCGGCGTCTCGGGGGCCGGACCGGGGGTGTTGGGGCGCGAATTCGGGTTCGGCGCAGGCGATGTCGGTGCCGCGGTGGGCGTGGTGGTGGGCCGCGGCGTCGTGGGCGGTGGCGGCGCGGGACGCGGGGTGGTGGTGGGGCGCGGGGCGCACACCGGCAGCACGGATGTCTTGGCGAGTTCCTCGATCTGGCGGATCGCGTCGTCGAGGGACCCCGAGGGCAGACCGGCGACCACCTGCGCACGTTCGGACGGGCGGATATCGCCGACGGCGAGAAGCCGGCAGTCTAGATCGTTCTGGGACTGGCCGGCGCTGATCAGGGAGAGTTCGTTGCGGGCGTTCAGACAGCCCAGCAGATAGGGCTCCTGCAGCGGGTAGCCGAGAAACGAGCCCTGGACACCGCGCAGGATCGAGACGGTGCCGTCGTGTTCGGTGACGTAGTAGTTGTTGCGGATGATCTCGCGTCCGACAGCCAGGCCGGCGAGCACGACCAGCACGATGACCGCGGCCGCAATGTAGATGCGCCGCCGCGACCGGGGTCGGGGCGGCGGCTCTTCAGGTTGCGGCACAACGCGTTTCGCGGCTGTTCGTTTCGGGTTGAACGCCGAGGCCCGTCCGGCTGCGGTGTTCGGTGGCGCGCTTTGATCGTCGTCACCCGACACGGCACCGGCCAGGATGGGCTGGGTTTGGCCGTGGTCGTAGGAAGCGACGTCGACGACGTCGGCGACCACCACGGTCACGTTGTCGGGGCCGCCGCCGCGCAACGCCAGCTCGATGAGTCGGTCGGCACTCTCGGCCACATCGGCGATGCGCAGGGCCTCGGCGATGGTCTCCTGGCTGACCGGGTCGGACAACCCGTCGGAGCACAACAGGTAGCGGTCGCCGGCGCGGGCTTCGCGCATGATCAGCGTCGGTTCGACCTCGTGCCCGGTCAGCGCCCGCATGATCAGGGAGCGCTGCGGATGGCTGTGGGCCTCTTCGGCGGTGATACGGCCCTCGTCGACGAGGGTCTGTACGAAGGTGTCGTCCTTGGTGATCTGTGTCAGCTCGCCGTCGCGCAGCAGATAGCCGCGGGAGTCGCCGATGTGGACCAGGCCGAGTCGGTTGCCGGCGAACAGGATCGCCGTGAGCGTCGTGCCCATGCCTTCGAGCTCGGGGTCGGCCTCGACGTGCTCGGCGATCGCCGAATTGCCTTCGCGCACCGCCGCGTCGAGTTTGCTCAACAGGTCGCCGCCGGGCTCGTCGTCGTCCAGGTGGGCCAGCGCGGCGATCACCAGTTGCGACGCGACCTCGCCGGCGGCGTGGCCGCCCATCCCGTCGGCCAGGGCCAGCAGACGCGCCCCGGCGTACACCGAGTCTTCGTTGTTGGCGCGGACCAGCCCCCGGTCACTACGGGCGGCGTATCGGAGGACGAGTGTCACGGGCGCAGCTCGATCACCGTCTTGCCGATTCGCACCGGTGTGCCCATCGGAACTCGTACCGCCGTCGTCACCTTCGCCCTGTCGAGGTATGTACCGTTCGTTGATCCTAGGTCCTCTACATACCATTCCGGACCTCGCGGGGAGAGCCGGGCATGGCGCGTCGAGGCGTAGTCGTCAGTCAACACCAGAGTGGAGTCGTCCGCGCGTCCGATGAGGATCGGCTGGGTGCCCAACGGGATACGGGTGCCGGCGAGCGCCCCTTCCAGGACGACGAGCTGGCGCGGCACATGTCGACGCGTGCGGTTGGGCAGCAGCGTGCCGCGCAGCGCCAATCCGCGACGCGCCATCACCGCACCGGTGGGTGCGTAGATGTCAGTGCGCAGGATGCGCAGCACCGACCAGATGAACAGCCACAACAGCAGCAGGAAGCCGACGCGGGTCAGCTGCAGTACCAGGCCCTGCATCTGACGTCCTCTCCGTCTCCTGTCCCTTCGGCACCGACACCTGGGTGGGGTCGACCGGCACGACTGTCTCCGCAGCGGCCCGACGTGCTCAGTGAACGCGGACGATGATCTCGGAATGGCCCAACCGGATGACGTCGCCGTCTGCCAGCTGCCACTCCTGGACCGGAGCGTTGTTCACCGTGGTGCCGTTGGTGGAGTTGAGGTCTGACAATAGCGCGACCTGCCCGTCCCAGCGGATTTCGAGATGCCGACGTGACACACCCGTGTCGGGCAACCGGAACTGGGCGTCCTGGCCACGGCCGATGACGTTGGTGCCTTCGCGCAGTTGGTAGGTGCGGCCGCTGCCGTCGTCGAGCTGCAGCGTGACCGTGGCGCCCGCGCTCGGGTATTCGCCCTGGCCTGCGCTGTAGCCACCGCCGCCGTAACCGCCGGCACCGTAGCCCTGGTCGCCGTAACCCTGATCGGCGTAGCCGCCGGCGGGCTGGTCGTAGCGGCCGTAGTCGGGCTGTCCGTAGTCCTGCCGGTAATCCTGGCGGCCGTAGCCACCCTGATCCGGGTATCCGCCCTGGTCCGGGTAGGACGGGCGCGCCGGTGGTCCGGGCGGCGGGCCGTAGCCGTCGTCGGGACGTCCGGGCGGGCGACCGTAGTCATAGTCGCCGGTCGGGCCGCCGTAGCCGTGCTGGCCGCCGCCGGGGGGAGGACCGTATCCGCCGGGACCGGGCCGGTAGCCCTGGTCCGGGTAGCCGCCGCCCTGGGGCGGGCCGTAGCCGGCCGGGGGACGCTGCTCGTAGGCCTGCGGGCGGTAGCCGCCCTGATCCGGATAGCCGCCCTGGTCGGGGTAGCCGCCCTGGTCCGGGTAGCCACCTTGATCGGGGTAGCCGCCGCGCGGGGGGTATCCGCCCTGGTCGCCCTGCGGGGGATAGCCGCCCTGGTCGGCCGGGGGCGGCGGGTAGCCGCGGTCATCCGGACGGTTGTAGCGCTCGTCGTAGTACTCGTCGGCGGGTTGACCCTGTCCGGGGCCGCCGCGGTAGCTCGGGTTGTCGGTCATCGGTGGTACTCCTGGTTCTGCGGGGGACGAGCCTTCTCGAAGCGGTCGGGCCGGTTGATCCGTGGTGGAGTCAGGATTGACCGCGCCACGCGCGCGAAACTGTCCGGTGTGCAGGTTGGGTGACTGCTCGAATCTGACGACCACATCACCATACGTTTGCCATCCCTGCTCATGGATGTATCCCTCCAGATGCTTGGCGAACGTGGTCGAGGTGATGTCCGGATCGGCACTCACCTTGTGATAGTCAGGCACACTGAGGGTAATGACGTAGTCGTTCGGTGCCAAAATGTGGCCACCGGGAATTTCCCGGGTGCCGGTCTCGGCTTCCCGGCGCAAAAGGGCCTCTACCTCCTGCGGAACGATCGATCCGCCGAAGACCCGGGCGAACGCATTGCCGACCGAATCCTCGAGCCTGCGCTCGAACCGGCCGACAAGTCCCATCGTCGCAATCCCCCTTCTACGGTGGTCACCAGCGTGTCGCCTGGTGGCTGTGCTGTCTGCATGGTAGTGGGCTGGGCCGTCAAAGCGGGACCTCCGGAACTCTGAGAATCGGATCGCCGCAGCTCAGGCGGTCGTTTTGGCGGATCGTGGGGCGTCCCGATACGGTTGGGGAGTTCACCAGGGACCGTGATAGGCTCCCTCGGTCGTACGGGCGAGTGGCGGAATGGCAGACGCGCTGGCTTCAGGTGCCAGTGTCCTTCGGGACGTGGGGGTTCAAGTCCCCCTTCGCCCACACTTGAGCGGTTCTCTCGAACTGCGACGCATGAGGTCACGAACCAGATCTGGTTCGTGACCTTTGTGGTTTTGTGCGATGCCTGAGGAGTGGTTCTTTGGCCGCAGACCGGGCTCAGCCCGCCGGGCAATAGAGCGCGTCGGCGACCCGCATGACGGGTGTTTCCAGGGTGGGTTTGGACGCCGCCTCCTGGGTGACGGTGATCGAGAGGGCGGGGCCGGAAACCGGTTTCACCACCAGGCTGTGGTAGCCGGGAAGATCGCCGCCGTGGCCCCACACCGTCACCCCGCAGCTGAGCGCGATGCTTGCGAGGCCCAGCCCGTAGCGCATCGACGGGTCGCTGGGAGACTGGGGGACGGTGTCCATCATCTCGCGCAGTTGCGTCGGCGGGACGACGTGGCCGTCCAGTAGTGCGGTGATGAACGCCGACATGTCCTCGTTGGTCGACACCAGTGCACCGCTCATCCCGGCGGCCGAGGCGTTGAACGCGGTCACGTCGGTGCGTTCGCGGTCGACGAGTTCGTAGCCACGGGCGAACGGGCTGCGCAGGCCGGTGTCGCCAGGCGCGGGAAAGTAGGTGTTGCGCAAGCCAAGTGGGTCGATGATCCGTCGGGTGATCTCGTCGGCGGCGGGTGAGCCGGTGACGGCCTCGATCAGCAGCCCGGCAATCACATAGTTGGTGTTGGTGTACGCCAGCGCCGTCCCGGCCGAAAACTGCGCGGGCCTGGCCAGCGCCCTCTCGAGTAGCTGATCGGCGGTCACCGGGCCGGTCGGCACGGGGGTGGTCGGATCGGCGTACTCGGGCAGACCGCTCTGGTGGCGCAGGAGTTGGCGCACGGTGACGTTCTCACCGGTGAACCCGTCGCCACGGATGCGTGCGGGTAGGTACCTCTCGATCGGGGCGTCGAGGTCGAGTCGGCCTTCGGCGACCAACTGCAGGAGAGTGGCCGCGACGAACGGTTTGGTGATACTGGCGGCGCGTATGTGGGTGTCCGGCCCGAAGGCGGACCGCGTGTCGACGTCGGCGTACCCCGCTGCGTATCGCGTGAGTGCGGTGCCGGCGCGTACGACCGCGGCACCCCCGGGCAGGTCGGCGGCGGTAACTTCGCGCGTGAGCGCCTGGTCGATAGCGGGCGGCACGGCAGAGGCCGCAGGTGTCATCAGGGCGAACAGGGCGACCGCAGAGGCGGTGACGACGAGGCGCACCTACCTGACGGTAGTGGCCACGTCGGGCCGGACTCAGTCCATCCCGTTCGCCAGCGTCAGTGACTCACCGGATTTGACCCGGCCCGCATCGGAAACCAGATAAAGCACCGCATTGGCGACGTCCTCGGGGTCGAGCAGCCCGGGCCGCGGACGGCCTTGTGCGAAAACCTCTTCCACGTCGGCGCGGGTCGGATTCTCCAGATCCGGGCGGATCACGCGGTAGGTGCCGGGGTTGTGGATCATCTCGGTGTTCACGCCGGTGGGTAGCACGGCGTTGACCGTCAGGCCGTGCTCGGCGATCTCGTGCGCCAGCGATTTCACCAGCGCGACAACGCCGGCCTTGGCGGCGGCATAGTTCGCTGCGGTGGCAGCACCGGTTTCGGCGACGATCGAGGAGATCGCGACAAGACGTCCGCGGCGACGAGAGATCATGTGCGGCAGCACAGCCCGGAATGTGTTGAACACCCCGGTGAGATTGACGTCGATCATGGTGCGCCAGCACTGCTCCGACATCGCGGAAACCGAACCGCCGGTGGCGATCCCGGCATTGGCGATCACGATGTCGATCGCCTCGAACTCCCCGAGCGCGGCCTCGACCACACGCTGCATCGCCGTGAGGTCCCGGACATCCGCCGTCAGCGCGAGACAGCGCCTGCCGAGCGCCTCCACCTCGGCGACCGTCTGCTGCAGATCCTTCAAAGTCGCGGGCCGGTAATCGACGGTCTCGACCGGACCGGCGATGTCACACACCACGATGTCGGCACCGGCGCGTGCCAGCGTGGTCGCGTGGGCGCGGCCCTGCCCGCGTGCGCCACCGGTGATCAGTGCCGTTCGTCCGTGCAGCGTTGCCATGAAGCGCCCTTTCGCTCGATCCGTCGGAGGATAGACCCGCGAGCCCGGTGGAGATCATCGCCGCCGCGGTGGCACGGTGTTGTGTATGGACACTCTCAGTTTGGTGGTGGCGGTCGCCGCGGTGTGGTTGTTCACCGGACTGGTCACCGGGCTGTGGCTGGTCCGTCGCGGCCACTCTCTGTGGTGGATTGCCATCGCCATGATGCTGGGACCGATCTTCGTGCCGATCGCGTGGGAGCGCGTCGAGCGCAGCGGTCCACGCCGCACCGCTCCGGATCATGGCGCACAGCCGCGGACGGGGGCGCCACGCGTCGTCGTCGGGATGGACGGGTCCGAACAGGCCCAGGCGGCCCTCAACGCCGCGCAGCAATTATTCGGCGGCACAGCCGAACTCATTCTGGCCGAGGTGGTTTCGTACGAAGCAGGGGAGGACCCCCGGCAGACGGCGGTGAGCGCCGCGCGGGACAGACTGATCGCCGCCGTCAACACGATGCCGCACGCGGCTGCGGGTCAAGAGGTTCTCGTCGGCGCACCGGCAGAAGCATTGGCCGAGTTGGCTCGACAGGTCGACGCCGATGTCCTCGTGGTGGGACGCCGGGGCCGCGGACTGACCAGGCGGCTGCTCGGCAGCGTGTCCTCCGCGCTGCTCGAGCGCGCGCCAGTGCCGGTGCTTATCGTCGACCGGCACACAGCGCTAGGTGACGAGCGGTAATTAGGCCGCGCTGGCACTGGGCTGACGCGAGCGTACCGTGCTAACGGGCTCCTGAATCCCGCTCAGGCGGCGTCAATTACGTCGTATATCTGAGCGATTCGGTCGTCTCGCGACGGAGGCTGGGCGGCCGTCATTTTGCGTGGGTTCCGGAGTGGCCGCTCGCTCGGCTCTTCTCGATGCCGTCGGCGTGCCGGCGGAGGCGATCGGAAATCTGGCCGAGCCACTCTTTGTATGGCACAGGCTCAGGGTTGTAGTCGACGCCGACGGTGCGGATGAAGAAGTGCTGCAGGGGCTGCTCTGGGCGGCTGTCACGGACTTCATCGAGTTCGTCGGCGAGGGTCCGTAGTTGGTCGACGACTGGGTGGTCATCGACGTAGATATCGACGAGACCCTCCCAGCTGTCGGCTTCCAGATCCCAATCTTGATGGAAGTATGCGCCGAGGAACTGCGACAACTCCCAAGAGAGCGAACCGTCATTCATGGTGGTCACGAGTGTAGGACCGGTTGCGCCCTCTCACATCGCGTAGCGGCTGACCTTCTCGGGGGTGATCACGACGCGCACCCAGTCTGCGGTCCGCATGAATTCGAGTTCTCCGGCGCGGACCGGGTCGTCGAGATCCCAGTAGCGCGCGGCGAGTCGGTCCAGCAGCTCGCACGCTCCTTCGGTTTCGACGGTGACGGGACCGGCGACCGACACCCAGTGCTCGCGCTCGCCCACGGGTGCCGCGACGACCAGCGACGCACGGCTGTCGCGGTCGAGCTGCCGCACCTTGGGGCTGTCGGGCGCGGTGAACAATTGGACGGTGCCCTCGTCGGTCACCTCGAACCACACCGGTCGCGGTTGGGGCGGGGTCGCTCCGGCAGCGACAGTGAAGAACCCGTGCAGCGGCCGGCGGAGCAACTCGAGATCCTGGGCGGTCAACTGCGCACTCGAACGCAACTCTGAATCGGTCATAACCCGATACAACACCGCACCGCCGAGACGATTCCGTCGCAGACCGGCCAGCCCGCCGTGATTAGTTTTCGCAGGCAGCGGGCACCCACCACGCGCGCAATGTGAGGTACGCCACCGGTAGAGACGGACGCAGAGCTGGGAGGAACCGTGACTGCTGAGCACCCGGTGCAGAAGACCGACGTCGACCAAGCGCTGCTGGGCGGTGCGACCTACCGCAGCCTGGGTGAGCAGAAGCTGAGCCCGCGCGAAGAACGGTTCGAGAAGGGCCGGCGCACCACCGGCCTGTTCCTGGCACCCGCCATCGCGGTCATCTTCCTGCTCATCCCCCTGGACATCCCGTCGCAGCAGCAGACGTTGGCCGCGGTGCTGCTCGGCGTGATCGTCCTGTGGGTCACCGAGGCGGTGCCGATCCCGATCGGCGGCCTGTTCGGCGTCGCGATCATCGTCTTCTTCGGGGTCGCCCCGGTCGACGAGGTCCTCGCCCCGTTCGGCTCCTCGACGGTCTTCACGTTCATCGGGGCGTTCATCCTCGCCCAGGCGATGCTCAAGCACGGCTTGGCGCGACGGTTCGCGTTCCGGATCCTGGCGTTACCGCGGGTCGGTCAATCGACGACGGGCGTGATCGTCGCGTTCGGCTTCATCACCGCGGTGCTCTCGGCGTTCGTATCCAACACCGCGACGGTGGCCATGCTGCTGCCGACGGCCATCGGCATCATCGGCGTGGTCGCGAAACTGCTTCAAGTGCAAGGCAAAGTCGAAGACGATTTCGATCCGCTGCGCCTGAAGGTGGGTGCGGCGATCATGCTGATGCTGGCCTACGCGGCCAGCGTCGGCGGCCTGCTCACCCCGGTGGGCAGCCCCCCGAACCTGATCGGCCGCGGCCTGATCGAAGAGGCCACCGGCGAAACCATCACCTTCGGTCAGTGGGTGGTCCTGGCCGTGCCGATCTGCCTGCTGATGTTCATCGTCCTCGCCTTCGTGCTCATCCGACTCAACCGGCCGGAGATCAAGCACATCGACGGCGTCACCGAGTACGTCGAAGAGCAGCGCGCCGAGATGGGCAAACTGTCGCGCGCCGAGAAGAACACGCTGATCGCGTTCGGAACCACGGTCACCCTGTGGATCTTGCCGGGCATCTTCGCGTTGATTTTCGGCAACGAATCCGCCATCTACGAAACTGTCAGCGACCGGCTCGACGAAGGCGCTGTCGCCGTGTTCGGTGCGTCCTTGTTGTTCCTGCTGCCGACCGACTGGAAGACCCGCGAGTTCACGCTGCGGTGGAAGGACGCCGCTGCCATCGACTGGGGCACCATCGTCCTGTTCGGGACCGGCATCATCTTCGGGTCGTTGTTGGCCGACACCGGCCTCGCCGAGACGATCGGCACCAACGTGGCCGACGCGCTCGGCCTGGGCAGCGTCGTGGCGATCACGGTCTTCGCGGTGCTGCTGGCGATCGTGGTCTCCGAGACCACGAGCAACACCGCCTCGGCCGCGGTCGTCGTGCCGATCATCATCCCGGTGGCGGTCGCCGCCGGCATCAACCCGTTCATCCCCGCGCTGGCCGCGACATTCGCCGCGTCCTTCGGCTTCATGCTGCCGGTGTCGACACCGCAGAATGCCATCGTCTACGGGTCCGGTGCGGTACCGATCACGACGATGATCCGCTCCGGCATCACGTTCGACATCGCCGGTGCGATCCTGATCGTGGCCCTGCTGCCCCTGATGGTCGCTGTGCTGGGATTGGGCGCATGACAACACATCGCATCGCCGTCATCCCCGGCGACGGAATCGGCGTTGACGTCACCGACTCCGCACGCACCGTCCTCGACACCGTGTCCGCGAAGCACGGGTTCGCCTTGAACTACACCGATTTCGACTGGTCATGCGAACGCTACGCCCGCGAAGGCACCATGATGCCGCCGGACGGGCTCGACACCCTGGGCGAGTTCGATGCGATATTCCTCGGTGCGGTCGGCTGGCCCGGCGTACCCGACCACGTCTCGCTGTGGGGGCTGCTCATCCCGATCCGGCGCGCGTTCCGCCAGTACGTCAACATGCGGCCCATCCGGGTGTTCGACGGCGTGCGCAGCCCGCTGCGGGACGCCCACGGTGTGGACTTCGTGGTGGTGCGCGAGAACGTCGAAGGCGAGTACAGCGAGATCGGCGGTCGGCTCAACCGCGGCTTCCCGGACGAAATGGCCGTCCAGGAGTCGGTGTTCACCCGCGTCGGCGTCAGCCGCATCGCCGACTTCGCCTTCGAGCTGGCGCGGAAACGCCGCGGCTACGTCACGTCGGCAACCAAGTCCAACGGCATCGTGCACACCCTGCCCTTCTGGGACGAAGTGGTCGCCGAACGGGCCCAGCACTATCCCGATGTCCGCCTCGACAGCGAACACATCGACGCACTGGCCGCGAAATTCGTGTTGCAGCCCGGGCGCTTCGACGTGGTGGTCGCGTCGAACCTGTTCGGCGACATCCTGTCCGACCTGGCCGCGGGGGTCGCCGGGTCGATCGGCATCGCGCCGTCCGCGAACCTGGACCCGACCAAGCAGTATCCGTCGATGTTCGAACCGGTACACGGCTCGGCGCCGGACATCGCCGGTCGAGGTATCGCCAACCCGGTCGGTGCCATCTGGTCGGCGGCGATGATGCTCGACCACCTCGGCCAAGCCGACGCGTCCGACGACATCCTCGCGGCGATGGAACAGACGCTGGCCAATCCCGACACCCGCACCGGTGATCTGGGCGGTACCGCATCGACGGCCCAGGTCACCCAGGCGATGGTGGATACGCTGAGCCGGTGACCCGGTGGGCGCGTGCCACGGCGACGGTGCTGGCCGTCGCGGTCGGCTGGATCCTCGGCGTCGTCGCTGTCGGGGTGGCTGCTCGCTGGGTGTCGTCGATTCCGCTGTTTGTGTTCGTGGCGCTCGCCGTAGTGACGTTGACGTCGGGCGGGAGTGCCTGGCTCGCGGCGCGAGGCGTGTCGCACCGGTGCGGAGTCGCTGCGATCACGGCAGTGTTCAGCGCGGTCGTCTTCGCGGCCGCGGGTGCCCACCTGGTGTTCCGTCCGCTGCCGAGTACTCCGCCGTCGACGGTGGCCACCGTGGAACCCGAGCAGGTGCGATTCTGGTTGTTGCCCACGGGATCCCGCCTTGCGTATCGGCACCTGCCCGCGGATGGTCCGGCCCGCGCGACACCGGTGCTCGTCGTGGGCGGTGGGCCGGGGGAAGCGGTCGTCGGTGATTCCGGCAAGGCGGCGCCTTTTGAACCGTTGACCCGTGCGGGTTTCGACGTCTACCTCTACGACCAGCTCGGCGCCGGGCTTTCTGCCCGGCTGAACGATGCGGCCGGCTACACCGTCGCGCGGCACGTCGCCGATCTGGACGCCACCCGTGAGCAGATCGGCGCCGAGCAGGTGATCCTGGTCGGTGCGTCGTGGGGTGCAAGTCTGAGCGCTTCGTACCTCGCCGAGCACCCCGACCGTATCGCGAGAGCGATCCTGACATCGCCGGCACCGATGGACTACGCGCGTCACCCGGAGGCCGGTGACATCACGCAGCATTTGCCCGAGCGCCCGCGACGGCAGGCCCGAGACATGCTGCCCGGCAACACCCGCTTCCTGGCCTGGTACGGGCTGGGGCACGTCAATCCGGTCGCAGCTCACCGGCTCGTCCCGGACTCCGAGGCCGACGCCTTCTTCGACACGTTCCTGAGCATCGTCCGGCCGGCCACCGTCTGCGATCCGGCTTCTCTCCCGGAAGCTCAGGCGGTTGGCAATGGGTTGTACACCAACGTGTTCACGGTCCGCGACGCATCCTCCGGGGCGCAATCCTCTGTGGCGCAACAACTTCGTTCTACCGATGTGCCTGTTTTGGTGATCACCGGTGAATGCAACTACATCCCGTGGGAAGCCACGGCCGACTACGCCGCCACGTTGCCGCAGACCACCCTGGTGTGCATTCCGGGCGCCGGGCATGCACCCGAACTCGACCGGCCTCGGCTGTATGCCGAACTGCTCGAGAACTTCGTCCTCGACGAACCACTACCGCTACCGGCCACGCCCACAAATCAGCCCTGCCATCCGTGAGGATGGCTAATTCGACTGTGGTGGTTGGGGTTCGAAGGGGTCGTACCACCACCATTGGGCGCGTTCTCCGAGTGGGCCGCGACAAGGTGGGACGTTCGGTGGAGGTCCGGTGGGTGGTCGTGCCAGGGAGCCGGGGGCGATGGGGTCGCCGTCGGCATCGGTGACGACTAGTCGGTCGGCGGGGCCGGTGATGGTGATCTCGCCGCGGTGGTGCATGCGGTGGTGGTGCGGGCAGACCAGCACCAGGTTGTTCAGTTCGGTTTCCCCGCCGTCTTCCCAGTGGCGGATGTGGTGGGCGTGCAGACCGCGGGTGGCCCCGCAACCCGGGACCGCGCAGGTGGGGTGGCGGTGCTCGAGCGCGCGGCGCAGGCGACGGCCGATGGTGCGGGTGTTGCGCCCGGCGCCGATAGGTCGGCCGTTGCGTTCGAACCACACCTCGCAGGTGGCATCGCAGGTCACATACCGTCGATCAGCCGAAGACAGGACCGGTCCCAGGTGCAGGGACGCGATCTTGTCTTTGATGTCGAGGTGGACCACCACGGTGGTGTGTTGGCCGTGTGGACGGCGGGTCGCGTCGGCGTCCCAGCCGGCCTCGACCAGTGCCAGGAACGCATCGACTCGGGTGGGCATCGGCGGACGGTCCCCGTCTGCGGGCTCGTCGTCAGAGTCGGCGTCGTGGTCGTGTTTCCAGTCGTTGATCAGGCCGTCGTGGTCCGACTTCAGACCGGCTTCGAACTTCGCGGACTCGATGTTCGGCAGGGTGATGCGCCAGGTGGTGAACTCGTCATCGGTGTGCTTGGTGATCGACGGTTCACGGTGACGGCGTTCGGGATTCGGCCGTGGTTCGAGTTTGATCGCGGTGCGCAGCTGGCTGACCGTGGCCACCGCGGCCAACTCGGCGTAGTGGTCGTCAGATCCCTGCCCGGCGCGTTCGGCGATGATGCCGACCTGATCGGCCGACAGGCGTCCTTCCCGCAGGCCGGCCACACAGCGCGGGAACTCGTCGATGCGTTGGGCGATCGCGGCGAGTGTGTCGGCGTTGCGCGGCGAGCACCCGGTTTTCCAGGCCAGGGTCGCCGACAGTGAGCGGGTACCGGTCATACCCCACAACTTCCGGGAGTCGAGTTCGGCGGCGATCTCGACCAGACGCCCATCGATGGCGTTGCGCTGCCCAGTCAGCTCGGCGATCTCGTCGAACAACTCGTCCAGACGGTCGGCAGGAGAGTACTCCTCGACGAAATCGTCTGTGGCCGTGGACATGATCCCAGTAAAGCAGCAGGCACCGACAAATCGGCGCCGGCGATCACCGTCGCGCGGGCACCGGAACGCGCATGAGGTCCTCGGCCACGACGAGGTCGCCGTCGAAGACCTCTGCCGCGTCGTCGCGGAAGCGGGTCGCGTCCGGGTATCGCTGCGAGAAGTGAGTGAGTACAAGCCGTCGAACCGCGCACGCCGCTGCGACTTCGCCGGCCTGGCGTGCGGTCAGATGGCCGTAGCGGGAGGCGAGTTCGGCGTCCTCGGACAGGAACGTCGACTCGATCACCAACATGTCGACACCGTCGGCCAACTCGTACACCGCATCGCACAGTCGGGTGTCCATGACGAAGGCGAACCGCTGTCCGCGTCGGGGCTCGCTGACGTCCGCCAGCCGGACCTGCCGGCCGTCCACCGCGACCGAGCCGGTCCGCTGCAGCTCTCCGACGGCCGGTCCGGCAAGGCCGTGCCGGGCCAGCAGTTCGGGTACGAACCGGTGGCCGTCCGGCTCGACGAGCCGGTAGCCGATCGCCTCGACCGTGTGGTCCAACCGGCGCGCCTCCAGGACTCCGAACGCGCCCTGGGCGACCGAGCCGTCGCCGGTGACCGGTTCCTCGCGCAGATCCAGCCGGTCGTGGAACACGCTCGCATGACGCAGTCTCGTGAAGTACTCCTGGCCGGCCACCGGGTAGTGCGCGCGCACGGTGTGGGCCACCTGGTCCAGCGACAACCGCTGCACGATGCCGGGCACTCCCAGGCAGTGGTCGCCGTGGAAATGGGTCAGACACAGTCGCGTCACGGAGCTGGCCGGAACACCCGCCAGCAGGAGCTGCCGCTGGGTGCCCTCACCGGGGTCGAACAGGAAACCCTCGTTGTCCCAACGCAATAGGTATCCGTTGTGGTTGCGGTAGCGGGTGGGCACCTGGCTTGCGGTGCCCAGAACGATCAGTTCACGGTTCGACACATGCCCCGCCCGGCATGCTCACGACCCCGCCTTCTGCTGACGCCGGCACGCGGCTACCGCACCGGTTGCAGGCTGCGCAGCGTGCTGGTCACGAACTTCTTGAGTGCCACATCGCGCTCGTTGCGGGAATCCCCGACGGTGGTCAGCAGGGCGTAGACGCCGAGCAGGAAGAACGCCGCGCTGTGGTAGACGTCGACGTCGTCGTAGAGCTCGCCGCGGATACGGGCACGCTCGATCTCGGCGGCCAACAGCACGAACAGGGGATGATTGGCCCACTGCTTGCGCTCCGGATGTGCCGGCGAGAAGTACAGACCGATCACATCGTGGAAAAGACCGGACCCCCAACGGCTTTCCAGATCCAGGACGAGCTGCACGATCGTCGTCAACACCGACGGAAGGTCGTGCGGCGTGTCCAGGAACCGGCCGAGCTCATTGGCGACCTGCACCTCGTCGCGCCGGATCAACTCCAGCAGCACATGCTCTTTGGTGGGGAAGTGGAAGTAGAAGGTGCTGCGCGCGACGCCGGCAGCTTTCACGATCGCGTTGATGTCGGCGGCGTGCGTACCGGAGCGCTGGAACTCCACGACCGCGGCGTCGAGGAGGCGCTCACGGGTCAGTTGGCGCTGGACATCGCGCCGGGTCGCAGTCTCGGCCACGAGCCCATCATGCCGCACCGCGCCCTTTCGCTGACACCTGTCGGACAAAATGATCATGAGACGCCGACGGAACACGAGTTGGTCAGCGCAAGCCCCAAGTTTTCATTGTCATCTGTCAGCGAACGTGCTACACCTGTCACGACACCGCCCGCCGACCCAGATAGGCAGAACCCACGATGACGACCACAACGGGGACGACTTCGGCGATGAACACCAGGGGCCAGCGCATCCTGTTGTGGACGGTCCCGCCGGCGGCCGGACTGTTCCTGCTCGCCTACTTCCTGTTCCCCCCGTTCCAGCCGCCGATGTCGCCGACACTGACACCCGAGGAAGTCGCGACGTTCTTCGGCAACAACACCACCGGCATCATCGGCGTCGCGATCCTGTGCAACCTGATCGCGTGTTCACTGGTCCCGTTGTTCGCGGTGACCGCGGTGCAGATCTCGCGGATCGGCACGTCGAGCAACGTCTTCACCTACGCCTACATGCTGTGCGTCGGGGTGGGCCTGACCGCGTTCATCCTCGCCGACTATTGCTGGGGCATAGCCGCTTTCCGGCCCGAGCGTGACCCGCAGCTGATCAGCCTGCTCAACGACATGGCGTGGTTCTTCTTCATCGCACCGGTCGGCACGATCATGGTGCAGAACTTCTGCCTGGCCATCAGCATCTACCTCGACGCCCGGCCGGACCCGATCTTCCCGCGCTGGGTGGCCCACTTCAACATCGTGACCGCCGTGCTGCTGATCCCCAGCGCCTTCTCGCTGCTGCACAAGACCGGCCCGCTGGCCTGGGACGGCGCACTGTCGTTCACCCTGCGCCTCGGGGTGTTCGCCGTCTACATCGTGGTGATGTTCGTGGTGCTGGTGGGCGTGGTGAACCGTCAGGCCCAGGAGCAGGAGGCCCTGGTATGACGCTGAGCGAGGCGCCTCCCGCGCAGCCGTCACCGAAGAGGCGCTGGCGCGACAACAAGAAGCTCGACCAGTGGATCGCGTTCTGGATCGTCCCGGTGTTCTTCAGCCTGTTCGGTCTGGTGTTCATCCCGCTCAGCTGGATGATGCCGCCGCGCTCACCGAGCGCGTCCCAGGCCGAGATGGTCGAGTTCATGCAGTCGCCGAACCTGCTCGTGGCCTGCGTCATCCTGATCCTGGCGTTCGGCATGGCCCCGGTGTCGAATGCGTGCTACCTGAACCAGATTCGGCGCATGTCGGTCAGCCCCGTGCTGCGGTTCTGCCTGATGGCCGGTGCGACGACCGGCACCATCGTCGGGATGCTCTTCGCGATGTTCTGCTTCGGGTTGGGCGCGTTCCGGCCCGGCTACGACCCGGCGATCTACGCGATGCTCTACGACTTCGGCTACCTCGCGTTCATCGGGTCGCTGGGCTGCTTCTGCATCATGTGGCTGGCGTTCGGGCTGGCGATCATCCTCGACAAGAACGACATCCTCCCCAAATGGCTTGGCTACTACACGGTCTGGCAGTACGTGACCGAGTTGATGGCCGCCCCGGTGTGGATTGCCAAGTCCGGTCCGTTCGCCTGGAACGGGCTGATGACGTTCTGGTTCGCGATGGCGCTGTACGTGCCGTGGCAGATCATCGTCTACCTGTGCATCTTCCGGGCGATCAAGAACCAGCCGGAAGAGGAACTCGACAACATCCACCTGCACAAGGCGGCCGCATGACGTCCGCGCCCGTCACCGTCGCCCCCGCGCCCGGAAAGACGCGCGCGCACCTGCCCGGCGAATCGAGCATGTGGTTCTTCGTCATCGGGGACCTGCTGATCTTCGCGTTCTACTTCGTGGTCTACATGTACTACCGCGGACAGAACCACGAGATGTTCCTGGACAGCCAGGCCAAACTGAACACCGACATCGGCGCGGTGAACACCGTTGTGCTGCTGACCAGTTCGCTGTTCGTCGCGCTGGGCACCTGGGCGGCACGCACCGGAAAGACCGCCGACGCCTACCGGCTGTTGACCCTGGCCCTGCTGTGCGGCGCGGCGTTCCCGGTGCTCAAGGCGTTCGAGTACATCCCGGAGGTCCTCGCCGGCCTGACGCCCGGAACCAACCTGTTCTTCATGTTCTACTTCGTGATGACGGGGATGCACCTGTGCCACGTGTTCCTGGGTCTGGCCATCCTGTACTTCGTCGTCCGCAACGTCCGCAGCGGCCAACCACGCATGTCGTTGATCGAGACCGGCGCCACCTACTGGCACATGGTCGACCTGCTGTGGATCGTCCTGTTCGCACTGCTCTACCTGATGAGGTGACGCTGTGACCGTCTATCTCCGGCATCCGCTGACCATCGTCTGGGCGGTGTTGACCGCGGTCACGCTGGCGTCGTGGCTGACCGCCCGCGACGGCGACGTCCACCAGGTCGACACCACCGTCACCGTCATCGTGCTGCTCATCGCCGCGGTGAAGACCCAGTTGGTGATCTGGCACTTCATGGAAGTCCGGCACGCACCCACCTGGCTGAAGATCGTGACCAACGGATGGCTGATCGCATTGTTCGGGTTGCTGCTCGGCTTCTACTTCGCCGTGTGACGGCCTCGTCCCAGCCGCGCTGAAGGCTGCTCCGAATACGTGGGTAGACAGTGCTGCGACGAAGGGATGCCGTCCTGCTGCAGCGAGCAACCGCGTGGGCCACCGCTGCGCCACGCCGCCTGGCCGCGATCGCCGTCCTCGTGATGATCGCGGCGGCTGCCTTCGGTGTGCCCGCCGCCGGCAGCCTGTCGGCGGGCGGCTTCCAGGACCCCGACGCCGAGTCCACCGTGGCCGGTCGCACCCTCACCGAAGCGCTCGGCCGCAACGACGTCCCCCTGATCTTCACCGTCACCCACCCGGCCGGCGTCGAGTCCGCCCGCCCGGCCGGCGAGGCCGTGGTGGCGCGGGCGCAACGGGATCCGCACGTCGCCGACGTGCAATCGCCGTGGACGTCACCGGCAGGGGAGTCCCTGGTCTCCCAGGACGGCCGCACCGGCCTGGTCGTCGTCTCGTTCACCGGCAGCGAGGACGACGCCTCCGGGTACGCGCAGACCGTCGTCGACGAAGTCCGAGCCGACGTGGTGCCCGAACACCGGGACGTCGAGATCCTCGCCGGCGGCTCGGCGATGGTGTTCTCCCAGATCACCTCCCAGACGCTGCGTGACGTGCTGATCATGGAGGCGATCGCCGTCCCGCTGAGCTTCCTGGTGTTGGTCTGGGTGTTCAAAGGACTGCTCGTCGCGGCGATCCCGATCGCGGTCGCGGGCCTGACCATCGCCGCGTCGATGGCGGTGCTGCGGCTGATCTCCATGGTCACCGACGTATCGATCTTCGCGCTGAACCTGACCACCGCGCTCGGGCTCGCGCTGGCCATCGACTACACGCTGCTGCTCATCAGCCGCTTCCGCGACGAGATCGCCGCGGGCGCCGACCGCGACGACGCGCTACGCACCACCAGGCGCACCGCCGGACGCACCGTGGTGTTCTCCGCGCTGACCGTCGCTCTGTCGATGGCCACGATGGTGCTGTTCCCGATGTACTTCCTGAAATCGTTCGCCTACGCCGGGGTGGCGACGGTCGTGTTGTGCGCGCTCTCCGCGCTCATCCTGACCCCGGTGGCGATCGTGCTGCTCGGAAACCGTATCGACGCCCGCCCGCGCCACGCCACCGACGAACCCGCCGAGCGGAGGTTCTGGTACCGCTGGACCAAGGCCGTCACCCGGCGGGCCCTGCCCGTCGGGTTGGCGACGACGGTGCTGCTGGTCGGTGTCGGTCTGCCGTTCGCCGGGGTGCGATGGGGTCTGCCCGACGATCGCGTGCTGCCCAGCTCGGCGTCCGCGCACCGGGTCGGTGACATCCTGCGCGACCAGTTTCCGGCACTGGAGTCCACCGTCACCCTGGTCGTGCCCGACGCCACCGGACTGGACCCGGCCGAACTCGACCGCTACGCCGCGGCCGTGTCCCGCGTCGACGGCGTCTCCACCGTCACCGCCCCGACCGGGACCTACACCGCCGGCAGCAGGGTCGCCGACGGGCCCCCACAGGCCGGACCGGCCGTCGCGGTGATCACCGTCGGCAGCACCGCGCAGGTGCTGTCCCCGGCCGCCGATCGCCAACTCGACGACATCCGCGCGCTGGCCCCACCCGGCGGGCGGGCCACCCTGGTCACCGGCAGCACCCAGGTCAACCGCGACACCGTCGCCTCGATCACCGACCGGTTACCGGCGGTGCTGACCGCCATCGCGGTGGTGACGTTCCTGTTGTTGTTCGTGCTGACCGGCAGCGTGGTGGTGCCGCTGAAAGCGTTGCTGCTCAACATCTTGTCGTTGACCGCGACATTCGGCGCGCTGGTGTGGATCTTCCAGGACGGCAACCTGGGAGCCTTCGGCACCACGCCGACAGGAACCCTGGTGGTCAACATGCCGGTGCTGCTGTTCTGCATCGCGTTCGGACTGTCGATGGACTACGAGGTGTTCCTGATCTCCCGGATCCGCGAGTACTGGCTGCGCAGCGGGCGCACCCGCGCCGACAACAACGAGAGCGTCGCGCTGGGGGTCGCGCACACCGGCCGCGTCGTCACCGCCGCCGCGCTGATCATGTCGATCTCGTTCAGCGCACTCATCGCCGCCGAGGTGTCGTTCATGCGGATGTTCGGCCTGGGTTTGACCTTGGCCGTTCTGGTCGATGCCACCCTCGTGCGAATGGTGTTGTTGCCGGTGCTCATGCAGCTGATGGGGAAGTGGAACTGGTGGGCGCCGGCGCCGCTGGCCCGCCTGCACCAGCGCATCGAGCACCGCGTGGCCCATACCTGACGCCCGCGAAGGATCGCGCCCATCCGACCGTCGGGCCGCTCCGAATACCTGATGACGGATCGGTGACGACGAGGGGCAATTTGAACATCCACCACAGGGCAGGGCAGTGACGATGGCCGTCGTCCTCGCCTACATGTCCCCGGCACTCGGCCACCTGTTCCCGTTCTGTGCGGTACTGACCGAACTCGCCCGACGCGGTCACGAGATCCACGTCCGCACCCTGGCCGACGGGGTCACGCTGTGCCAGAAGCAGGGCTTCGCGGCCCGCCCGGTCGATCGCCGGATCGAGGCGTTGCAGACCGAAGACACCACCACCAACGTCCTGAAATCCGCGCGCGAGACCGTCGACGTTTTGACCCGGCGCGCCGCGCTGGAGGTCGACGACTTCGGTCGCGCGCTGGCCGACGTCGACCCCGACGTCGTGATCGTCGACGCGAACTGCTGGGGCGCGATGTCGGTCGCCGAGACCCAGACCCGCCCCTGGTTGGCGTTGTCCCCATTCATCCCGTACTTGCGTTCCCCGGGATCGGCCCCGTTCGGCGCCGGCTCACGACCGTGGCCCGGCCCGCTCGGCGCGATCCGCAACCTCGGTGTCGGCGCGGTCACCAGCTGGGTGTTCGACCGTCCGCTGCGCCGCAGGCTGCACCCGGTGCGTGCCGCGCTGGGGTTGCCGCCGGTCCGCGCCGCCGACGAGCTGCTGCGGCGCGCGCCCGCGGTGCTGGTGGCCACCGCCAAACCTTTCGAATACGACCACACCGACTGGGGCGACACCGTCGAGATGATCGGCCCGGCCGACTTCGATCCGCACGTCTGGGCGCCGGCCTGGTTGCAGGAGATCGACCAACCCGTCGTGCTGGTCACCACGTCGTCGGTGCGGCAAGCCGACGACGAACTGATCCACACGGCCATCGAGGCATTGCGCGACCAACCGGTGCACGTGATCATCACCGCGCCGACCACCGGCGACGACACCCCCACGCGCGTGGCCAGCAACGTGACGCTGGCCGGATTCGTCCCGCACGCAGCGGTTTTGGACAAAGCCGTCTGCGTGGTCACCCACGGTGGCCTCGGCATCACGCAGAAGGCGCTGGCCCTCGGGATCCCCGTGTGCGCGGTGCCCTACGGCCGTGACCAGTTCGAGGTGGCGCGCCGGGTCGAGGTGTCCGGCGCCGGCACCCGGTTGCCGGCGCGCCGGCTCACGCCCGCCCGCCTGCGCGACGCGGTGGCCACGGCGATGACGCTGGAGGCCGGTGCTGCCGCCGTCGCCGAGGGCTTCGCCGCGTGCGGCGGGATGGCCCGCGCGGCCGACCTGGTGGAACAGCGGCTACCGGTGCGCCCGCTGGGTCAGCACGAGCGCCTCGCCGTCGTTGACGGCGATGGTGTGCTCGCTGTGCGCAGTGCGTGAGCCGTCCGCGGACCGGATGGTCCATCCGTCGGGGTCGTAGACGATGCGGTCGGTGCCCGCCGCGAACCACGGTTCGAGCGCCAGGGTCAGGCCGGGCCGCAACTTCAGCCCCCGGCTGGGTCGTCCCAAGTTGGGCACGTGGGGGTCCTCGTGCATCGTGCGGCCCAACCCGTGCCCGCCGAAATCGGTGTTGACGGGGTAGCCGTAGTCGGCCGCGACGGTCCCGATCGCGGCGGAGATGTCCCCGAGTCGGTTGCCCGGCAAGGCGGCCGCTATCGCGGCGCAGAGCGCCCGTTCGGTCGCTTCGATCAGACGGGCATCCTCGGGCCGCGGGGTGCCGACGATGAAGCTGCGCGCCGCATCGGCGACCCACCCGTCGATGGACACCGCGAAGTCCATGCTCAAGACATCGCCGTCGCAGAGCACGTAATCGTGGGGAAGACCGTGCAGCACAGCATCGTTGACCGACAGACAGATGACATTGCGGAACGGGCCACGACCGAACGAGGGGGCGTAGTCCCAATAGCAGGACTGTGCGCCGCGTTCGGCGATCATGGCGCGGGCGCGGTCCTCGAGATCGAGGAGGTTCACCCCGACCCGGGCGCGCCCCTGCAGATCGTCGAGCACCTCGGCCACGAACGCCCCCGTCGTACGCATCGCCGCGATCTCGGACGCCGACTTCAACTCCACCACAGCCCACTCCTAGCGGTATAGAAATACCACCGTAGCTCAGTGTGGCGGTATTTTCATACCTACCGGCGTAGTCTGTCGGACATGGTGCGCTCTCCGCTGACTCCGCAACAGCTGGCCGCCGGCCGGCGGCTGGGTGCCTGCCTGCGGAAGGCGCGCGGCGAGCGCACCCTGGCCGATGTGGCACGTGCTGCGGCGATCTCCCCGGAGACGCTGCGCAAGATCGAGACCGGACGGCTGGCCACCCCGGCTTTCACGACCGTCGCCGCGTTGGCGCTCGTGTTGGACATCGCACTCGACGACCTCGCCCGGCTGTGTCTGTCGGGTACGGAGCTCCGCGAGACCGGTTAGCGCGGCGCGGTTTTCACGACATGACTGCGGTGGAGGTCCCAGCGCGTCACCACCTGGAATCCCTCGGGGGCAGGCATGTCGGCGGTCTCGGTGACGAGCCACACCGCAGCGCAGTCCCGGAGGTTGTCGGGGGCCACGTCGCCGCGCGCCTCCCACAGCGAATTCCGTTCCCGCGCAGTTGCTTCCACGGTGAAATCATGTAATCCGTCGTCGTGGACGAGGCGTGCCCCCTCGAGGGCGTGAACGGCCGACGGGGGAGTGTCGGGATCGACGAGGAGGCACTCACCCGTCCGGGACTCGCTCGACAGCAGCCGCGCGACCTCGCTCTGGTCGAACCCGAACTTCGCGTAGTCGGTGCGCTGGGCGAGGTAGTTCGGTGCCGCGGCGACCACCACCAGCGCCAGCCGCGCCGCGATCCTCGGTGGGATACCGCCGGCGACGACGGTGGCGTACCCGGCCAGCAGCGCCAATCCCGGTGTGGTGAAGGACAGATACTGCGGCTGATACAGCGGATCACCGATCAATGAATAGGCCCCCAACGCCACGGTCGGCGCGACCACCCAAATGCCGCACCCCCACAACAACATTCGCGGACGGTCGGCACCGTCGCGCCGCAGCACCACCACCGCCAGCGCGGTGATCCCCACCAGCACCACGATCAACGGCGCCACCCGCGCCCACGACTGCGTCGCCACCGCGAGTTGTTCGGCGGTGAACTCCTGCTGGTCCGGCCCCACGGCGCGGACCGGGTCGGAGTACACCGACGGGAAGTACTGCTCGCCGAAGATCTGCCCCAGCGTCACGGCGCTGACCGGCCAGATCCAGCCCACCTGGTCGCGCTGCCGGATGACCGCCAGCACGAACGGCGTCACGGCCAGGACGGCGACACCGCCGGCCCGACCCCAGGCCATCACCGTGCGACGGTTGGCCGGCGCAGCGAACAACATCGCCGCGTGTGCGGTGATCACCAGTACCACAAGCACATTGACCACCACCGCGAACGCGAGCACCGCGGCGTAGCCGGCCCACCACCAGCGGCCGCGGCGCAGCGCGGCCAGGAACAGCACCGTCACCCAGACGGCGCACGCCATCGTCAGGGCGTAGGACCGGCCGTCGATACCGGCCGCCGTCGTGCGCGGAAGCACCGCGAACACCACCCCTGCGGCCACCCCGACGGCGCGACCGGACAGCCGCCCCCCGAGCATCACCACGCCTGCGGCAGCCACGCCGACCATCAGTGCGCTGGGCACCCGCAGCCAGAACTCGGTCACGGGGAACACCGCAAACCAGGCGTGCATCGACAGGTAGTAGACGCCGTGGACGAGATCGACCTGGCCGAGCAGCGCCCACAACTCGGGTAGTGGCCGCGTGACCGCCGACAACGTCGCGGCCTCGTCGACCCACAGCGACGGCCGGCCGGCACCGAGGGCGCTGAGGATGGCGGCGAGCAGCCCGATGACGACGGCGTCGGCGCCGCGCCCGGACTCCGGCCGCATGACCGTGCATGTTGCCACTCCCGGTACGCGTCAAACAGTTACCCTCGGCGTGTGAGCACGCGACAGATTCTCGGCGGGGTCGTCCATGAGATGCCTGCCGACTTGCGTGACGCGCTCGCCGCCAACGAGGTCGCGCTGACCGCGTGGAACGACATCACCCCGTTGGCGCGCAACGAGTTCATCTGCTGGGTCGAAGACGCCAAACAGGCCAAGACGCGGGAACGGCGGATCCGGCGCACCCAGGAGGAACTCGAAGAGGGCAAGCGCCGTCCGTGCTGTTGGCCCGGATGCAAGCACCGGGAACGAACCGGCAAGCCCTAACGGTTACGGGCGGACTCCCGCCGATTGGCCTTCTGGATCTCGTTGACCAACTCGTCCTTGGTCATCTTCGAACGGCCCGAGATGTCCAGGCGGCGTGCGACATCCAGCAGATGCTTCTTGCTGGCGTTGGCGTCGACACCCTCGTTGGTGTCGCCCTTGGCACGCGGGCCGCCGCTCTCGGCGCGCTCGTCGGAGGGGCCGCGCCGATCCTTGGCCTCCCAGTGGTCGCCGACCTTCTCGTAGCTGTGCTTGAGCGCGCTGTAGGCCACCCGGTGCGCCCGCTCGCCCTCGCCGTACTCCTCGGCGGCCGAGTCGTGCGCCTTGGCGAACGTGCGCTTGGCCTTGTCGTCGGACTTCTGCAGCGTGCTGGGCAGCTCGCTTTCCTTCGCCTTGCCGGATTTCGTGGTCTTGGGCATCAGTTCCCTTCCTCTCTTCCGGGTGGCGACCAGTGCACCACCTTCAGTGCGGTCATCTCGTCGAGCAGTTCCGGGCCGTAGCCGACACCGCTGCCGCTGGCCCGCCGCGGCTCGGCCGACCCGCCGGGCGCGCCGCCGAACACCGCGTTGATCTTCACCGTGCCCACCGGCAGGGCCCGGGTGGCTTCCTGCGCATGCGCGATGTCCGGTGTCAGCACGGTGGCGGCCAGCCCGTACCGGTCGTCGGCGGCCTCGGCCAGCGCGGTCTCGAAGTCGGGCACCACCCGGACCGGGGCGATCGGCCCGAACGTCTCCTCGCGGAACACGAGCATCTCCGGGGTGCAGTCGGTGAGCACCGTCGGGGGGTAGTAGGCACCGGGCCCGGGCCGGGGCTCGCCGCCGGCGAGGACCTGCGCGCCGTGCTTGACGGCGTCGGTGACGTGGCCGTGCACCACGTCGCGGTGCCGCTCGTCGACCAGGGGCCCGATCTCGTCCGCCCACCGGTCCGCCTGCGCCGCAAGGAAATCCACGAACTCAGCGGCCAGGTCTTCGACGACGTAGATACGTTCCACCGACACGCAGATCTGGCCGGCGTTGGCGAAGGCGCCCTGGGCGGCCTGTTCGGCGGCCCACGCCGCACCGACGTCGTCGTCGACGATCAGCGCGTCGTTGCCGCCGTTCTCCAGGAGCGCCTTGGCGCCCCGCTCGGCGCACGCGCGGGCGATCATCCGGCCGGTGGCGCTGCTGCCCACGTGGGCCACGACGTCGACGGTCTCTGACTGCGCCAGTCGGGCGCCGATGGTGCCGTCGCCGTCGACGATCTCCAACACCCCGTCGGGCAGCGCGTCGGCGACGACCTGCGCGAAGCGGCGACCGGTGGTCGGGCAGCGCTCGCTGGGCTTGTGCACCACGGTGTTTCCGGTCACCAGCGCCGCTCCGATCAGCCCGGCGGCCACCGCCACCGGATCGTTCCACGGTGTCAGCACCGCGACCACACCACGCGGTTCGGTGACCATGAGGTCGGTCGCGGACCAGCCGCCCTGCAGACTGCGGCCGCGGTGCAACGGGCCGAGTTCGGCGTACTGGCGCAGCGTTCCGATGCCTGCGTCGACACCGCCGCGTGCGTCGTCGAACGGTTTGCCGGTCTCCCGCTCGGTCCAGCCGGCCAGCTCATCGGCCACCGCGGCGACCCTGTCGGCCGCCGAAGCCACCGCGGCGGCCCGTTCGGCGGCCGGGGTGCGCGCCCACGCGGACTGCGCGGAGCGCGCGCGGCTCAGCGCGCCGTCGCACACGGCGACGTCGGTGATCGGGACCTCTGCAACGACGTCGCCGTTGCGCGGATCGGTCACGGTGATCGTGGGGGCCTGCACGCGCGGTCGGATACCCGCCCCGCAGCGCTTGACACGCCGGGTTGAGGACCGGCCGACCGGGTACAGGTCTGCGGTGACGCGACACGACGAGCTGGAGTCCGTGGCCCAGCGGCTGTTCGGCTGGCCGCAGCTGCGCCCGGAGCAGCTCGACGCGATGCAGGCGGTACTCGACGGCCGCGATGTGCTGGCGGTGATGCCGACCGGGTCGGGCAAGTCGGCGATCTACCAGGTGCCCGCCGTGCTGACCGAGGGTCTGACCGTCGTGGTGTCCCCACTGCTGGCGTTGCAGCAGGACCAGATCGACGCGTTGCGCGGCAGCGACGCACCGGACGCCGTGGCGATCAACTCCGCACAGAGCGCCACCGAGAACCGGCGCAGCTGGGAGGCCGTGCGCGCACAGGAGGCCGAGTACGTCTTCCTGTCACCGGAACAGCTGCTCAACGACGACGTGCTGGCCGAGCTGGCCCGCGTCGACCTCGGCATGATCGTGGTCGACGAGGCGCACTGCGTGTCGGCGTGGGGGCACGACTTCCGACCGGGGTACCTGCGGCTCGGTGACGCGATGCGCCGGCTGGGCGCCGGCCGGGTGCCGGTGGTCGCGCTGACCGCGACGGCCTCGCCGACCGTGCGCACCGACATCGTCGACCACCTGCAGTTGGACGACCCCGTGCTGATCGCGACGGGGTTCGACCGCCCCAACATCCGGCTGGAGGTCGAACAGTTCCTCGACGACGACGCCAAGCGCGCGGCAGTGGTGAAGGCGGTGTGCGAGCTGACCGGCCCGGGACTGCTGTACGCGGCGACCCGCAAAGACACCGAGGTCTACGCCGAGGCGCTGGCCGACTGCGGCGTCGCCGCGGCCGCCTACCACGCCGGGCTCAAGGCCGCTGACAAGGAGGAGGTGCACCGGCGCTTCCGTGACGACGAGGTGTCGGTGGTCGTCGCGACGTCGGCGTTCGGGATGGGCATCGACAAACCCAACGTGCGGTTCGTCGTGCACGCCGCGGTGCCGGACTCGATGGACAGCTACTACCAGCAGATCGGTCGTGGCGGGCGCGACGGCGAGGACACGTTGGCGCTGTTGTTCTACCGGCCGGAGGATCTGTCGCTGGCGCGGTTCTTCAGCTCCGGGCACGCCGACGAGGACCGGCTGCGCCAGGTGCTCACCGCTCTGTCGCCACGCAAACCCAAGCGGCTCAAGCAGTTACGTGAAGAGCTCGGACTCCGAGGGCGGGCGCTGACGCAGGCGGTCAACCTGCTCGAGCAGGCCGCCGGCGTGCGGTCGGGTAAGCGCGGGTTCACCCTCGCCGACGAGGACGCCGACGCCGTGGTGGCGCGGGCGGTCGCGATCACCGAGGCCACTGAACGCGTCGACCGTACCCGGGTGGAGATGATGCGCGGCTACGCCGAATCCACCGACTGCCGGCGCCGGTTCCTGCTCGGGTACTTCGCCCAGACCCTGCCCGAGCCGTGCGGCAACTGCGACCGCTGCTCCGAGCACGCCGCCGCGGGGATCTCCGAAGAGGTGACGGAGTCCGCGCTCGCCCCGGAAACCCCGGTGCGCCACCGGGAATGGGGACGCGGCGTCGTCATCAGCGGCGAGGACGACCGCGTCACCGTGCTGTTCGACGACTACGGTTACCGCACGCTGGCGATGGACGTCGTCGACGAGAGCGACATCCTCGAGGTGCTCCCGCGGTAACCGCGGCCATTCCCACCGCCCACACGAGGTTTGCTGCGACAATTCCCCTGTCGGCGTTGTGGCCGACGCGGTCGACGGGGGGCTTCGGTGTTCACAGGTGTGCGTTCGTGTCTGGCGGTCTCGACCGGGGCGGTGATGATCGCGGGCGGTCTGCATCTCGCACCGCCGACAGTTGCTCCCCCACCGACGGTGCCCGCGGCCGTCCAGCTGACCGCGGTGCCCAGCCCGCTCGAGCTGTATCCCCGGGTGTTCGGCACCGCGCTGCAGGGTGCCGCGGAGCTGGTCCGGGCCTACGCCGCCGACCCGCTGCCGATCGTGCGCGCGGTCGTCGGCAACCAACTGGTGGCCCTTGCCGATGCGGCCGATGCGCTGCGCGCCGGCAACGGGGCCGCGTTCCTGGACGCCCTCGGCGACGCGATCGCCGAGCCGCTGCAGATCCCCGCCGCGGTCAGGTCCGCGTTGGGCCGGATCCCGGTGGCGCCGTATATCGCCGAAGGCATCGCGGTGTCCGTGCTGGGCCCGCTGCTCAGCGGGGTGTCCGCCACGGTGACCGCGTTCACCGACGTCGTCACCTCCGCGCTGCGGTTCGACCTGGTCGGTGTCGTCGAGGCCGTGCTCAACATCCCCGGCCGCGTCATCGACGGCGTGCTCAACGGCGGCTACCGGGTGCGGGCCTTCGGTCTGGACACCGTCGGCGGGGGGCTGCTCACCCCGCTGACCCGCGAGGACCGGCTGCCGGGACCGCTGTCGCTGGGCATCCAGTTCGACCAGTGGGTGGGCGAAGCGATCCCCGTGCGCCCGCGCTCGGCGCCGGCCGAGGAACCTGCGGACACCGCCGGCCTCTCCGTGGACACCGTCGCCGCCCCGGTCGTGGACACCGACGACGAACCACCCGCCCGGATCGCCGTCGATGAGCAGGTCACCGACGCCACGGAGACCGCACGGACCAGGTCGGACAAGCAGGTGCGCGAGAAGCGAACGCGTACCGACCGGCCGCGCGACGGAAGAACCGACCGGTCGGCCGCGTCGGCTAAGCGCCCCGCCCGGTCTGGCTCTGCAACCGGTCGATGAGCTCCGAGGCCTGCGCCTTGGTCAGGTTCTCGTCGATCTCGGTGCCGGCCTCCTGGGCCAGCGTCTGCAGGTAGCTGCGCTGCGGACCGGTCATCGGTTCCTCGCCGGTCACCCAGTCGGACGGGTCCTTCTCGGCGTTCTCGTTGGGAGCCTGTCCCACGTCGTCGGTCATGTCGTCTCACCTCCGCCCCGCGGATGCCCATCGCAAATGTGTTCGAAACACCGGAGGCGGGCTGTCCTTGCGCGCGGCCACCTGAAACCATGCATGCCGTGGGCAAAAACGAACGCGCGAAGATCGTCATGACCGACGACGAGGTCGCCGAATTCATCGAACGCAGCCGGACCGCCACGATGGCCACGGTCCTGTCCGACGGCCGTCCTCACCTGGTCGCCATGTGGTACGCCGTGCTCGACGGCGAGATCTGGTTCGAGACGAAAGCCAAGTCGCAGAAGGCGGTCAACTTGCGCCGTAACCCGACGGTGACGGTGATGATCGAGGACGGTCTGACCTACGACACGCTGCGTGGGGTGTCGATCGACGGCACCGCGGAGATCTACGACGACCCGGAGACCAGCCTGCGCGTCGGGATCAGCGTGTGGGAGCGCTACACCGGCCCCTACTCCGACGAGATGAAGCCGTTCGTGGACCAGATGATGAACAACCGCATCTGCGTGCGGGTGGTGCCGTCGCGGGTGCGCAGTTGGGATCACCGCAAGCTCGGCATGGCCGCCATGCCGCTGTCGGGGAGCACAGCGCAGTACCTGTAGTCAGCTGAATTTGCGCGGCTGGGCGAACCCGGGGTTGGCCAGCGCGGTGGCGGTCGCGGTGCCGATCGGACCCTCTTGGTCGACGACGAGCGCGGTGCCGGTCGCCACGCCCTGATCGCTGTGGTGGGTCAGCGCCGCCAGGCCGATGTAGTCGGTGCGCGGCAGCCGGCTGAGCGTCAGCGTGTAGTCGGCATTGATGAACGGCAGCCCGTCGGCGCCGAAGTGCGTCAACGAGCTCGCCATGTCGCCGGCCAGCGCCACCCGCGCGAACGGCGTCAGATCGACACCGGCGATAATCGGTCCGAGCTCACGGGTCCAGATGTATTTCGGGCCGTCATGGGCCCAGGCGTCGAGGCCCAGGCTCGGGGTGTCGCCGTCCTTGCCGTAACACCACACCAGCGTGACCACATGCTCGGGAACGGGTCGTGACGCGGGTGGTAGCGGCGGCATGGTCACCTCGGTGGTGAACCGATCGCCGTCCGGCTGCTCCCCGCGGCGCAGGAACAGGCCGTTCGCTCGGGCGACGACCTTGCCCTCCTGCGTCATCGCCGCGTCGACGAGCTTGAGGCGCCGACCTTCGCGTACCACCGTCGTCTCCACGCGTACCGGTTCGGTGATGGAGGCGGGGCGGAACAGGTCGACGGTCAGACGTGCGGGCTGCAGGTCGGGGTCACCGGCGTCGCGTTCGATGACGTGGCCGAGCAGGCCGCCGACGTATGTGCCGCTGATGGTCTGACCCCACGGGCCGCGCGCCCAGTCGGTGGGACGGAACGCGTCCCCCTCGGGGATGAAGAAGGCAGAGCTGTCCACCGCGGGGAGACTAGCCCAACGGTCGTTCAGCGCCCGGAGAGGAGCTCCTCGACCTCGTCGGTGACCGGGTCGGTGACGTCGCCGAACTCCGGGTGCTTGTCGATGAACTTCGCCACCATCGAGCACACGGCAACAATGCGTTTGCCCGCCTGGCGGGTGTCCTCCAACGCCCCCCGCACCAGGATCGTGCCCAGCCCGCGGCCGCCGAACTCCTCGTCGACCTCGGTGTGCGGGAAGATGCGCTGGCCGTCGTGGTCGACGAACTCGGTGAACCCGGCCCGCTTCCCGTCGACGAAGATGCTGTAGCGATCGGCTTCGGTCTTCACCTCGGTGGGTGCGCCGGTCTTGTCGGTGGTCATTACGCCCTCCTCTGCACGAGACCCGCGAACTCCGGGTTCTTGTCGATGAACTCGGCCACCATCCAGCACTGCGGCACGACCTTCAGCCCGGTTTCGCGGGTGGCTTCCAGTGCCGCGCGGACGAGGATGGTGGCCAGCCCGCGGCCCTGGTACGCCGGATCCACTTCGGTGTGCGGGAACACCCGGGTGCCGTCGCGGTCGTAGAAGTCGGCGAACCCGACGGTGCGGCCGTCGACGGCGATGCTGAAGCGATCCCCGTCCGCGGTGACCTGTGTGGGCGCGCCCGTTCTGTCGGTGGTCATGAGTCAGTCATACCCCTCCTCCCTCATCCGCAGACCTCGGAGGGCACCATCGCCGCGCGGATGACGTCGACGTCGTGGTCGTCGATGCGGAATCCGCCGAACCGGAACCGGTAACCCCAGCGCGCCTTGTCCACGATGAAGTCGAGCCGGTCGATCAACGGACGGATCGGCGTCTCGTGGCAGTCCTCGAACGACACCGGACGCCGCCACGGCCGGAACTCCGGACCGACCTCGGCCTGGGTGGGCTCGCCGTCGAGGACACGACCGATGGCGGTGAACGCCTGCAACCGCTCGCCGTCGGGATGCTCGGTGCGCGGCGAATAGCAGATGACCTGATCGCCCGGGGCCATCGCACGCACCGGATGTGGGCGGCCGTGGCCTGCCTGGATGAAGCCACCCGCGACGGCTTGCAGGACGTGGTCGCGGCTGGCCGTGATGATCCAATTCGTCATGCACCGCACGTTATGACCGATCACCGACGACCTGCGCCGGTTATCCACAGCCCTGTGGACAACCCGGATTGGGCTTGACGGATACAGTCGCGGCATGGGCGACGGTGACCTGACGGCCGAGGATCTGCGCAACGCCACGTTCGAGAAACCGCCGTGGGGACAGCGCGGCTATCAGGAGAAGCCGGTCCACGACTTCCTCGCCCTGGCCGCCCGGCGTCTCGACGGGCGCGGACATCTGTCGGCCGACGACGTCCGTCACGTCCGCTTCAACAAGCCGCGCATCGGTAAACGCGGCTACGACCCCGCACAGGTGGACGCGCTGCTGGAACGCATCGCCACCGCGATCGACGCGCTCGATGCCTGACGAACGCACCGATCTCGCCGAACTGCGCAGGCGCCGCGCGCTGACCGAGGACGCCGCCCGGCCCGACGCCGTCGCGAAGCGCCACGCGCGCGGCGCCCGCACCGCACGAGAGAACGTCGACGACCTCGTCGACGCCGGATCGTTCGTGGAGTACGGACGGTTCGCGATCGCGCCACAGCGCAAGCGCCGCGACGTCGAGGACCTGATCGCGCGCACCCCGGCCGACGGACTGATCGCCGGCACCGCGCGGGTCGGCGGTGTGCCGTGCGCGGTGCTGTCCTACGACTACACCGTGCTCGCCGGTACCCAGGGGGCGATCGGGCACCGGAAGAAGGATCGGCTCTTCGAACTGATCGAGCGGATGAAGCTACCGACGGTCTTCTTCGCCGAAGGCGGCGGCGGACGGCCGGGCGACACCGACCATCCCGTCGTCTCGGCCCTCGACACCCGCGCGTTCGCGTTGTGGGCCAAGCTGTCCGGCGTCGTGCCGCGAATCGCGGTGGTGCACGGTCGATGTTTCGCGGGCAACGCGGTGATCGCGGGAGCGTCGGACCTCATCGTCGCGACGCGCAATGCGTCACTGGGCATGGGTGGTCCGGCGATGATCGCCGGCGGCGGACTGGGCGAGGTGCATCCCGACGCGGTCGGCCCCATGGACGTCCAGGAGCCCAACGGCAACGTCGACGTCGTCGTCGACGACGAGGCCGAGGCCGTCGCGGTCACCCGGAAACTGCTCGGCTACTTCGGGGGCGCGACCGCCGACTGGACCGCAGCCGACCAAACCGCCCTGCGCACAGCGGTTCCCGAACGCGCGCGCCGCGCCTACGACGTCGCACCGATCATCGAGACGCTCGCCGACGAGGACTCGGTGACATTTCTGCGCCCCCGGTTCGCCCGCGAGATGGTCACCGCGTTGGCCCGGATCGAGGGCCGCCCGGTCGGCGTGATCGCCAACGACACCAGGTTCACCGCGGGCGCGATCACCGCGGCCGCATCGGACAAGGCCGCGCGGTTCCTGCAGCTGTGCGACGGCTACGGGCTGCCGGTGGTCTCGCTGATCGACTGTCCCGGCTACATGGTCGGCCCGGCCGCGGAGGCCGAGTCGCTGGTCCGGCGCGCCTCGCGGATGTTGGTGGCAGGCGCGGCGTTACGGGTGCCGTTGGTGGCCGTGGTGCTGCGCCGTGGCTACGGACTCGGCGCGCAGGCCATGGCCGGCGGCAGCCTGCACGAACCGGTGCTGACGGTCGCCTGGCCCGGGGCGCACCTGGGTCCGATGGGTCTGGAGGGCGCGGTCCGGCTGGGCATGCGCAAGGAACTCGACGCGATCGCCGACGCCGACGAACGCGAACAGCGGGTCCGTGACGCCACGGCCGCGGCGCAGGAGCATGCCAAGGCGCTCAACGCCGCCATGCTTTTCGAGATCGACGACGTCATCGATCCCGCGGAGACGCGCGCGGTGATCGCCTCGACGTTGACCGCGGCAGCCCCGGGGGTCGCGCCCCGAGAACGCCGGTTCATCGACACCTGGTGACGAACCGGGTGTTCACCGCGCCCATCAAGATCGTTCTCCGTACTATGCAGCCAACCCATCTCGGCGCAGGACCGGCGGTGGCGGCAGGTGCCGGAGGTGTGGAGTGAGCGAAGCATCGCAGCGACACGGCGCGGGCATCGCCCGCTTGCTGCAGGCCGTGCAGGAATTGTCGCTGGTGCGCACACTGCCGGAGATCCAGCGGATCGTGCGGGTCGCGGCACGCCAGTTGGTCGGCTGCGACGGTGCGACCTTCGTGCTGCGCGACCGCGAGCAGTGCTACTACGCCGACGAGGACGCCATCGCGCCGCTGTGGAAGGGCAGCCGCTTCCCCATGAGCGCGTGCATCAGCGGATGGTCGATGCTGCACAGGCAGTCGGTGGTGATCCCCGACATCTATGTCGACGCGCGCATCCCGCACGACGCGTACCGGCCGACGTTCGTCAAGAGCCTGGTGATGGTGCCGATCCGGCGGCTGGCTCCGGTCGGCGCGATCGGCGCGTACTGGGCCGAGCAGCGGGTCCCGACCGACGATGAGGTGGCCCTGCTGCAGGCGTTGGCGGACTCGACCTCGGTGGCCATGGAGAACGTCGCGCTCTACGGGGAGTTGGAGCAGCGGGTGGCCGACCGCACCGCGGCCCTGGAGTCGGCGACCGAGGAGATCCGGCGCTTGTCGCTGACCGACGAGTTGACCGGGCTGCGCAACCGGCGCGGATTCTTCGAACGTGCCGAGCCCGAACTGCGACGTTCTCGCGACGCGGGTGGCCGGGTCCTGTTGGCCTTCCTCGACGTCGACAACCTCAAGACGGTCAACGACGGCTGCGGCCACGACGCCGGTGACACGGTGCTGGTCGGTGTGGCCCGGGTGCTGCGGGCGGCGCTGGAGCCGTCGGCGCTCATCGCCCGGCTCAGCGGAGACGAGTTCTGCGTGCTGGCGACCGATTCGGACTGCACGCCGGACGATCTCAGAGACCGGATCCTCTCGGGCGTGGCGGAATTCAACGTCACGACGGGCCCGGCACACCCGCTGTCGGTCAGCGTCGGGGTGATCGAGACCGCGGCCGGCGACCCCGCGGTCCTCGACGAGCTGCTGACCCGCGCCGACGAGTTGATGTATTCGGAGAAGAAGAGCAAGGCCGCGTCGACGGTCGACGCGGCCAGAGTTTGAGGACGGTGCCGCCTGCGCCTCTCGGCGAGTGGTCGCTCGTGGCGACTGTGTTGATGGGGCCCGGGGCATGCCCGGCACCGTCGCAGGATTCAACCGGGGTGGCGGCGGGGATATTCCGCTGCGCTCAGTCCTCGGTGAGTTCGGCGGTGATCTCGGCGACGACCGCGTCGATGCGTTCCCGATCCGCGTCGATCGACGTCGCGGCCTCGTCGTTCGCTTTCTGCAGGGCCTCGTTCACGCGGTGCTCGACGGTGTCGGCGCCCAGGCGCAACAACCCGTCCTGGATGTGCACGTCCTGCAGCCAGTGATGGCCGTTGAGTGTCACCTCGACGGTCTCGGACTCGTCGGTCGCAGTGAACGAGTCCGACGCCATCTTCTCGAGCTGTTCGTCCATGAGGTTCTGGAGTCTGCGCGCCTGGCGCAACACGGCGGCGACCTCGGGGTGCATGTCGTCGGTCACGGGGACTCCTTCCTGGCGTCGTCGACGCTGCCGCGCCGGCGCGGCCGGTTGCCGATCACCGGTTCCGTCCACGGCCGATCCTCGGTGTAGAGCTCCTCGTCCTCGGAGAGCTGCGGATTACGCTTCTTGTCTCCCGAATTGCCTTGTCCGCCATGCATCATCGGCGCCATCCCGCCCATACCGCCGCCCATGGCGACTCCGGCGGCTCCACCGGCCGCCGCCGCGGGGGCGATGGGTGGGCCGCCGCGTGTGGGTGCCACGGTCTCGGCGCCGACGGCCGGCTGCAGCGGACCGGACGGGATGCCACCGCCACCGCCACCGGCGCCCCCGCCTGCGCCACCGCCGGCTCCGGCCGGTCGGGTGGCGGGTTCGCCGGGCAGCTTGGGCTCGGTCTTCGGGGTACCCGAACCTCCACCGGGCATACCTCCACCGGGTGCGCCGCCCCCGGGTGCGCCGCCGCTCGGCGCGCCACCGCCCGGCGGGGAACCGCCACTGGGTGGGGAGCCGCCGGCGGGTGCACCCTCCGGTGGGCCGCCTTCCGGTCGGGTGCCGGCAGCCGGATCCCCCGGCGGGACCTGCGGTGCCGGCGGCTGGGTGCCCGCCGGTGCCGGCGGCGGTTCCTGCGGGGTCCGTCCAGCACCGCCCCCCGACGACGGTGAGGTGCCGGCCGGACCGCCCGGTGCCCTGCCGGGGTCGTCCTGCGGCAGCGTGCGGGTCGCGCGGCGATGCTGCTGGGTGGTCACCGGAACGCCCGAGACCACCGGGTTGGGCGGGTCCTGCGGGGTGACCTGGTAGGGCTGCGAGTCACGGGCGTAGACGTTGCGCACCGTCTCGGATTCGCGTTGCAGCGCCGCCATCCGCTCCATCTTCGGAAAGGTGTCGGCGGTCATCGGTTTGCCCATCACCTGCGCTTCGAGGTGCTGGTACTCCACGGCGATCGGCCGGTGCTGGTTCTGGGTGCGTTCGTGCGCCTCGACCATGCGGTCGGCTTCTCCGGCAAGCCGTTTCCAGTTGTCGGCCAGGCCGATCATCCACTGTTGGAAGCTGTGGAACTTGCCGTAGGCCACATCGGCGGCCTCGCCCTCCCACAGCACGCTGTCGACCTCGAACTGCATGGCCGACGCCTCCAGCGACGCTGCGTTGCTGCGCCACACCTGCGCGGCGGCGCGCAGCGACGCGCCACCGTCCCCGCCGTCCAGCGCCTGCTGGACCTGCGGGGGCGACATCATGGGATCGGGCGGTGGCTGTCCCTTCGGGATCGCCAGGGGCGGCGGCTTCGGTGGCGCCGGGATGTTCACCACCTGCGGGAACACCGTCTCCTCGGCGGACGGTCCGCCCGGCCCGCCCATCGTCGAACCGATGTCCTGTCCCGAGGAGTGGTCCACCACCTCGTAGGCGTCGGCGACGTTGCGCAGGGTCTGGGCCAGGCGCTGACTCTCGATCCGCCCGTACTCCTGATGCGCCCACAGCGCCTGCGCGTTGGCGCTGAGATTGGCCACCGCCACGGCACTGCCGGGCAACAGGTCCGGCGGGTTCAGCGGTGGCTGCGCGGCCGCGTCGGTCCACGGCAGGCTGTCGAGTTGCGCGGCTTTGCGACGCAGATCGTCGGGCTCGACCTGGACTTCAGACCCGGTCACGGTTCCAGCACCATCTGGTAGCGGCTCTCTTCGCGCGGATTGATCAGCCGGATGGGCAGTTGCTTGTGCCGCGGCGTGGCGATGAAGTTCTGCCGCAACACCACTCGACCGAGCCCGGGGTGCGCGCCGAGATAGGTGGTGGCATGCGGCCAGGCCACCTTGGCGACCGGGCCGACGTGCGCGTTGACGTAGCCGGCGAACTCGCGGAACTGCGGGGTCAGCGTCACCTCCGCACCGGCGGCGGCCGAGCGCACCACGAACTGGGTGAACAGCCGCGCATCACCCAGGTTGATGCTGATGTCGACGTCGTCGAACGGCATGTAGACCGGGTAGCGGTCGGCGGTCTCGCCGACGAGCACACCGGCCGAGCCGATCGGCAACTCGTAGTGGCGGTCGCTGACCGGGCTCTGTCCCAGCAGCGCCGCACGCTGTCCGCCGTACAGGCACGAAAACCCGCGTGGCGTCGACGGATTGCCCAGGGTGGTCAACAGCACGGTGGTGGTGGGCGCCGCGCCGGGGGCGATGCGCACCCTGGTCACGGTGTGGTCCGCGCGCGCCGACCACCAGACGTCGGGTCCGCCGGGAGCGGTGTAAGCGGCGGTGAAAGTGCTGCGCCCCTTGATCATCGACCAGGTTTCCCGTTCGAAACTGATCTCGGTGGCGTGGTCGAAGTCGTCGAAGCTGCGGGCCGGCCGCGCGTCCACCCCGCGGCTGGCGAGGTGGTCGGCGATACGGGTGGTCGACGACACCAGGTACTGGGCCAGACCCGGGACCCCGGCGTTGCGCCGGGCCGCCGAGCGACGGGTGCGTTCGGGATCTGCCCGCAACACGATCCACGTCCGTCGGCTCGCCGGCGCGGGGTACGGACCCACCACCTGGTCGTAGAGCGCCACCAACGCCGACGGCGCGGTCCTGCCGACGCGGTATCCGGCGGACACGACGTCGGCGTGCAGGTCCGGACAGTAGGCCTGCAGCAGGTCCTCGACGAGGCGGGTGTCGAGCACGTCGTCGGTGGCCGCCGCGCCGTTGACGATCACCGTCGGGGTGAACGGCCGCGGAACCAGTTCGATGACCGACATCAACTGGTCACCGTGCCAGCGCACCGCCACGTGGTCGGCGGGGATGACCGTCGCCCCGACCGCCGGTGCGGACGGGGCGGGCGGGGACTGGCGGTGGCGGCGTCGCCACGCGACCAGCGCCGCGACCCATCCGGTGACCCGCCGACCGCGGATGGTCAGGACCGCGCCCAGGCCGATGAGCACGGCCGCGACGATGCCCAGCCACAGCAGATCGTGGGTCATCCCCACCAGGACGCAGGCCGGGATCAGCACCGCGGCCCCGAGCGCGTGCCCGGTGGTGAAGCGGAACCCGAAGATCGACAGAAGCTTGTTCATCGGCGGCGCAACGCCCTTCGCGCCAGTGCTGCGAACCCGAGGGCCGCGGCCACCCCGACCCCGACGACGACGACCGCGGTGATCGGGGTCCGGTCCGGGGGCGGCACGTGGACCGGCGGCGGGATCGCCTTGACCTCGTACGGCACCGCTTCCGGGCCGGGCGGCACGTCCCAGGTGAGTGCGGCCACGGGGTCGACGACCCCCGCGCCCACCACGTTGTCGACGCCGCCGCCGGGATGGCGGGCGGTCGCAGTGATGCGGTTGATGACCTGGGCGGGCGTGAGTTCCGGGAAACGCTGCCGGATCAACGCGGCCAGCCCGGAGACATACGCCGCGGAGAACGAGGTGCCGCTGATCGGGATCGGGCCGTCCTCGCCCTGCAGGGCGTTGACGGGGTTGCCGTCGTAACCGAGCGCGACCAGGTTCTCCCCCGGGGCGGCGGCACCGACCCACGGGCCGTGCATCGAGAAACCGCTCGGGGCGCCGTTGGGTGCGACGCTGCCCACGGTGAGTACCAGCGGCGAGTACCAGGCCGGCGACACGATCGAGGACACCTGCTGCCACCCCCGGGGGTCGGCGGGCACGGCCGGATCCGGTGGCGGGTTCTGCGTGCAGTCACCGCCCGTGTTGCCGGCGGCGACGACGACCACGGCGCCCTTGACATTGACCGCGTGGTTGATCGCGGCGCCGACGGGACGCTCGTCGATGAGGCGGGTGGTCTTGTAACAGGCCGCCTCGCTGATGTTGATGACCTGCGCGCCCAGGTTGGCCGCGTGCACGATGGAGCGGGCCAGGCTGCGCAGCGATCCGGCGGTGCGCGTGCTGTTCGGGTCGTTGGGGTCGGTGCGGGTGCCGACCGGCTGGAAACTGTCCGACGTCTGGCGCAACGACAGCACCCGGGCATCGGGCGCGACACCGACGAACGCGTCGGTGGGGGAGCCGCGGCCGGCGATGACCGCTGCGGTGAGGGTGCCGTGGGCGTCGCAGTCCGACATGCCGTTCCCGGCCTGGTCGACGAAGTCGCCGCCCGGTTCGGCCGGCACCCGGGCCGAACCGTTGACTCCGGTGTCGATGACCGCGACCGTGATGCCTGCCCCCGTGGCGAACCGGTGGGCGTCGGCCAAGCGCAGGTAGTCGCTGGCCCAGGGCCGATCGACGAAGTTGGAGTCGGGGAAGACCGTCGGCGCCGCGCACACCCGGCGCTGTTCCATCGGCTGATCGGGGCCGGTCTCGTCGGGCGGGATCGCGGCGGGGTCGACCACCGGAGGTTCGATCGCCCCGGAGGGCGGAGCGCACAGCACGGTCAGGAGCACCACGGCGAGCGCGCCACCGAGACGGCGCATGGTGTCACCCCCTGACAGTTTGTGTTCTGCGACAGTGTGCCGACCCGCGGCGGGCAAACACGAGTCACCCCCTGCGGAGGCGCGGAAAGTCACCTCACGCCCCTCGCCTCGGCAGCACATCGGCAAGTTTAGGGGTGCTGCGCGGGGGGTTGTTCCGCTTTCTCGCGGCCTGTGACCCAGGCCGGGAATGAATCGGACCGCAGTCCGGTTGGTTCGGGCATGCCTGCCATCACTGCCGACACCCTCACGCTGCCGCGCTTGAGCGGCCCGTCAGCCTCCGACACCGAACGTCCGGTGCGGTCGATCACCACCGGTCCCTCTGGGTACGAAGGCGAAGGATTCCCGGTCGTCCGGGCTTTCGCGGGGGTCAGCGCCCGCGACCTCGACCCGTTCATCCACATGGACCAGATGGGCGAGGTCGACTACGAACCCGGCGAACCCCGCGGCACCAACTGGCATCCGCACCGCGGCTTCGAGACCGTCACCTACATCATCGACGGCCGCTTCGCGCACCAGGACTCCCACGGCGGCGGCGGTCTGATCACCGACGGCGCCACCCAGTGGATGACCGCGGGATCCGGCATCCTGCACATCGAGACCCCGCCCGCCGAACTCGTCGAGAGCGGTGGGCTGTTCCACGGCATCCAGTTGTGGGTGAACCTGCCGAAGAAGGACAAGTTCGCCGCACCCCGGTACCAGTCGATCGAGGGCGAGCGGGTCGCGCTGCTGTCGTCGACCGACGGTGGTGCGCTGGTGCGGGTCATCGCCGGCGAGATCGACGGCCGGGGTGGCCCGGGCGCGACCTACACACCGATCACGCTCGCGCACGCCACGATTCAGCCGGGCGCGCTGCTGAACCTGCCGTGGGACCGCGACTTCAACGCGCTGGTCTACGTGCTGTCCGGGCGCGGATCGGTGGGCCCGGTCGCACATCCGATCCACCAGGGGCAGCTCGCGGTGCTGGGGCCCGGTGACCGGATCAGCGTGGCCGCCGAGCGCACGCAGGACGCGAACCGGCCCGCCCTCGAGGTGCTGCTGCTGGGCGGTCTGCCGATCCGTGAACCGGTGTTCCAGTACGGACCGTTCGTGATGAACTCCAAGTCCGAAATCATCGAAGCCGTCGAGGATTTCGAGGCCGGCCGCTTCGGCGCCATCCCGCCCGACGCGTTGATGCCCCACCGCCCGAGGCGCTGAGGCAGCTCAGTTCTGCCGCGGCAGAAGCTCTTCGGCGAAGCGGTCGACGAACGTATCGAGGTCGGCGGCCCCGGTTGGTCGGATGACGAACTTGCTCAGCCCCGCCTCGATGTAGGCGTCGAGTTGACGATGCAGCTGCGGCCAGTCCGCGGCGATCAGGTCGGCGACGTCGACGTCGGGGCGGCGCCGCCGCACCATCGCGGCCACGTCGTCGGGAATTGTGCCGTCGCACACCGCCAGACTGACGCCGAAGTGGTCGGCCTCGACCTCCCGGCCGGCGGCAGCTGCGGCGGCCTGGATCTGCTCACGTCCGGAGCGCGCCTCGGCGGGGGTGACGAAGCTGCCGAGCCAGCCGTCGGCCAGCCGCCCGATACGCCGGAACGCAGCGGGCGCCGAACCCCCGACCCAGATGTCCAGCGGCGGGGAAGGCCTGGGCGCCAGCGAGATTCCGCGCAGCGAGAAGTGTCGGCCGACGAAGTCGGCGCCGTCCTGCTCGAGCGCGGTCCGCAACAATTGCAGCGCCTCGTCGAACATCTCGGCCCGCTTACCGTCGGGCACGGCGAACAGGTCGCGCTCGGCCGGGATCGCGGAGGTCAGGCCGAAGACCGGCAGCACCCGTTTGGGCGCGAGAGCCGCCAGCGAGGCCAGCTGTTTGGCGACGAGCACCGGATGGCGGCCCGGCAGAATCGCCACCGAGGTGCCGACCTTGAGGCGCGTGGTGCGGCCCAGCGCGAACGCCATCCCCACGAACGGGTCCACCGCCGCGGTGTAGACCAGCTCGGAGAACCACAGCGAATCGATGCCGGCGCGCTCCATCCGGTCGACCAGCCCGGCCAGACGGTCCGGCGCGGTGTCGGCGCCCACGCCGACGCCGAACCGGATCTTCACCACGGGCCCATGCTACGGAGCCCTGCCGTCCGCGGCGTCGTGCAGCGGGTAGTGCAGTTCGAGTTCACCCAGCAACGCCGCCACGGTCAGCAACGGCAGGGCCGCCGACACCGCCAGGTCGTCGTCGCGGGCTTCCGAGCGCAGGGCGCGCACGAACTCGTCGCTGATCGGATCGAGCTGGTGGGCAGCCGGTTTCCCGCACACCCGTGCGTACAGCGCGTCACAGTGAGACTCCAGGACCCGCCGCACGCCGGGATAGGCCTCCAGTGGTGGCGGGGTCGGGATGTCGGCGATCAGGTCGGCGGCCGACCGCAGCCGCAGCGCCCGGTCGAACGAGCGCACCACCGGCGCGCGCAGGTCCGTCTCGCCGCTGCCCTCCGAAAGGTATTGGCGTACCGCGTCGTCCGCGACGCGGGCCGCGGTCACCGCCTGGAAGCCGGCGGCAGCGACCTCGTCGGCACGGGACTCGAAGTCGCCGCGGGTGATCCGCAGCACCGCCACCCGCAGGTAGCGCGCGAAGACCCCGCGCGCCGAGCCCACTGCGCGCGTCACCGCCGCGGCCGCGCCGCGTGGCCACAACAGCAGCGACACCGCGGCACCGACGAGCGCGCCGACCACGACGTCCTCGACACGGATCAATCCGACCTGCCATCCGCTGGGGGCGATCAGGTTGAAGAAGATCAGCACCAACATGGTGAACGCGGCCTGCGCGGCGGTGAACGAGGCGATCTCGGGTACATACGCCGACCCGAACACCACGACCGGGAGCAGCACCCACATCGCCACCGGGTCGACACCGACGAACCCGATCAGCAACGCGCCCAACAGGAATCCGATGCCGGTGCCGACCACCGCACGCCACACCCGCGTGCCGGTGGTCAACGCGCTGCTGCGCAACACCGACAGCGCGCCCAACACCACCCAGAAGCCCTGCTCCACCGAGAACGCCTGGGTGATCGCCACCGCGACGGCAAGACCGAGACCGGTGCGCAGCGCGTTGCGCAGCGCCACCGCCCGGTTCGCGACGAAACCCGAGGTGATCTGCGCGGCCGCGGCGGTCTCCCCGAGCAGCCGGTCCGACGCACCCGTCGGCGGCAAGCCCAGACCCAGTGCCCGCTGCCATACCGGGCGGGCGTCGGCCGCCGCGGCCGCGGCGATGATCCGTCCCGTGGCGCCGACCGTGGCGGCCACCGCACGCCGGTGCAGCAGCGCGCCGCCCAGCCGCACCGCGTGCTCGTCGTCGACGGTGGCCAGGATCGCCTCCACGTCCTCGCGCCACCGGCCGCGCGCTGCCGAGCGCAGCGTCGCGAGCGCCCCCTCGAGTTGCGCGCGGGCCGGAGCCCGGTCGGCCGGTCGCGAAACCTGCAGCACCCCGGCGGCGCTGCGCAACACGCGCGCCACGGCCTCCTTGTCGCGCAGGGTGACCTCGGTGTCCAGTCCGACGCGGTCGGCCACCCACTCCAGGTCGTCGACGACACGGACCAGTGCGCGGCTGCCGGCCGACAGCCCGACCGGGCGGTAGTCCGTGCCGAGGAAGGTCCGGTTCAGCGCGTCCATCGCGCGCCGGACGTCTGCCGCGGAGGCGGCGCCTTCGATCTGGTCGGCCAGCAGCGCGCACACCCGCGCGGCACGTCGGCGCAGCTGTCCGTGGTGGCGCGGCGGCAATAGGAACAGCGCGGCCGGAACGCACACGGCCAGCGCGACGGCCCAGCCGAGCAGTCGTTCCGGGATCGGGCCCGGCGGGGTGCACACCGGCAGGACGAAGGTCAGCAGCGTGGACCGCTGTCCGGCCGCCACCGTCTCGCTGAGCACACCGGAGAACGTGACCAGCACGCCGAGCACCAGCATCACCACCACGGCCGCCGGGGCGTGCGGGGACAGCAGCGTGCCGACCGTGATGAGCACGGCGCCGTTGATGCCCAGTCCCGCGTAGGCCAGGGCGCGGTTCTGCCGGTTGCCGGGGAAGTCGGCCAGCACGAGCAGGGCCAGCGACCCGAACAGCGCGTACAGCGGCGTCTGCGTGGAATCTCCGGCGGCCAGGAAGCCGACGGCCGCCGAGAGCGGGACCACCACGGCAGCCCGGACCGCGCGGCGCAGCGCATCCCGATCAGGGTCGCGGCGGCGCACCCGCCCGGCGACGCGCGCCCACAATCCGCTCCCGCTGCTCGTCATCACCGTGGCGGTCGGCCGCTCACCGTTTGCTGTCCGAGCAGATCCGGTCACTCATCGTCGGGGACCGAGCGGAAGCGGCCGGAGTCCAGGGCGTCGAGCATCTGGTCGACGATCCAGCGTCCCGCCGAGACCTCGGTGGGCAGGATGGCCTGCTCGTAGCCGACCAGCAGGTACATGCCCCATGCCGCGAACAGCTGGGCCTGCCGGCGGTTCTGCAGGATCTCCAGCGCCGAGTCGTAGAGCGCCTCGAAGCGCTGGGCGTCGACCGCCGCCTGCACCTTGCGCACCTCGGGATCGACCGCACTCCAGGCGCGGATCGCACCCTCTGCACTGTGCGGCAGGGTCAGCCCGTTCTGGATCAATTTGTCGATGCGCGCCCGGGGATCCGGTTCGGAGCCGGCGGCCTCGACCACGGCGACCGTCATGCCGTGCTGCCAGTGCGCGACGAGCTCGCGGGTGAACGCCGACCAGCTGGAGAAATAGTGGTAGAAGGATCCGGTGGTGACGCCCAGCCGCTGACATACGACGGCCAGCTTCAGCCCGCCGAATCCCAAGTCTGCCAGCACAGCCAGTGCGGTTTCGAAAAACGACTCGCGCGACGACACGGCCCCCATGGGGCGCAACCCTAATTCCACGCATCGATGCACGGCGGACGCACCGCCGGATTTTTCGGTCTCCGGCCCCGCCGCGCAGCGCGAAGAATTTGCTGGAATCGCGCGTCCCGGCGCGGCCGAACAACCTGCTGCCAACGGTCGACGTGTTGTGTGGCACAATTTGACCGTGCCGTATACGGCGAGTCGAGGGCCAGGTCGTCCTCCCGCAGCTAAGGCCGCTGAAACGCGGGAGCGCATCGTGCGTGCTGCTCGGGAAGTCTTCAGCGAACTCGGATACGATGCCGCCACTTTTCAGGCCATCGCCATCCGTGCAGATCTCACCCGGCCCGCCATCAACCACTACTTCTCCAGCAAACGGATTCTCTGGGCCGAGGTGGTGCAGCAGACCAACGCCGCGATTGTTAGCGCGGGCATCGCCCGGGCGCACGATCACACCCGGCTGGTGGACCGGCTCGTGGCGTTTTTGACCACCGCGACCCAGGTGGAGGTCGACAACCGGTCGGCGGCCGCGTTCCTCGTGACCTCGGTCCTGGAGACCCAGCGTCACCCCGAACTGGTCGACGACGAACACGATCCGCTGAAGAACTCGCAGCAGTTCGTCCGGTGGGCCGTCGACGACGCCATCACCCGCGGCGAACTAAGCACTGACACCGATGTCGAGCAGCTCGTCGAGATGCTGGTGGCGGTGTTGTGGGGATTGGGCTTCTACGCCGGATTCATCGGCGACCAGGACAAGCTCGGCGCGGTGATCCACAAGTTGGAGTTGCTGCTGGCCCACAAGCTGTGGAATCTCAGCGAGTAGAGACCAACCGCACAGGTTCCGCACAGTTGCGCAGCCATTTCTTTAGATAGACTTCCGAAGTACTTTTCTCCGTACTGAGGGAGCCCTCCATTGAGCGCACTGCGCACTGACGACGACACCTGGGACATCGCCTCCAGTGTGGGCGCCACCGCGGTGATGGTGGCCGCCGCGCGTGCCGCCGAAACCGCCCGGCCCGACGCGCTGATCGCCGACCCGTACGCCGAGACCCTCGTCGCCGAGGCGGGCGCCGGCTCCTGGGAGCAGCTGCTCGACACCGGCCTGATCGCGCGGATCGCGGAAGCGGACGCCGAGGTCGCCGTGATGTTCGAGCACATGTTCAGCTACCAGGCCGTCCGCACCCACTTCTTCGACCGCTTCTTCGCCGAGGCGACCGCAGCCGGGATCCGCCAGGTCGTCATCCTCGCCGCCGGCCTCGATTCCCGGGCGTTCCGGCTCGCCTGGCCGGCCGGGACCACCGTCTACGAGATCGACCAACCTCTGGTGCTGCAGTACAAGGGCCAGACCCTGGCCCGCCACGGCGTGACCCCCACCGCCGACCGGCGCGAAGTCCCCATCGACCTGCGCCAGGACTGGCCCGCCGCCCTGACCGCCGCCGGATTCGACCCGGCGCAGCCCACCGCATGGCTGGCCGAGGGCCTGCTGATGTACCTGCCCGCCGTGGCCCAGGATCGCCTGTTCGAACTGATCACCACGCTCAGCGCACCCGGCAGCCGGGTCGCCGCCGAGAGCATGGGAGACCACGCCACCGACCGCCGCGAACAGATGCGGGAACGATTCGCCGCGCTGACGGCCCAACTCGGTGTCGACGAGCCGATGGACATCACCGACCTGGTCTATGAGGATCCCGACCGCGCCGACGTGGCCGAGTGGCTGGGTGCCCACGGCTGGGTCGCCGAACCGCACTCGTCGCAGGACGAGATGCGCCGCCTGGGCCGGCTGATCGACATCCCGCAGGCAGACGAGAAGTCCTTCTCGACGTTCACCACCGCGCAGCGGCTCGGAGCCTGAGCAGGGCACCTGTTCACCAACCGGACGGTTGACTACGATTCGGGGCATCCGAGGTCAGGAAGGAGACCCCGTCATGACCGCAGAATCCGTCGCACCGGTCCAAGCCGCCGGCGCCACCGCGACCGACATCCCCGCCGTCGTCAACCGGCTCCGTCAGACGTTCGCCACCGGACGTACCCGCAGCATCGAATGGCGCAGAAACCAGCTGCGCGCGCTCGAGAAGCTGATGACCGACAACGAGGGCGCGATCGCCGAGGCTCTCGAGAAGGACCTCGGCCGGGCGCCGTTCGAGGCCTGGCTCGCCGACATCGCCAGCACTGCGGGCGAGGCCGCCTACGCGGCCAAGAACGTCCGCAAGTGGGCCAAGCGCCGCTACCGCATGCTGGAGATGTCGCAGCTGCCCGCGCTCGGCTGGATCGAATACGAGCCCTACGGCACCGTGCTGATCATCGGCGCCTGGAACTTCCCGTTCGCGCTCACCCTCGGCCCGGCCGTCGGCGCCATCGCCGCCGGGAACACCGTGGTGCTCAAGCCATCTGAGGTCTCGCCCGCGTCGTCGGCGTTGATGGCCGAACTGGTGCCGCGCTACCTGGACAACGACGCGATCGCCGTCGTCGAGGGTGACGGCGCGGTCAGCCAGGAACTGATCAACCAGGGCTTCGACCACCTGATCTTCACCGGTGGCACCGAGATCGGCCGCAAGGTGTACGAGAGCGCCGCGTCGCACCTGACGCCGGTGACCCTCGAACTCGGCGGCAAGAGCCCGGTCATCGTCTCCGCCGACGCCGACATCGAGGTCGCCGCGCAGCGCATCGCGTGGACCAAGCTGATCAACTCCGGCCAGATCTGCATCGCGCCGGACTACGTGCTGGTCGAAGCCCCGGTGCGCGACAAGCTGGTCGACGAGATCCGCAAGGCCGTCGACCGATTCGAAGCCGGCAACCCCGACGGCAAGCGCATCGTCAACGAACGGCACTTCAACCGCCTGGTCAACGCGCTGGCCGCGACCAAGGGCACCGTGGCCGTCGGCGGCCAGTCCGACGCCGTCAACATCAAGATCGCCCCGACCGTCGTCGTGGACCCCGACCCGGCCGAGCCGTTGATGACCGACGAGATCTTCGGGCCGATCCTGCCCATCCTGACGGTGAAAAACCTCGACGAGGCCATCTCGTTCGTCAACGCGCGGCCGAAACCGTTGGCGGCCTACCTGTTCACCAAGTCCAAGGCCGTGCGCGAGCGGGTTATCAAGGAGGTGCCCGCCGGCGGCATGGTGGTCAACCACCTGATCTTCCACTTCGCCACCCACAAGCTGCCGTTCGGCGGTGTCGGCCCGTCCGGATTGGGCGCCTATCACGGCAAGTTCGGTTTCGAGACGTTCAGCCACAGCAAGTCGGTGCTGACCAAGCCGACCCGGCCCGACATCGGCGCGTTCATCTACCCGCCCTACACGGAGAAGGCGTGGAAGCTGGCGCGCAAGCTCTTCTAGACGAGGCGGGCAGGAGCGACGCGACCCGGGAAGATAGTTTGAGCCGGTCGAACCCCTTACGAGAGGAACATCAGTGCCAGGAGTGCAGGATCGTGTCATCGTCGTCACGGGTGCGGGAGGCGGCCTCGGCCGCGAGTACGCCCTGACCCTCGCCCGCGAAGGCGCCAGCGTCGTCGTCAACGACCTCGGTGGAGCGCGCGACGGAACCGGCTCGGGATCGACGATGGCCGACGAGGTCGTCAAGGAGATCAAGGACGCCGGCGGTCGCGCCGTGGCGAACTACGACTCCGTCGCCGAGCCCGAGGGTGCCGAGAACATCATCAAGACCGCTGTCGACGAGTTCGGCAAGGTCGACGGTGTGGTCTCCAACGCGGGCATCCTGCGCGACGGCACCTTCCACAAGATGTCGTTCGAGAACTGGGACGCCGTGCTCAAGGTGCACCTCTACGGCGGCTACAACGTCATCCGCGCCGCCTGGCCGCACTTCCGGGAGAACGGCTTCGGTCGTGTCGTGGTGGCGACCTCGACCAGCGGTCTGTTCGGCAACTTCGGCCAGGCCAACTACGGCGCCGCCAAGCTGGGGCTCGTCGGCCTGATCAACACGCTGTCGCAGGAAGGCGCCAAGTACAACATCAAGGCCAACGCGATCGCCCCGATCGCCGCGACCCGCATGACGCAGGACATCTTGCCGCCCGAGGTGTTCGAGAAGCTGACGCCCGAGTACGTGGCGCCGATCGTCGGATACCTGTGCACCGAAGAGCTCCCCGACACCCAGTCGGTGTTCATCGTCGGTGGTGGCAAGGTGCAGCGCGTCGCGCTGTTCCAGAACGCCGGTGTGACGTTCACCGAGGTGCCCTCGGTCGACGACGTCGCCGCCAAGTGGGGCGAGATCACCGACCTGTCGGCGGCCGAGCGGGCCACCTTCAGTCTCGGCTGATTTTTCGTGAAAGCACTTGTCGCACAAGAACTGACCGGTCCTTCCGGGCTGGCGTACACCGACGTCGACGACATCACGGCCTCCGACGCCGTCGTCATCGACGTCGGTGCCGCCGGCGTCTGCTTCCCCGACCTGCTGATGCTGCGCGGGGAATACCAGATGAAGGTGCCTGCACCGTTCGTCCCCGGACTCGAAGTCGCGGGCACGGTGCGCTCGGCCCCCGACGGGTCGGGTTTCGTTGCCGGGCAGCGGGTCTCGGCGTTCACGCTGCTGGGCGCTTGGGCCGAGCAGGTCGCCGTGCAACCGGGCAGCGTGATCCCCACCAACGACGCCCTCGACGACGGCGCGGCGGTGTGCCTGCTGGGCAATTACTACACGATGCACTTCGCGCTGCACCGTCGCGGAGGCCTGCGTGCCGGCGAGACGGTCCTGGTGCTCGGCTCCGGCGGCGGCATCGGCACCGCGTCCATCCAGATCGCGAAGGCGTTGGGCGCCAAGGTGATCGCGATGGTGCACCGATCCTCGGCCACGGAGTTCGTAGAGTCTCTGGGCGCTGACGTGGTGTTGCCACTGACCGACGGCTGGCTCGACGCGGTCAAGGCCGAGACCGGAGGGCGCGGCGTCGATCTGGTGGTCGACCCGATCGGCGGGGCGGCGTTCGACGACGCCATCCGGGCGCTGGCCACCGAAGGCCGGCTGCTGGTCATCGGGTTCGCCGCCGGCGGCATCCCGACGGTGAAGGTGAACCGGCTGCTGCTGCGCAACGTCAGCGTCGTCGGCGTGGGGTGGGGTGAGTTCGTCAACCGCACGCCGGGCGCGCAGGCCGAGGTCGGCGCTGCATTGGCCGATCTGGTCGACAACGGGCTCAAACCGCCGGATCCCGTGCGGTACCCGCTGTCCGAGGGGGTCGCGGCAATGCAGGCATTCGCCGACGGAGCGATCAACGGGAAGCTCGTCCTGGAGCCCGGCCGATGAGCGCTCGCGCGAAGAGCAGATAACCATGTTGCGCGCGCTGGCCTTCGACGTGTTCGGCACCGTCGTGGACTGGCGCTCCACTGTCATTCGGGAACTCACCGAGTTCGGCCGCCGCAACGACGTCGCCGCGGACTGGGCGCGCTTCGCCGACGACTGGCGGGCCGGCTACGTCCCGGCCATGGAGCGCGTGCGCAGCGGTGAGCTGCCGTGGACGCGGCTCGATGACCTGCACCGCGGGCGTCTGGTCGAACTGCTCGACGAAGCCGGGATCCGCGTCGGCGCCGCCGAGGTCGACCAGCTGAACCGGGCCTGGCACCGGCTGGATCCCTGGCCGGATGCGGCGGCCGGGCTGCAGCGGCTCAAGCAGCGGTTCCTGGTCACCACGTTGTCCAACGGCAATGTGTCGCTGCTGACGAACATGGCCAAACGCGCCGGCCTGCCCTGGGACTGTGTGATCTCGGCGGAGATCTTCCGGCGCTACAAGCCCGATCCGCAGACCTACCGGGGTTGCGCCGAGCTCCTCGATCTGGCGCCCGAGGAGCTCATGCTGGTCGCGGCGCACCCCACCGATCTGCGGGCCGCGCGGGATGCCGGACTGGCCACCGGATTCGTCTTCCGGCCGCTGGAGTACGGACCCGACCGGCGCGGGCATCGGCCCGCTGCAGGCGAATTCGACATCCACGCAGAAGATTTCCACGACCTCGCCGACCAACTCGGCGCGTAGCGTGGTGTGCATGAGTGACGCCACCACCGCCCTGCCGCCCGCGCTGCAGATGGCGTATCGACTGCTCAGCGATCCACCCGAGCAGCCCGACGTCAGCAAGGGCTACCTCGATCTGCTCGGTGACATCCCGGAAGGGGAGAAGAACACCGGCCCGATCCAGGCGCTGTGGGCGTCGCGGCTGGGCTCGCTGTTCTATGACAACGCGCAACTGCTGATGCGCAAGGTGGTGACCGCTTGGCAGCTGTCGACCGAATGGCTGAACCTGCCGGTCGGCGGGGTGGCGCTCGACGTCGGCAGCGGACCGGGCAACGTCACCGCAGCACTCGGTCGCGCCGTCGGGCCTGCGGGGCTGGCGCTCGGCGTGGACATCTCCGAGCCGATGCTGGCCCGGGCGGTGGCCGCCGAAGCCGGGCCCAACGTCGGCTTTCTGCGCGCCGACGCCCAACGGTTGCCGTTCGGCGACGAGTCGTTCGACGCGGTGGTGTCGGTCGCGATGCTCCAGTTGATCCCCGATCCCGCCACGGCGATCGCCGAGATGGTGCGGGTGCTTCGTCCCGGACGCCGCATCGTGGTGATGGTGCCCACCGCCGGACCGGCCGCCAGCGTCTCCCGCTTCCTGCCCGACGTCGGCGCGCACCTGTTCGACGATGACCAGCTGGCCGACACCTTCGAAGATCTCGGCCTGGTCAGCGTCCGGACCAAGGGCATCGGCACCGTCCAGTGGGTGCGCGGACGCAAGCCGTGACGGCTTAAGCTCGCGACGTGAGCTTCGTCGGCATCCTCCTGGTCGCGCTGGCGATCGCCGTCGGGCTGGCCGGCATCATCCTGCCGATCCTGCCGGGTGCGCTGTTGGTGATCGGTGCCATCGCGGTGTGGGCGGTCGTGGTGAACACCTCCACGTCCTGGATCGTGTTCGCGATCGCGGCCACCCTGATCGTGGTGTCGGCGATCATCAAGTACACCTGGCCGGTCCGCCGCATGCGGGAGGCGCAGGTCCGCACCTCGGTGCTCGTCATCGGCGGGATCGCCGGCGTGGTCGGCTTCTTCGTGATCCCGGTGATCGGTCTGCTCATCGGCTTCGTCGCGGGTGTCTTCGCCGCCGAGTTCGCCACCCGTCAGGACATGACGCGGGCCTGGGCGTCGACCGTGCACGCGCTCAAGGGCGTCGCCCTGTCGGTGGGCGTCGAGCTGCTCGGTGCGCTGTTGGCGACCGCAGCCTGGGTCGTCGGCGTCGTCCTCACGAGCTGACGGCCGGTAGCCCCCGACGGTTCCACGCCTGGGCGAGGCGGCGCCGCACCGTCTCCTCGGTGTCCAAAGCCGTGATGCGGATGACGATCCAGCCAAGGTCGAGCATCTCGTCGTAGCGGCGGATGTCGTTGTCGAACCGGCGAGCGCTCAGCCGATGCTGCTTGCCCTCGTACTCCATTGCGATCTTGTGCTCGTTCCACCCCAGGTCGACGGTGCCGATGAGAGCGCCGTATTCGTTGAGCACGGGCAATTGTGTGCGGGGCCTGGGGTATCCGGCACGCACGACGACGAGTCGCAACCAGGTTTCCTGCGGAGATTCCGCACCGGGGTCCACGAAGCTCAGCACCTCGCGAACGCGGCCCAACCCGTGGCGTCCGGGATATCGACCTGCGGCGGCTGTGATGGCGTCGACAGTCAACCGGGTCGCCCGCGCGAGCGCGTCGACGGCGGTGATCGCGGTGTCGAGCGGGTACCGACGGGCAAGGTCGATCGCGGTGCGTGCAGGTGTCGTCACCCGCATGCCGTCGACAGTGCAGATCTCCTCTTCGGCGAGTACGGCGGCCCACGTGACCACTCCGGGTGTCCGCCTGCGGTTGTCGTCGATGACGGTGGCCGGCAACTTCGGATCGATCCACTTGGCGCCATGTACGGCGGCGGCCGAAAAGCCGGCCAGCACACCGTGACCGCGCGAACGGAGCCAGCAGGCCCTGGCCCGGTTGAGGGCCGTCGGTTCCGTGCCCTTGCGCACGTAAACGTCTTTGTGGATCGCGATGAACCTGGTGCGCAAGGTGTGGCGGGTCATCACGCCGGCAGCAAGCGCTTCACTGCCGAGGAAGGGACCGTCCATGTCGGCAGCATGGCCGAACGCACCGACACCCGATGCGCTCAAGGGCTCGGCTGCGATTTGCGTAACCGGGTGGCGAAAATCTAGCTCGGAAACACCCTGTGGTTACGCAAGTGCGGCAGCCGCGCGTGAGGCCACGCGATTGCGCCCGATTTGCGTAACCGGGTGGCGGATTGCGGGCGCTATATCGCCGTGTGGTTACGCAAGTTCAGCGAGGCGCCTTCGGCGGGACGGGGGGTCAGCCGTGCAGGGCCTTGCGCAGCCGCTGCAGCTCGTCGTCGGTCACACCGGAGGCTTCCAGATAGCCGCGCAGAGAACCGAACTGCTCGTCGATGGTGCGACGCGCGGTATCCAGGTACTGCTCGCGCACACCCAGCACGGAGTCGGTGAGACGCGCCTCGGCGAGCTCGAGGATCTCCGGGGTCTCGGCGGCGCGCATCCGGATCTTGTCCAGGATGCTCTCGCGCAGCTGCGGGACCGCGTCGTTGCTGCGCAGGTAGTCGGACATCACCGCGTCGCGATCGACCCCGGCGGCCTCCAGGACCACCGCGATGGTGAAGCCGGTGCGGTCCTTGCCGGCGAAACAGTGCGCCAACACCCGACGCTCGGTGCCCAGCAGCGTCACCACCCGGTGCACCGCGCGTTGTGCCAACGGCGCGGCGGCGATACGTCCGTACTCCTCGGTCATGTACCGCGCCGCGGCGTCGGCGACCGACTCGTCCTCGGGCTTCTCGGTCATCATCCGTTGGAAGGCGTGCTCGTGCGGCGCCTCGTCGTCGGCGGCGGTGGTCTCCACGAACGGCAGGTGGTGGATCTCCACAGTCGGCGGCACCAGCCCCGGGCCGTGCCGCTCGAGCTCCCGCAGGGTCCGCAGGTCGGCGACGTCGGTGACGCCGTAGCCGGCCAGTGCGGCGCGGCCCGCGTCCTCGAGCTTGGAGAGCTCGCTGGCCCGGTAGAAGCGCCCGGGTGCGATGCCGGTCTGCTCGGAGACGTCGCGAAAGTTCCACGCGCCCGGCAGTTCACCGCCCGACGACGGCACTAGCCCGTCACCGCCGCTGCCAGAGGAGACTTCTCCTTGCCCAACTCCGCCCGCGCGATCGTGCGCATGTGCACCTCGTCGGGTCCGTCGAACAGCCGCATCGCGCGGTGCCAGCTGTACATCCGCGCCAACGGGAAGTCGTCGCAGACGCCCGCGCCGCCGTGCACCTGGATGGCGCGGTCGATCACGTCGCACGCCATCTGCGGTGCCACGGCCTTGATCTGCGCGACCAGCAGCTGGGCGTCCTTGCTCTTGTTGCCGTGCTGGTCGATGGTCCAGGCGGCCTTGTGGCACAGCATCCGGGTCTGCTCGATCTCGTTGCGCGACTTGGCGATCGCCTCGCGCACCACACCCTGCTCGGCGAGCGGCTTACCGAACGCGACCCGCTTCTGCACCCGGTCGACCATCAGCGCCAAGGCCCGCTCGGCCGCACCGATCGCGCGCATGCAGTGATGGATGCGGCCCGGCCCCAGACGGGCCTGCGCGATCGCGAACCCGCTGCCCTCCTCGTCGAGCAGGTTCGACGCCGGCACCCGCACGTTGTCGAAGACGATCTCGCAGTGGCCGTGCTGGTCCTGCCAACCGAAAACCGGCAGCGAGCGCCGGATCTCGATACCGGGGGTGTCGGCGGGCACCAGGATCATCGACTGCTGGCGGTGGCTGGGCCCGTCCGGGTTGGTGCGCCCCATGACGATGAAGATCTTGCAGCGCGGGTCGGCGGCGCCGGTGATCCACCACTTGCGGCCGTTGATGACGTAGTCGTCCCCGTCGCGCAGCATCGTGGTCTGGATGTTGCGGGCGTCGCTGGAGGCGACGTCGGGTTCGGTCATGACGAACGCGCTGCGGATCTCACCGGCCAGCAGCGGATCGAGCCACTGCTTGCGCTGCTCCTCGGTGGCGAACAGGTGCAGCGTCTCCATGTTGCCGGTGTCCGGCGCCGCGCAGTTGGTGGCCTCGGGCGCGATCTCCGGACTCCAGCCGGTCAGCTCGGCCAGCGGCGCGTACTCCAGGTTCGACAACCCGGAGATCGACGGCAGGAACAGATTCCACAGGCCGCGCTCCTTGGCGATCACCTTGAGCTCCTCGACCACCGGCGGGACGGTGTGGTCCTTCGGACCCTTCTCCTCGCGGTAGGCGTGGTACGCCTCCTCGGCGGGAAAGACGTGTTCGGTCATGAAGTCCGTCAACCGCTGGTGGTAATCCTGAGCCTTGGCCGACATCGCGAAGTCCATGCCGCCACGATATGACACCTGTAAACGGGAGGTACCTGCGGTCGCTCAAGCGGGACGCGCGGTCAGCGGTCCGGCGGGCCGGCCCTGGTCCTGGCGCGGCCGCGCGCTGAACGACAGCCCGAACTGGTTGAGTGTGGCGGGCATGGGCCGGGCCGGGGCCAGCGGTTGGCCCGACTCCAACGTCAGGTGCGTGCGTGCCAGCAGCCCGGCCAGGAACGTGCTGGTGGTGAACAGCACGAGGTGGCGGCCCGGGCATTGGCCGGGGCCCGCGGAGAAGGGCACCAGTTGTGGATACCGCTGCGCGGTGCCGTCGAGCCAGATGTCGGGGACGAACGCATCGGCGAACGGCAGAAGGTCGGGGTCGCGGTGGAACGCCGGCACCGGGATGAGCACCGATGCCGGCGGCGACGTCGTCACCTCGGCCGGAGTGCCCTCATGCCAAGTGGTCGTCGTGGTCAGCTCGCGCAGGATCGCCGGTGTGGTGGGCCACAGCCGGACCGACTCCAACACGCAGGCCCGCAGGAACGGGCGCACCGCAACCGAATCCGGATCGTCGACCTCGCAGCGCACCAGCGCGTCGGGATGCGTGGACAGCAGCGCCAACGTCCGCAGCGAGGTCATCCCGGCCGCGTCGAACGCGAACAGCCACTGCGGAACCTGGCCGACCGGGTCGACGGCGTCGGACGCGGGCGTCGCGGCCAGGACCCCCAGCAGGCTGTCCGGGTCGGGTGTCTCGGCGTAGCGGTGCAGCTTGGCGAAGAACCGGTCGCGCCGCCGCGGATGCGGCAGGCTCGCGAACGACCAGTTGCCGGCCTTGCGCAGCCGCCACAGGTCGTCGGTGATCGAGTCGTCGTCCTCGGCGGCCGCGCCCAGCACCACGCGACGCACGACCCGCCACCACGCCACGGTGAACTGCGCGGAATCGAAGCCCTCCCCTGCGAGCACCGCGTCGGTGAACACGGTGGCGTGCCGCGCCACCGCTGCGTGCAGAGGCGCGGCCAAGCGGTGCAGTTCGGCGTCGGAGTCCAGCACGGCGTCGTTGAATTCGCGCCGCTCCTGCCGGATCTCGCCGCGCGTCGACAGCACCCCGTGCGGCTCGAACTGGTCGAGGGCGTGGCGTTTCTCCCAGCTGGCCGGGTGGAACGGGTCGGGTGTCTGCGCCAGCACGCCGCCGACGTCGGCCGGGTCGAGGGGCACCACGATGTGGCGGCCCGGGATCGCGAGGTCGACGGGTCCGCGTCCGTAGCGGTCGCGCAGGATGTGCAGCCGGCGCACCCCGCGGGCGTCGGCCTCCAGCCGGTCCAGCAGGCCCATCATCGGACGGCGGCGGGCGAGGACACCGGCCGCGACCGACGGCAGTCCGAGGTCGGCGAGCGTGAGTGCCGCTTCGACCCCGGTCAGTCGTGGAGCAGGACGCGCCATGTCACAGCTTCGCGCCCTCGGGGCTGTCCGCATCCGCGCCGCGGCCTTCGCGGCTGTTGCGGTAGGCGGACTTGCGCAGCGACGTCAGCCACCGCGGCAACAGCGCCACCTCGGTGCCGCTGCGCACGGTCGGATCGAACGGCTGGTCACAGCCCGGCTCGTCGTCACAGACCTCGCGTTGCAGCGTCAGCGTCGCGAGGTTGGTGAACGGCGCGTTGCCGCGGGCCTGTTCGACACTGAATTCCAATGGTGCCGAACGTAAGTGCGAGCGCAGCGCGTCGATCGACAGGCCGTCACCGTCGAGCGGGGTGCGCAGTTGTGCGCGCAGCCAGAATGTTCCGCCGCGGTAGCCCAGCGGCATCAGCGTCGAGTACTGGGCCGCCGACCACGCGGCGACCGGCCGCAGCACCACCCGGGTGGACGACGACACGGTCAGCACGTCCCAGGGGTGCTCGCCGTCGGCGTCGCGCTGCATCCGCCACGCCAGGCCGGCGAAGTCGGGCAGCGAACCGGGCGTCCCGGCGCCCTTGGAGAGACGGGCGACGACATCGCCGGACACCAGGGGCAGGCCCTCGCCGTCCGGGGCGAGGCGGGTGACGGTGCCGGCGCAGAGCAGTCCCGTGGGATGGAAGAACCGCTTGTCCCGCAATGCCGCGCCGGCGCGTAAGGGCAAGGTGGTCAGCTCTGAGATGGTCATCTGATCTGTCTGCCCGGTTCCGTCATGATCAAACGCCGGTTAGACACCCCGGCGGCCGGGTATCCGCGCGGCCATGCCGTCACTGTGGACCGATGGACGCATCCAGACCCCCACGTCGGCAGGAGTCGCCGACGATATCCGCTCAGCAGATGTCGTCGTCGTGGGCGCAGGGCTGACCGGGCTGACCACGGCGCTGCTGTTGGCGCGCGCCGGCAAGAAGGTGGTGGTCCTCGAAGCCCGCCACGTCGGGGCCTGCGCGACCGGCAACACCACCGGCAAGGTCAGTGTGCTGCAGGGCAGCAAGCTCGCCCGCATCGCCGGCAAGCACCGCACCGACGTGCTGCGCGCGTACGTCACCGGCAACACCGAGGGCCGCGACTGGCTGCTGCGGTACTGCGACGAGCACGGGATCAGCGTGCAACGCGAGGACGACCACGCCTACGCGCAGACCACCAAAGGCCTGAGCACGGCCCGCGACATTCTCGACGCCTGCCGGGACGCCGGACTCGACGACGCGACCTGGGTCGACGACGCCGACGTGCCGTTCCCGTTCCGCGGCGGGGTCCGGCTGCCCGACCAGGCCCAGCTCGACCCGATGCCGGTGCTGACCAGCCTGACCGCCGAACTCGAACGCCACGGCGGCACCCTGCTGCAGGGCATGCGGGTGACGTCGGTGTCGGGAACAGGACCCGTCGACGTCCACGTGCGGCTCTCGAGCGCACCCGACAACAGCCGCGACGCCCAGATCGTCATCCGCACCCAGAAATGCGTATTGGCCACGGGCACACCGATTCTGGATCGCGGAATGTTCTTCGCCAGGGTCGAGGCGCAGCGGTCGTACTGCTTGGCCTTCGACGTGCCTGGGGAGATCACCCGGTCGATGTACATCGCGGTGGACTCGCCGACCCGCTCGGTGCGCTACGCACCTACCAAGTCGGGCGATAAGCTCATCGTCGGCGGCGCCGGCCACTCGGTGGGCCGCTCGAGCACACCCGGCAAGAGCATCGGCGAACTCGCCGACTGGGCCAGAGAGCACTATCCCGGTGCGACACAGACCCACTTCTGGTCGGCCCAGGATTACCACTCGGCCACCGAGCTGCCCTACGTCGGGCCGATCCTCCCGAAGCTCGAAAACATCTTGGTCGCAACGGGATTCGACAAGTGGGGGATGACCAACGGCGTGGCGGCCGCGCTGGCGCTGTCCGCGCGGATCCTGGGTGGACGGATGGACTGGGCGCAGGCCTTCGAGAGCTGGAGCTCCCACGAACTCAACGGCCTGCCCACCGCGGCGGAGTTCAACGCGAAGGTCGGGCTGCACATGGCGCTCGGCTGGGCCAGACCGCTGGTGCCGTCCGGGGCGCCCGACGACGGCGAGGGCACCGTACGCGGACTGCCGTGGCAGCTGGAGGCCGAGAGCGTCGTCGACGGTTCGCGACGCGCGGTGTCCCCGGTCTGCCCCCACCTCGGCGGCATCGTGGCATGGAACGAGGCGGACCAGGCGTGGGAGTGCCCGCTGCACGGTTCACGGTTCGGCCCCGATGGGGCTCTGCTGGAAGGACCGGCCACTCGCGGCCTGACGGCGGCGACCTGACTTCAGTCGCGGAGCGTCTCCGACGGCATGCACCCGTAGCTCTGCCGGTACAGACTCGCGAACCGCCCGGCATGGGCGAACCCCCACCGCGTGGCGATCGTCTGCACACTGGTGGCGGTGGGGTCGGCGCGCACCAGATCGCGGTGCGCATGATCCAGCCGGACCCGGCGCAGATACTCCATCGGGGTGTGGTCGAGGTGCCGGCGGAACACGTACTGCAGCGCGCGCGGCGTCAGGTGCACGGCCTCGGCGATGTCGGCCAGCGCGATGTCACGGTCGGCGTGGCTGTCGATGAACGCCACGGCACGGCCCAGCACCGCCGGAGCGGCGTTGAGCCCGGCGGTCTCGTCGAGCTCGGTGATCGTGGTGTTGGGCAACGTCGACAGCACCGTCGCCGCCAACAGCGAGGCCGTGTTCGACGCGACCAGCGGCGTCGGGGGTTGATCGGCGCGCGCCACCGTCGACACGTAGTCGATGGCGGCACGCAACTGGAGTTCGGCAGCCGGCGACACGGGTCGGTGGCCGAGCAGCCGTACGGGCGGGCCGCCGTATCCCGCGATGCGGTCCAGCAGGGCAGGGTCGAACATCGTCAGGTCGTAGGTGGCCTCGCAGGCCCGGCCCGAGTACGGCAGATCCGGCGGGGAGAGCAGGGTGACGTCACCCGGCGCGAACACATCGGTCGGCTCGCCGATGAAATTCTCTTCGATGTGCCCCTCGTGCACCCGGCACAGGCAGATCCGTTCGATCGGCTTCGCGTCGTAGGTCATGTGGAATCCGACGTGCACCTCGTCGAAGCTGACCGGGCCGAGCCACCGGCGTTCCACGCGGGCGTGTGCCTGCTCGCCGGGCTCGGCGGCCAGCGACATCTTCGCGTACGTCTGGGACAGGAAGTCCTCGGTGGCGCCGAGGTCCGAGCTGACGAACCGCAGTTCGTCGTGCTGGCGGGCGGGCGCCGAAGACGAGGGCGACGTGTGGTCATTCAATGCAGCCACCGGCTCACGAATGGTCGGACGGGCATCTGGCTATACCCAGTGCCCCCTACCATACCGTCGCGGCTCGCGCCGTACCGTGCGGCGAATGGTCACCGCTTGATCATCATCGCTTGATCGTCGTCAGACGTGATCTGATGGTCTGACTCCTCAACGCGGCTCATCCTCCCCCGCAAGCGGGAGGTGCCCCCACGCCGCTTGATCGTCGTCAGACCGTCGCCGGTGCCCCCAGCGCCGCATTGATCGCATCCACGCGGTCCTTCGCGTCGCCGAACAGCATCTGCGTGTTCTCCCGGAAGAACAGCGGGTTCTGCACGCCGGCGTACCCGGAGGCCATGGACCGCTTGAACACGATGACGTTGTCGGCATTCCACACCGTCAGCACCGGCATGCCGGCGATCGGGCTGCCCGGATCCTCCGACGCGGCCGGGTTGACCGTGTCGTTGGCGCCGATCACCAGCACCACCGAGGTGCCGTCGAAGTCGTCGTTGATCTCGTCCATCTCCAGGACGATGTCGTAGGGCACCTTGGCCTCGGCCAGCAGCACGTTCATGTGCCCGGGCAGACGGCCGGCGACCGGATGGATGCCGAACCGCACCTCGACGCCGCGCTCGCGCAGCTTGCGCGTCAGCTCGGCCACGCCGTACTGGGCCTGCGCGACCGCCATGCCGTAACCGGGGGTGATGATCACCGAGGTGGCGTTGGCCAGCAGTTCGGCCGCGCCTTCGGCGGTGATCTCGCGGTGCTCGCCGTAGTCCTTGTCGTCGGCGGGTCCGGCCTCGATGCCGAAGCCGCCCGCGATCACCGAGATGAACGACCGGTTCATCGCCTTGCACATGATGTAGGACAGGTAGGCACCCGAGGAGCCGACCAGCGCACCGGTGACGATCAGCAGGTCGTTGCCCAGCAGGAAGCCGGCCGCCGCGGCAGCCCAGCCCGAGTAGCTGTTGAGCATCGACACCACCACCGGCATGTCGCCGCCGCCGATCGAGGCGACCAGGTGCCAGCCGAGCAGCAGCGCCAGGACGGTGACCGCGACCAGCACCCACAGCTGCGGGTCGATGACGAACCACACTGTCAGCGCGGCGAACACCACCAGCGCGCCGACGTTCAAGAAGTTCTTGCCGGGCAGCATCATCGGGGCGGACTTCATCCGCGCCGAGAGCTTGAGGTTGGCCACGATCGACCCGGTGAACGTCACCGCGCCGATGAACACGCCGATGACGACCTCGCCGGAGTGGATGCCCAGCATCCCCTCCTCGGCCAGTGCCACGGCCTCGGCGCCCGACGGGTCGGCCTCGACGTGCAGGTAGCCGTTCCAGCCGACGAGCACCGCGGCCAGACCGACGAACGAGTGCAGCAACGCGATCAGCTCGGGCATACCGGTCATCTCGACCTGGCGGGCGCGCCACAGGCCGATCGCCGCGCCGATCACCGTCGCGACCACCAGCAGCCCGAGACCGAGCGGCTCGATCTGGTGGTTGATCGCCAGCGCGATGGTCGCGACCAGCGCGATGGTCATGCCGCCGATGCCGTAGCTGATGCCGGCTCGGGAGGTCTCGTGCTTGGACAGCCCGGCCAGTGACAGCACGAAGAGCAGCGCCGCGACGACGTAGGCCGCGGTGGCGGTGGTTTCCAGGGTGAACATGTCTGTCTAGCTCCTCGTGAACATCGCGAGCATGCGGCGCGTGACCGCGAAACCGCCGAAGATGTTGATGCTGGCCAGCAGGATCGCGACGAAGGCGACCGCGGTGACGACGGCGTTGCCGTGCCCGATCTGCAGCAGCGCGCCGACGACGATGATCCCGGAGATCGCGTTGGTCACCGACATCAGCGGGGTGTGCAACGCGTGATGCACGTTGCCGATGACGTAGTAGCCGATCACGATGGCCAGCGCGAACACCGTCAGGTGGATCTGCAGTGCGGCCGGGGAGATCGCGATCAGCGCGAACAGCGCGGCCGCCGCGGCGAAGGTCAGCCCCAGCCGGCGCCCGGCCGACATGGGTTGCTTGGCCGGCTTGGCCTCCACGGGCGCCGCGGCCGCCGCTGCGGCCGGCGCCGCGGACACCTGCACCGGGGGCGGCGGCCAGGTGATGGTGCCGTCGCGGACGACGGTCACCGAGCGCTGCACCACGTCGTCGAAGTCGAGCGTGAGCTGGCCGTCCTTCTCGGGGGTGAGCAGCTTCAGCAGGTTCACCAGGTTGGTGCCGTACAGCTGGGACGACTGGGCGGGCAGGCGGCCGGCCAGATCGGTGTAGCCGATGATCGTCACGCCGTTGTCGGTGACGATCGCCTGGTCCTTGACGGTGCCCTCGACGTTGCCGCCGTTGGCTGCGGCCATGTCCACGATGACGCTGCCGGACTTCATCGACGCGACCATCTCGGCGGTGATGATGCGCGGCGCCGGCTTACCCGGGATCAGCGCGGTGGTGATGATGATGTCGACGTCCTTGCACTGCTCGGCGTACAGCGCCGCCTCGCGGGCCTTGTAGTCGTCGCCCATCTCCTTGGCGTAACCGGTCGCCGACACCTCGGCGGCCGCCGGATCCACGGCCAGGTACTCGCCGCCCAGCGACTTGACCTGGTCGGCGACCTCGGGGCGCGGGTCGGTGGCGCGCACGACGGCGCCCAGACTGCCCGCCGCGCCGATCGCGGCCAGGCCGGCCACACCGGCGCCGACGACGAGCACCTTCGCGGGCGGGACCTTGCCGGCCGCGGTCACCTGGCCGGTGAAGAAGCGGCCGAACCGATGCGCCGCCTCGACCACCGCGCGGTAGCCGGCGATGTTGGCCATCGACGACAGCACGTCCATCGACTGTGCCCGCGAGATCCGGGGCACCGCGTCCATCGCGAGCACGGTGATCGGCCGCGTGGCCAGTTGTTCGAGCAGTTCGGGCTGCAACGCCGGCGAGATCAGGCTGATCAGGGTGGCGCCGTCACGCAGGCCGGCGATCTCGCCCCGCGACGGGGCGTTGACCTTCAGCACGACGTCGGAGGCCAGCACGTCGTAGGTGGACCCCACCTCGGCGCCGGCTTCGGCGTAGGCCGCGTCGGAGAAGCTCGCCGCCTTACCGGCACCGGATTCCACCAGTACCCGGTAGCCCAGCTTGATCAGCTGCCCCACGGTCTGTGGGGTCGCCGCGACCCGCGTTTCCCCAGGCAGGGACTCTCTCGGTATCCCGATGATCATCGATGTCGATCCGATCTAGGCGTTGCTTCCCAGTGCCGTCCGAGCACGCCAACGCGCTCTGACACCGTCCGTCGTGCGACGGATAAAGATGTCAGTGTAGGAGGACGCCGGAAAAACTCCGCATCGCCGTCAGCGGTCCCGTCTCCGCCGGCACGAATTCCGCTCGCGCTGAGCGCAGATATTCCGTCAGCGTGACGCGTGCGTCAATGTTCGCCGGTGTCCGTTTCCGTCGACGTCGCCCCGATCACGCCACCCGCGCCGCGCCCGTCGGAGCTGGGCGTTCCGGTCGGGGGCGGGGGACCGGACGGCTGACCCGCGCGCTGCTGCCGCTGCTGTCGGTCGCGGTGTTCGGTGTGCTCTGGCAGCTCGCCGCGGCCAGCGGGATCTGGAACCAGACCTTCGTGCCCTACCCGGCGACGGTGTGGCGGGCCTTCGTCGACGTGTCGACCACCCACGACGGGGTCCGCGGCTACGCCGGCTACCTCCTGTGGGAGCACCTCTACATGACACTGCGACGGGTGCTCGCCGGCGTCGCCATCGGGGTGGTGCTCGGTGTGCTGCTCGGCCTGATCATGGGATCGGTGCGCTGGGTGCGCAGTGTCCTGGAACCGTGGTTGACGTTCCTGCGTGCGTTGCCGCCGCTGGCGTACTTCTTCCTTCTGGTGATCTGGCTCGGCATCGACGAAGCGCCCAAGGTGACACTGCTCGCGTTGGCGGCGCTGCCGCCCGCCGCGGTGGCCACCACCGCGGCCGTCGTCGCCGCCCCCGTCGGATTGCAGGAAGCGGCAAGGGCTTTGGGCGCCGGGCGGCGTGACGTGATCCGTGACGTGGTGATCCCGTCGGCGTTGCCGGAGACGTTCACCGGTATCCGGCTGGCGGTCGGGATGGCCTACTCGTCGGTGGTGGCCGCCGAGCTGTTCAACGGGATCCCCGGCGTCGGCGGACTGGTCAAGGACGCCAGCAACTACAACAACACCCCGGTCGTGCTGGTCGGGATCTTCGCCATCGGGTTCTCCGGTCTGGTGATCGACGGCCTGCTGCGCGCCGCCGAACGGCGCAGCGTTCCCTGGAGAGGAAAGATATGAAAACCAAAGCCGTTCTGGTGTCGCTGCTTTCGGCGCTGCTGGTGCTGACGGGATGCTCGGTGGGCGCACAGGATCAGCAGGCCGACAAGCCGACCATCCGGATCGGGTACCAGACGTTCCCCAGCGGAGACCTGATCGTCAAGAACAACAGGTGGCTCGAAGAAGCGTTGCCGGACTACAACATCAAGTGGACGAAGTTCGACTCCGGTGCCGACATCAACACCGCGTTCATCGCGGGGGAACTCGATTTCGGTGCGTTGGGCTCCAGTCCGGTCGCGCGCGGCCTGTCGGCACCGCTGAACATCCCGTACAAGGTGGTGTTCATCCTCGACGTCGCCGGCGACAACGAGGCGCTGGTGGCACGCAACGACGCCGGTATCGACGACGTCGCCCAGCTGCGCGGCAAGCGCATCGCCACGCCGTTCGCCTCGACCGCGCACTACAGCCTCCTGGCCGCCCTCGACCAGAACGGGTTGACCGCCGACGACGTCACGCTGATCGACCTTCAGCCGCAAGCGATCCTGGCCGCATGGGACCGCGGCGACATCGATGCCGCCTATACGTGGCTGCCCACGCTGGACCAATTGCGGGCTACCGGAAGGGACCTGATCACCAGCCGCCAACTCGCCGACGCCGGCAAACCCACGCTGGATCTGGCGACGGTGTCCGAAGAGTTCGCCGCCGCCCACCCGGAGGTGGTCGACACCTGGCGGCAACAGCAGGTGCGTGCCCTCGGCGTCATCCGCGACGACCCGCAGGCTGCCGCGACGGCCATCGCCGCCGAGGTCGGCTTGTCGCCCGAGGACGTCGCCGGGCAGCTCGAGCAGATGGTGTTCGTCTCCGCAGAGGACCTCTCGTCGCCGGAATGGCTCGGCACCGCGGGCAATCCCGGGAACCTGGCCGCGAACCTGCAGAGCGCCTCGCAGTTCCTCGCCGACCAGAAGCAGATCCCGGAAGCCGGCCCGCTGACCGCGTTTCAGGAGGCGATCTACACCGAGGGGCTCCCCGATGCCCTCGGCGAGTGATGGTGTGGTCCGCATCGAGGGCGTCTCACACCGCTACGGCAGCGGCCGCGATCAGGTGACCGCCCTGGGCCCGGTCGACCTGACCGTGGATCCGGGATCGTTCCTGGTGCTCGTCGGCGCCTCGGGGTGCGGGAAGAGCACGCTGCTGCGGCTGTTGGCCGGGTTCGAGGAACCCACTCAGGGCGCGGTCCACGTGGCCGGCCGAGCGCCCACCCCCGGGGTGACCGCCGGTGTGGTGTTCCAGCAGCCGCGGCTTTTCCCGTGGCGCACGGTCGGCGGCAACGTCGACCTGGCGCTCAAGTACGCGAAGGTGCCGCGGGACCGGCGTGCCGAGCGGCGCGACGAACTGCTCGAACGCGTCGGCCTGGCGGGCATGGCACACCGGCGCATCTGGGAGATCAGCGGCGGACAGCAGCAGCGGGTGGCGATCGCGCGCGCCCTCGCCGCAGAGACCCCGCTGTTCCTGCTCGACGAGCCCTTCGCCGCGCTGGACACGCTGACCCGCGAGCGGTTGCAGGAGGACGTGCGGCAGGTCAGCGCCGAGTCGGGACGCACCACGGTGTTCGTCACCCACAGCGCCGAGGAGGCCGCGTTCCTCGGTTCCCGCATCGTGGTGCTGACCCGCCGGCCCGGACAGGTGGCCCTCGACATCCCGGTCGACCTGCCGCGCACCGGCGTCGACCCCGACGACCTCCGGCGCTCGCCGGAGTACGCGGAGTTGCGGGCCGAGGTGGGGCGCGCCGTGAAGTCAGCCGCGGCCTGAGGCTGCATCTCGAAACGGCACCGATCGGGTATCGAGATGTCGGTGGGCGGTGCGTGCGCTGGTCAGCGGCCGCACGATGGCGAGGTGAGCATGGTCGTCGAACGCGGGCTCGCCCGCTGCCCGCGCTGCGTGTCGGTGGCGGACTACGCCTTCATCGAGGACGTGAGCGGCATGCGCTACGAGGTCCGGTGCCGCAAGTGCGGCGAACGCTACGAAGAGGAGAGCCGGCCGTCGGCCGCGGTCGTCCCGGTGCCCGCACCCGAGCCGCCCATCGAGTGGCCACGCGACCGTGACCCGGTGCCGCCGCGCGACTGGCGCGCGGAGCTACGGGAACGGATTCCCGCCGAGCAGGTCGCCCGGGTCACCGCGGTGTTGCGCAGCGGCGGCAGCGCGGCCGCGCGGCACGGTCGTGACGGGGCCGCAGCCGCGAGCCGGCGTCTGAGCGACGTCAACGACCGGGCCCGGGCGTGGATTCGGGCGCGCCGACAGCAGGACGAGATCAGCAGGCGCGCCGGGGATGCCGTCGCGGCAGATCAGACCGGCGGATAGGCCGGTGGCGGGTAGACACCGCGCAGGATCCAGGCGAACCAGTTGATGCCGTACTCCAGCTCATCGCTGGCGTCATAGTCCGGATTGGGGTCCACGTCATCACCTCTCGCCTGCATGCGGGCTATGCGGCGAGTGTAGACCTGTCTGCCGCGCGGCAACACGGCAACGACTTAGACTGGCCAACCAGTTAGTGGACCGCCGAGAAGTCAGGCCGCCGATACATGAGTCGCCATTCTGAGACCGCCCCGACCAACGGGATGTCGCGCCGGGAGGAATTGCTGGCCGTGGCCACCAAACTGTTCGCCGCGCGCGGGTACCACGGCACCAGGATGGACGACGTGGCCGACGCGGTCGGGCTGAACAAGGCCACCGTCTACCACTACTACGCGAGCAAGTCGCTGATCCTCTACGACATCTACAAGGGCGCTGCCGACTTCACCGTCGACGCACTGCACGACGATCCGACCGCGTCTGCCCGCGAGACCATCTACCACTTCACCCGCCGCCTGCTGGTCGGCATCGCCAGCGACATCGAACGTGCCGCCGTCTACTTCCAGGAGGGGCCCTACATCACCGAGTGGTTCACCGAGGAACAGGTGGCCTACATCCGGGAGAAGGAAGCCCAGGTCTACGAACACGTCCGCGACGTGATCGACCGCGGCATCGCCAGCGGCGAGTTCTACGACTGCGATTCCCACGTGCTGGCTCTCGGCTACATCGGCATGACCCTGGGGTCCTACCGGTGGCTGCGCCCGCACGGCCGGCGCAGCGCCGAGGAGATCGCCGTCGAGTTCAGCACCGCCCTGCTGCGCGGGTTGATCCGTCAGGAGGCGGTGCGGACCGGCTCGCCGCTGGGCGACGGGGTCGTTGCCGAGGTCGAACCCGCCGGCTGACTAACCGTCGCCCACCGGATGGGCGAGGAATTCGGTCAGCACCGAGGTCATCGCCGGGATCGCGTCGGTGTGGATGACCTCGTAGCCGTGGGTGCTCAACGTGGGCAGGCACAGCAGCGCGGCCTGGGCGGTGTTGCCGTTGGCCTTCGCATGCGACGCGTCGGACTCGAACGCGCCGAGCACCGCGGCCTGCGGGACCATCCCCTGCCGGCGGGCGACGTCCATCAGCCGGTCGGCGACGGGCTTGTCGTAGACGGCCATGGCGTCGCTGTAGGCGACGATCGGGCCGCCCGCGACTGTGGTGCCGTACTCGGGTTCGGTCGGACCGACCTCGACGGCCAACGTCAGATGACCGGGCAGGTGTTGGGCGGCATAGGCCCCGCCGAGACCGCCGAGTTCCTCGTCGGTGGTGAAGACCAGGTAGACGTCACCTGCGGGCGGGGCGCCGTCGCGCAGGCGGCGGGCCGCCCCCAGCAGGGCCGTGACGGGGGCACGGTCGTCCATGAAGTAGCAGCCGAGGTAGTCGCCGAGGTCGACCAGTGTGCGCTTGCTGCGGTCGACGCACACCCGTGTGCCCGGCCCAACCCCCGCCGCCGCCAGCTGCGCCTTGTCGCGTCCGGAGAACACGTACACGTCTGGCCAGTCCAGAGCCTTGTCGCCCTGGTCGGGCTTGGTCTGCCAGATGCGCGGCGTCTCCTTGGTGGTGTGCTCGGAGCCGAGCGCCAGAACCCCGCAGAACGTCTCCTCGTCGCCGAGGATCGCCACCGGACCGAGCCCGAAATTGCCCGGATACATCGTGCCCAGCGGGGTCAGGTGGATCAGGCCGTCGTCGTCGATGCGCTTGACCAACATCGACAACTCGTCCATGTGGGCCAGCACCCGCACCGGCGATGCGTCCCCGCCGCGGATGACGCCGACCAGGTTGCCCGCCGGATCCACCCAGATGTCGTCGACGACGGGGGTGAGTTCGCGTCGGCAGATGTCACGCACCGCGTCTTCCTGCCCGCACGGACCGTAGGCGAGCAGCAGTTCCTGCAGGAGTTCCCGATAGTCGTCCACGATGACGCCGCATACCCGGGCTGAGTCGTTCGAACCCGGGTATCAGATGCAGGTGACGATCCGAATCGGCTGCTCCGGGTGGGCGTACGACCATTGGAAGGGCGTTCTCTACGAGCGCGGTGTCCCCGCGTCGCGACGTCTGGACCGGTACGCGGAGGAGTTCGACACCGTCGAGCTCAACGGCAGCTTCTACCGGTGGCCGCGCGACGAGTCGTTCGCCGGCTGGCGTGACCGGTTGCCCCCGGGATTCGTCATGGCGGTCAAGGCGGCCCGCGGCCTGACCCATGCGCGGCGGCTGCGCGCACCGGAGGTGTGGATCGAACGGTTCGAACGTGGCTGGAAGGAGCTCGGCGACCGCGGCGGGCCGCTGCTCGTCCAGCTGCATCCGGCGCTCGAGCGCGACGACGCGCGGCTGGACCACTTCCTCGGCGCCATGCCGGGCGCCATCCCGGTGGCCGTGGAATTCCGCCACCCGTCCTGGGAACACCCCGAGGTCTACGAGCTGCTGGCCCGCCATGGCGCGGCGTACGTCGTGATGAGTGGTGCCGGGCTGCCGTGCACGCTGCAGGCCACCGCCGGCTTCGTCTACGTGCGCCTGCACGGCCCGGATCCCACCGCCATGTACGGGGGTTCCTACAGCGACGACGACCTGCGCTGGTGGGCCGACCGCGTCGGCGAATGGCACGACCAGGGCCGCGACGTGCTGGTCTATTTCAACAACGATCTCGGCGGCAACGCGGTGCGCAATGCACGCGACCTGCGCGCGCTGCTGGGGTGCTGAGGGTCGATATGCTCTGCCGATGCCGCTGGTGAGTAAGACAGTCGAGGTCGAGGCGTCCGGCGAGACCGTGATGCGGATCGTGCAGGACTTCGAGGCCTACCCGCAGTGGAACGAGGAGATCAAGGGCTGCTGGGTGCTGGCCCGCTACCCGGACGGCCGGCCCAGCCAGTTGCGCCTGGACGTGGTGGTGCAGGGACAGTCCGGCACGTTCATCACCGCCGTGTACTACCCGGCGGAGAACCAGATCTACACGGTGCTGCAGCAGGGCGATCACTTCGACAAGCAGGAGCAGCGGTTCTCGGTCGTCCCGATCGGCCCCGCCTCGCTGCTCACCGTCGACCTCGACGTCGAGACCAAGCTGCCGCTGCCCAAACCGATGGTGAAGAAGGCGATCGGGGACACGCTGGACTACCTCGCCGACAACCTCAAGAAGCGCGCCGAGCACCTCGCGACCCAGTAGCGACCTACTGCAGGTACGGCACCACCCGGTCCCAGAAGTGCTCGTCGGTGCGGCCCATGGACAGTCCGGCCTGCGCCCGCAGCGCCATCGCCCGCCGGTGGATGCGTTGCGCGGTGGTGCGGGGCATGTCGGCGGGTCCGAAGCGTCCGCGACGGATGCGGCGTAACCGGCCGCGCCGCACCTCCCAGCGCAGCGCGTCGGAGACGCTCTTCGAGGCACGTCCGGCGATGGTGAACCCGTGGTAGTGCAGGTCCTCGACGATGTCGGCGATGTCGGCCGGGCCGTGGCGGAACAGATGGTCGACGATCACGTAGCGCAGATCGGTGCCGCGCAGCTGTGGTGTCTCGGTCACCTCCGCACCGTCGCAGGACGGACCGACGGCTCCGATGCTCGGGACGCGGGAAAGTGTCTGTGCTGTGGACGGATTCGCGATTGTGGAGCATGCGTCCGGCGGTCCTCGGTGCGCTCGGTCAGACGACACGCTTCTCGAAAGACCAGCACGAGCGAATTTGTCGGAGGTCGGTGAGGCCGCCTAACGATTGTCCGACAAAATCGCTCGCGCTGGTCTTTTCGGGGACCCGCATCGCGCGCGAGCCGTCGACACCCAAGGCGTTACGACGGCCGGATGCGGGAGCGGACCACGGCCGGGTGCGGGAGCCGACCGTTCAGCGCCGGTTCTCCTGCCACAGCCCGGCCTGGTCCAGCCACGCCAGCAGCCGGTCGAGCCCGTCGGTGAACTGCTGATCGGTCAGATCGACGACGGTGTGGACGTCGCGGCGGCGCAACGCGGCGATCAGGCGGTCGTGACTGGCCACCGCGGCGACCCCCCACGCGGGGTCGGTGACGAACAGTTGCGGCGGCAGATACCGCGCCACGTGCAGCAGGAACCACGCCAGCTTGATGCGGCCGCTGGCGCGGTTGAACAGCCGATGGAAATTGAACTCCGCGGCGGCGATGGCACCGGCGTCGCCGTCCTCGACCGCCGCGGACATCCGGCGGTTGAGACGTTCGAGTTCGTCGATCTCCTCGTCGGTGATGCGCCGGGTGGTGGTGGCCGCCAACTCCTGGGCGATGGTCGACTGCAGCCAGAAGATGTCCTCGATGTCCTTGCGCGTCAACGGCGTCACCCGGTGTCCCCGGTGCGGTTCGAGTTCGACCATCCCTTCGCCGCGCAGCGTGCGCAGCGCCTCCCGCACCGGCGTGATGCTCACACCCAGTCGCGCGGCGGTCTCGTCGAGGCGGATGAAGGTGTTGGGCCGCAGCGTGCCGGTCATGATCTCGGCGCGCAGCCGCGCGGCCACCTCGTCGGACAGTTGTTCGCGCCGCACCGAGCCCTGGCGCGGCTTGGCGGGAGCGTTCATCGTCGCCTTTCCGGCAGTGAAGCGGAGCCTTGTCTCCTGACCGCCGGGGCCATACTGTGACCGGGGCAACACAATGTTTGATCAAATATCATCATCGCGCAACCCCCGGCCAGGAGAAGGACCACGTGACTGACCCCTCCGCCGCGTTCGGCGTACCGACCGAGCAGCCCTTCCTGGCGCGCCGCCAGAACTGGACGAACCAGCTCGCCCGGCATGCCCTGATGCAGCCCGGCGCGACCGCGCTGCGCTTCCTGGGGCGCACCATCACGTGGGGCGAGCTCGACCAGCGCGTCACCGCGCTGGCCGCCGACCTGCACGCGAGGGGCATCGGCTTCGGCGACCGGGTGCTGATCCTGATGCTCAACCGGCCCGAGTTCATCGAGTCGTTCCTGGCGATCAACAAGCTCGGTGCCATCGCCGTGCCGGTGAACTTCCGGATGACGCCGCCGGAGATCGCGTTCCTGGTCTCCGACTGCGAAGCCCGCGTCGTCATCACCGAGTCGGTCCTGACCAACGTGGCCACCGCGGTGCGCGACCTCAACCCGACGCTGTCCACCGTCGTCGTGGCCGGCGGCGCCTCCGATGCGGGCGTGCTCGACTACGAGCAGCTGATCGCCGGCAGTACCGGGGACTGCCCGGTCGTCGACATCCCCAACGACTCGCCGGCATTGATCATGTACACCTCCGGCACCACGGGCCGTCCCAAGGGTGCCGTGCTCACCCACACCAACATCTCCGGGCAGGCGCTGACGTTCCTGTTCACCAGCGGAGCCGACCTCAACCACGACGTCGGTTTCATCGGGGTCCCGCTGTTCCACATCGCCGGCATCGGGAACATGATCCCCGGGTTGCTGCTCGGGCGGCCGACCGTGCTGTACCCCCTCGGCGCGTTCGAGCCGGGCGAACTGCTCGACGTCCTCGAAGCCGAGGAGGTGACCGGCATCTTCCTGGTTCCGGCGCAGTGGCAGGCGGTCTGCGCCGCGCAGCGGGCCAAGCCGCGCAACGTGCGACTGCGCACGTTGTCCTGGGGTGCCGCCCCGGCGTCGGACACCCTGCTGCGCGAGATGTCCGAGACCTTCCCGGGCGCCCAGATCCTCGCCGCGTTCGGCCAGACCGAGATGTCTCCGGTGACCTGCATGCTGTTGGGCGAGGACGCCATCCGCAAACTCGGCTCGGTCGGCAAGGTCATCCCGACGGTCTCGGCGCGCATCGTCGACGACGAGATGAACGACGTGCCCATCGGACAGGTCGGTGAAATCGTCTATCGCGCACCGACTTTGATGGCCGGCTACTGGAACAACCCGGAGGCCACCGCGGAGGCCTTCGAGGGCGGCTGGTTCCACTCCGGTGACCTCGTCCGGCAGGACGAAGACGGATACATCTGGGTGGTCGACCGCAAGAAGGACATGATCATCTCCGGCGGCGAGAACATCTACTGCGCGGAAGTCGAGAACGTGCTCGCGGCGCACCCCGACATCGTCGAGGTCGCCGTGATCGGTCGCACGCACCCGAAGTGGGGAGAGGTCCCGGTTGCGGTCGTGGCACTGCGCAGTTCGACCGGCGCACAGCTGCAGCTGGCCGATCTTGACGAATTCCTGACATCGCGGCTGGCGCGCTACAAGCACCCCAAGGCCCTCGAGGTGGTCGACGCGTTGCCGCGCAACCCGGCGGGCAAGGTTCTCAAGACCGAACTACGGAAGCGGTACAGCAATCCCGACGGTGCTGACGCCGGTGAAAGTAGCACTCCGACAACGGTTTCGGCTGCGGAATCCGTCAATTAGCCGACAGAGGGATAGTTTGCTAACGGTTCGAGGCCGAATCCCGTCGATGCGGTACGCGGCGGCCAATCGATCGGGTACAGTCCGGTGGTCCGTCTCACTACCGACGGGTAGCGAGACGGTCCTTACTCGAACTGAGTCCGGGCGGGAAGGGAGCGTGCGACAGGTGCTGCCGGTGCGCTACGCCAGCGATGAATCGTTCGGGGAGGCTTCCCGGTGACGACTTCGTCCAAGTCCAGCAATCTGGGCGGCTACGTCCGCGACCAGGTGCGTCCCGGGCTGGAAGCCGTCGGCGGTTTCGTCCGCATGTGTGTGCTGGTCGGCAAGGCGCTGCTGCGACCGCCGTTCCAGTGGCGCGAGTTCATCCTGCAGAGCTGGTTCCTCATGCGGGTGGCGTTCCTGCCGACGCTGGCGGTGTCGATCCCGCTGACCGTGCTGCTGATCTTCACGCTGAACATCCTGCTCGCCGAGTTCGGCGCGGCCGACGTGTCGGGCGCCGGCGCAGCGATCGGCGCCGTGACCCAGCTCGGGCCGCTGGTGACCGTGCTCGTGGTGGCCGGTGCCGGATCCACCGCGATCTGCGCCGACCTGGGCGCGCGCACCATCCGCGAGGAGATCGACGCCCTCGAGGTCCTCGGCATCGACCCGATCCACCGCCTGGTGGTCCCGCGCGTGGTCGCGTCGACGTTCGTCGCGATCCTGCTCAACGGCGCGGTGATCACCGTCGGCCTGGTCGGCGGGTTCATCTTCGGCGTCTACCTGCAGAACGTGTCGGCCGGCGCGTACGTGTCGACGCTGACGCTGATCACCGGCCTGCCCGAAGTGCTCATCTCGATCATCAAGGCCGCCACGTTCGGGCTGATCGCCGGTCTCGTCGGGTGCTACCGGGGTCTGACCGTCGGCGGCGGCGCCAAGGGTGTGGGCACCGCGGTCAACGAGACGCTGGTGCTCTGCGTCATCGCGCTGTTCGCGGTCAACGTCGTGCTGACCACCATCGGCGTCCGATTCGGAACGGGGAGCTGACGTGTCGACGACCGCCGTTCTGAAGGCCCGCTTCCCGCGCGGGGCGGCCACCGCGCAACGCCTGGCCGGCGCTCCAGCACGCGGCCTGGACTCCCTCGGCCACGTCGCATGGTTCGTGGTCACCGCCGTCGGCTCGATCGGTCACGCACTGCGCTTCTACCGCCGCGAGATGCTGCGGCTGATCGCCGAGATCGGCATGGGCACCGGCGCCATGGCCGTCATCGGCGGCACCGTCGCCATCGTCGGGTTCGTCACGCTGTCGGGTTCGTCGCTGGTGGCCATCCAGGGCTTCGCCTCGCTCGGCAACATCGGCGTCGAGGCGTTCACCGGGTTCTTCGCCGCCCTGATCAACGTACGCATCGCCGCGCCGGTGGTGGCCGGGCAGGCGCTGGCCGCCACGGTCGGCGCGGGCGCGACCGCCGAGTTGGGCGCCATGCGCATCAGCGAGGAGATCGACGCCCTTGAGGTGATGGGCATCAAGTCCATCTCCTACCTGGTCTCGACGCGCATCATGGCCGGGTTCGTGGTGATCATCCCGCTGTATGCGATGGCGATCATCATGAGCTTCCTGTCCGCGCAGGCCACCACCACGATCTTCTACGGTCAGTCGGTCGGTACCTACGAGCACTACTTCCGCACGTTCCTGCGGCCCGACGACGTGATGTGGTCGTTCATCCAGGCCGTCATCATCTCGGTGATCGTGATGCTCAACCACTGCTATTACGGCTACTACGCCAGCGGCGGTCCGGTCGGCGTGGGAGAGGCCGTGGGCCGCTCGATGCGGGCCTCACTGGTGGCGATCGTCTGTGTGGTCCTGTTCGCCTCGTTGGCGCTCTACGGCGTCGACCCGAACTTCAACCTGACGGTGTAGCGCCATGACCGCACCCGTGAACTCCCGACGCCAACCCCCGTACAAGCTTGCGGGTGTGGTGCTGGCGATCCTCGCGATCATCATGCTGGTGTTCGTCTACCTGCAGTTCCGCGGCGAGCTGCTGCCGCGCGAAAAGCTGACGATGCTCTCGGCGCGGTCGGGCCTGTCCATGGATCCCGGAGCGAAGGTCACCTACAACGGCGTGCAGATCGGCCGGGTCGGCCAGGTCGACCAGGTGACCGTCGACGGGGAACCGCGCGCCAAGATCACCCTCGAGGTCGACCCGAAGTACCTGGAGCTGATCCCGCAGAACGCCGAGGCCGAGATCAGCGCCACCACGGTGTTCGGCAGTAAGTACGTGTCGTTCTCCGCCCCGGAGAACCCGTCGACTCAGCGGCTCAGCGCCAGCGACGTCATCGACGTCACCTCGGTGACCACCGAGTTCAACACCCTGTTCGAGACGGTGGTGGAGATCTCCGAGCAGGTCGACCCGATCAAGCTGAACCAGACCCTGAGCGCGACGGCCGAAGCGCTCGACGGACTCGGGGACCGCTTCGGCGAGTCGATCATCGACGGCAACGAGATCCTCGCCGAGATCAACCCGCAGATGCCGCAGATCCGCCGCGACAACCAACTGCTCGCCGACCTGACCGACGTGTACGCCGGTGCGGCACCGGACCTGTTCGACGGACTGGAGAACGCGGTGACCACCGCGCGCACCCTTAACGCCCAGCGCGGCGACGTCGACCAGGCACTGATGGCCTCGGTCGGGTTCGGCAACACCGGCGGCGACGTCTTCGAACGCGGCGCGCCCTACTTCGTGCGTACCGCGGAGGACCTGATCCCGACCACGGCGCTGCTGGACAAGTACAGCCCGCAGTTCTTCTGCATGTTCCGCAACTACCACGACGTCGAACCGAAGATCAGCGACGCGCTGGGCGGCAACGGCTACTCCCTCAAGACCCACTCGCAGGTGCTGGGCCTGGGCGCCGGTAACGCCTACGTCTACCCGGACAACCTGCCGCGCGTGAACGCCAAGGGCGGACCCGGTGGCCGGCCGGGCTGCTGGCAGCCCATCACCCGGGACCTGTGGCCGGCGCCGTTCCTGGTCCTCGACACCGGCGCGTCGATCGCCCCGTACAACCACCTGGAGCTGGGCCAGCCGCTTCTGACCGAGTACGTCTGGGGACGCCAAGTCGGAGAGCACACGATCAACCCATGAAAATCACCGGAACCGCGATCAAGCTCGGCGCCTTCTCCCTGGTGCTGCTCATGTTCACCGCGATCATCGTGGTGGTCTTCGGACAGGTGCGGTTCGACCGCACCACCAGCTACTCGGCGATCTTCTCCAGTGCCAGCGGTCTGCGGCCCGGCCAGTTCGTCCGGGCATCGGGAGTCGAGGTCGGCAAGGTCGATGGTGTCGAGCTGATCGACGGCGGCACCAAGGTCAAGGTCGACTTCAACGTGGACCGGTCGCTGGAGCTGTTCGACGAGACGCGCGCCTCGGTCCGGTACCTCAACCTCATCGGCGACCGCTACCTGGAGCTGTCCCGCGGAGACAGCAACACCAGAATCGATGCGGGCGCGACCATTCCGATCGAGCTGACCCAACCGGCGCTGGACCTCGATGCGCTGATCGGCGGCTTCCGTCCGGTGTTCCAGTCCCTGGAACCGGAGAAGGTCAACACCATCGCGCAGTCGCTGATCACCGTGTTCCAAGGACAGGGCGGCACCATCAACGACATCCTCGACCAGACGGCCGCGCTGACCTCGGCGCTGGCGGACCGTGACCAGGCCATCGGCGAGGTGGTCAAGAACCTCAACACGGTGCTGGAGACCACGGTCAAGCATCAGGAGGAGTTCGACCAGACGGTGCAGAACTTCGAGGTGCTCATCACCGGGCTGAAGAACCGCGCCGACCCGCTGGCCGGTTCGGTGGCCGAGATCAGCGACGCCGCGGGCACGATCTCCGATCTGCTGGCCGACAACCGGCCGCTGATCAAGGACACCGTCAGCAAGCTGGAGGTGCTGCAGGAGCCGCTGGTCGAGCAGAGCGACGAGTTCAACAAGTTCCTCTCCGACCTGCCCCAAGCGCTGGCGATCATCGGCCGGTCGGGCGGCATCTACGGCGACTTCTTCAACTTCTACGCCTGCGACATCACGTTGAAGCTCAACGGGCTGCAACCGGGCGGGCCGGTGCGCACCGTCAAGGTGTGGAGTCAGCCGTCGGGTAGGTGCACGCCGAAATGAGAGTCCTCGAAGGATCTAACCGCGTCCGCAGCGGGCTGATGGGCGTCATCATCCTGGTCATCGTGATCGGGGTGGGGCAGAGCTTCGCCAGCGTGCCGATGCTTTTCGCGCAGCCCACCTACTACGCGCAGTTCGCCGACACCGGAGGATTGAACTCCGGGGACAAGGTGCGCATCGCCGGCGTCGACGTCGGCACCGTGCAGTCCATGGAGATCGACGGCGACCGTGTGGTCATCGGATATTCGCTGGGCGGCACCCAGATCGGCACCCAGAGCCGCGCCGCGATCCGCACCGACACCATCCTCGGGCGCCGCAACATCGAGATCGAGCCCCGCGGCGACGACCCGCTGCCGCCCAGCGGTGTGCTGCCGCTGGGACAGACCACTACGCCGTATCAGATCTACGACGCGTTCTACGACCTGAGCAACTCCGCCGCGAACTGGGACACCCAGACGGTCAAGGAATCGCTGAACGTGCTGTCGGAGACCATCGACCAGACCTACCCGCACCTGAGCGCCGCGCTCGACGGGGTGGCCCGGTTCTCCGACACCATCGGCAAGCGTGACGACCAGATCAAGGCGCTGCTGGCCAACGCCAACAAGGTCGCCGGCGTCCTCGGCAACCGCAGCGGGCAGATCAACGCGCTGCTGGTCAACGCGCAGACCCTCCTCGAGGCGGTCAACCAGCGCAACTACGCCGTCGGCCAGCTGCTGGAGCGGGTCTCCGGGTTCTCGGCACAGGTGCGCGGTCTCATCGACGACAACCCGAACCTCAACCGCGTGCTCGAGCAGCTGCGGGTGCTGTCGGACATCCTCAACGCGCGCAAGATGGACCTCGCCGACTCGCTGTCTTCGCTGTCGAAGTTCATGGTGTCGCTCGGTGAGGCGCTGGCCTCGGGCCCGTACTTCAAGGTCATGCTGGCCAACCTGGCCCCGTACTGGATTCTGCAGCCCTTCGTCGACGCCGCATTCAAGAAGCGCGGCATCGACCCCGAGGAGTTCTGGCGCAACGCCGGCCTGCCGGCCTTCCGGTTCCCGGATCCCAACGGCACCGGCTTCTCCAACGGCGCGCCGCCGCCGGCGCCGACGCCGCTGGAGGGCACCCCGGAGAACCCCGGTCCCGCAGTGCCGCCCGGCTCGCCGTGCTCGTACACCCCACCCGCCGACGGTCTGCCGCGGCCGGGGAACCCGCTGCCGTGTGCGGACCTGACGGTCGGACCGTACGGCGACAACCCCTACGGCCCGAACTACGAGAACCAGCGTCCGAACGTCGCGACGTCGGCGCCCGACGCCCACGGCCCGCAGCCGTCGCCGGGTGTGCCGGCCGCGGCGATCCCCGGCCAGATGTCGCCGGACGTGCCCGGTGCGCGGGTGCCGCTGCCCGCGGCACCGCCGGGAGCCCGCACCGTGCCGCTGGCCCCGCAGCCGTCCGCGCCGGACTTCACGCCCGGCATCGCGCCGCTGCCGCCGGCCCTCGACGGGCCGCCGCCGCCTCCGGGACCGGGTCCCGCGCTCGCACCTGCGGGCCAGGCCCCGCTGCCGGGCAATCCGCCGTTCCTCCCGCCGGGATCTCAGGGCTGAGGGGGTAACACACCATGTCGACTGTCTTCAACGTCCGGAACTTCAAGATGCCGGCCATCTCCCGCGGCGCCGCGATCATCGGGGCGATCATCATCGCGGTGGCGCTCATCGGTGGCCTGATCGGCTGGAACCTGTACAAGAACCTGACCACCAAGACCGTGGTCGCGTACTTCACGCAGACGCTGGCGCTCTATCCCGGCGACAAGGTGCAGATCATGGGCGTCCAGGTGGGTACCATCGACGCGATCGAGCCCGCCGGCGACAAGATGAAGGTGACGTTCCACTACGACAGCAAGTACAAGCTGCCCGACAACGTCACCGCCTCGATCCTGAACCCGAGCCTGGTCGCGTCCCGCACCATCCAGCTCGCGCCGCCCTACACCGGCGGAGATGTGTTGCCCGACAACGCCGTCCTCGACCTGGACCGCACGCAGGTGCCCGTCGAGTACGACGATCTGCGCGACTCCATCAACCGGCTGCTGACCGACCTGGGCCCCACCCCGGAACAGCCCAAGGGTCCGTTCGGCGACATCATCGAGTCGGCCGCCGACGGGTTCGCCGGCAAGGGCAAGCAGTTGAACCAGACGCTGAACAACCTGTCGGAGGCGTTGTTCGCGCTCAACGAGGGCCGCGGTGACTTCTTCAGCGTGATCAAGAGCCTGGCGTTGTTCGTCAACGCGCTGCACCAGAGCGACCAGCAGTTCGTGGCGCTGAACAACGACCTGGCCCAGATCACCAACGCGTTCACCAACACCGACGACGAAGTCGCCACCGCGCTGCGCGATCTGAACCAATTGCTTTCCACTACAAAGGAATTCGTCAACGAAAACGGTGAGGTGCTGGCGCACGACATCAAGAACCTCGCCGATGTGACCAATGCGATCCTGCAGCCGGAGCCGCGCGACGGTCTGGAAACCGCGTTGCACGCGTATCCGAACGTCGCGGCGAACCTGATGAACATCTCGTCGCCGAACGCCGGTGGCATCGTGACGATGCCGGTGATCAACAACTTCGCCAACCCGATGCAGTTCCTGTGCAGCGCGATCCAGGCAGGCAGCCGGATGGGCTACCAGGAATCCGCGGAACTGTGCGCGCAGTACCTGGGGCCGATCCTCGACGCCATCAAGTTCAACTACCTGCCGTTCGGCGCCAACCAGCTGCAGCCGGCTTACACGCTGCCCAAGCAGATCGCCTATTCCGAGGAGCGGCTGCGTCCGCCGCCGGGATACAAGGACACGACGGTGCCCGGCATCTTCTCGCGCGACACGCTGTTCTCGCACGGCAACCATGAGCCGGGCTGGATCGTGGCTCCGGGTATGCAGGGCGTCGAGGTCCAACCGTTCACCGCGAACATGCTGACCCCGGAGTCGCTGGCCGAGCTGATGGGCGGGCCGGACATCACCCCGCCACCGGCCCCACCGGCGTTCGGGACCACCCGCAACGGAAACCTGCCCGGACCGCCGAACGCGTTCGACCAGAACAACCCGCTGCCGCCGCCGTGGTACCCGCAGCCCGGCCCACCGCCGGCACCCGCGCCGGGCGTGATCCCGGGTGACCCGCTGGGCGCCATCGCACCGGCCGCACCACCCGCACCGGCGGCTCCGGCCGCCACGCCGCCCGGTCCGCTGCTGCCGGCCGAGGCAGGAGGCTGAGTCATGGGCAAATGGAGCAGAGTCGCGCAGCGCGCCGGCGCTCTCGGCGCAGCGGCGTTGGTGCTGACCTCGTGTGGATCGTGGAAGGGCATCACCAACGTGCCGCTGCCCGGCGGGCCGGGCACCGGAGGGGACGCCACCACGATCTACGTGCAGATGCCCGACACCCTGGCGCTCAACGTCAACAGCCGGGTGCGGGTGGCTGATGTGTATGTCGGTCGGGTGCGTGCCATCGAGCTGAGGAACTGGGTGGCCACGCTGACGCTGGACCTCGACCCCAGTGTGGAGCTACCGCGGAATGCGCTGGCCAAGATCGGCCAGACCAGCCTGCTGGGCTCCCAGCACGTCCAGCTGGACATGCCGCCGGATCCCGCGCCGGAGAAGCTCGAGAACGGCGACACCATCCCGCTGGCCAACGCCTCGGCATTCCCCAACACCGAGCGGGTGCTGGCGAGCATTGCCACCATCCTGACCGGCGGCGGTGTCAACAACCTCGAGACCATCCAGACCGAGGTCTACAACGTCCTCAACGGACGCGGTGAGCAGATCCGGACCTTCCTCGGTCAGCTCGACACCTTCACCGCCGAGCTCAACGCCCAGCGCGACGACATCACCCGCGCCATCGACAACACCGACCGGTTGCTGGCCGTCGTCGCCCAGCGCAACAACACCCTCGACGCGGTGCTCACCGAATTCCCGCCGCTGATCGAGCATTTCGCCGAAACCCGCGACCTGTTCGCCGACGCGGTCGAATCGCTGGGCCGGATCAGCGGCGCCGCCGTCGACGCGCTCGAACCGTCCAGCGACAACGTGAACACCAACCTGGCCAACCTGCAGCGTCCGCTGCGGGAACTGGGCAAGTCGGGCCCGTACCTGATCAACGCGCTGACGATCTTCCTCACCGCGCCGTACAGCATCGAGAACGTGCCGAAGGCGATCCGCGGCGACTACATCAACGTGTCGCTGACGGTGGACCTGACGCTGTCGGCCATCGACAACGGGTTCCTGTCCGGAACCGGGGTGTCGGGCATGCTGCGCGCGCTCGAACAGTCGTGGGGCCGCGACCCGGCGACGATGATCCCCGACGTCCGGTTCACCCCGAACCCGAACTCGGCGCCCAACGGACCACTGATCGAAAGGGCGGAGTGAGCGATGCTGACCCGCTTCGTCAAGATCCAGCTGATCATCTTCACGATCCTGACCGTGATCGCGCTCGGTGTGCTCGGTCTGTACTACCTGCGCCTGCCGAGCCTGGCCGGCATCGGGCAGTACACGCTGCACGCCGAACTGCCCCGATCGGGTGGTTTGTACGAAACCTCCAACGTCACCTACCGCGGCACCCAGATCGGGAAGGTCACGGCGGTCGAACCGACCGAGACCGGCGCCAGGGCGACGATGAGCATCGACAACCGCTACAAGATCCCGGTCGACGTGACCGCGAACGTGCACTCGGTGTCGGCCATCGGCGAGCAGTACCTCGACCTGGTGCCCAACAGTGACTCCGATCAGTACCTGAGCCCGGGTCAGACGATCACCGACAGCACGGTGCCGGCTCCGGTCGGTCCGGCGCTGGACGCGGCCAACGAGGGTCTGGCGGTGTTGCCGAAGGAGAAGATCGACACGCTGCTGACCGAGACGTCGCTGGCCGTCGGCGGTCTGGGACCGGCGCTGCAGCGGTTGGTGGACTCCACCACCAACCTCGCAGGAGGTTTCCGGGACAACCTGCCCCAGGTCAACGACATCATCGCCAACTCGGCGCCGATCCTGCAGAGCCAGGTGGACTCGGGTGACGCGATCGCCGCGTGGTCGCGCAACCTGAACCGGATCGCCGCGCAGGCCGCCCGCGAGGACGCGTCGCTGCGCAGCGGACTGTCCCAGGCGGCACCGACCCTCGACCAGGTGACCACGGTGTTCAGCGACGTACGTGAGGCACTGCCGCAGACGTTGGCCAACCTCGCGGTCGTCTCGGACATGCTCAAGCGCTACAACAAAGGTCTCGAGCAGACGCTGGTGATCTATCCGCAGGGTGCGTCGCTGCTGCAGATGGGGTCGATCTTCGAGGACGGCGGCCTGCTGCACTTCGGGCTGTCGATCAACCAGCCGCCGCCGTGCATGACCGGATTCCTGCCGGCGTCGGAGTGGCGGTCGCCCGCCGACACCAGCACCGCGCCGCTGCCGTCGGGCACCTACTGCAAGATCCCGAAGGACTACCAGGGCAACGCGGTGCGCGGAGCGCGCAACTATCCCTGCGCCGACGTGCCCGGCAAGCGTGCGGCCACCCCGCAGGAGTGCCGCAGCGACGAGCCGTACGTCCCGCTGGGCACCAACCCGTGGTACGGCGACCCGAACCAGATCCTGTCCTGCCCCGCACCGGGCGCGCGCTGCGACCAGGGCGTCGACCCCGGCCGGGTGATCCCGGCGCCGTCGATCAACAACGGCATGAACCCGCTGCCCGCCGACAAGCTGCCGCCGCCCGAACGGCTGGCACCCACCAGCGACCCGGTCAGTGCGCCGGGCTCCGGTACCGTCAGCTGCAGCGGGCAACAGCCCAACCCGTGCACCTACACCCCGGCTCAGGGGCCGCCCGGAAGCACCGCGGCATACAGCCCGAGCTCAGGCGAGGTGGTCGGACCGGACGGTGTCCGGTACAACGTCAACAGCTCGAGCAACACAGGAGACGACGGATGGAAGGAGATGCTGGCACCAGCCGGCTGATCCCCGACCCCGAAACCGGCTCGGTCGACGACGCGCTCACTACATCGCCGGAGACTCCCGCCGCCACATCCGGTGACGCGTCACCGGACCAGCACACCACCCGCCGTCCCGCACGGCTGGGCAAGGGGTGGGCCGCCGCGGTCTGCGTCCTGCTGGTCCTGCTCGCCGCGGGCGCCGGAGTCGGCGGATATCTCGCCCACCGCGCCAACGACCGCGCCGAGGACATCGCCCGCGCCGACGAGGCTGCCCTCGCCGCGGCCAAGGAATGCGTCGCGGCCACCCAGGCGCCCGACACCGCGGCGATGGCCGCGGCGCAGACCGCGATCCTGGAGTGTTCGACCGGCGAGTTCGGAGTCCAGGCCGGGCTGTACAGCAGCGTGCTCGCCGAGGCGTACCAGGCCGCGGACGCGACGGTGAAGGTCGACGATCTGCGCGCCGCCGTCGAGCGGCACAACGAGGACGGCACGGTCAACGTGCTGGTCGCGGTCCGCGTCCGGATCACCAACGCGCAGGCCGCCGACCAGCAGGTCGGTTACCGCCTACGCGCAACGATGGCCTACGACGAGGGCCGCTACCGGATCTCGAAGATCGATCAGGTCACCTCGTGACGGTCCTGCTCGACGCCGCGGACACCTCGGCCGTTCCGGTCCCGGAGGGCCGCGAACTCGCGTCCTGGCCGGCGCGTGCCGGTGCGCTGGCCGTGGACGTGCTCGTCCCGCTCGGGGTGGCCGCGACGATGGCGGTGCTGGCCCTGGGTGTGGCCGCCGACTCGTGGACGCGGTGGGTGTTCGTCGTGGGCTTCGCCGCCTCGGTGCTGGCGATCGCCGTCAACCGGCTGGTGGCGCCCGTGGCCACCGGGTGGACGGTGGGCCGCGCGCTGTTCGGCATCGCGGTGCGCCGCCCCGACGATGCCGACGTGGGTGTGCTGCGTCTGGCCGCCCGCGACCTCGCGCATCTGCTCGACACCGGTGCCCTGATGCTCGGCTGGCTGTGGCCGCTGTGGGACCGGCGCCGTCGCACCTTCGCCGACCTGCTCGCACGCACCGAGGTGCAGCGCGTCGACCCTCCGAGTCGCGACATGCGCCGCGTGGTCGCCGGGGTCCTGATCGGCGCGGCGGTGCTGTGCGCGGCGGCCACCGGCCTGGGCTACGGCACGGTGTACCGGCAGGAACAGGCGATCGACGACGCTCGGGCCTACCTGGCCGACCAGGGGCCGCGCATCGTGGAGCAGATGCTCAGCTACGGCAGCGATTCCGTCGACGAGGACTTCGCCCGCGCCCGAGACCTGACCACCGACACCTACCGCGAGCAGTTGACCGCTCAGCAGGACGCGGTCAAGAAGGCCGGCGCGACCACCAACGAGTTCTGGGCGGTCAGCAGCGCTGTGCTCACCGACCCCCCGGTCACACCTGATCGCGCCGCGATGCTGGTGGCGCTGCAGGGCCAGCGCGGGGACAACCCGCAGGACCTGAAGTTCGTCACGGCCACTGTGCGGGTGGAGTTCGAGAGATCCGACGGCCGATGGCGGATCGGTAACCTCACGGTGCTCAAGGCGCCGCAGATGAGTCAGGCCGGTCAGTGAGTCCGCGGCGCCGCCTCGACGAACAGACCGCCGCCGAGTCCGTCGGCGGCGACTATTTCCGGGCCCCGCCCGCGCGGAAGCGCCGCTGGGGGCTGGCCGTGGTGAGCGTCGTGTGCACGCTGGTGATCGCGGCGGCCATCGGCGCGGCCACGTTCATGCTGGTGCGCCAGCAGGGCGACCGTCGCGCCGATGTGGCCGAAGCCGCCGCGCTGGGGTACGCGCGTGAGTTCATGACGATGTACACCAGCCTGGACCCGTTCGACGCCAACGCCTACGCCGACCGCGTCGCAGCCGAGGCGACCGGCGAGTTCGCGAAGAACTTCAACGCGCGGGTCAACGAGATCCTGGTGCAGGTGGCGCGATCGGAGCCGTCGACCGGAGAGGTGCTCGCCGCCGGCGTGCAGCGCTGGAACGACGACGGCAGCGCCGACGTGCTGGTCGCCACCAAGGTCACCTCGAGGCTGCCCGACGGCAAGACCACCATCGAGAGCGGAAGCCGGTGGATCGCCACGACGATCAGGGAAGGACAGCAGTGGAAGATCAGCAACCTGATCCAGGTGATCTGACCACCGCCAAGACGCCGGTCGGCAAGGCGGCCCGACAGCCCAAAACCACGGCGCCGGAACAGGATTCCACGGGTCCGGACCCGGCGCAGCCCGATGCGGCCGAGGCGGATACTTCCGAGTCGGAGGCTGCCGAAGCGGATGCTTCCGAATCGGAGGTTGCCGAATCGGAGCCGCCGACCGAACCCGACGACGTGGTGCTCGTCGAGCACCGCCCGGCAGGCCGACGCGCCTTGATCGCGGCCGCGCTCGCGGCGGTGGCCTTCGTCGGCGCCGCCGGATACGCCGGCGCCGCGGTGCAGCCGTACCTGATGCACCGGGCGCTCGTGGAGACGAAATACACCGTCGCGCGCACCGCGACCGACGCGATCACCACGCTGTGGACCTACACGCCCGAGGACATGAACACCCTCGCCGACCGGGCGTCGGTGTTCCTCGGCGGCGACTTCGCCGAGGAGTACCGCCGCTACATCGACGCGATCGTCGAACCGAACAAACAGGCCCAGGTGTCCAACACGACCCAGGTGATGGGCGCGGCGGTGGAATCGTTGGCGCCCGAGGGGGTTCCGAACGAGGCCACGGCGATCGTCTACACCAACTCGGTGGCCACCAGCCCGGTGACCAAGAACATCCCGTCGCTGCGCTATCTGTCCTACCGGCTGACCATGCAGCGCGACGGCGGCGAGTGGTTGATCACGCGGATGTCGACCATCACCACGTTCGACCTGACGCCGCAGCTCTGATCGGTCAGCCGTGGCGCTGCAGTCTCCGGTCTCGCGGCGGCTGACGGTCACCGCGCTGCTGCTGCTGACCTTCACGACCGGTCTGATCGACGCGGTCAGCGTGCTGGTGCTGGGCCACGTGTTCGTGGCCAACATGACCGGCAACGTGATCTTCCTGGGGTTCTGGTTCGTGCCCCATTCCGGTGTCGACCTGACCGCCGCCGTGGTCGCATTCGGCGGATTCGTGCTGGGAACCGTTGCCGGGGGCCGCTTCTCGCGCCACCTGGACCACGATGTCCGACGGTGGCTGGCCGTCGCGCTGGGCACCGAGGTGGCCATCCTCGCGGTGCTGGCGGTGCTGGCCGGTACCGGGGTGCTCGACTACCACGACAACACCAAGCTGTATCTGATCGCCGGATTGGCCGTGGCGTTCGGGATCCAGAACGCCACCGCGCGCCAATTCGGAATCCAGGAGTTGTCCACCACCGTGCTGACGCAGACCATCGTCGGACTGGGGTTCGACAGCCGGGTGGCCGGCGGGACCGGGCAGGGCGAGAAGCTGCGCTACACCGTGGTGCTGACGATGTGCGCCGGGGCGGTGGTGGGCGCGACGCTGACGCTGGTCACGGTGGCGCCGATCATCGGCCTGGCCGCGGTGCTCGTCACGGTCGCCGCAGCGATCTTCTGGTTCGGCGGCGCGCGGTGATGCCCTTCGTCAAACGCAGCGCGAGCGCCCCGTCGGGGTTCTTCGCCTGCGAAGCCGCGGGCCTGCAATGGCTTTCGGTGCCCGGTGGGGTGCCATGCGTGACCGTCCTGCACGTCGACGACCACGCACTGACCCTGCAGCGCCTGACCAGCGTGGCCCCCACCGCCGCGGCGGCACGCGAATTCGGCACCCGCCTCGCGCGCACCCACGACGCCGGCGCGGACGGGTTCGGGGCGCCGCCGACAGGGTGGACGCAGGAGAAGGGGTTCTTCGGTCCGCTGCAGCGGCCGCTGCCGATGAGCTACGCCCGCGCGACCTCGTGGGGCTCCTTCTACGCCGCGCACCGGCTGACCCCGATGCTGCGGCGCGCCGCACCGTCGCTGGACCCGGCCACCATCGAGCCTGTCGAGGACGTCGTATCGCGCTGTCGCGCCGGGGAATTCGACGACGATGACCAGCCGTGCCGGCTGCACGGCGACCTGTGGAGCGGCAACGTCATGTGGACCGCCGATGGCGCGGTGTTGATCGACCCCGCCGCGCACGGAGGTCACCGCGAGACCGACCTGGCGATGCTGGCGCTGTTCGGGTGTCCGCGTCTCGACGCCGTGCTCGACGGATACCAGCAGGAGCACCCGTTACGTCCCGGGTGGCGGGACCGCGTCGGCCTGCACCAGCTCTACCCGCTGCTGGCCCACGTCGTGCTGTTCGGTGCGGGCTACATCGAGCCGACACGGTCGGCTGCGCTGTCGATGCTCTAGTCGAACGCCAGCCACGCCGGCTGCGCACGCTCGCGGGAGTCGCAGAGCACCGCCATGGTGTCGCACGACCCGCGCGGAGATCCGGCGCCGGCCCACATGCCGCCGGTGTCGCGGCGCAGCACGATCGCCGAGGACCCGCCGCCGTCGAGCAGCACCGCGGTGTCGCTGCCCAGCCCGCGGTAGAGGTCCTGGATCTGGTCGGGGGTGTAGTTGCCGCCCTGGAACACATACATCTCGTCGCGGTCGCGGACGTAGCCCAGCGCCGTGCGGGCGGCGCTGGGGCCGGGATCGTGCAGCTGGCCGGTGTCCCCGGGCGCGAGCAGCCCGATGCCGGCCACCGCGACGAATCGGGTGCCCTTCTCGATCAGTCCGGCCACGACCGGGGTGGCCGCGTCGTAGTCGTCCTTGCTCTTGGGCGGAACGACGAACGGGGCGCCCTTGACCGGCAGGATCATCGTCGACAGCGCCATCCAGTTCTCGTTGCCGCCCGACAGCCCCTGCTTGCCCGCATAGGCGAGCGTGCCGGTGACCTTGGTGTTGGTGCGCCCCAGAGCGCCGGTGTTGTCGACGTAGGCGCCCAGCGGCGAGCTGCAGCCGGTGGTCTTCCACGACCCGCCCTGCTGCCCGCGCACGTCGAAGAAGTTCGCGTTGATCGCGATGGTCGGCTGCCCGAGTGCCTGCCAAGCCTGCAGCGGCGAGTAGATCTCGGAGGCCTGCCACAGCCCTTCGGAGGTGCGGACGCGGGGATCCCGTTCGCAGCGGGCTTGGTAGCCGGTGTGCGAGTCGGCGAGTAGGCGCGGCGCGAGCCGTGCGGAGGCGGCCTTGATGATCATCAACCGTCCGCCGTTGTTCATCTCGTACCAGTCGCCGGCTGCGTTGCGCATCGGCACGGGGAAACCAGAACCGAAGTTGTACACGAGGTAGGACCCGCGGGTGTTGGCGATCGCGGCGGCCAGCAACTCACGCGCGGTGGCGGCCGAGGCGCCCGCGGCGGTCAGGACGGAGCCGAGGGTCAGCGCCACGACCACACCGAGGGCCCGCCCCATGGTGACGGCACGACGGGAAGCGGCGGCGATACGGTGCACCGGAACTCCTCACGTCCACCCGTCAGCAAACAATCCAAGCAAAACCACACTAATCACATTGACACCACTGTCAACTTTGATCACAGCCTGGTCGCGGCAATGTTTCACGTGAATCACGGAAAACGGGCGTTGCCAGTTACAGATGTGATTAGTGTGGCAAGAGAGGTGGAAGAACGAGGGGGCGGCGAACCGGCGCCGCCGCGGCAGCAGTGCGCCGCAGAGCGCGAACAACCGCAATGAGCAAACAGATCAGGCGGGTGGCGCCAGACGGTAGATCGCGTCGGCGGCATCGTCGGTGACGTACACCGCGCCGTCGGGCCCGACGACGGCGGCCACCGGACGTCCCCAGCGGGACCCGTCGTCGGACTGGAAGCCGCCGAGCAGGGTCTGCTGACCGCCGAGCGTGCCGTCGCGCCAGGGGAAGAACGACACCTCGGGCTCGCGCGGTGGCTGTCGGTTCCAGGAACCGTGCACGCCGATCAGCGCACCGCGGGTGTACGGCTCGGGCAGTGCGCCGTCGACGAAAGCCATCCCCAGCGGCGCCGAGTGCGCTCCCATGGACTGCTCCACCGGCGGCAGCGCCGCACAGTCCATCTGTGCGCCGTCGGGGTTGGTCTGGACGTCGCGGATGAACGCCAGGTCGGCCGGGCCGCCGTCGGAGTTGCAGTACGGCCAGCCCAGTTCCCGGCCGGGGGTGAGGCGGGCGATCTGCTCGGGCGGATGCTCGCCGACGTAGGCGTCGAGAACCTTGCCGTAATCCGGGCCGGGTTCGGGGAACGCGACGTTGTCGCGGCCGTTGACCGCCGTCCAGATCGACCCGTCGGGCGCGGTCGCCAGACCGGTGCCGTTGCGCACCCCGGTCGCGAACGGTTCGGCCGGTCCGCCGCCCGACGGAACGCGCATGACCGTCGCGCGTGGGGGATCGGCGGTTCGGTCCTCGGCGGAGATGTTGCCGGTCGAGCCGATCGAGAAGTACACCGCCCCGTCGGGGCCGACGGTGACGCTCTTGAGCGCGTGGGCGTAGGCGCCGCGCAGGTCGGGGCTGCGACCGTCGGGCAGCCCGCCGGCGATCACCCGTCGCCCGGTCGCCGTGCCGTCGGCGTAGTCGTAGGCCACCACCTGATCGCTCTCGGCGACATAGAGCGTGGTGCCGTCGAAGGCCAGCCCGTGCGGCTGATTGAGCCCGTCGAGCAGGACGGACTCCTGTCCCGTCCCACCGTGCGGGGTGAACCGCAGCACGGTGCCGGCGCTCGGCACCGACACGAGCAGGCTGTCATCGGGTGCCCACGCGGCCAGGCGCGGGCGGGCGGTGCGCGCCCACACCGACAGTGTCCAGCCGCGGGGTACGACCGCCTGCCGTGGCTCGTCGAACGGTGCCTGCGCGAACGCCGGTGGCACGTCGGCGGTGACGGTTTCGGCGCCGGCGGCCGGGGCGGCCGACGTCGACGCCGGGGACGCGGCCGGCGGCTGCGGGTCTTGCGGCGGCGCCTGCCCGCACCCGGCGACCAATCCGGCGCACAGCGCCAGCACCGCAAAACCGTTACGGCGCACCGATACTGGCATGCATCTCCCAGATCAGGATCTCGGCCGGCTCCACCGCGCTGACCCGCTGGCCGCCGGATGCGGTGAACCGGACGGCGTCGCCTTCTCGCAGCGCGCCGGCGTCCTCGAGGGTGACGGCGCCCCGCGCGACGAACAGGTGCAGGTAGGGCGCTTCGGGCAGGGTGACGACCTGGCCCGCGGACAGCCGCGCGCCGTGCAGCGCCGCGTGCCGATTGTTGATGGTGATCGCGGTGGTGTCGCGGTGCTGCGGCATACCCGAGGCGATGGTCACCAGACCTTCGGCGAGCACCGCGTCGTCGATCTCGAGCTGCTGGTAACCGGGGTCGAGTGCGGTGTCGTCGGGGGCGACCCACATCTGTACGAAGCGCACCGGTTCGGTGTGGGTTTGCTCGCCGGTCAGGGTCCAGGAGTCGTTCTTCTCCGAGTGCAGGATGCCGCGGCCCGCCGACATGCGCTGCGCCAGCCCGGGGTAGATGACCCCGGAGTTACCGGTCGAGTCCTGGTGCACCAGCGAGCCGCGCAGGACCCACGTGACGATCTCCATGTCGCGGTGCGGGTGGGTATCAAACCCCGCCGCCGGCGCAACCACGTCGTCGTTGTTGACCAGCAGCAGCCCGTGGTGGGTGTTGTCGGGCTCGTAGTGGTGTCCGAAGGAGAAGGAGTGCCGGGAGTCCAGCCAGTCGATGGTGGTGGCGGCGCGGTCCGCGGCGCGCCGAATGTCGACGATGCTGGCGGTCATGGGATCACTCCTCGAAGAGACGCCGCCAGCCTAGGTAAAGGAGCAGTCGCCGACAACGTCGCTGCTCTGTCAGGCGAGAACCTCGGGGAGGCCGAACTTGGTGAAGAACCCGTCCTCCTTGAACGCCACCACGTGCGCGATGCCGCCGGAGCGGACGTCGAGCACATGCAGTTGGAACGCCTCGTGGCGGCCGGTCTGCGGGTTGAGCATGTACAGCGCCGCGGCCGGTTGGCCGTTGGCCGTGGTGAGCAGGAACCGCATGTCGCCGGCCTTGTCGGCCGGGCAGTGCGTCTTGGACAGCGTGACGATGTTCCGCGGGCCCTGATACCAGCCGTCGAAGGGCGGCATCTCCCAGATGGCGTCGGCGGTGAAGAGTTCGACGAGACGGTCGATGTCGTAGTCCTCGAACGCCGAGGTGTAGCGCGCCAACAGGTCGGCGACCTCGGGGGAGTCCGGCGCCACCACGGGATTGTCCGGGTCGGGCTGGACCGCTTCGAGCTGCGCCCGCGCCCGCTGCAGCAGGCTGTTGACCGCGGCGGTCGAGGTGCCGATCGCCTCGCCGACCTCCGCGGCCTTCCACTGCAGTACCTCGCGCAACACCAGGACCGCGCGTTGTCTCGGCGAAAGGTGTTGCAGCGCAGCGATGAACGCCAGGCGCACCGACTCGCGGGATTCCGCGATGACCGACGGATCGGACGGATCCTCCCGCGGCGCATCCGGCAGCGGTTCGAGCCAGGTGATCTCGTGACGGTCGAAGATCTCGCCCGACGGGTCCGACGCCGGCTGCCCGAGCCCGCTGGGCAGCGGTCGGCGCTGCCGGCCCTCCAACGCGGTCAGGCACGTGTTCGTGGCGATGCGGTACAGCCAGGTGCGCACCGAGGACTTGCCCTCGAACTTCGCATACGACTTCCAGGCCCGCAGGAAGGTCTCCTGGACCAGATCCTCGGCGTCGTGCAGTGACCCGGTCATCCGGTAGCAGTGCGCCAACAACTCCCGCCGGTACTGCTGGGCATCGGCGAGGAAATCGTCTTCGGTGCTCCGCTGAACTGCCGAAACGGTCACGCAAAGCAGCTTACGCAGTCGCACCGACAAACACAGCGCCCGAACAGCAGCCATGACCGCGACGACCGATAGGCTGGCCGCGATGGCCGTGACCCACAGCGAACACAGATTCACCGGCGTCGGTGGGGTGGAGATCGTCTACGACGTGTGGACGCCCACCACCGGCGCCGCCCGCGGCGTGATCGTCCTCGCCCACGGCTACGCCGAACACGCCCGGCGGTACGACCACGTGGTCGCACGATTCGGCGCGGCGGGGCTGATCACCTACGCACTCGATCACCGCGGTCACGGCCGCTCGGGCGGCAAACGCGTGTACCTGCGCGATTTCTCCGAGTACACCGCCGACTTCCACACCCTCGTCGGTATCGCCGCGCGCGAGCACCCGCAGTTGCCACGCATCGTCGTCGGCCACAGCATGGGCGGGGCGGCGGTGTTCGCCTACGGCGTCGAGCATCCCGACGACTACCACGCGATGGTGCTGTCGGGGCCCGCGGTGGACGCCGCGTCGTCGGTGTCGCGGGTGAAGGTCGCGCTGGCCAAGCTCGTCGGCCGCGTCGCGCCCGGTCTGCCGGTGGAGAACCTGCCGGCCTCGGCGGTGTCGCGCGACCCGCTGGTCGTCGCCGCCTACGAGGCCGATCCGCTGGTCCACCACGGCAAGCTGCCGGCCGGGGTGGCGCGGGGCCTGATCGGCGTCGGCGAGACGATGCCGTCCCGGGCGGCCGCGCTCACCGCGCCGTTGCTGGTCGTCCACGGTGAGGACGACCGGTTGATCCCGGTGCAGGGCAGCCGACGCCTGGTGGAGTGCGTCGGCTCGACCGATGTGAACCTGAAGGTCTACCCCGGCCTCTACCACGAGGTGTTCAACGAACCCGAGCAGGTCGTCGTCCTCGACGACGTCACCGCCTGGATCGAGTCCAAGCTGTGAGAGTTGTTGCGGCACTGGCGGCTTCGCTGGCCGTCCTGGTGGTCGCAGGTTGCTCCTCGGAACCGCAGAGCCAGTCCTGGACCGACGACGAGGTGACGTTCGACGCCGACGGGCTGACCGTGCACGGCACCTACCGCCACCGCGGTGAGCAGCCCGGCCCGGCCGCGCTGCTGATCTCGGAGAGCGGCAACACCGACCGCAACGGCGACAACCAGGTGGCCGGGCCCATCGGCAACATGCGTCAGCTCGCCGAACTGCTCTCCGAGCACGACGTGGCCAGCCTGCGCTACGACAAGGTCGGCACCGGCCGCACCGGTCTGGGCCCCTACGCCGAGGACCCGCAGGCCGTCGTCAGCGCCGTCTACACCTCAGGAGCGCGCGGCGCCGCGAAGTTCCTCCTCGAGCAACCCGGGACCGAACGGCTGACGGTGTACGGGCTCGGAGAAGGCGCCATCCACGCGATGAGGCTGGCCGGGGACACCGCGCCCGACGCCCCGAAGGTCCATTCGCTGGCCCTGTTCCAACCACTGCCCGGACGCTATCTCGACATCATCACCGGCCGGGTCGAGGCCGACGGCGCACCGGAGACCGTGGAGACCTGGCGTACGGCCGTCGAGCAGATCCGCACCACCGGCACGGTGCCGACCGACCTGCCCGACGGTCTGACCGCGATCGTGAACCCGGGCAACGTGGCCGCGGTGGCCGAGGCCGACAGGATCGACCCGCTGACCCTGGCGGCGGCTGTGCCCGCGGGCACCCCGGTGCTGCTGACGTGTTCGGACGCCGACAGCCAGGCGCTGTGTTCGGCCGTGCGCCCGCTGGCCGACGCGCTGCGGCACACCGACCTGACGGTCGTGGAGTTGCGCGGCGTGAACCACGTGCTGCGTGACGACCCGACCGACAGCATCGCCAACTACGCCAAGAAGGAGCCCCTCTCCTCTCAGGTCGTCGATGCCGTGGCCGGTTTCGCCGCCAAGTGAGCTGTGCATGGATTCGGTTGTGGGGATGGGAGAGTCGGTTGCCGCTGCCACGTCGTAGCCGGTCCCTAGGGTCGTCGACATGAGTACCGACGAGAAGATGCTGGCCCGGATCGCCGCGCTGCTGCGCCAGGCCGAGGGCACCGACAACCCGCACGAAGCCGAGGCGTTCATGGCCGCTGCGCAGCGGTTGGCCACCGCGACGTCGATCGACCTGGCGGTCGCGCGCAGTCACAGCGCGCAACGCACGGCAGCCCAGACCCCGGTGCAGCGCACCGTCACCATCGGCGAGGCCGGCACCCGGGGGCTGCGCACCTATGTGCAGCTGTTCGTGCTGATCGGTGCGGCCAACGACGTCAAATGTGACGTCGCGTCGAACTCGACGTTCGTCTACGCCTACGGCTTCGCGGAGGACATCGAGACCACCCATGGGCTCTACACCAGCCTGGTGATGCAGATGGTGCGGGCGTCCAACGAGTACATCGCCTCGGGTGCACACCGGCCCACCCCGACGATCACCGCCCGGATCAACTTCCAGCTGGCGTTCGGTGCGCGCGTGGGTCAACGGCTCGCCGAGGCCCGCGAGCAGGCCCGACAGGAAGCCACCGCGGGCCCGGCCAGCGTGCCGGGCACCGCGATCGCATTGCGCAACAAGGACCTCGAGCTGAAGGACTACTACCGCCAGGCCTCGCGGGCCCGGGGGACCTGGCGGGCCACCAGTGCCACGGCCGGGTATTCCTCGGCGGCGCGGCGCGCGGGGGACCGCGCGGGACGGCGGGCCCGGCTGGGCGGTGACGGCGAGCTGGCGGGGGCGCGCTCGGCGCTGGAGCGGTGACTCGCGACAGTCAGCGCGCAAAGGTCTATGCCGCAGAGGAATTCGTGCGCACCATGTTCGACCGGGCCGCACAACGCGGCAACCCGGTCGTCGAGTTCTTCGGCACCACATTGACTCTGCCGCCGGAGGCCAGGTTCGCCTCGGCCGCGGCCGTGCAGTCCTATGTCGACGAGGTGCTGGCGTCGCCGGCGGTACGGCAGCGCTGGCCACGCGTTGCGCCGCTGCGGGTGCGTCCGCGCCGCGGAGCCAGGGCAGCCCATTACGAACGCGGCGAGCACGCGGTGGTGGCGGTGCCCGACGACCGGAGCGGCTGGGCGCTGCGAGAGCTGGTGGTGCTTCACGAGATCGCGCACCACCTGTGCGACGTCGAACCACCGCACGGACGCCAGTTCGTCGCGACGTTCTGCGAACTGGCCGGGACGGTGATGGGCGCCGAGGTCGAGCACGTGCTGCGGGTGGTGTACGCGCGAGAAGGCGTGCAGTAGCGTCGAAGTCGTGACTTCGCCCGACTGGGGTTCGCTCGACGAACTGTTCACCCGCGTTCTGCACACCGAAGACGACGCGCTGCGCGCCGCCCGGGAAGCGGCCGACGCCGCGGGCATGCCGCCCATCGAGGTCTCGGCGCAGCACGCCAAGCTGCTGTCGCTGCTGGTGCGCATCGCGGGCGCCCGCCGCGTGCTGGAGATCGGCACGCTGGCCGGGTACAGCACGATCGCATTGGCGCGGGCGGTCGGCACCGACGGGTCGGTGACCACGCTGGAGTTCGAACCGGCCCACGCCGAGGTCGCGCGCCGCAATCTGGAACGTGCCGAGGTGGCCGACCGCGTCGACATCAAAGTCGGTGCGGCACTGGATACTCTGCCGACCCTGCGCGGCGGGCAACCGTTCGGTCTGGTGTTCATCGACGCCGACAAGGAGAACAACGTCGCCTATGTCGAGTGGGCCGTCGAGCTCGGCGCCCCCGGCACCGTCGTCGTCGTCGACAACATCGCCCGCAACGGCCGGGTGCTCGACCCCCGACCCGACGACCAGCAGGCCCACGCCATCCGCGCGATGTTCGACATGATGGGCGCCCACCCGCGCCTGGACACCGCGGCGATCCAGACGGTCGGGACCAAAGGCTGGGACGGTTTCGCGATCGCGATCGTCACGTAGTGGGTACACCGCCGGAATGTGGACGGTGAGCAGAGACATCCCGGCGCCCGCGGACACCGTGTGGCAGATCCTCGTCGACCTCGATGCCTGGCCACGCTGGGGCCCCACGGTGTCGGGTGCCTCGCTGGACGGGCCCGGCTTCGAATTGGGGACCACCGGTCGGGTGTGGACACCGGTCGGGGTGCCGTTGCCGTTCACCATCAGCGAATTGGATCCGGGACGGATGTGGGGCTGGCGCGTGGCGGGAGTCCCGGCCACCCGCCACGGCGTCGAACCCGGCGGACAGCGCTGCCGGGCCTGGATGAGTGCGCCGCTGTGGGCGCCGGCGTATCTGCCGGTGCTGGCCGAGGCGTTGCGGCGGATCGAGAAGATGGCCGTCGAGCAGGCCGGGGAGAACAAGGCGGCGTCGCCGCCCGCGGGTGGACGCCCGTGACGGCGCGTTTCGACCTGGCGCCGGTGGGCTAATCGCCGGCATGGCCATCACCGAGTCCCGCGAGATCGTCATCGAGGCAACGCCGGAGGAGATCCTCGCCGTGCTCTACGACCTCGAGACGTTGCCGGACTGGTCGTCGGCCCACGAGCGGGTCGAGATCCTCGAACGCGACGAACAGGGACGGCCGAAGCGGTCCCGCCAAGTGGTCAAGATCGTCGGCATCAGCGACGAGCAGATACTCGACTACGAGGTGCACGACGACGGCGTCAGCTGGACGCTGGTCAGTGCCTCACAACAGAAGGCGCAGAACGGCCGCTACACCCTGATCCCCGACGGGGACCGCACCCGTGTGCGGCTGGAGCTGACGGTCGAGACGACGGTGCCGCTGCCCGGGTTCCTGATCCGCAAGGGTGCCCAAGGGCTGATGGACACCGCGACCAAAGGTCTGCGCAAGCGGGTGCTCTCGGTACGCGGCCGCTGACCGGCTCAGTTCAGGCCGAAAGTCGTTGTCTCCGCGACGGATCGACGGTCCACCGGCGGCAGCGGATCATCGGCCGCGGACACACCGACCCGGATCAACGCCTGCGGGTGGGCCTCGGCGTCGAACACCTCGCAGGCCAGCGCCAGGCGGTTGCGCGCGTCGCGCAGGGGTTCGGTCAGTGGACACGAGGCCAGACCCAGGGCGGCCGCTGCCAATGTCAGGTCGCTGAGCGCCTCGCCGGCCCGCAGTCTCGCTGCGTCGTCGTCGGATTCGGTGGCCAGCACGAGCATCACGGCGTCGTCACCGGCATGCCCGGCCGCGTCGTCGCCGTAGCGCAGCGCGAACTCGACCTCGCCGAGCCGGGCCCACCGGATGCCGGGCACCACGGCCACCCGCACGCCGAAACGCTCCGCGCGCAGCGTCAGCAGTTCGAGCGTGCCGGTGGGCAGCGCGCCGCGGTAGGGCCGCCGGTCGGAGCGGCGGCGCACGATGGCCTCGGCAAGCTCGAGGCTGCCGTCGCCTGGGGCCCGCTCCTCGAGGGCGATGGTGGCGAGCAGTCCGTCCTCGGGAAAGCGGTGGATCCGGCTGGACCATCCGGCGGCGGAGAACGCCACTGCGCAGTGGTGTAGGACCGCACCGCAGCTGAGCACCACATCGCGCCGGTCGGCGTCGCTGGTGCCGAGACCGCGCTCCCAGTCGGCCAACAGCTGGACCCCGTGGCGGTCGACGTGCCACCGCCACGGCTGCGTGTTGCGGACCGACGGGGCACGCGCGGCCAGGTCGAGCACGCGGTCCAGTGTCGCGGCGTCGGGAAACGCTTCGGACACGCCTCACCTCCACCTGAAGTCCGCCCGATGGCGACATTCTATGGGCAGATCAGCGCCGGGAACGCGCCGCCGCTGACGGTTCGGTGACCAACCGGACGACGCCGTGGCGGTAGAGCAGCCAGCCGGCGACGATCTGCAGCACCCCGAACGCCAGGAACCCGATGTCCCAGGACAACGGTGCGCCCAGGTCGTCGCGCACATGGTGGACGCCCAGCAGCAGATGGTTGACGGTGCCCTCGACGACGTTGAAGATCCCCCAGCCGGCCAGCAGCAGCCCGAAGTGGAAGGACCAACTCGGGGCGAGTCGGCCGCGCCGCCAGGACACCACCGTGGTGATCGATCCGGCCATCACCAGCAGCCACGTGCCGACGTGGAAGAACCCGTCGGCCATGACGTTGTGCTGCAGGCCGCTCAGCGTGTCCGGGGACTCGGCGCTGCTGACCATGTGATGCCACTGCAGGATCTCGTGAAGCACGATGCCGTCGACGAAACCCCCGAAGCCGAGACCCAGCAGCAGGCCCGGCCACACGCTCGGCTTGTTGTCAGCCATGTGCTTTCGGTGCCCGTCTATCGAGCGGGTAAACCCGCTGGCCCGTGTCGTGCTCCACAGCGTTGAGACTGCGGTGGCGGCGGCTTGTACTCATGCTTTTCCGCCCTCAGCGCAGGCTCGACCGCGAGCTCGCATCGGGACTGCGGTGGCGGCGGCTTGTATTCGTGCTTTTCCGCCCTCAGCGCAGAATCAATGCCCACCAGCCCATCACCGGCGAGGGTCGCGCTGATCAGGAGCTGATCTAGGTGCAGACCGCGCCGACGGCCGCCGAGCCCACCAGCTTGGTGTACTTGGCCAGCACGCCGGTGGTGTAGCGCGGCGGCAGCGGCTCGAATCCCGCCTTGCGGGCCTCGAATTCGTCCTTGTCGACCAGGATGTCCAGCGTGCCGTTGGCGACGTCGAGCCGGATGCGGTCACCGTCGCGGACGAACGCGATCGGTCCGCCGTCCACGGCCTCCGGGGCGATGTGCCCGACACACAGACCGGTGGTCCCGCCGGAGAACCGGCCGTCGGTCATCAGCAGCACGTCCTTGCCCAGCCCGGCGCCCTTGATCGCGCCGGTGATCGCCAGCATCTCGCGCATGCCCGGGCCGCCCTTGGGCCCCTCGTAGCGGATGACGACGACGTCGCCGTGGGTGATGGTGCCGTCCTCGAGTGCGTCCAGCGCTGCCCGTTCCCGCTCGAAAACCCGTGCGGTGCCTTCGAACACGTCGGAGTCGAAGCCGGCCGACTTCACCACCGCGCCTTCGGGGGCCAGCGATCCGTGCAGGATCGTGATGCCGCCGGTGGGGTGGATCGGATTGTTCATCGCGCGCAGCACCTTGCCGTCGGGGTCCGGCGGCTCGATGTGGGCGAGGTTCTCGGCCATCGTCTGTCCGGTCACCGTCAGGCAGTCCCCGTGCAGCAGACCGGCATCCAGCAGTGCCTTCATCACCACGGGCACGCCGCCGATCTCGTCGACGTGCTTCATCACGTGCCGGCCGAACGGTTTCACGTCGGCCAGGTGCGGCACCTTCTGCCCGATGCGGGTGAAGTCCTCCAGCGCCAGCTTCACGTTGGCCTCGTAGGCGATGGCCAGCAGGTGCAGCACCGCGTTGGTGGAGCCGCCGAACGCCATCACCACGGCGATCGCGTTCTCGAACGCCTCCTTGGTCAGGATGTCCCGGGCGGTGACACCGCGGCGCAACATCTCCACGACGGCCTCGCCGGACCGGCGCGCGTAGTCGTCGCGGCGCTTGTCGATGGCCGCCGGGGAGGCGCTACCGGGCAGCGACATGCCGAGCGCCTCAGCGGCCGAGGCCATCGTGTTGGCGGTGTACATGCCGCCGCAGGCCCCTTCGCCGGGGCAGATGGCGCGTTCGATGATGTCGACGTCCTCACGCGACATCAGCCCGCGCGCACAGGCGCCGACCGCCTCGAAGGCGTCGATGATGGTGACTTCCTTCTCGCTGCCGTCGGTCAGCTTGGCGACACCCGGCATGATCGAGCCGTTGTAGAAGAACACCGACGCCAGGTCCAGGCGCGCCGCGGCCATCAACATGCCCGGGATGGACTTGTCGCAACCGGCCAGCAGCACCGTGCCGTCGAGGCGTTCGGCCTGAACCACCGTCTCGACGCTGTCGGCGATCACCTCACGCGAGACCAGCGAGAAGTGCATGCCTTCGTGACCCATCGAGATGCCGTCGGACACCGAGATCGTGCCGAACTCCAGCGGGAAACCGCCGGCCTCGTGCACACCACCCTTCACGGCCTGCGCCAGGCGCTGCAGCGACATATTGCACGGAGTGATCTCGTTCCATGACGACGCGACGCCGATCTGCGGCTTGGCCCAGTCGTCGTCACCCATACCGACCGCGCGGAGCATGCCGCGCGCGGCGGCCTTCTCCAGACCGTCGGTGACGTCACGACTGCGGGGCTTGATGTCTGGTCCTGAGGGCATCTGTCGATTATGCGCCCGGTGTTTGCCCCGGCCAAAACGATTATCGATACCCCCGAGGGGTACTTGTAGGCTGATCTCATGACGAAAGCGGCCGCGCGCGTGTGCGCTGTACTGGTGGCGCTGCTGCTGGTGGGCTGCTCGTCGCCGCAGCCCGACGGCGAGGACGCCGCAACCACGTCGGTCGAGACGCCGGTGATCACCGGCGAGCCGGCGGGCTACAACACCGCCGACGTCACGTTCGCGACCACCATGGTGGCCCACCACAAACAGGCCATCGAACTGGCGCGCCTGGCGCAGGAACAGTCGTCGAACCCGCAGGTACTGGCCGCCGCCGAGCGGGTCGCCGCAACGGCGCAGCCCGAGATCAACGTGCTCAACGTCTTCCTCGTGCAATGGAACGAGAACCCCCAGGGCGGGGCGACCGGCCCCGCGGCGGCACCGGAGGCGAACGGCGACGCGGCGATCCAGCGGTTGCGCTCGCTCGGCGGCGCGGAGTTCGACGCGGCCTGGGTGGACACGATGATCGCGCAGCACCGGGACGCCGTCGAGACGGCCCGGACGCAGATCGCCGACGGCGACAACGTCGACGCCGTGGCGATGGCCCGGCAGACGGTGGCCACCCAAGAGGCCGAGATCGCGCAGATGGATCAGCTGAGAAGGGAGCTCGGGTGACTGAACCGACCGACACCGGGGCGCCGGAACCCGAAGCCACGCATGGTTATTCGGCACAGAAGGACAACTATGCGCGGCGGCTGCGCCGCATCGAGGGCCAGGTGCGCGGCATCGCGAAGATGATCGACGAGGACAAGTACTGCATCGACGTCCTGACCCAGATCAGCGCCGTGAACAGCGCACTGCAGTCGGTGGCGCTGGGGCTGCTCGAAGAACACCTGGGGCACTGCGTCAGCCACGCCGTCGCCGCCGGGGGTGCCGAGGCCGACGCCAAGCTCGCCGAGGCGTCCGCGGCGATCGCGCGGCTGGTGCGGTCCTGAAGCGGGCGTCAGCCCAGAGCGTCCTCGATGCGGGCCACCTTGGCCTGCAGCTGGCCGGTGTAGCCGGGCCGGATGTCGGCCTTGAGGACCAGGCTGACCCGCGGCGCCTTGGCCGCGACCGCGTCGACGGCCTGCTTGACCACGGCCATGACCTCGTCCCACTCACCTTCGATGTTGGTGAACATCGCGTTGGTCTCGTTCGGCAGGCCCGAGGCGCGGACCACCCGGACGGCCTCGGCGACCGCTTCGCTGACCCCGCCGGTCTCGTCGCCGCCGGACGGACTGATGGAAAACGCCACGATCATGGACCGAGCCTAACGCCGCCCGTAACACCTGCGGGTCCCGCGGCGATGATCCGTGCAGGTCAGAGGTTCGGCGACCGGTTCGGGCGGCTGACCTGGCCCGGTGCTGTGCCACACTGGGGAGCAGTCGCTGAACTGGAGGTATGTATGCGGCAGGGCAACAAAGTCCGGTGGTCCGCCATGGCGATGGCATCGGCCGTCGTCGCAGTGCTGACCCTGAGCGCCCCGGCTGCGCTCGCCCAACCCGGAGTAGCGCCGGTGCCGGCACCCCCGGTCGATCCCGCCGTCCCCGCAGCGCCTGCCGTGCCCGCGGTGCCGTCGGCGCCCGGTGCGTCCACCCCGGCCGACCCGCTGGCCGTCATCCCCGGTCAGGCGATGCCGATCCCCGAGGGCACCCCGGCCGGTCAGAACCCGACCCCGTTCACCGGGCAGCCGCCGTTCGTGCCGCCGTCGTTCAATCCGGTGGACGGTGCCCTGGTCGGCGTGGCCAAGCCGATCATCATCAACTTCCAGCGCCCCATCGCCAACCGGCCGCTGGCCGAGAGCGCGATCCACATCTCCTCGAATCCGCCCGTTCCCGGCCGGTTCTACTGGATCAACGACAAGCAGGTGCGCTGGCGCCCGCAGGACTTCTGGCCGGCGCACACGATCGTCAACATCGACGCGGCCGGCACCAAGTCGAGCTTCCGGGTCGGTGAGTCCCAGGTGGCGACCATCGACAACGACACCAAGCAGATGGAAGTGATGATCAACGGTGAGTTGGTCAAGACGTTCCCGGTCTCGCTCGGCAAGCCCGGATACGACACCAAGAACGGCACCTACTACGTGCTGGAGAAGTTCGCCGACATCGTGATGGACTCCTCCACCTACGGTGTCCCGGTCGACGATCCCTCCGGTGAGGGCTACAAGATCAAGGTCAAGGACGCCGTCCGGATCGACAACAGCGGCATCTTCGTGCACAGCGCACCCTGGTCGGTCGGGTCGCAGGGCAGCTCGAACGTCAGTCACGGTTGCATCAACCTCAGTCCCGCCAACGCCAAGTGGTTCTTCGACACCTTCGGCAGTGGAGACCCCGTGGTGATCAAGAACACCGACGGCGGCTGGTACACCCAGCAGGACGGCGCCCACGACTGGCAGCTGTTCTGAGGTAGTACCGCCCGGTCCGCGCCGACCGTGCCACGATGGGCTCAGGCCGATGGCCGCTGCGAGACCGTCGGCACCGAGTGCAGGGTGGGCCGATGCCTCGAGACGGCAAGGCGTTCGCGCGTACCGTCGTGCCGCTCGTCGCGGTGCTGGTGAGTGTGCTGGCACTGCGCGGCTACCTGCCGGCCGAGCAGACCGGCGCTCCACCGCCGCGCGAACCGCAGCGCCAGGACTCCTCACCGGTGCCGGTGTTGGTGCTGTTCGCGGTCGCACTGGCGATCATGGCGTTCACCGCGCTGGCCGCGCCGCGTCGCCGGGCCAGAGCGCCCTCGGCCGGGGAGCTGCCGCGAGGTCCGGGCGCGTCCGGCGGTCGACCCCGTAAACGGTTCCTGCTCTACGCCACCGCCGCGCTGTTGGTGTGGCTGACCCTGATCCTGGCGTTGCCTCGGTGGGAGGTCCCGGTTCCGGGCCCGGAGGCGACCTCGTCGGAGACCACGTCCGGCGACCCCGGCACCGAGCGCCCGCCCGACCCCACCGGCTCCGACCCCCTGTTCGGCTATGTGCTGGCCGCGACGATCGTCATGGTCGTGCTGTCGCTGATCGCCGGGGTGCGCAACCGGACCCCCAGGACCACAACGGATCCCGGCCCCACCGACGATCCCGGCGCGGTGCCCGCGCGTACCGGCGGAGCGGACCTGGCGCGCGCCACCGAATTGGCGCTCGCCGAGGTCGGTGACCGCAGCCGCGACCCGCGTGCGGCCATCATCGCGTGCTACGTCGCGATGGAGACCGAACTCGACAAGTCGCCGAGCACCAGCCCGCAGGCCTCCGACACCCCGTCGGAAGTCCTCGGTCGCGCCGTCGCGCGGCGGGTGTTGCGTCCCGGCAGCGCCGCCGAACTGGTCGACCTGTTCGAGGAAGCCCGGTTCAGCCCGCACGTGATGACCGAACGGCATCGTGCCGAGGCACTGCACGCGTTGCGTGCCGTGCAGCAGGAATTGCAGGACGCGCTGTGACGAAAGTGGTTGCGGCGACGCTGGTCCTGATGATGGGGGCCGGGGTGCTCGCAGCGATGGTCGGCAGGCAGTGGATCCTGCCGTCGTGCGGCGTGGCGCTGGCCGCCGGGCTGGCCTCGGCCAGGTGGCGGCTGACCCACCCGCCGCGCGGAGCCGACCCGGAGCCGGAGCAGGCCGCCGATGCCGCGCTGCGCCGGTGGCTGGCGCGCACCGAGACGTTGATCTCGTGGTCGGAGTCCAGCCGGGCCGACTGGGACAGGCGGTTGCGTCCGTTGCTCGCGCGCCAGTTCGAGCTGACCGCGGGCACCCGAAAGGCCCGGGACCCGAACGCTTTTGCGGCGAGCGGACGGATGCTGTTCGGTCCGCAGCTGTGGGAGTGGGTCGACCCGGAGAACGTCTCACGGACAGGCACCCGCGAGCCCGGACCGGGCCGCGACACCCTCGATGAGATCTTGCGGCGTCTGGAGCAGCTGTGAGCACACCGGCCACCACCACAGCGCAGTGCAGCGCGGTGCTCGACGCGATCTCCGAGGTCGTCGTCGGCAAACGCCAGGCGCTGCACCTGATCCTGACCACCGTGCTGGCCCGGGGCCACGTGCTCGTCGAAGACCTGCCGGGACTGGGTAAGACGCTCATCGCGAAATCCTTCGCCGCCGCGCTGGGACTGGACTTCACGCGCGTGCAGTTCACCCCCGACCTGCTGCCCGCCGATCTGCTGGGCTCGACGATCTACGACATGACCTCGGGTCGGTTCGAGTTCCGGCGCGGACCCGTGTTCACGAACCTGCTGCTCGGCGACGAGATCAACCGCACACCACCGAAGACCCAGGCCGCGCTGTTGGAGGCGATGGCCGAACGACAGGTCAGCATCGACGGCATCACGCACCGGTTGCCGGATCCGTTCCTGGTGTTGGCCACCGACAACCCCATCGAGTACGAAGGCACCTATCCGTTGCCGGAGGCGCAGCTGGATCGGTTCGCAATTCGCCTTGAGCTGCAGTATCTTTCGTCCGGCGAGGAGACCACGATGCTGCGTCGCCGTCTGGACCGCGGCTCCGCGCCACCCACGGTGGCGCAGGTGGTCGACGCGCGGGACCTGGTGGCGATGCAGGAGTCGGTCGAAGAGGTCACGGTGCACGACGACGTCCTGCAGTACGTCGTGGCGCTGGCGGCGGCCAGCCGCAGCCATCCACAGGTGGCCGTCGGCGCGAGCCCGCGCGCCGAACTCGACCTGGTGCAACTGGCACGGGCCAGGACGCTGCTGCTCGGTCGCGACTACGTGATCCCCGAGGACATCAAGGCGCTGGCAGTGCCGACCATCGCCCATCGCATCAGCCTGCGGCCCGAGATGTGGGTGCGCAGGATCCAGGGCGCCGATGTCGTCGAGGATCTGCTGCGTCGCACCCCGGTGCCCCGTGCCGGCGGCCCGCCATGACGCCCACCGAGGGCTCGGTAGTCGAAATGCGCTGGAGGGCTGGGCCGCTGACCCTCTCGTGCGCCACCTGCGCCGCGGTGGCGATCGTCGTCGCGTTGGTGGCCGGACGGTGGGATCTGGTGGTGTTCGCGGCGCCGCTGCTGGGAGTGCTGGCCGCGGGTCGATGGCAGCGGGATCTTCCGGTGGTACGGGTCGGCGCCGTACCGACGGTGCAGCGCTGTTTCGAAGGTGACGACGTCGAGGTGGTGGTGACCGCCGCGGCCGACGACGCGAGCCCCGTCTCGGTGGCGGTGTCGACGCCTGCGCCCATGACGTGCGAGCAGACAGGACAGACGTGGTCGGTCTGCGCATCCCGGTGGGGCCGGTACCCGGTGCGGGTCGAGGTCGGCGTGCCCGCCCACGGTGGTCTGCTCGCCGGACGCGGCACCCTCGACGCCGCCGAGGTGTTCGTCTTCCCGGTCGCGCCGGCGCAGTCGACCCCCATACCGCGCAGTGAACTGCTCGACCGCCTCGGTACGCACCTGACCCGACACGTAGGGCCGGGGGTGGAGTACGCCGACATCCGGCCCTACGTGCCGGGCGACCAGCTGCGGACGGTGAACTGGCCGGTCAGTGCACGCCGCGGCGCGCTGCACATCACCGAGCGCCTCACCGACCGCGCCGCGGACGTGGTGGTGCTGTACGACGTGTATCCCCAACCACCCGGCCCGGCCACGGAGGCGACCGAACGTGCTGCCCGCGGCGCGGTCCAGGTGGTGCAGAGCGCGTTGCGTTACGGCGACCGCGCCGGGCTGGTGGCGCTGGGCGCGCGCCAGATCCGTTGGCTGGGAGCAGAGATCGGACAGCGGCAGTTCTACCGCATCCTCGACACCATGCTCGGCGCCGTCGACAGTTTCGAGACCGCGACGGGCACACTCGCACCGCGCCCGGCCGTCCCGACCGGAGCGATCGTGGTGGCGTTCTCGACCATGCTGGACACCGAGTTCGCGCTGGCCCTGATCGACCTGCGCAGGCGCGGCCACACGGTGATCGCGGTCGACATCCTGCAGGGCTGCCCGATCGCCGGGGTCACCGATCCGCTGGTTGAACGTATGTGGAACCTGCAGCGTGCGTTCATGTATCGCGACATGGCCACCGTCGGGGTCGACATCGTGGCCTGGCCGGACACGGTCGCGCTGGACCAGGCGATGGCGCTGATGCCCGAGCGACGGAGCGTTCGCCGATGAGGGCCGGGTACCCGGTGGCGTTCGGTCTGCTGATGGTGCCGGCAGCAGCCGCCGGAGCAACCCGCGCGGGCTGGGCCGTCGCGGCCCTGGCCGGCATCGCCGTGTTGCTCTCGATCCGTATCGCTGCGATGGCCTCCGCCGCGGTCCTGCTGTGCATCCTGACCGTCCTGCTCGGCCCGCCGGCACCGATGTCCACCGCGGTCGCCGGCCTGGCGGCAGCTGCCTATCTTTCACTGCGTCACAACAGGAATCGGGTCTCCGTGCCGATCATGGTCGGTGCGGTCGCGTTCACCGCGGTGGCGACGCTGGCCGTGGCCGTCCCGCCGGAACTGCCGTGGGTGCCGCTGCTGGCGCCGATCGGACTGCTGGTCGCGTACGTGGTGGCGCTGCGGCCGTTCGTGGCCGACTAGGAGAATCCGCCGGCGGTGACCGGCTTGCAGGCCATCCCGGTATGGATCTTCGACGGATCGAAGTTGCCGCCCCACGGATTCGAGCGGCTGATGCCCTGTGCCTGCCACCCGTCGGAGCCCACCCATTCGGGACCGGCCTCCTTGGCCACCTGCATGGGTGTACCGGAGTCGGACGTGTGGACGGTTTCGCCGCTCGCCGTCCCGACGTTGACCGCGCATGGTTGACTGCCTGCCACGCGGGCGGCCTGCTCGGAGTGCACCTGGCCGTCTGCGGACATCTTCCCGGGGGTGGGGTCGCTCGGATCGGCGTGAGCGGCCGGTCCCAGGCTGAGCGCGGCGCCCACCAGGGCGGCGACGGTGATCATGAACGGACGATTCGGCATGGGCGCGCTCCCTCTGTCACACCTGCGCGCACAGCGCATCGACCATCGCCGATGATGGACGAAGCACGAGGCACTCGGTGATCGACGGCTACGAATCCTGTTGTGTAGCCGTGCTTGACATCGAGGTTATGGACGGCGTCGGACTCCGTCCATGCGGACCAGCGGGTCAGCAGCAACCTTTCAGGCAGTGCGCAGGTTCGTCCGGCCGACCGAGGGTCGGAGGATCAGTTCCAGATGCGCACGCGACGTTGTGGTTCGAGGTAGAGCGCGTCGTCCTCGCCGACCTCGAACGCCTGGTAGAACGCGTCCATGTTGCGGATCACGCCGTTGCACCGGAACTCCGGCGGGGAGTGCGGGTCGACCGCCAGCCGCCGAATCGCTTCGGCGTCACGGGATTTGGTGCGCCACACCTGGGCCCACCCGAAGAACACCCGCTGCTCGCCGGTCAAGCCGTCGATCACCGGAGCCGGCTCGCCCTTCAACGACAGTCGGTAGGCCAGCAACGCGATGGACAGGCCACCGAGGTCGCCGATGTTCTCGCCGACGGTGAAGGCGCCGTTCACATGATGCGCCGGGTCGAGGCCGCGCGGGACGAACTGCTCGTACTGCTCGATCAGGGCCTTGGTGCGCTTGCCGAACTCGTCGCGGTCGGCGTCGGTCCACCAGTCGACCAGGTTCCCGTCCCCGTCGTACTTGGCGCCCTGGTCGTCGAAGCCGTGCCCGATCTCGTGGCCGATGACCGCACCGATACCGCCGTAGTTCGCGGCGTCGTCGGCATCGGCGTCGAAGAACGGCGGCTGCAGGATCGCCGCCGGGAAGACGATCTCGTTCATGCCCGGGTTGTAGTACGCGTTGACGGTCTGCGGCGTCATGAACCATTCGTCGCGGTCGACGGGGCCGCCGAGCTTGGCCAGGTCGCGGTCGTACTCGAGCGCGTAGCCGCGCCGGTAGTTGCCGTAGAGGTCGGCCCGGTCGATCACCAGTGTCGAATAGTCACGCCACTTCGCCGGGTAGCCGATCTTCGGGGTGAACTTGTCGAGCTTGGCCAACGCCCGCTCCCGCGTCTGCGGCGTCATCCAGTCCAACTCGTTGATGCTGACGCGGTAGGCCTCCCGCAGGTTGGCCACCAGCTCGTCCATGCGGGCCTTGGCGCGCGGCGGGAAGTGCCGCTCCACATACAGTCGGCCCAACGCGTCGCCCATCAGGGCCTCGACCACTGAGACGCCGCGCTTCCAGCGGGCCCGGATCTCCTCGGTGCCGGACAACCGGCGGCCGTAGAACTCGAAGTCCGCGGCCACCACGTCGTCGGTGAGCAGCGAGGCCCGGGCGCGGATCACGCGCCAGCGCAACCAGTTCTTCCAGTCCTCGAGCGGCTCGCTGCTCCAGAGCGACGCGAACGCGGTGAGGAAGTCGGGCTGGCGCACGACCACCTCGGCGGCCTGCTCGGTGGTGGCGCCCAACGCGGTGAACCAGCCGGTCCAGTCGAAACCGGGCGCTTCGGCGGTCAGGTCGGCCAGGCTGCGCAGGTTGTAGGTCAGATCAGCGTCGCGGCGCTTGACCACGTCCCAGTGCGCGGCGGCGATCTTGGTCTCGAGCGCGACGATCCTCTGCGCCGTGGCCGTGTGGTCACCGCCGTAGACCAGCGCGAACATCGTCGCGATGTGGTCGGGGTACGCCGAGAGGATCTCGGTGTGCTGCGGTTCGCGGTAGTACGACTCGTCGGGCAGACCGAGACCGGACTGGGTCAGGTGCAGCAGGTAGCGCGTCGAGTTCTTCGAGTCGGTGTCGACGTAGAGACCGGCGCCGCCGCCGACCCCGGTGCGCTGCAGCGCGGCCAGCACCGTGGTCAACGCGTCCACGGAATCGGCGGCATCGATGCCGGCCAGCTCGTCGAGCAGCGGCGCGAGGCCCCGCTCGCGGATGGTCTGCTCGTCCATGAAGCTCGCGTACAGGTCCCCGATGCGGGTCGCGTCGCTGGAGCCCCCGGACTCGGCGGCCTCGGTGATGATCTCGCGGATCTGTTCTTCGGCCCGGTCGTAGAGGGTGCGGAACGCCCCATCGGTGGCGCGGTCGGCCGGCATCTCGTACTCGGCCAGCCAGCGCCCGTTGACGTGACCGAACAGGTCGTCCTGTGGGCGGGTGGACGGATCGACGTGGCTCAGGTCGAGTCCGGACTTCAGCGTCGAGGGGGGAGCGGCTTCCAATGTCACTCCACCAGCCTGCCAGATGACCGGAAATGCCCCGGGTACTCTCACGCGCATGCCCGACGACGAGCAGGAGGTCCCCACCTCGGGGATGTTCTCCGGTTACGGGATCGGCTCGGCCGTGCTGGCCGTGGTGGCGGTCGTGGCCGTCGTGCTGGCCGGTCTGATCTGGGTGGGGCACCGCAACGAGAACGCCGAACTCGAGCACCGCACCCGCGTGCTGCAGACCGCCGCCGAATGGACCGGCGTGCTGATCAACATGAACAAGGACACCATCGACGGCGACCTCGCCAAGTTGCACGAGGGCACCGTCGGGCAGCTCAACGTGGACTTCGAGGCGTCGGTCGAACCGTTCCGCCGCCTGGTCCAGACGCTGCAGGCCCGCACCACCGGACAGGTCAACTCGGTGTCGCTGGAGGAGATCCACCACCAGCCCGAGGGCACCACACCGGGCCAGGACGACGACGACCTCACCGGCTTCGCCGCCCGCACCGACACCGTGCTGGTGGTGGCGACCTCGCTGAGCGAGAACGCCGGCACCGAACAACCGCAGACGGTGCGCTGGACGCTGCGGCTCGACGTCTCCGAGGTCGACGGCGACCTGCGGATCTCGCGCCTGGAGCCGATCCGATGAGGAACACGTTGCGGGTGTTGGCCTTCGACGTGCTGGCCCCGGCGGCCGCCGTGCTGGGGCTGGTCTACATCGGCGTCGCGCTGACCTGGCCCAAGTGGTGGGTCGCGGCCTTCGCAGTGCTCTGCGTGCTGCTCGTCGAAGGTGTCGCGCTCAACTTCTGGCTGGCCCGCCGCGACAGGGTGACGATGGGCACCGACGACGAAGGGCCCGAGCTGCGACTGATCGTCGTCGCCGTCGCCACCACCGCACTGGTCGCCGCCGTGGCGGTCGGATACACGCAGTGGACCGTGCCCGACCGCGCCCTCAACAGCGACAGCAGTGAGGTCGCCGGAATCGCCAGCAGCGTCGCCGAGGCGTCGGCGACATTCACCCCGCAGAACCCGACCGCGTCCATCGACCGGGCCGCGGGGCTGATGTCACCGGAGAGCGCCGAGCGGTTCCGCGCCGAGTTCGCCGGCGTGGCCGAGGACCTGGCCGGCCGCAACATCTCCGCGCAGGCCCGCACGGTGTCGGCGGGAGTGGAGGCGATCGGTCCGGCCGCGGCGAGCGTGGCGGTGGTGCTGCGCAGCACGCAGAACGCGCCCGGCAGGGAACCCGACACCGCGGTGCTGGCGCTGCGCGTGACGCTGACCAAGACCGCCGACCGTTGGGAGGTCGTCGACGTCAGCCCGCTGCACTCGCGGTAGGGATCAGTCGCGCTGCTGGCGCATCTTCGCGAAGCGCTCCGACAGGCGCCCCATGCGGATCATCAGCGAGGCCGGCGGGCTCACGGTGCCCTGCAGGTACGCGGAGAAGTCGTGGTGCGCCACCCCGATGCGGGAGGCGAACTCGTGTTCGCCCAGACCGGAACGCTCCAACAGCAGGTGCACGTGCCGCCCCACCTCGGCGCGTTCGTTGGCCTCGAGGTGTTCCCGGCTGCGCGTGAGTACCTCGGCCATCGCGCGCGAGACCCCGTAGGGCTGCGACGTCTCGAGGACCTCCTCGACCTGCCGGGCGGTGCGGCCGAACGGGTCGCGTTTGATCGCGACGACGATGCGCTGCCACACCGCGAGGTCGTCCTGCTCCAGGGCGGCACGGATGGCGGCGGTGGGCCAGAACTCGACGGGCCGGTCGGTGGGCACATGCTGTTCGGGCACATCGTGTCCGGATGCGCCACGACCGCGCGCAGAGCCGTTGTCCGGGCCTGCGGCCCGGATGTCCCCCGTCACGTCAGGGGCCACCGTCACCTCGCTTCCTCCAACATCGCCACCGCCACCGACAGGCACCGCTGCCTGACCTTGGCCCAAGCCGCCTCGGCGTCTGGCCCCGACAGGTCCGGTCCGTCGGCGGGGTCGGGGTCGGCCAGGCGACGCACCAGTTGGGTTGCCACCCAGTGCTCGCGTGCCGATTGACCACAGTAGTACCGGTCGATGTTCGCGAGCACTTCCGCCGCGGTCCGCACGTCCATCGATTCGACGAGGTCGGCGAACTCCCGGAAGTCGCGGGCAGTGTTGCGCTGCATCATCAGGTAACCCTTCAGCCGCAACGTCTCCGCGCCCGTCGGGATCTGCAGACGGTCACCCGTCGGCAACAGCACGTTCGTGGTCTCCAGCGGCGCCCGGCGCGTCAGCAGGCCCTCACCGGCGGCGGCCACGCCCACCGCGTCGAGTGCGACGTCGAGGCGGCCGCGCCACATCGTCACCGGATGTTTGGGCAGTTTCACCGCGACGGTCTTGCCGTGGGCCCGGTTGCCGACCGTCCCGGTCACGCGGACCTCCCCGTGGGACACCCGCGGCGGGGCCAGTTTCGTCGTCTGCCGGTAGCCGGCGAAGGCCAGTGGATCGGCCACCGTGATCGCTTGCGGTGCAAGAGTTTTCAGCTTCGCCGCGGACTTGACCACGGTGCGCAGGTCCGCACCGGACGGCGCCAGCGCGGAGATGTCGTCGGGAATGATGATCAGGTCACCGATGTCGGCCTTGGGCAGCGGCTTCTCGAAGTCCACCGATGGCAGGATGCGGTCCAGCCAGCGCGGCAGCCACCAGTTCCACTCGTCGAACATCGCCATCAACGCGGGTACCAGCACCAGGCGCACCACCGTCGCGTCCACGGCGATCGCGACCGCCGAGGCCACCCCCAGCTGAGCCACCAGCGGCATCCCGGCGAACGCGAAACCGATGAACACCGCGATCATGATCAGCGCGGCGCTGGTGATGGTGCGCGCGCTGGTCGACACGCCGTAGGCGACCGCGTCGCGGGTGTTGCCGGTCTGCAGGAACCGCTCCCGGATCCGGGTGAGCAGGAAGATCTCGTAATCCATCGACAGGCCGAAGGTCAACGCCAGCACCAGCGGCGGGATCGTGCTGTCCAGCGACGGGATCGGCTCGAACCCCAGCCCCGACAACCAGCCCCACTGGAAGACGACCACGAGGCTGCCGTAGGCCGCGCCCACCGACAGCACGGTCATCAGCACACCCTTGATCGCCAGCAGCACCGAACGGATCGAGATCAGCAGCATCACGAACGCGATCAGCGCGACGAACAGGAACACCAGCGGCTGGGTGGAGGAGACCCGGTCGTCGAAATCCTTGATCAGTGCCGTCGGCCCACCCACGTCGATCTGCGCGCGGTCCCCGGCCACCGGCGGCAGCTCGGCGCGCAACCAGTCGACGGTCTCGCGGGCCCCCATGTCCTCGGGGTCGACCGAGAGCACCGCCGACAGCAGCGCGATGCGGTAGTCGGTCCCGAACACCGGCGGCGACACCGTCACCGTGTTGGGCGCCTGCGCCATGCGCTGCCGGATCTCGGCCAGCAGCGGCTCCTTGGCCGGCGCCGACGCCGCGTTGCCGTCGGGGAACGTGACCAGGACCCGCACCGGCCCCAGCGCACCGGGTCCCAGCGCGACGGCGGCGGCGTTCACCCCGCCCCGCACCTCGTGGGTGGGTTCGAACTGCCGTTGCATGCTGTTGCCCAACGTCATCGAGAACGCCGGGGCGGCCATCGCGAGCAGCAGCGTCGCCGCGGTCAGCGCCGACACCCACGGCCGGCGCATCACCCAACCGGTCCAGGCGGTCCAGAAGCGGGACTGGGTGGCCTCCGCGCGACGGCCCCACTGCAGGTACGACGACCGGCGGGCGGCGCGGTGACCGAACGTCGCCAGCACCGCCGGTGTCAGCGTCGTCGACGTCAACACGGCCACCGCCACGGCCAGGATCGCGCCGGTAGCCATCGACTGCAGCACCGGGGTGTTGATCAGGTACAGGCCGGTCACCGACGCGATCACCGTCAGACCCGACAGCACCACGGCCAGCCCGGAGGTGGCCATCGCCGCGTCCGCGGCGTCCTGGGGTTCCCGGCCCGCGCGCAGTTCCTCGCGGTAGCGCATCAGGATGAACAACGAGTAGTCGATCGCCACGGCGATGCCGAACATCGACACCGTCGACGTGACGAACACCGACATCGTCGTGTGCATCGACAGCACGAAGACCATGCCCATCGTCACGGCCACCGTGCAGATACCCAGCAGCAGCGGCATCGCCGCAGCGGCCAGCGACCCGAACACCGCCAGCAGGATCAGCAGGACGATAGGGAAGTTCCACTTCTCGGCCTGCGCGATGTCCTGCTTGGTCGCCTCGGTCGCCGCGGCGCCCAGCGCGCCCTGCCCGATGACGTAGAGCCGGACCTTGCCGTCCGCGGTCTCACCCGCCTCCTCGCCGTCGATGCCGATCTTCTCGCGCAACTGTTTGGCGACGTCGACGGCACCGGTGTTCTCGAAGTCCAACTGCAAGGTGATGACGTAGGGCCGGTCCGGTCGCGGCGGCGGCTGCCCCACACCGGCCCCCGGCGGCGCGCCCGTCGGATCGTCGAGCACCGTCACACTCGGCACCTCCGAGGCGATCCGCTCGAGCTCGGCAACCGCCTTGTTCATGTCCTCGAACGACGCATCCGGCCGCGGAGCGGCCACCAGCGCGAGTGGAGACGCCCCCTGATCCGGGAACTGGGCCTCCAGCTGGTGCTGCACATACAGCGACTGGGATCCGGCGACCTCGAACCCGCCGCCGGTGAGGTGCCCGGACTCGTTCATCGCCAGATAGGCAGACGGAACCAGCAGCATCAACCAGACCGCGAACACCGCCCAGCGGAATCTGCGCAGGGTGCGGCTGACCCGCATCATGAACTGCTGGATGGAAGTCCCCGCTTTCTGGCCCGGCGATTCGTAGCGAAAGGTTACACCCGGCTGGGGTAGGGTGTCGGGCCACGAGCGGCCCACCGATCGCGACTCCCATGCTCGCCGATGGCAGTATCGCCACAGGTTCGCTGTGCACACCCGTTGGCGAACTGTTAGGAGTTCGTCATGCAACTGCGCTCCCGCGTACTCGTGCCGGCCACGGCTGCAGCCGCCCTCGCGGTGTCGATGTCGGTGCCGGCCGGCGCCGCACCGGACCCGTGTGCGGCCAGCTCGGTGGCCAAGACCGTGGGCATGGTCGCCGTGCACACCAGCAACTACCTCGAAGCCAACCCCGAGACCGACCGGGCGCTGACGGCCATCGCCAAACAGGGCAGCGGTCCGCAGTCGATCGCGGCGCTACAGACCTACTTCGGCGCCAACCCCGTGGCCGCCGACGACCTACGACGTCTGCAGCAGCCCCTGGTGTCGCTGTCCGCGCGGTGCGGCCTGCCGATCAACATGCCCGAGCTGCTCGGATTGGTGCAGGCCGCGCAGAACCCGGCGCCGACACCGGTTTCGCCACATGCCGAGAAAGTCGACGGCCATTCTGCTTAGCTTCCCTACGATGGACTCGACCGGCGCCCGTAGGGGCGGCCGGCTGCCATCTCCGTCGAAGAAGGAGCGTTGATGAAGTTTCCGGCCTCTACCGCGCGTCGGCTCGCCGTGAGCGCCCTGGGCGCGGGTGCATGTGCGGGCGCCATGCTTTTCGGTGCTCTGCCCGCGGCCTCCGCCCAGCCCGTCCCGCCGAACTGCACGGCAGCCGACTTCTCCGGCGTCGCCGCCGGCGTTTCCGCGGCCTCGTCTGCCTACCTGCACACCCATCCCGAGGTCAACGCGTTCTTCACCGACCTGCACGGCCTGCCGCGGGACGAGGTCCACGACAAGGTGGTCGAGTACATGAACACCCACCACCAGGTGCGGGATGAGCTGACCGCCATCCGCCAGCCGCTGACCGACCTCAAGAACCGCTGCGGCTTCACCCCCGAGACCCTCGACACCCCGTCGGACTACGACTCGTAACACGGACAGGGTGGACACCCCGCCCGCCCGCGGAGCAGAGCCGTCGGCCACCGAGGGTGGCGGACGCACGGTGTTGATGGTCGACGACGATCCGGACGTCCGGACCTCGGTGGCGCGCGGACTGCGGCATTCGGGGTTCGACGTCCGGGTCGCGGCCAGCGGTAAGGAAGCGCTGCGCCTTCTGGCCGGCGAAGCACACGACGCGCTGGTGCTCGACGTGCAGATGCCCGAACTCGACGGCGTCGCCGTAGTGACCGCGCTGCGCGCGTTGGGCAACGACATCCCGATCTGTGTGCTGTCGGCGCGCGACACCGTCAACGACCGGATCGCCGGGCTGGAGGCCGGCGCCGACGACTACCTGACCAAACCGTTCGACCTGGGCGAGTTGGTCGCCCGACTGAACGCGCTGCTGCGCCGGGCCCACCATTCCGACCCGCCGGCAGACACCATCGCCGTCGGGTCGCTGACCATCGACACCGCACGCCGCCTGGTGTTCGTCGCGGGGGAACGGGTCGAGCTGACCAAACGCGAGTTCGACCTGCTGGCCGTCCTCGCCGACAACGCCGGGGTGGTGTTGAGCCGGCAGCGGCTACTCGAGATGGTGTGGGGCTACGACTTCGACGTCGACACCAACGTCGCCGACGTCTTCGTGTCGTACCTGCGCCGCAAACTCGAACGCGACGGCCACCCGCGCGTGATCCACACCGTGCGCGGCATCGGGTACGTGCTGCGCGACGAACCGTGACGTTCCTGCGCCGGCTGCGTTCGGCGTCGCTGCGGACCCGCGTCGCGGTCGCCGCGGCCGCCGCCGCCGCCGCGGTGGTCGCGGCGTTCACCGCCCTGACGTCGGTGGTCCTGGCGAACAACGATGCGGCACAACTGGATCGACGACTCGACGCGATCGTCGACGCGAGCATGTATCCCGATCAACTCTCCGACCCGCGCCGCGGCGTCCTGCAGACCGGCCGATCGAGCACCACCGGCGAGGTGGCGTTCCAGTTGGGACCGCTGCTGCCCCCGTTGCCGCCCGGCCGCGAGACCGTCACCGTCGACGGCATCGAGTACCGGGTACGCACCATCGAGGTCGAAGACGACGGGGAAGGGCTGGTCTCGATCGGCATCCGCGCCGACAGCATCCTGCTCAACCCGGCGCGCGTCCCCATCTACGTCGGGGTCGGGGTGGCGACGGTGCTGTTCGCGGCACTGCTGGGGTGGGTGCTCGCCGGACCCGCGATCCGGCCGCTGCGCCGTCTGACCGACTACACCCGCCGCCTCGGCACCAGATCCGAACCCGTCCCGGCGGTGCAGGGGGTGCGGGAGGCCGAGGAACTGTCCGAGGCGATGAGTGGGATGCTCGACCGCCTGGCCGCCGCGCAACGCGCGACCACGAACTCGTTGCGCGCCGCCCAGGACTTCGCCGCCAACGCCGCCCACGAACTGCGCACCCCGCTGACCGCGATGCGGGCCGACCTGGACACGCTGCGCATCCACGACCTGCCCGACGACGAACGCGCCGAGGTGGTCGCCGATCTGGACAGGGCGCAACGCCGGGTCGAAGCGATCATCACCGCGTTGGGCCAACTGGCGTCCGGGCAGCTCGCCCAGCTCGAGGACCGCGAGATCGTCGACGTCACCGACCTCCTCGACCGGGTGGCGCGGGAGAACATGCGCGGCCGCGACGTCGTCATCGACATCGACGTCCCCGACGATCTGGGCACCCTGCTCGGGTGGCCCGACGGGCTGCGGCTGGCCGTCGACAACCTGGTGCGCAACGCGATCACCCACGGCGCGGCCGGGCGGATCGTCCTGGCCGCCCGACGGCACGGCGACACCCTGACCATCGTCGTCGACGACGACGGGCGCGGGCTACCGGCGGCCGAACACCGCACGGTGCTCGGCCGGTTCGCCCGTGGCAGCAACGCCGCACCGAGCGGATCGGGTCTGGGCCTGGCGTTGGTGGCTCAGCAGGCGGCGCTGCACGGCGGCACCATCGAGCTGTCCGACGGACCGCTCGGCGGCCTGCGGGCCACGCTCACCGTCGCGACGACGCCTGCGCGACAACCCGATTGAGCAGACGCCAACCGATCAGCAATGCCGCGGTGGTCAGCGAGGCGACGATGATGAAGGCCGTCGCGGTGCCCGCCGAGGTGGCCTTGCGCAGCAACATGCCGACCACGACCGTGCACACCCACACCACCACCCCGGTGGGCGCCGGTGACGTCGGTCGTCGCCATCCGCGGGCGAGCAGCCAGCCGACCGTCGTGCCGGCGAGGAACGGCCACGAGGTCTCGGCGATACCGGAGAGCGTCAATCCCTCTGCGTGACTGCGGCGTCCGAGCGTGGCGAACGCCACCACGCAGACGACGTCGGCGACGAAGGCACCCGCGACGGTGCGGCGGTTGATCGGCTCGGCCATAGGTACCCGATCGTAGTGCGCGCGAACGTGCACTCACGGCGACGGCGCGCGTCGACCGTGCACACCGGGCGGTGAATCGGCGAAATGTCCGCCGTCAGCGCACGTTGGGCGGGTGCGGCGCCTCCGGGTCCGGGCTGAACAACAACGGAACCGCCACGGGCGCACTCACGGCGCCGGAATCGGGGTCGATCTCGCTCTCGGTGCGGAACATCGCGAAGAACATCACCCAGCCGAGCGCCGAGATGAAGATCCAGCTCACCAGGCGGTAGACCAGCATCGCCGAGATCGCCGCCGCCAGCGTCATCCCGCTGGAGACCAGGCCCGGCACCAGTACCGCCTCGACGACCAGCAGCCCGCCCGGCATCAACGGGATCGAGCCCACCGCGCGGGCCGCGGCGTAGGCCACCGTCACCCCGGCCAGCGACGGGTGACCGCCGACCGCATAACAGGCGAACAGCAGGCAGGCGACGTCGGCGACCCAGTTGAACATCGACCAACCGAAGGCCTCACCGAGATCGCGGCGGCCCAGCTGGACGGACTTCAGCTGCGCCAGGATCTCCCGCCACTTCGTCAACCCGGTGTCGATCGCCTTGCCGCGCAACGAGTTCACGGTCGTCAGCACCCGCACCCCGATGCCGTCGATGAGCTCCGGGCGGCCGGCCACCGCCTGCGCCAGCAGGATCAACGCGAGAAAGCCGCCGAGCGAGAACAGCAGCGACAGCGGGTTCTGGCCGGCGCCGAGCAGGAACGCACCACCGAGACCCAGCAGCGCCAGACCGATGACCTGCAGCACGCCGGACATCACCAGCTGCCAGGACGCCACCAGCGGCGAGGCACCCCAGAGACGCTGCTGGCGGTAGATGAAGGTGGCCGACAGAACCGGTCCGCCCGGCAGCGTGGTCGACAGCGCATTCCCGGCGTAGAACGCGGCCTCCGAACGCCATTGGCGCACCGGCACCCCCGCCGACCGCAGCAGGGTGCGCTGGATCTGCGCGAAACTGTGCATCGAGGCCATCGCCGCGACGACCGCCGCGAGCACCCACCACAGGTCCGCGGTGGCCAGGCTGCGCCAGGCCTTGGCCAGCTGGTCGTGCACCAGCACCACCTCGACGGTCAGCACGACCACCGCGAGCGCGATCAGAGCGCGGCGCATCCACCAATACCTGCCTCGGGCAGGCGGTTCGGCGGCCAGGGCGTCGTGCGACACGCCCTACAGACTAAGACGGCCGGCACCGGTTTCCGCAGATCGGAATCAGGATCTGGCCGGGCCGTTACGCTACCGGAATGTCTGTCGCCGCCGGCCCGCGTGCCGCCGAGGATTCGGTCAGCCCGCTGGTGCGGAAGACGGCCGCATGGTCGTGGCGGCTGCTGGTCATCTTCGCCGCCGTCGTCGCGTTCTTCTGGCTGATCCTGCGCCTGGAGGTGCTGACCGTCCCGGTCGCGCTGGCCACCATCGTCGCGGCGCTGCTGATGCCGGTGGTGGATTTTCTCGACCGGCGCGGGGCACCCCGCAGTGGCGCGGTCGCGCTGGTGTTGCTGACCGGATTCGCGGTGTTCGGCGGGCTGCTGACGTTCGTGGTGAACCAGTTCATCAAGGGTGTCCCCGATCTGTTCAGCCAGGTCACCACCAGCATCGACGGACTGGTGGGCTGGCTGACCGACGGACCGCTGGACGTCAGCCCCCAGCAGATCAGCCAGGCCCGCGACGCGGCCATCGAAGCGCTGGGCAACAACCAGGAACGGCTCACCACCGGTGCGCTGTCCACGGCGGGCACGGTCACCGAGATCGTCACCGGCGCCCTGCTGATGCTGTTCACCCTGATCTTCCTGCTGCACGGCGGGCGCAACATCTTCGCCTACGTGACCCGGATCTTCCCGACACATGTGCGGGACCGGGTGCGCGACGCCGGGCGGGCCGGCTTCCACTCCCTGATCGGGTATGTGCGAGCGACGTTCCTGGTGGCGCTCGTCGACGCGGTCGGGATCGGCGTCGGGCTGGCGATCATGGGGATACCGCTGGCTCTGCCGTTGGCGTCGCTGGTGTTCCTCGGCGCGTTCGTCCCCCTGGTCGGCGCGGTGGTCACCGGGTTCCTGGCGGTCATCGTCGCATTGATCGCGAAGGGCTGGATCTACGCGCTGATCACCCTGGGCCTGATCATCGCGGTGCAGCAGCTCGAGGGCCACGTGCTGCAGCCGCTGGTGATGGGGCGGGCCACCTCGATCCATCCGCTGGCGATCGTGTTGGTCATCGCCGGCGGCGCGGTGCTCGCGGGCATCGTCGGCGCGCTGCTGGCCGTTCCGGCACTGGCGTTCATCAACAGCGTGATGCGGGTGTTACTGGCCGACGACCCCGACGAGGAGAAAGCCGCGCTGGAGGCCGACGACGGGCCGGTGGTCGCCGCCGAACCCGACGTCGTGCCCGACTGACCGTCCGGCTCTAGAGCCGGCCCTCCCGACGCAGCAGTTCCTGCGCACTCAGCCCGTTGCTCCCGCGATCCTCGGCGCGGGTGTTGAGCTTCTCGGTCGCCGCGTCGGCGTCGCTCGCGCGTGCGGTCGGGATCGCGCGGGTCTCCGCGTCGTCGTCGGACGCCGAACCGGGTCGCGCCGCGGGCATCGCGGTCGTCGGCTCGTTGTCGCCCGGATCGGGGATGGCGCGGGTCGGCTCAGCCGACGGCTGCGGTGCGGGAGCGGGCCGGGCCGACGGACCCGCGGAACCGCCGCCGCGCAGATCCCCGAGCCACGACTCGATCTCGCGCTGATCGCGCGCCGGGGGTGCCGGCGGTGTGGCCGGGGACTCGGCCTCCGTGGGCTTCTTCTGCACCCGCTGGGTCATGTTGCTGACCGCGTTGCGCACGGTGTTGATCGCCGACGTGGTGGCCGCCGACAACCGGGTGGTCTGCGATTCCTCTTCGCCCGGGCCGCCGGGACGCACCGGTTCACGCGGAATCCGGGTGGTACCCACCGCCGACGGGTCACCGGCGCGCGGCAGACGCGCGGTCGGCCCGGCCGGCGGGGCCGGCATCGGATGGCCGGGGTCGTGGGGCGGCCGGGGCCGCATGACCGGTGGCCCGCCGGCGCCGACCAGCGCCTCGGCCGGCGCGGTCTCGCGAACCATCGGACGCTTGCGTTCGTCGGGCAACTCGGTCTCGCCGAGGCCCATCTTCTCCTGGATGCGCTTCATCCAGCGTGGTGCCCACCAGCAGTCGTCGCCGAGCAGCTTCATGATCGCCGGCACCAGGAACATCCGGATGATCGTCGCGTCCAGCAGCAGCGCGATCAGCAGACCGAACGCCAGGTACTTCATCATCACCAGGTCGGAGAACACGAACGCCCCGGCCACCACGGCCAGCACCAGCGCCGCACCGGTGATCAGGCGACCCGTGGTGGCGGTACCGATGCGGATGGCCTCCGCGGTCGACATGCCGCGTTCGCGCGCCTCGACCATGCGGGAGACCAGGAACACCTCGTAGTCGGTGGACAGACCCCAGATCACGGCGATGATCAGGCCGATCATCGGCGCCATCAGCGGCTGCGGCGTGTAGTTCATGATCCCGGACCCGTGACCGTCGACGAACATCCAGGTCAGGATGCCCATCGTCGAGCCGAGCGTCAGCGCGCTCATCAACGCCGCCTTGATGGGCAGCACGATCGACCCGAAGGCCAGGAACATCAGGATCGTCGTGGTGATGATCAGCACCACCACCATCAACGGGAGTTTGTCGAACAGGCTGTGGATGCTGTCCTGCTCCAACGCCGGGGTACCGCCGACGGAGATCTCGACACCGCGCGGCGGCTGGATCGAGCGCAGCTCCTCGATCTTCTGCGCCGCGTCGTTACGGCTCTCCAGACCGTTCTGGATCACCCGGACCGACGGATCCTTCGAGCCGCCCTCCTGGACGGAGCGCTCCTGCCACATCTCGGTCGGGTCGTCGTCGGGGACGATGAACCCGCTGAAGGTCATGGCCTTCGCGCGGATCTCGGCGAGTTGCTGGTCGGTGACCGGCTCCCCGTCCGGCCGCTCCACCACGAGCGTCAACGGCTCGGTGCGGAACGTCGGGAACGTGCGGTCGAAGTCCTCCTGCGCGAGGCGGACGCCGTTGTCCGGTGGCAGGTACTTCTCGCTGATGCCGCCGAGGGACAGCGACCCCAGCGGAAGGACCAGCAGGATCATCGCGATCAGGATCGGTGTGGCGAACGCGATCGGCCGCTTCATCACGACGTTGACGAGCTTGCCCCAGAACCCCTTCTCGACCTCGGCGCGGGTCTTGGTCTTCTGGGTCTTCTCGGCCAGCCACTCCAGGTAGACCCGCATCGGCTTCCAGTTGCGGAAGGCCGGGACCCGCAGCAGGGTGCGCACCCCGAGCGCGTCGACGTTGCGGCCGAGGATTGCGAACGTCGCCGGCAGCACGGTGACCGACAGGATCGCCGCGAGCATGACCGACGCGATGATCGCGTAGGTGATCGACTTCAGGAAGCCCTGCGGGAACAGCAGCAGCGGCACCGACGAAGCGACCAGGATCACCGCGGAGAACATGACCGTGCGCCCGGACGTCATCACCGTCCGGCGCACCGCGGCCTCGGTGTCGTAGCCTTCGGCGATCTCCTCCCGGAATCGGCTCACCATGAACAGGCCGTAGTCGATCGCGATACCCAGACCCATCAGCGTCACCACGGGTTGGGCGAAGAAGTGCACCGGGATGAACTCGGCGGCGATCCGCATGATGCCCAGCGCGCCGGCGATGGTCAGACCGCCGATGATCGCGGGCAGCGCCGCGGCGATCACGCCGCCGAACACGAAGAACAACACCACCGCGACCAGCGGGATCGCGGCCACCTCGGCGCGACGCTGGTCCTCCCCGATGGTGCCGGTCAGCTCGCTGGCCAGCGGCTGCAGCCCGGCCAACTGGATGCGACCGTCGTTGACCTCCTGCAAGGCGGGTTCGACGGCCTGATAGTTCTTCAGGATGTCGTCGTCGTTGTCGCCCTTGAGCGGGATGCTGATGAAGGTCTTCGAACCGTCCGACGTCTTCATCTGCTGGACGGTCTCCGACGCCGCGTCCGGCGCACGCAACCAGCCCACCCAGCTCACGATCTGATCCGGATGGTCCTCGACGACGGCGTTGAGCTCGTCAGTGACGCTCTTCATCCACTCCGGGTCGTCGACCTTCTGGCCGTCGGGCGGCGTGAGAATGGCCACCACATGGCTGGTCCGGTCGCGACCGTAGACCTCGTCGGAGATGACGGAGGCATGCACCGACTGGCTGCCCTCGTCGTAGAAACCGCTCTGCGTGACGTGCTGTCCCAAGCTGATGCCGTAGACGCCGCCGCCCAGGCACAGTGCGACCATGACACCGATGACTATGTATCGGTACTGGTACACCGTTCGACCCCACCAGGCGAACACGTATTAGCTCCTAACCATCTTCGACACTTCGTGCCATCGGCCCGCGCATGTCGGGAAACCCAGGCTCCACATTTTCAAACGCGCGAGGCCAGTAGCGAGGACAGCGGCCGGAACGGCTGCAGCCAAGCTCCCTGCTCAGGGAGGGAATCCAGACCGATCCGCGGCAGCGGTTCCCGGAAGACACCGTCGATGTCCTCCAGATCGACGAACTCCAAGGTATCCGACGCTAGCGCCCAACTGGCATGTTCACGAAATCCGAGAACTGCGACGTCGACGCCGTCGCGGGCGATCTCCTCCAGCGGTGTCTTGAAGGCCTGACCGTCCGCCGAGGCCACGAGTAACCCGGCCAGCCCTTCGCTGTATCGCAGGGCGATGTGCTCGAGCATGTCGGAGTCCACATCGCTGTCCTCGTCGATCTTCGGCTTCGCGAACACCGCGAAGCCGACGTTGCGCAGCGCCTCGACCCACGGCCGGACGACGTCGGCGCTGCCCGGCGCGATGTTGGTGAACACGCACGCCTCGGGTTCCAGCGAAACCGTCTGACCGTGCTCGGCGCATTGCGCCGCCAGGTCGGCGGTCCGGGCCAGCAGCCAGCGGCCCAGCGCGTCGAACCGGGGCCGATGCGCCGCGGTCGGACGGCCACCGAGGATCGAGCCCAACCCCATGTCCAGGTTGGGGGCGTCCCAGACCAGCAGGACCCGCAGTGTCGGCGGGGCCGGGTCGCCGGGCATCTCGTCGATCTCGGTCAGGTCGCCGCCGCGCTCGGTTTCCTGCGCGAGGTTCTCGGTGACGCTCATGTTCTCTCCCAGAGCAGCTCGGCCACGACGGGTCCGGCCAGAGCCTTGCGCTCGTACTTCGTCACCGGGCGGGCCACCGAGATCGGCAGCCCCGCGGTGTCCGTGCTGATCCTCCGCAGCCGCGGTTCGTTGTCGCCGACCTCGGCGATGTGCTCGGCATATCCGGCGTGATCGGTGGCCGTGTGCAGCAACCCACCCGGCTTGAGCCGGTCGGCGATCAGGCCCACCACCTCGGGCTGCAGGAGCCGCCGCTTGTGGTGACGCGCCTTGGGCCACGGGTCCGGGAAGAAGACGCGCACCCCGGTCAGCGATGCCGTCGGAAACATGTGGGTGAGCACGTCGACACCGTCGCCGCGGATCAACCGGATGTTGGTGACGGGGTCGGGCGTCGTCGAGGTGCGGTCGATCGCGGCCAGCAGCTGCGCCAGACCGCGGCGGTACACCTCGACTGCCACCACGTCGATGTCGGGCTCGGCCTGCGCCATCGCCAGCGTCGAGGTCCCGGTGCCGCAGCCGATCTCCAACACCACGGGGGCGTGCCGGCCGAACCAGGCGTCGGTGTCGAGCAGGCCCGCCGGACGGTCCCCGTCGCGGGCCTGGGCGCCGAGGCTGGGCCACAACCGGTCCCAGATGGCCTGCTGGTTGTCGGAGATAGTGGACCGGCGGGCGCGGAAGCTGGTGACGCGACGATGGAAGTGCGGGGAGGACTCCGGCGGCGCCGGTGCGTCGGCGACCTCGGAACCCGGCACGTGCATCCGTCCATCGTCGCTCATCGGCACCTCACTCCCGCCATCGTGTTACAGATTGATACCCAACAGTTGCCAATCGCGCCCTGACCACCGCATCCGGCGGCAGAAAGTGTCAGAAGCGCCCTCGACCCGGTGTCAGAATCTCTGTCAGGACGGCATCGGCCGGCAGGGGGCGCTCAATTTTCTTCGAGGTCTTGGCGGATTACGCCGCGAACACCCAGGATGCCCGGGTCGCGGCGGTCCACCGGCGCTTCGACGTGCCCGCCAGGGTAGCGGTGCACGGACGGGTCGGGGTGGGCCGCAGGACGGTCGCGGCGGCCCTGACCGCCGCCGGGCTGTCGGTGATCGACAGCGAGCAGGCCGACGTCACCGTGGTGGTCGTCGCCGAGGCCGGGAAACCGGAGGACGCCGCGATGGTGCGGCGCGGCGTTCCGACGGTGGTGGTGCTCAACAAGGCTGACGTGGCCGGGGTCGGCACGGGCGGGCCGCTGGCGGTCGCGGCGCGCCGTGCCGCCGATCTGGCCGCGACCTGGGAGTGCGTCGTGGTGCCGATGTCGGCGCTGCTGGCGACGGCGACGCTGGACGAGTCGCTCGTCGCGGCGCTGCAGGTGCTGGTCACCCATCCCGCGGACATGACCTCGGTGGACGCGTTCGTCGCCGCGGACCATCCGCTGGCCGCCGACGTCCGCGCCCGGTTGTTGGCGACCCTGGACCGGTTCGGCGTCGCGCACGCGGTGCTCGCCGTCGCCGACGGGGTCGCACCCGCGGCGGTGACCACCCGGTTGCGTGAGCTCAGCGGCGTTGCGGCGGTCGCCGAGGCGGTCTGCGCGGCGGCCGCGCCGGCACGCTACCGCGCCGTCCGCGCTGCGGTGCGCGCGTTGCGTCTGCTCGCGATCGCCCAGCGCGACGCGGAGCTGACGGCATTCCTGCGCAGCGACAGCGCGGTCCTGGCCGTGATGGCCGCGGCCGTCGACGTCGTCGAAGCCGCCGGTGCCACGGTGGATCGGGGCGACGACGCCGCGACCCATCTGCGCCGGGCCGTGCACTGGCAGCGTTACGCCTGCGGGCCCGTCGATCGGTTACACGCCGCGTGCGGCGCCGATATCAGCCGGGGTTCGCTGCGTCTGCTGGCGAGGACGCCGTGACCGGCTTCGACACCGAACCGTCCGGCGTGCAGCGGCGCGACGTGGTGCTGGTCGCAGGCCCGCCGTCGGCCGGCAGCTCCGCGGTGGTGGCCCGGTTGCGGGAACGGCTGCCCGCTCACCGGTTCGTCTCCGCGGTCGCCGCCGGCGAGGCGCCGCTGCTGGTGGTCTTCGTCGTCTCGGCCGTTGCGCCAATCACCCCGTCGGACTGTGCGCTGGCCGAACAGCTCAGCCGATGCACCGCCGCACGGATCGGCGTCGTCGCGAAGATCGACGACCACCGGCCCTGGCGCGCCGTCCTCGACGCCGCCCGGGCCGCACTCGGCACGTTCACCTGGGTCGGCGCGGCAGCGGCGCCCCGCCTCGGGCCGGCCCAGGTCGACGACCTCGTCGACACCGTCGCGGCCGCCCTCGCCGACCCGGCACTGGCGTCGGCGAATCGGTGGCAGGCCTGGCAGGGCGAGCTCAGCGCCGCGCTGGCCCGCGAACAGCAGCGGATCGCCGAGGCGCGCGAACGCACCGAGGCGCTGCGGCGGCAGCGGGAGGAGTCGGTGGATGCGCAGCGACGCAGCCGCGCCGCCCACGCCGTCGCGCGCCGCGAACGGGTCGCGCGCGTCCGGCTCGACCTGACCGCCGCCACCCGACATCGCTGCGCCGCGCTGCACACCGAGCTGACCGCGCACGCGTCGCAGGCCGACCGTCGTGCACTGGACGAGCTGGCCCGCCGGGTCCCGGTGGCCTGCGCCGCCGCGTTCGCCGAGCTCCGGGCCGGTGCCGGACCGGACGCGCGGGACGTCGAGCTCGACCTCCCCGCCCGGCCCGTCCCGCCGCGGCGACTGGAGACGCAGTTGATGACGGTGCTCGGCGCGGGTTTCGGTCTGGGGGTCGCCTGGGCGCTGACCCGGCTGCTGACCGGCGTCGCCCCGCAGGCCACGGTCGCGGCGGTGCTGACCGGCCTGCTCGCCGGAGCGGCGGTCACCGTCTGGGTGGTGCGTGCCCGCGCGCTGCTGCAGGACCGCGCCGAGATGCAGCGGTGGATCGGCCAGGCGACGCAGTCGCTGCGCACCGCCGCGGACATAGAGGTGGCCGAGCAGGTGCTGGCGCTCGAGGCGGCGCTGGCCACCGAACCGGCCACCGAGCAGTTCGGGCTCGCCGACCTCGAGTCCGAACTGCGACATCAGCGACGTGAGTGCGCACGCATCGAGGGCGACAGTGCCCGCATCCGGGCGTCCCTGCAGCGCCGGCTGGACATGCTGGCCGAGCTGCGAACCGGTTACCCGTCGGTAGCAATACCTGCAGGCGGCGATCTGAATCGGTCCTGAGATTGATTGGACACAGTCCTGATTTACCGCGGCCGTGTCCGCCACGTTAACCTCGTAGTCAGGGGACAGTCGCGGCTGCCGACGATGTCGGGTTTTTCCGGATTTTCATCTCGGGTACCAGCGTTCTGTCAGACGCCTCGCAGGGAAAGTGCAGGGAGACGAGAAGCATGACCGCAGCGACCATTCCGGGTTTGGATTCCGCACCCACGAAACACGAGGGCCTGCTGGCCTGGGTTCGGGAGGTGGCTGAACTGACCCAGCCCGAACGTGTGGTGTTCACCGACGGCTCCGAGGAGGAGTGCGCGCGGCTGACCCAGCAGCTCGTCGACGCCGGCACCTTCCAGAAGCTCAACGAGGAGAAGCAGCCGAACTCCTACCTGGCGCTGTCGGACCCGTCCGACGTGGCGCGTGTCGAGTCGCGCACCTACATCTGCACCGAGCGCGAGATCGACGCCGGACCCACCAACAACTGGATGGATCCCGCCGAGATGCGCTCGATCATGACCGAGCTGTACCGCGGTTGTATGCGCGGCCGCACCATGTACGTGGTGCCGTTCTGCATGGGTCCGCTCGAGGCCGAGGATCCCAAGCTGGGCGTCGAGATCACCGACTCGGAGTACGTCGTCATCTCCATGCGCACCATGACCCGCATGGGCAAGGCCGCGCTGGACAAGATGGGCACCGACGGTTTCTTCGTCAAGGCGCTGCACTCGATCGGCGCGCCGCTGGAGCCCGGCCAGCAGGACGTGCCGTGGCCCTGCAACGACACCAAGTACATCACCCACTTCCCCGAGACCCGCGAGATCTGGAGCTACGGATCCGGGTACGGCGGCAACGCGCTGCTGGGCAAGAAGTGCTACTCGCTGCGCATCGCCTCGGCGATGGCCCACGACGAGGGCTGGCTCGCCGAGCACATGCTGATCCTCAAGCTGATCTCGCCGGAGAACAAGGCGTACTACATCGCCGCGGCGTTCCCGTCGGCGTGCGGCAAGACCAACCTGGCGATGCTGCAGCCCACCATCCCCGGCTGGCGCGCCGAGACCGTCGGTGACGACATCGCGTGGATGCGCTTCGGCAAGGACGGCCGCCTGTACGCGACCAACCCCGAGTTCGGGTTCTTCGGCGTCGCGCCGGGCACCAACTGGGACTCCAACCCGAACGCGATGAAGACCATCGCCAAGGGCAACACCGTGTTCACCAACGTCGCCAAGACCGACGACGGGGACGTGTGGTGGGAGGGCCTGGAAGGCGACCCCGAGCACCTGATCGACTGGAAGGGCCGCGACTGGACGCGCGAGTCCGAGGAGAAGGCCGCGCACCCGAACTCGCGGTACTGCACCCCGATCTCGCAGTGCCCGACGCTGGCGCCGGAGTGGGACGACCCGCAGGGTGTACCGATCTCGGCGATCCTGTTCGGCGCCCGCCGCAAGACGACGGTCCCGCTGGTCACCCAGGCCAACGACTGGCAGCACGGCGTGTTCATCGGCGCCACCATGGGCTCCGAGCAGACCGCAGCCGCCGAGGGCAAGGTCGGGACCGTGCGCCGCGACCCGATGGCGATGCTGCCGTTCCTCGGCTACAACGTCGGCGACTACTTCCAGCACTGGATCGACATCGGCAAGAACGCCGACGACTCGAAGATGCCGAAGATCTTCTTCGTCAACTGGTTCCGTCGCGGCGACGACGGCCGCTTCCTGTGGCCCGGCTTCGGTGAGAACAGCCGCGTGCTCAAGTGGGTCATCGAGCGCATCGAGGGCAAGGCCAACGGCAACACCACGCCGATCGGCACCGTCCCCGGTGCCGCGGATCTCGACCTCGAGGGCCTCGACGTGGACCCGGCGGACGTGGACGCCGCGCTGGCGGTCAATCCCGACGAGTGGCGCGAGGAGATCCCGCAGATCGAGGAGTGGTTCGAGTTCGTCGGCGAGAAGCTGCCGACCGGGATCAAGGACGAGTTCGACGCTCTGAAGACCCGCCTCGAGAACAGCTAGCCTTCTCGCGCCGAGCAGTCCGCCAAATCCCCCTTTTCCACGCGGAAAAGGGGGATTTCGCGTCTGCTGGCCGGGCTGTCGGGGCGTTCTTGATCTGGGTCAAGGCGGTGGCGGTAGTTCTGCGGTGAAGTGGACTCGGGCCAACGGGCCCGGGCACATAGTCCGAAGGAGAAGGTCATGACCGCCATACTGCTCGTGGTACTCGGAATCGCTGTTGCGGCAGCGGTTTTGCTGATGCCGAAACCGGCGAGCGCACACTGCGACACCATGGACGGTCCGGTCGTCCAGGCGGGACAGCGCGCCGTGCGTAGCGGCAACGTCAACCACGCGCTGCCGTGGGTGCCCGCCGACGCCGAAGCCGAGGTCCGCAAGGCGTTCGCGGAACTTCCCGAGCTCGGTTTCCTGAACGAACTGGTGCGTATCCACCGCGCCGGTGAGGGGGCCGGTTTCGACGGGTTGAAGGAGTCGGGCGCTCCGATCGACGAAAAGGTCGCCGCCGCGGATCGCAGCGTCGCGATCGGCTCGCTCGAACCGCTGGCGGGACTGATTCCGGCCGAACAGATGCCCGAAGTGCAACGCCGCTTCGCCGACGTGCTCGCGCTGAAGGACTACGACGTCGACGACGTGCCCGCAGGCAGGGCCTACATCGCCGCCTATGTCCGGTTCTTCAAGTACGTCGAGGGCGAGCACCACGACCACGATCACCACGGGCTCGTGGGCGCCCACCACCACTGAGATGGTCACCCTGTCAGTCGTCCTCGCCACCGTCGCGGTCGCCGCGGCGGTGGCGCTGGTGGTGCGCCGTCACCTGTTCTTCGTCACCCGCGTGGAGTCGTGGTCGATGTGGCCGACACTGCGGCCCGGCCAGCGCGTCGCCACCGTGGTCGTGGGCCGCTCCAAGCGGATCGCCCGCGGTGACGTGGTGGTGGTCGACAGCGCCGAAGTCGGCCGCGTCCTGGTCAAACGGGTCGCCGGCGTCGCCGGAGACGCTGTCGAGGTCGCCGGGGTCTGCCGGGTGGTTCCGCAGGGGCACGTGTTCCTGGTGGGCGACAATGCCGCGCATTCTCACGACAGTCGTACCTGGGCCCAGCCGTTCCTGCCGCTGTCGGCGGTTCGCGGTCGGATGATCGGTCACGGCTCTCGGGCCGCGGCACGCAAAGCCTGCTCATCGCGGATCTCGACCGCGCGACCGGGACCGAGGCGCAGGGCTCCCGCGTTCTGCAACGATGACAACCGTCGACTCAGTGTTTCGGCCGTCGTGCCGAGATAAGACGCGAGGTCCTTCTTGCTCGACGGCAGGACAAACCGTGGCGAACCGGCATCGTGCGCAAGCTGCAGCAGATGGTCGACGAGTCGTTGTCCGACCGAGCGTCCGGTCAGCGACGCCACCAGCTGCTCGGCATCGGTCAGCCGGCGCGCCACCGTCTGCAGCATCGTCACCGCGACCGACGGCCGTTCGGTGAGGATGTCGAGGATCCTGCGCCGGCCGATCGAGCACAGCTCGCTGTCGACGAGGGCCGCGGCGAAGTAGTCGACCTCCGCTCCGGAGAGCACCGCCGTCTCGCCGAAGAACTCGCCCGGCCCGAGAATGCGGATCAGTTGCTCGCTGCCGTTGTCGAGCAGCCGGAACACCTTCACCCGACCTCGGTGGACGATGTGCAGGGCGGGTTGGGCCCCAGGCGCAACCACGTGCTCGTCGCGTCGATACCGGCGTGTGACCGCGACGCCGGCGATCCGCCGCCGGTCCTCGTCGGGCAGAGGCGCGAACAGCGGGACGACGCTGACGCATCGGAACTGATGGTCGTCGTGGCGATCTCCCACGGGGACAGGGTAAGGCGTTTCCGGCCCTTCAATCCGCAACCATGATCGCGTGCGCGACGGCCTGCCCGACCTCCTCGTCGGACAGCGAGCTTGTCTCGATGAGCGCGTGGGACAGCACCGCACGCACGATCAACTCCGCGGCCTGCTCGACGCTGACCCGCAGCCGGGCGGCGCTGATGTCGACGGCGGGCCGCACCACGCCTGCGACGGTCTGGACGAGATCCATGCGCGCATCCCCGATCGCCAGCGCGGCGTGCAGCAGCCAATGCGGCTCATGGGTCCGGACGTAGGCGAACGCGGCGTGGCCGCGCTGGTAGCGCAGGGCCGAGGCGACGACGGTGGCCACCTGCGCGGGCAGGTCGGCGCTGAGGTCGACGTCGGCCTGCACCGCGGCGAACATCAACCCGATCTCGTGGGCTGCCACGGCGCCGATCAAGCCGTCCTTGTCGCCGAACTCCCGGTAGGCGGTCGCGCGCGACACCTGCGCGTGGGCCGCGACGTCACGCAGCGTGATCCCGTCCACACCTCGCTCGGCGATGAGCGCGAGCGCCGACTGCAGCAGCGCGTCGAACGACCGGGTGGAGGCCACGACGGCATTCTTACCGGAGGTGTTGACCCACCGACACTACTGAGACTAATTTGAATTTCAGTCTCAGTTAGGAGTGCGCGTGACCGCATCGGTGGAGCCCTCGGTAGATCTGACCCCGTTCCCGGCGCTGCGCCGCTACCTCGACTCGCTGCCCGACGACGAACTCCGGTCCGCGCACACCCAGCTGTCCCGGCTGGGTCCGGCCGACCTGAGCAGCCTCGGCGTCAGCGAACCGCAGTACGCCGAACGTGACTATCGCGTCGAGCAGACCACCGGGACCATCCCCGCCGGACTGCGCGGCACGCTGTACCGCAACGGCCTGGGCCGCTGGGAGGATCACACCGGCCGCCCGCTGCGCCACTTGTTCGACGGCGACGGCATGCTCTCGGCCTTCACGATCGACGAGGAGGGTGTGCGCTACCGCAACCGCTATGTGCGCACACGCCATTTCCAGGGCAAGGGCGGCGTCAGCCACATGGGTACCGCCGCACCCGGTGGCTGGCGGTCCAACATCGGCCGGGTCCCGCCGAACCTGGCCAACACCAACGTCGTCGAGCACGCCGGCCACCTCTACGCGCTGTGGGAGGCCGGGCCGCCGCACGAGATCGACCCGGACACCCTCGAGACCGTCGGGGTGCGGCGGTTCGGTGGTCGATTGCGTTGGCTGGGTTCATATTCCGCGCACCCGAGCTTCTGCCCGGCCACCGGCGCGATGTTCAACTTCGGTGTCGAACTGCTGCCGCGTCCACACCTGCGGATCTACCACACCGACCGCACCGGCCGGCTGCGCCACTTCCGTTCCGCGCCGCTGCCCTACACCGCGATGGTGCACGACTTCGCGATCACCGAACGGTATCTCGTCTTCCTGGTCACGCCGCTGATTCCCGACGCGGTGCCGGTTCTGTTGGGGCGCGCCACCATCGGCGACACCTTGCGGTACCGTCCGGAGCGCGGAAGCGTCTTCGTGCTCGTACCGCGCGACGGCGGAGCGATCCGCCGCGTCGAGTGCGACGCCATCCTGCAGTTCCACCTGAGCAACGCGTTCGACGACGGGACCGACGTGGTGGTCGACGCCATCACCTACGACGACGGTCGGTTGATCGAGCGCATCGCACGGTTCCACACCGCCCCGCTCGACGACGTGCCCTCGACGTTCACCAGGTTCCGGGTCACCGCGTCCGGTCGCGTCCTGACCGAACCGCTGTCCGACAGCCCGTGTGAGTTCCCACGCCACCACCCGGACCGCGAGGGCCGGCCGCACCGCTACGCGTACTACAACACCCGGCGCCGGCTCGGCTCGTTCTACGACACCGTCACCAAGCTGGACCTGACCACCCGCACCGAACTCGATTACCCGGCGTCGGCGCCTGGCAACAGCTTCTGCGAACCGGTGTTCACCCCGCGCCCCGGCGCCACCGCCGAGGACGACGGATGGCTGCTGACCGTGGAGTACCAAGCCGACCGCCACGCCTCGCGACTGGTGATCCTCGACGCGAAGGATCCGGCGGCGGGACCGGTGGCGACCGCGCAGTTGACCCACCACGTCCCGCAGGGTTTCCACGGTAGTTTCGCGCCCGCCTGACAATCGCCCACCACACTTGACGCCTGTCAAGTGGTCTTGAGTACAGTCAGGCCATGCAGATCCGCGACACCGCCGTTGCCACCCCTGACAAGCCCGCCATCATCATGTATCCGTCCGGGACGGTCGTGACGTTCGGCGAACTCGAAGCGCGTGCGAACCGGTTGGCGCACCTGTTCCGCAAGGCCGGTCTGGTCGAGGGCGACGCCGTGGCGATCCTGATGGAGAACAACGAGCACATCCATGCCGTCATGTGGGCCGCTCGTCGCGCCGGCCTCTACTACGTCCCGATCAACACCCACCTGACCCCCGCCGAAGCCGCGTACATCATCGACAACAGCAGCGCCAAGGCCATCGTCGGCTCGGCCAAGCTGAAGGACACCCTGGCCGGGCTCGGCGACGAGCTGCCCAATGGGCTGCCCGAGTTGTTGGTGATCTCCGACGGTGAGCTCGACGGCTGGCTCAGCTACCCTGCGTGCGTCGCCGAGCTGCCCGACACCCCGATCGACGACGAGATCGAAGGCGACCTGCTGCAGTACTCGTCGGGCACCACCGGCCGGCCCAAGGGGATCAAACGCGAACTGCCGCACGTCCACCCGTCGGAGTCACCCGGCCTGATGGCCGCGCTCGTCTCGTTCTGGATGCACCCGGACGCGGTGTACCTCAGCCCCGCCCCGCTGTACCACACCGCGCCCTCGGTGTGGTCGATGCAAACCCAGGCCGGCGGCATCACCACCGTGGTGATGGAGAAGTTCGACCCCGAGGGCACCCTCGACGCGATCGCGAAACACAAAGTGACACATGGCCAGTTCGTGCCGGTGATGTTCACCCGGATGCTCAAGCTGCCCGAGGAGGTCCGCAAGTCCTACGACGTGTCGAGCCTCGAGCGGGTCATGCACGCCGCCGCGCCGTGCCCCGTGGAGATCAAGCAGCAGATGATCGACTGGTGGGGCCCGATCGTCGACGAGTACTACGCGTCCTCCGAAGCGCACGGCTCCACGCTGATCACCGCCGAGGAATGGCTCACCCGTCCCGGTTCGGTCGGCCGTCCGCTGACCGGCACGCTGCACATCTGCGACGAGGACGGCAACGAGCTGCCGCCGGGCCAGGCCGGGGAGATCTACTTCGAGGGCGGCTACGACTTCGAGTACCTCAACGACCCGACCAAGACCGAGTCGTCGCGGCACCCCCGCGGCTGGAAGACCGTCGGCGACATCGGTTACGTCGACGAGGACGGCTACCTGTTCCTGACCGACCGCCGGCATCACATGATCATCTCCGGTGGTGTGAACATCTACCCGCAGGAAGCCGAGAACCTGCTCGTCACCCACCCGAAGGTGATGGACGCCGCGGTGTTCGGGGTGCCCGACGAAGAGATGGGGCAGCGTGTCAAGGCCGTCGTGCAGACCGTCGATCAGGCCGACGCGACACCCGAGTTCGCCGAGGAACTGATCGCGTGGCTGCGGGACCGTCTGGCGCACTACAAGTGCCCGCGGTCCATCTCGTTCGAGGCGCAACTGCCGCGCACCGACACCGGCAAGCTGTACAAGCAGGAGCTGATAAAGAAGTACTCGTGATCCATGTCCGTGTCGTCGACGGCGCGCTGGTCGACGCCGACACCGCCGATGACGCGACATTCTCGCTGACCGAGCAGCCCACCGACGACCGGCGCGCGGTCACGGTGGGTTCTGTCGAGACGGCGCTGACCGAGATCGGGCAGCGGGTTGCGCAGTGGCCCCAGTCCGCGGCGGTGTGCGACGACGTGCTGCGCGCGCTGGACCCGGCGGCGCCGGCGTTCACGGGCGTGATCACCGAGTCCCTGGCGTATTCGACGCTGCAGTCCGGCGCCGAGTTCGCGCGGTGGCTCGCCGACCGGGGCCCGGCGCGGGTGCCGGGGACCGACGATCCGGTGCTGGCCGAGCGGGTCGACGACTGCCTGCACGTCACGTTCAACCGCCCGCACCGCCACAACGCGTTCTCCACCGACGCCCGCGCCGCGCTGCTCGACGCGCTCGAGGTCGCGCGCGTCGACCCGTCGGTGCGCGAGGTCGTGCTGAGCGGCAACGGTCCGTCGTTCTGCAGCGGCGGGGACCTCGCCGAGTTCGGCACCTTCGCCGACCCGGCCAGCGCCCACCTGGCCCGCACCCGGCACAGCCCGGCCCTGGTGCTCGACGAGATCACCGCTCGGCTCGGGCGCGCCTGCCGCGCCGAGATCCACGGCCAGGTGCAGGGCAGCGGCCTGGAGATGGCGGCGTTCTGCGGCTGGGTGCGCTGTCATCCCGACGCGGTGCTGGGCCTGCCGGAACTGGCGTTGGGGCTGATCCCCGGCGCCGGCGGCACCGTCAGCATCACCCGCCGCATCGGGCGCTGGCGCACCGCCTATCTGGTGCTGTCCGGCCGATCGGTCGACGCCGCCACCGCGCTGCGGTGGGGGCTGGTCGACGAAATCCTGCCGTGATCAGAGGCCGCCCCGGGCCACCAGCTGCGCGGCGATGACGTTGCGCTGGATCTCGTTGGTGCCCTCACCGACGATCATCAGCGGCGCGTCACGGAAGTAGCGCTCGACGTCGTACTCGGTGGAATAGCCGTAACCCCCGTGGATGCGCACCGCGTTCAACGCGATCTCCATCGCGACCTCGGAGGCGAACAGTTTGGCCATGCCGGCCTCCATGTCCGCGCGCTCGCCGCTGTCGTAACGGTCGGCCGCGTAGAGCGTGAGTTGGCGTGCCGCAGTCAGTTTCGTCGCCATGTCGGCCAGGTAGTTGCCGACGGACTGGTGCTTCCAGATCGGCTGCCCGAAGCTCTCCCGCTCTTGCGCGTAGCGCAGCGCGTCGTCGAGTGCCGCGGTGGCCACCCCGAGCGCCCGCGACGCCACCTGGATGCGACCGGTCTCCAGGCCCTTCATCATCTGCGCGAACCCCCTGCCGGGCTCACCGCCGAGGATGGCCGACGCCGGCACCCGGCAGTCCTCGAAGATCAGCTCGCAGCTCTCCACACCCTTGTAGCCGAGCTTGGGCAGGTCCCGCGACACGGACATGCCGGTCATACCCTGCTCGACGAGCACCACCGAGATGCCGCGGTGCCGCGGCGTGGCGGCCGGGTCGGTCTTGCACAGCAGCGCGATCAACCCCGACCGGCGGGCGTTGCTGATCCACGTCTTGGCGCCGTTGATGCTCAGCCCGCCGCCCTCGGACGGCAACGCGGTGGTGGTCATGTTCTGCAGGTCGGAACCGCCGCCCGGTTCGGTCAGCGCCATCGTGGCCCGGATCTCGCCGGTCGCCAGCTGCGGGAGGTAGCGCTGCTTCTGGTCATCGGTGCCGAACAGGTCGATCAGCTTGGCCACCACGGTGTGCCCGCCCATCGCGCCGGCCAGACTCATCCAGCCGCGCGCCAACTCCTGGGTGACCAGCACGTAGCAGCGCGTCGAGACCGGGGTGCCGCCGAACTCCTCGGGCACCGCCAGACCGTAGATCCCGATGCGCTTCATCTGCTCGATCCACGCCTCGGGGTAGGTGTTGGCGTGCTCGACGTCGCGTACCGTCGGCCTGACATCGCGGTCGATGAAGGTGCGTACCGTCTCGACCAGCATCGCCTCTTCATCGCTCAACCGGTCGTCCACGGGCCCTCCTTCTCGCTGATGCGGTCGACGTCAAACCTACGGCCCCTTTGACACCCTCCGGAAGCCGATGCCAGCATGGCCGACTGTGACTGGACATGGTCGATTCGCCGACGGCCCGTACTTCGAGGATCTCCACGTCGGGCAGGTGTTCGATTCGGCGCCTTCGATGACGTTGACCGCCGGCGTCGCCGCCGCCCACCAGACCATCCTGGGGGACCGGTTGCGTCTACCGCTCGACGCGGAACTGACCGCCGCGGTCACCGGTGCCACCGCCCCGATGGCGCATCCCGGCCTGGTGTGTGATGTCGCGATCGGCCAGTCCACCTTGGTGACCCAGCGGGTCAAGGCGAACCTGTTCTACCGGGGGCTGCGGTTCCACCGCTATCCGCTCATCGGGGACACTCTGTTCACCCGCACCGAAGTGGTTGGGCTGAAACAGAACTCGGCCAAACCGGGACGTGCGGCCACCGGCCTGGCGGCGTTGCGGATGACGACGATCGACGGTCTGGGCCGGCTCGTGCTCGACTTCTACCGCTGCGCGATGCTGCCGCTGCGCGACGACGCCGCCGACACGGGGCATCGCGACGACCTCTCGAGCATCGGCACCGACCTGGGGCCCGACCCCGACCCCGCCGCCGGCTGGGACGCCGACCTGTTCCGCGCCCGGGTCGCCGGGTCACATTTCGACACGTCGCTGGCCGGCGCCGTCGGCCACAGCACCGCCGACGTCGTCACCAGCGCACCGGAATTGGCTCGCCTCTCGCTGAACATCGCTGCCACCCATCATGATTCGCGAGTCGCCGGGCAACGCCTGGTGTACGGCGGACACACCATCGGTCTCGCGTTGGCCCAGGCGTGCCGGCTGCTGCCGAACCTGGTGACCGTCCTGGGCTGGGAGTCGTGCGATCACACCGGGCCGGTGCACGAAGGCGACACGCTCTACAGCGAGCTGACCGTCGAGTCGGCCGACGCGCTGCCCGAGGGCCGTGGAGGCCTGTTGCGGTTGCGCTCGCTGGTGTACGCCGACGCCGGTGGCGGCGGCGCCGACCGCCAGGTACTGGACTGGCGGTTCACGGCGCTGATGTTCTGAAGGCGCGTGTTCTGACGGGGCGCGCGGTCGCCCACAATGGAGCCGTGACGTCTGTGACCATCCCCGCCGCCGTGCTCGAGCACGCCGGTGCGGTGGCGCGGGACGTCGCCGATCTGGCCGGCGTGGCCGTCGACGCGACCGAACTGCTGACCGGACGCGCGGCACTGCTCAACCTGCCCGCGCCCGGCCGGATTTCGGCCGGCGGCGCGACGCGGCTGCTGCAGGGCGCCGACGGCTGGTGCGCGCTGACCCTGTCCCGGCCCGACGACGTCGACGCGGTGCCCGCGCTGGTGGAGGCCGACCGTGTCGACGACGCATGGACCGCCGTCGAGCAGCGCGCCCGCGAGATCGGCGTGACGGCGTTCGCGCAACGCGCCCGTCTGCTGGGGTTACCGGTGGGGGTGCACGGGGAGGCCGCCGCGCGACCGCCGGCGGTGACGCGACTCGGGGAGCGTGCGCAGGTAGACGTCGCCGACGCCCTGGTGGTGGATCTGTCGTCGATGTGGGCCGGCCCGCTGTGCGGCGCGCTGCTGGCCCGCGCGGGCGCCACCGTGGTCAAGGTGGAGACCGCGGCGCGGCCCGACGGCACCCGACTCGGGCCCCGGGTGTTCTTCGACTGGATCAACGGCGGCAAGCTCTCCTACCGGGCCGATCTGCACCATCCCGAACCGTTGCAGGCACTGCTGCGCGCCGCCGATGTCGTCATCGAATCCTCACGACCCGACGCGCTGCGCCGCCGCGGCCTCGGCCCGCACCAGGTGCCCGCCCGTCCCGGCCGGATCTGGCTGCGCGTCACCGGGCACGGGACCGAGGCGTCGCATGCCGACCGGGTGGCTTTCGGGGACGACGCGGCCGTGGCGGGCGGCCTGACCACCGGCCCCGCCGACGCGCCGTCGTTCTGCGGGGACGCGATCGCCGACCCGCTGACCGGGCTGCACGCCGCGCAGGCCGTGCTGGCCGCGGCGCGACGCGGCGGCGGTGAGCTGATCGACATCGCGATGGCCGCGGTGGCGGCCGGGTACGCGCACCTGTCGCAAGAGGATCCGACGAGTGCTCGAGCCGCCCCGCAGATCCACCGCGCGGCAGCTGATCTGGGTGCCGACAACGCGACCGTCGACCGGATCGTGGCCCAGCGGTCAGGTGTCGCATGCTGATCACCCGGGCGACCCTGCTCGACGGCACCCGCACCGACATCCGCACCGATCACCGCATCACCGAGATGGCACCCCGATTACCTTCTCGCCCGGGCGAATCCGTCTACGACACCGACGGCGGCACCGTGCTGCCCGGGCTGCACGACCACCACCTGCACGTGCGGGCGGCCGCTGCCGCGTCGACCTCGGTGCGCGTCGGACCCGAAGAGGTCACCGACCTGTCCCACCTGGCTGTGGTCCTCGCCAACGCCGCGCCCGACCACGACGGCTGGATCCGCGCGGTGGCCTACCACGAAGCCGCCGCCGGCGCGCTGGATCGCACCGTGCTCGACGCCGTCGCCCCCGATGTGCCCGTGCGCATCCAGCACCGCAGCGGCGTGCAATGGTTCATCAACTCGCCCGGCCTGGCCCGCCTCGGGCTGGCCGGACATCCCGACGGTGTGTTGGCCAGTGCGGACCCCCGATGGTCGGCCGCGCTGCGACGAACCGCACCCGATCTGACCGCCTTCAGCGCACAGCTGAGCGCATACGGTGTCACCGGAATCACCGACGCCACACCGGATCTCGACACCGATGACATCGCCGCACTGCACGCGGCCGCCCAGCGCGGCGAACTGCGTCAGCGCCTGCACATCCTGGCCCCGGGCAAACGGATCCTGCACGACGACGCGCTCGACCTCGACGAACTCGCCGCGTGGATCACCGACCGCCACGACGCCGATGTCCCAGTGGCACTGCACTGCGTCACCGCCGCCCAGTTGACCGTGGCCTTGGAGGCGTTGCGCACCGCCGGTCACCATCCCTGCGATCGCATCGAACACGCCGCGGTGGTCCCCGACGGCAGCCTGGATATGCTCGCCGCCGCCGGCGCCACCGTGGTGACCCAACCGAACTTCGTCGCCGAACGCGGCGAGCAATACCTGCGGGACGTGCCGGCCGACGAGCACCACGAGCTGTGGCGGGTCGCGGCGCTGCGCACCGCCGGGATCCCGGTCGCGCTGTCGACCGATGCGCCGTTCGGCGACGCCGACCCGTGGGCGGCCATGCGCGCCGCCGTCCACCGGCGCACCCGCACCGGCACCACACTCGGTGCGGCAGAACGTGTCTCACCCGCCGAGGCGTTGGCCATGTTCACCGGGAGCGCGCGGCATCCCGCCGTCCCCCGCACGGTCGCAGTGGGGGCCCCGGCAGACCTGTGTGTCCTGTCAGCCGGGCCGCAACAGGTGCTCGCCGAGCTGGACGCCGGGTTGATCGCGGCCACGGTCATCGGCGGCGAGATCGCCTACCGCAGCGGGTGACTCAGGCCGCCGCCGGCGCGAACGCCTCACGCAGCAACGCGCACTGGCTGGCGAAGAAGTCCCGCGACACCTGGGCTTTGGGCGCGATGCCGTCGAAACCGTGGAACGCGCCGTCGACCACCTTGACCTCGCAACGCACCCCGGCCTCCCGCAACCGCTCGGCGTAGGCGAGGTCCTCGTCGTGGAACAGGTCGAGGGTGCCCACGCCGATCCACGCCGGCGGCAGACCGGCCAGGTCGGTGCGGCGGGCGGGCACCGCGACGTCGCGGTCGGCGTCTTTCAGATATGCCGACCAGCCGAACTTGTTGCTCGAGTTGTTCCACAGCCGTAGACCGGGATGGTCGAGGTCGTCGCGCTCGACGGTCCGGTCGTCGAGCATCGGATACACCAGAATCTGTGCGGCCAGGTCGATCTCACCGCGGTCGCGGGTCAACAGAGCCAGCGCGGCAGCCAGCCCTCCGCCGGCGCTGGCGCCGCCGATGGCCACCCGGGTCCGGTCGACCCCGGGCAGCGTGACCATCCACTGCAGTGCGGCGTAGCAGTCCTCCAGCGGTGTCGGGTAGGGATGTTCGGGTGCCAGCCGATAGTTCACCGCGACGACGGTCGCCCCGAGTTCCTCGGCGAACCGGCGGCACAGCACGTCGTCCTGCGCGGCATCGCCGATGAGATAGCCGCCGCCGTGGATCCACAGCAGCGCAGGTCCGGTGTCCGGGCGATCGGCGGGCCGGTGCAGACGTACCTCGACGCCGGACGCCAGGGTCAGCGCCTCGGCGTCGTTGCGGGCCTTGCGCCACATCAGCCGGCTCGCGGCGCGCATGAACGGCAAGGTGGCCGGGGTGATCATCTGTTTGGGCAGGATGCGCGCGCTGCGGCGCAACTCGGGATGGAACTGGGCTTTCGGCACCAGCCCAGTATGCGCACCACCGCGGGCAGTCGCGGTCACTTCAGCAACGGATCGCGCGGCAGACCGAGGATGCGCTCGGCGATGCTGTTGCGGGTGATCTCGGAGGTGCCGCCCGCGATCGTCATCGCACGGTTGCCCATGTAGGCGCGGGTGAGGTGCTCGTTTGCGCCGGTGACCGCGGCCGTGCCGGTCAGGACGAACGCCAGTTCGGTCAGCCGCTGCCCGGATTCGGCGAGCAGCAGCTTGGTCACGTTGCCTTCCGGGCCGGGCTCGGCGCCGGAGATCGCGCGGGCCGCGCGCCGCAGGTTGAGCAGCTTGAGGGTGTGCTGCTCGGCGATGACGTCTGCGGCCGCCCGGACCCGGGTCGGGCCGTCGGGGGAGGCGTCGAGCAGCGCGACCAGGTCGGCCGGTGTGACCGCCGTCGGCGCGCCGGAACCGCCGCCGATGGAGACGCGTTCGTTGCCCAGGGTCGCGCGCGCCACCAGCCAGCCCTTGTTCACGTCGCCCACGACGTCGGAATCGGGCACGAACACGTCGTCGAAGAACACCTCGTTGAAGTGCGAGTCCCCGGTGATCCCCCGCAGCGGGTTGACGGTGACACCCTCGGCGGACATGTCGACGGCCATCATGGTCACGCCCGCATGTTTGGGTGCGTCGGGATCGGTGCGCACGGTGGCCAGTCCCCACTGGCACAGATGCGCCAGGCTGGTCCACACTTTCTGCCCGGTGATGCGCCAGCCGCCGTCGACCTTCTTGGCCGCGGTGCGCACCGCCGCCGCGTCGGAGCCCGCGCCCGGCTCGGAGAACAGCTGACACCACATCACCTGGCCGCGCAGCACCGGTTCCACCCAGCGTTCGCGCTGCTCGTCGGTGCCGGCTTGGGCGATCGTCAACGCCACCCAGCCGGTGATACCCATGTCGGGGCGGTCGATGTCGGCGAATTCCTCCTCGATCACCAGTTGTTCGAGGACGTCGGCGCCCCGCCCCCACGGCCGCGGCCAGTGCGGCACCAGGTAGCCGGAGTCGACGAGCGCGTCGCGCTGCTGCTCGGCGGGCAGGCCGGCGATCCGCGCGGCGGCCTCCCGGGCCTGGGCGCGGTAGTCGTCGGCCTCCGGCGGCAGCGAGAACGACGCGCCGTGGGCCCGGCCCTGGCGCTGCAGTTCCACCACATCGAGAGCCGGGTCGGCGCCGTCGGACAGCAGCGCCGACAGGGTGCGGGCCCGGCGCAGATAGAGATGCGCGTCGTGTTCCCAGGTGAAGCCGATGCCCCCGTGGAGCTGAATGTTGTTCTGGGTGTTGAAGATCTGGGCGCGTGCGGCCAGCGTCGCGGCCACCGCGGCGGCGAACTGCGCCGCATGCAGATCGTCGGAACGCGCCGCGTCCCAGGTGGCCGCCGTCGCGGTCTCGACCTCGACGAGCATGTTGGCCGCGTGGTGCTTGACCGCCTGGAACGTGCCGATGGTGCGGCCGAACTGTTCGCGGACCTTCGCGTACTCGACGGCCATCTCCAACACCGCCCAGCTGACACCGACCGCCTCGGCCGCGGCGAGGATCCGGAAGACGGTCCGGGCCGCCGTGGCAGCGCCGCGCAGGATGCGCGGGCCCGGGATCGACACCCCGCTGCACCGGACCGAGCCGAGGCTGCGGGTGGTGTCCAGCGCATCCGTCGGGGTCACCGTCACGCCGTCGGCGTGACGGTCGAGGACCACCACGTCGTCCCCGGCGACGAGAACCAGCAGGTCGGCGTCGGGCGCGCCGAGCACCGCGTCGATCTGTCCGTCGACGGTCCCGTCGGCGACGGCGAGCGCACCCCCGGCGCCGAAGGCCGCCACGGTGTCGCCGCCGGCCAGGCCCGGCAGCAGTTCGCGCCGCAGCGCGTCGTCGCCGCAGCGGTCGATCACCACCGCGGCGGCCACCGTGGGCAGGAACGGGCCGGGGGACAGGCGGCGGCCCTGGCACTCCAGCACGACCGCGAGTTCGGCAAGATCGAAGCCCGATCCCCCGTGCTCCTCGGGCAGGGCCAGTCCGATCCAACCGAGTTGCGCTGCGGCCGACCAGATCTCGCGCGGATGACATGATCCTTCGGCCAGCGTGGCCCGGGCCAGACCCAGCGCGTCGAGCCGGTCGAGCTGACCGGCCGCGGCATCGGCGAGGGCCAGGTGGTCTTCGGTGATCGCAAGAGCGGACTTACTCACGGCCTGAACCTACCGACGGCCCGGAATAGGGTCCGGGAGAGCAGAGAATGTGACTGGAGTCACAAATTTACTACAACTCAAAAAGAAGTAGACAACTTGCTCGCGATTGTCAGTTTGGTTTCCGCCCCCGGGGGTACGCTCGCGCCATGACGGAACGACCGGATGTCCGGTACCCCGGCCCCACCCTGACCACCCGCCTGCAATGGTTGCTGAAGGCCGGCCCGTCCGACTACATGCTGGCCGCCAGCGTGGCCTCAGCGTCCCTGCCGGTCATCGGCAAACACCTTGAGCCGCTGGGCGCATTGGCTGCGGCGGCGGTCTGGGGCTCCCGTCACGCCCCGGACTTCCTGACCTCGACCGCGAAGTCGCTGCTGAACCCGGCCGACCCGGAACTGAAGCAGTCGCAGCGGGCCTGTACCAACGAGGTCACCGAGGCCGCGCTGCGGGGCATCGTGAACCCGCAGGATCTGCAGATCGAATGGCCGGCAGCCGATACGAAACCGCCACTGTGGCGCATGCGGGACCACCGCCGCCACGTGCACAAGACCTCGGTGCGCTACGGCCCGCGGCCCACGCAACTGCTCGACGTGTGGCGGCGCGACGACCTTCCGGCCCAGCCCGCGCCGGTGATGATCTTCGTGCCCGGCGGCGCCTGGGTGCACGGCAGCCGGCTCCTGCAGGGCTACGCGTTGATGTCGCACCTGGCTGCGCAGGGCTGGGTCTGCCTGTCCATCGACTATCGGGTCTCGCCGCACAACCGCTGGCCGGCCCACATCGCCGACGTCAAGACCGCGATCGCGTGGGCGCGCGCCAACGTCGACCGGTTCGGCGGCGACCGCAACTTCGTGACCGTGGCCGGTTGTTCGGCCGGCGGCCACCTGGCCGCGCTGGCCGGACTGACCGCCAACGACCCGGAATTCCAGGACGAACTGCCCGAGGGCTCGGACACGTCGGTCGACGCCGTCGTCGGGATCTACGGCCGCTACTGCTGGGAGGACAAGTCGACCGTCGAGCGCGTGCGCTTCGTCGACTTCCTGGAACGCGTCGTGGTCAAGCGCTCGATCGACAAGCATCCCGAGGTGTTCCGCAAGGCATCGCCGATTGCACAGGTGCATCCGGATGCCCCGCCGTTCCTGGTCGTGCACGGCACCGGCGACAGCGTGATCCCGGTCGCGCAGGCGCGCAGCTTCGTGGAGCGGTTGCAGGGGGTGTCGCGGTCGCCGGTGGGATATGTGGAACTACCGGGCGCCGGCCACGGCTTCGACATGACCGACGGTGCGCGCACCGGGGCGATGTCGACCGCAGTTGGCTTGTTCCTCAACCACATTCATCGAAACCACCGCCTGGCTGCGGACAAGCAGGTTATATAGTACGCCTCCGACACTGGAGGTGACGTCGTGAAAAGGCTTCGCGGGTGGGATGCTGTGCTGCTGTACAGCGAAACACCCAACGTGCACATGCACACGCTGAAGCTGGCTGTCATCGAGCTCGACGATCTGGGCGGCGCCACATTCGGTGTCGAGGAGCTCCGCAAGGTCATCCACAGCAGGCTCTACAAGCTCGACCCGTTCCGGTGGGAGCTGGTCGACATCCCGTTCAAGTTCCATCACCCGATGTGGAGGGAGAACGCCGAAGTCGATCTCGACTACCACGTGCGGCCGTACCGCGTGGACGCGCCCGGCGGGCGTCGTCAACTCGACGAAGCGGTCGGCCGGCTCGCGAGCACCCCGCTGGACCGCAGCCGCCCGCTGTGGGAGATGTACCTCATCGAGGGCCTGGCCCACGGGCGCATCGCAGTGCTCGGCAAGATCCACCACGCGCTGGCCGACGGCGTTGCATCGGCGAATCTCCTTGCCCGCGGCATGGATCTGTCCGACGGACCGCAAAGCGACCGCGACTCCTACGTCACCGAACCACCGCCGTCCCGCGGTGAGCTGGTGCGCACGGCGTTCACCGATCATCTGCGCCAGATCGCGAAGATCCCGTCGGTGGTGCGCTACACGGCGCAGGGCGTGCGCCGGGTGCGTCAGAGTCCGCACAAACTGTCTCCCGAGCTGACCCGGCCGTTCACGCCGCCACCGTCGTTCATGAACCACATGCTGGATTCGACGCGCCGATTCGCCACTGCCACACTGGCTTTGGCTGAGGTGAAGGAGACCGGCAAGCACCTCGGCGTGACCATCAACGACATGGTCCTGTCGATGGCCGCCGGTGCACTGCGCACGCTGTCGCTGCGTCACGACGGACGCGCCGATCACCCGCTGCTGGCCTCGGTCCCGGTCAGCTTCGACTTCTCACCCGACCGGATCTCCGGCAACTACTTCACCGGGGTGCTGGTCAGCCTGCCCGTCGACGTCGAGGACCCGCTCGAGCGGGTCCGCGCCGCCCATGACGCCGCAGCTGCCGGCAAGGAGAGCAACACGCTGATCGGTCCGGAACTGGTCAGTCGGTGGTCGGCGTATCTGCCGCAGGCCCCGGCCGAGGCGCTGTTCCGGTGGCTGTCGAGTCGAGACGGTCAGAACAAGGTGATGAACCTGCCGATCTCGAATGTGCCCGGTCCGCGTGAGCGGGCCCGGGTGGGCGGTGCGCTGGTCACCGAGATCTACTCGGTCGGCCCGCTGACCGCCGGCAGTGGACTGAACATCACCGTGTGGAGCTACGTCGACCAGCTCAACATCTCGGTTCTGTCCGACGGCAGGACGCTCGATGATCCCCACGAACTCACCGACGCGATGGTCGAGGCGTTCCGTGAGATACGCCGTGCCGCCGGACTTTCCGACGAGCTCACCGTGGTCGAATCCGCGATGGCTCCATAGTCGGCTCGCCGACGTTATGCGGCGACCTTCTCCTTGCGGACGTCCTCGGCGGCATCGGCAACGGCCTCTTCCTCCGACTCGCCCTGGTTGCGGTAACGCTGCAGATAGACCTCGAACTTCTTGCGGTCGGTGTCACCGCGGATCGGGTCCAAGCCCAAGACGATGTCGCTGTCCGAGTCGGCGTTGGCGATCTGCCGGCGGCGCAGCATCACACAACCGATGGCCATCAACCAGGCCGCCACCATCGCGGTGCCCAGCGCCGGCGCGAACGAGGCGCCGTAGGCCAGGGAAGCGACGAACAGACCCAGGAAAAGGAAACCGATCAAAGTCAGTACATACGCGAATATCGGCCAAGGAGCGCTCTTCATGAACTTACGCATATCAACCTCCTAAATAAAACGCTACACGTAGCGTAGCGCTACACTTAGTGTAGCGTCAAGGGGCTCGCAACTATTCCGATCCAGGGGAGACCGCATGACCGCACCCGCAGCAGCACCGGCTGTCGACGGCATCGATGCGCGCATCCACCGTGCCGCGCTCGACCTGCTGCGTGCCCGGGGACCCCGGGCGGTGACGATGCAGGGCGTCACGGAAGCCACCGGCATCGCCAAGACCACCATCTACCGGCGCTACCCCAACCGACGCGCGCTGCTGGCCGCGGCGTTGGAGGAATTGGGCGAGCGGCTACCCGAGCCGGTCTCCGTCGACGCCGAGCAGCGCGTCCGGTGGGCGGTCACCCACTCCGTCGAGGTGGTCACCGCAGGCATCGGCGTCGGTGGGTTCGCGGCCCTGCTCACCGGCGAGGACCCGGATTTCAGCGACGCGTTCCGCACGATTCTCGGCGGACAGCGGGCCCAGGTGATCGACGCGCTGGGATGCGACGAGGCCACCGGCAACACACTGATCGACATGATCGTCGGCAGTTACGTCGCCGAGCACGCCCGCTCCGGCGGCGTCGACGACACCTGGACCGACCGGGTCGCCTCGCTGGTCGGTCAGCTGGTCGCGCGCTGACCGGTCCCGGCCGGGAGAGACGCGCGCCGCGCCTGCACCCACGACAGGAACGTCTCGACCGCCTGCGCGGTGTAGTGCGCGCGCGGTGAGCCGTAGTAGAAGTCGAACGCATGCTGGGCGTGCGGGATCTCCGCGTACACGACGGGCGCGGTGGACACCTTCTCCATCGCGGCGGCGAACTCGCGGCCCTCGGGGACCGGGATGATCGAATCGTCGGCGCCGTGCAGGATGAAGAACGGCGGCGCATCCGGGCGGACCCGCAGCAGCGGCGACGCGTCGGCATAGACGTCCCGGTTGCCGGACAGAGGTTTCTTGACCACCAATTTCTGCAGAAACGCGAGGAATTCCCGGCGGCCGCTGCCGCGCGCCGAGATCCAGTCGTAACGGCCGTAGATCGGGACCGCGGCCACCACCGACGTGTCGGCGTCCTCGAAACCGGGCTGGAACTGCGGATCGTCGGCCGTCAGGGCGACCAGCGACGCCAGATGGCCGCCCGCCGACCCGCCGGAGACCGCGACGAAGTCCGGATCACCGCCGTACTCGGCGATGTGTTCCTTGATCCAGGCCAATGCGCGCTTGGCATCGACGATGTGGTCGGGCCAGGTGTGCCGGGGGCTGACGCGGTAGTCGATCGACACGCACACCCACCCGTGGTCGGCCAGATGGCTCAGCAGCGGGTAAGCCTGCGGCCGGCGCATGCCGATGGCCCACGCTCCGCCCGGAATCTGCAGCAGCACAGGGGCCTTGCCGTCACGCGGCAGATCGGCCCGCCGCCAGATGTCTGCGCGGTTGGCCGACTTGTGCGGCCCGTACTGCACGGTTCCGGCCTTCTCCACATACCGGCGCCGGATCAGGTCGTTGGGCCACACGCCGATCAGCCGGCGTCGCGCCGACTTCGCGCGCTCGGCGATGGCCTGGTAGTCCTCGCCGAGTGCTTCCTGGAGCGGATCCTCGAAGTGCGGTTGCGCCGCGACGTTGCGGCGGTGGATCAGATACAGCAGAGCCCAGCTGAACGCGGTCAGCCCGAACGCGATGCGGCCCCGCGGGCCGCGGAAGTCACCGCGCACACCGCGACGCACCGCGTCGAGCATCGAGCCGGCCATGTACAGCGGCGACATCTCCGAGGTCGGCCAGCCGAACGCGAACACCGGCAGGGTCAGGTAGCCCTCGCGGGCCAGCGGGCGCACCCCGTTGGCGGCGTTGGCCAGTTCGATGGTGGCGCGGACCAGGGGGCGGGGCTTGAAGAACCTCAAGGCGATCGTGGGAACCCTTCCGTGCGATCTCGGACCGGGGGATGTCGGAGCCAAGGGCGAGGTTACGCGTCCGGTCCGCGGTTTCCGTCGTCACGCCCCACCACGAATAGCCGCCCGTCGGCGTCGAGAAACCCGCTATCGCCGGTGGGCAGGTAGCCGTCGTGGGCGTCACGGCGCCGACCCGACGTGTAACCGGTGGACGACGCGGGTGCGCGCACGTAGATGCGACCGACCTCACCGGGGCCGGTCGCGCGCAGGTCCCCGTCGAGGATCCGCAGGGCGGTGCCGTCGGTGGGCCGCCCCGCGGTGCCGGGGGCCGCGCGCAGGTCCCGTGGAGAGGCGGTGGCCAGCGTGCCGAATTCCGGGGTGTGGTAGCAGGTGTGGACGATGTCGCCGACGATGTCGCGCACCGCGGTGAGAACCTCCGAGCCGATTCCGGCGCCCGCCGCGGTGACGAACCGCAGGGACCGTCGGCCGCGTTGCCCGACGATCTCTTCGGGGAGCGCTGCGATGGCTCCGAGCAGCGCTGCATCCACGCACAGGCCGGTGGCGCGGTACTTGTCGACCAGGTCCAGGGCGTCCTGCGCGGCGGACACACGGGAGGTCACGACGGTCGCGGCGGTGAACGCGGAGAGCATGAGCTGCTGGTAACCCCACGACGACCACATCGGAGTGGCGACGACCACCGGTTCTTCTGCGCGCCAGGGGATACGGCCGAGGAGGTCGACGACGGTGCGCAGCCGGCCGCCCGTGTGCGCGACACCCCGCGGCGGGGAGTCGCAGGTCAGGAGGACGACCCGGGTCGTGTGCAACGTGCGCCGCGGCGTGCGGCCGTCACACGCGTCGATCATGCCGTCGACGCTGCGCTGCGCGCCGGTCGCGTCGGTCCAGGCGGCGATGCGTTCCGTGGGCGGCAGGCCGGCGAGGGCGGCGTCGAGGACGCCGGTGAACTCGTCGTCGTGGACGACGACGGTGGTCTTGCCCTCGCCCTCGGCGTCGAGCAGCCGCCGTACCGTCGCCGCATCGAGATCCGGTGAGAGCAGCAGGACCTCGCTGCCGGCCCGATGCGCGGCGAGCAGTGTGTCGACGACGTAGCGGTGGTTGCGCGCCAGCAGCGCGATCAGTTCGGGTGCGCCGCCGGGGGATTGCTGCAGCGCGGCGGCGAATGCGTCCGCCCGCCGGTCGATCTGGCGCCAGGTGAGGATGCCGCGCTCGTCGATCAGGCCGGCCCGATCCGGGCAGCGCTGCCGGGCAGCCGCGAAACCTGCGGCAAGGACCGAGCTTTCGCGCTGGAACGCATCGACCACACGCACGTATTTGTCCGGCCGCAGCGGCGCGAGCACACCCGTGCGCACCAGCCGGGAAGCCAGGCCGATGCTCTGGTTCAGCTGGCCCAGGACGTCCATGGAGTTACCCCAGGACCGGCAGCCTGCGCTCGGCGGCCAACTCGTCGAGGGCGCGCTGCATGACGCGCCGGACGTGGGCGTCGACCTCGTCGATATCGGGATCCTCGCCGAACTCGGCGACGATGTCGATCGGTTCCAACGCCTGCATGGTGATCTTGGTGGGCAGCGGGACATTGACCGGCAGCACGGCAGACAGCCCGAACGGGAACCCGAACGAGACCGGCAGGATCTTGGTGCGGAACATGCGTGCCACCGGGCCCAGCGCCTTGGCGATGTCGGTACCGCGGGTCAGGAACAGCTGGGCCTCCTGGCCGCCGATGCCGACGGTCGGGACGATCGGCACGCCGTTGTTCAGCGCCGCGCGCACGTAACCGGTGCGGCCACCGAAGTCGATCTTGTTCGCCGCCAGGGTGGGGCGGTACACGTCGTAATCGCCGCCGGGGAACACCACCACGACCCCACCGGAACGCAGCGCCTCGTCGGCGTTCTCGTGGTTGGCCGGGATGAACCCCGCCTTCTTGAAAAAGGTCCCGCTGGGCCCGACCATCAACATGTCGTGGCTGAGGGTGTACACGGGCCGGTCGAACCCGAACTTGTCGTAGAAGCCGCTGGCGAAGACGGGGACGTCCATGGGGAACAGGCCCCCGGAGTGGTTGGCCACCACCAGCGCGCCCCCGGCGGGGAAGTGCTCGAGCCCGCGCACCTCGGCGCGGTGGTAGCCCTTGAGGAAGGGGCGCAGCACGCTCATCACCCGCTCGGTCAGCACGGGATCCCACTTGGTGATCTCGGATGTCCTGATCTCGTCGCCCACAGCGACCCCCTCGTGGAATTGGAACATGTTCTAACCGCGGTATTTTACCCGCTGCTCACGGGGGTCCAAACGGTCACTCCGGCGGCAAGGTGCCCGAACCGCGCGCACGCACCGGCCCGGTCGCATAGGTTTCAGGTGGCTATGGCGGGACCTGGTCGGGGATTCCGCCATAGCCGACGCACCTCAGCAGGAAAAGTCATGGTGCGGCGTTGCCGCGGCGACGATACTCACTGACCGTGAGCGCCCCGCCCCGCCGAGACCGCCTTCGTGAACTCCTCGACGCGGTCACCGACGCCACGAACACCGATGTCGCGGGCATGGCGCGCAGCACCCACGCGTCGGAATTCCACTTCTCCCGGGAGGTGCGTCGACTGACCGGAGAATCTCCGGCCGCGCTGCGGCGACGCATCATGCTCGAACGCGCGGCATGGCGCCTGCAGCGCGGGGAGACGGTGTCGTCGGTGGCCGTCGACGAGGGCTGGTCCTCGGCAGAGGTGTTCTCCCGGGCATTCCGGCGGGCCTACGGCACGCCCCCGTCGGCGGCGGGCGCGGTGCCCTTCCGGTTGCCCGCGCCCAACGGGTTGCACTTCCACCCGCCGCAGGCGCTGTGGCTCGACGGCGATAAACCACCGGCGGCCGCCGCCGACGTCACCGACCTGATGGTCGCCCACGACCTCGACGACACCGCGTACCTGCTCGAGTGTGCGGCGGATCTGGACCCGCAGCAGTGGGTGGCCGAGACGCGGCCCGGGCAGACCGTGCTGGAGTGGGACGGAGAGGAACCCAGCGTCGGCGCGGTTCTCGGTGCGATCGTGTGGACCAAGGAGGTCTGGCTGGCCACGATCGAAGGTGACGACTTCCCGCCCCGGACGTCGACGTCGGCCCACCTGGTCGGTCCCGCGGAGCTCTCGGCGCACCACGAGTCCATCGGGAAGCGCTGGCGCACAACGATTTCAGACGTCGTCGCCGCCGGGCGGCTCGGTGACACGGTGATCGACGCGCTGTGCGATCCGCCGGAGTCGTTCCAGCTGCACGGGATCGTCGCCCACGTGCTGACGTACTCGGCGCACCGGCGTGAACTCGCCCGCGCGATGCTGGCCGGCCACGGTGTGACCGTCCGCCGCGGCGACCCGTTGGAGTGGATGAGGAGCCGCTGACATGAGTTGCGTCTACTACACCGCGGCCAGCCTCGACGGGTTCATCGTCGACACCGACGACAGCCTGGACTGGCTGACCTCCCGCGACATCGACGACGACGGGCCGTTCGCGATCCCGCCGTTCCTCGCGACCGTCGGCGCCCTGGTCATGGGTGCGACCACCTACGAGTGGATCGCGAAGAACCATCCGGGCGAATGGATGTACGAGCAGCCCTCGTGGGTGATGACCCGCCGGCCCGAGATCGTCGCCGCCGGTCACCCGGTGCGCACCTACGCCGGCTCCGCCGAACAGCTGTACCCGGAGCTGGTCGCCGCGGCCGCCGGCAAGACCGTCTGGGTGGTGGGCGGCGGGCAGGTGGCCGCCCAGTTCGTCGCAGCCGGCCTGGTCGACGAGATGATCGTCGCGTATGCGCCGTGTTCGCTGGGCGCGGGTGCGCGGCTGCTCCCGATGCGGTCCGAGTGGCGTCTGGCCGAATCCGCGGTCAACGGTGACTTCGTGGTCGCGCGTTGGTTTCACGTCGGGGACCCACCCGAACGAACGTAGTCTGGCGTCCATGGGGCACTACCGCAGCAACATCCGTGACCTGGAGTTCAACCTGTTCGAGACGCTGGCGCTGGAAAAGGTGCTGGCCACCGGTGAGTTCGGCGACCTCGACGGGACCTCGGTGCGGGAGATGCTGGCAGAAGCGGCCAAGCTGGCCGAAGGGCCGGTCGCCGAGACGTTCGCCGAATCCGACCGCAACCCGCCGACGTTCGACCCCAAGACACACCGGGTCAGCATCCCCGAGCCGTTCAAGAGGTCTTACCGGGCCTGGTACGACGGTGAGTGGTTCCGCGTCGGGATGGCCGAGGACATCGGCGGGGTTCCCGCGCCTGCGGTCGTCGAGTGGGCGATCAACGAGTTCGTGTTGGGCGCCCAGCCGGCGGCGTTCATCTACTCCGCGGGACCGAAGATGGCCGACATCCTGTTCGGGATCGGCAACGACGAGCAGAAGCACTGGGCCAAGCTGATGGTCGAGCGCGGCTGGGGCGCCACCATGGTGCTCACCGAACCCGACGCCGGTTCGGACGTCGGCGCCGGCCGCACCAAGGCGACCCAGCAGCCCGACGGCACCTGGCATCTCGACGGGGTGAAGCGGTTCATCACCAACGGTGACGCCGACGACCTCTACGAGAACATCATGCACGTCGTGCTGGCCCGGCCCGAGGGCGCCGGACCCGGGACCAAGGGACTGAGCCTGTTCATGGTGCCCAAGTTCCACTTCGATCCGCGCACCGGTGACATCGGCGAGCGCAACGGCGTCTTCGTCACCGGGCTGGAGCACAAGATGGGCCTGAAGGTGTCGTCGACCTGTGAGCTGACGTTCGGTCAGCACGGGACGCCCGCGGTAGGTTGGCTGGTCAACGACTCCCACGACGGCATCGCGCAGATGTTCCGCGTCATCGAGTACGCACGGATGATGGTGGGCACCAAGGCGATCGCCACACTGTCGACCGGCTATCTCAACGCTCTGGAGTACGCCAAGACCCGCGTGCAGGGCGCGGACATGACCCAGATGACCGACAAGTCCGCGCCGCGGGTGACCATCATCCACCACCCGGACGTGCGGCGCGCCCTGCTGACCCAGAAGGCCTATGCCGAAGGGTTGCGGGCCCTGTACCTCTACACCGCGGCCCACCAGGACATCGCGATGGCCGCGGAGGTCTCGGGTGCGGACCCGTCGATGGCGGTGCGGGTCAACGACCTGCTGCTGCCGATCGTCAAGGGCGCGGGTTCCGAGCGGGCCTACCAGTGTCTGACCGAGTCGCTGCAGACGTTCGGCGGATCGGGGTTCCTGCAGGACTATCCGATCGAGCAGTACATCCGTGACGCCAAGATCGACTCGCTCTACGAGGGCACCACCGCGATCCAGGCGCAGGACTTCTTCTTCCGCAAGATCGCCCGCGACCGCGGCGGCGCGCTTTTGCACGTGGTCACCCAGATCAAATCGTTCCTCGACCACCCCTCGGCGCGTCCGGAACTGGCCGCGGAGCGCAAACTGCTCGCCACGGCCGTCGACGACGTGCAGGCGATGGTGGCGAAGATGACGTCGTTCTTGGTCGACTCCCAGCAGGAACCCAGTCAGCTGTATCGCCTTGGGCTGCAATCGGTTCCGTTGCTACTGGCGGTGGGTGACGCGCTGCTGGGCTGGCTGCTGCTGCAGCACGCGGAGGTGGCGCTGGCCGCGCTCGACGGCGACGTCGACGCCCGGGACCGCGCCTTCTACACCGGCAAGGTGGCCACGGCGCGGTTCTTCGCCAAGAACATGCTGCCGATGCTCACCGCCCAGCGCACGATCCTCGAGGCCGTCGAGCTGACCGCGATGGAGCTCCCCGAAGCCGGGTTCTAGCTCGTCGGCGTGGCGCCGAGTGCACGGTTTCTGACGGGATCCGGGCGGATTCGCGTCAGAAACCGTGCACTCGCGGTGAAGATTTACTGCTCGGGCGTGTACCCGAACGGCAGCAGCACGCTCTTGGACTCGCAGTACCCGGCGATGCCCTCCGGGCCGCACTCGCGGCCGATGCCGGAGTTCTTGTACCCACCGAACGGGGCGCCGGCATCGAAGGCGTACATGTTGATGCCATAGGTGCCGGTGCGGATCTGCTTGGCGATCTCGAGGGCCTTGGCGTTGTCGGTGGTGTACACCGACCCGGCCAGGCCGTAGACGGAGTCGTTGGCGATGCGCACCGCGTCGGCCTCGTCCTCGTAGGGGATCACCACCAGGACGGGACCGAAGATCTCCTCCTGGGCGATGGTCATCGAGTTGTCGACGTCGGCGAACACGGTCGGCTGCACGAACCAGCCGCTGTCCAGGCCCTCGGGCCGGCCGCCGCCGGTGACCAGGCGAGCACCCTCCTCGAGGCCCTTCTTGATGTAGCCCTCGACCCGCTCACGCTGCTTCTCGCTGATCAGCGGGCCGATCATGGCGGCCGCGTCGTCGGGCAGACCGGGCGCCATCCCAGCCGCCGCGGCGGCGATCTTCTCCACGACCTCGTCGTAGCGCGAGCGCGGGGCCAGGATGCGGGTCTGGCCGACGCAGGCCTGACCGGAGTTCATCAGGCCCGAGAAGATCAGCATCGGCAGCGTGGAGTCCAGGTCGGCGTCCTCGAGGATGATCGCCGCGGACTTGCCGCCCAACTCCAGCGTGCACGGCTTGAGCCGCTCGGCGGCGATCTTGCCGATCTCCTTGCCGACCGCACTGGACCCGGTGAACGTGAACTTGTCGATCTCCGGGTTGTCGGTCAGCGCGCGACCGGTCTCCACGCCGCCGGGCACCACCGAGAGCACCCCCTCGGGCAGACCGGCCTCGGCGAACACCTCGGCCATCAGGTTGGTGGTCAGCGGGGTCTCCGCGGCGGGCTTGAGCACCAGGGTGCAGCCGGCCAGTAGGGCCGGGCCCAGCTTGTTGGCGGCCAGGAAGAACGGCACGTTCCAGGCGACGACAGCGCCGACGACGCCGATCGGCTCCTTGAGCACCAGGGTCTGCCCGTACGCGCCGTCGCGGATGTCCTGCCAGCTGAACTTGTCCGCCGCCGAGGCGTAGAACTGCAGCGTCGACATCGCCGCGCCGTACTGCATCATGTCGACGATGGTCTGCGGCTGGCCGGTCTCGAGCTTGAGCATCGCCTTGAACTCGTCGGCGCGCGCCTCGATCAGCTCGATCGCCTTGGCGATGACGGCCTCGCGCTCCTTCGGCGTCATGCGCGGCCACGGGCCCTCGTCGAACGCCTTGCGGGCGGCGGCGAACGCGGCATCGACGTCGGCCTTGGTGGCCAGCGGCACCTGGCCGACCTTCTCGCCGGTGGCGGGCGAGAACACCTCGATCACGTCGGACGTGGCGGGCTCGACCCACTTACCGCCGATGAACAGTTTGTCCCAGTCGGTTTTCAACGCCGTGCTTTGAGTCATGAAAGTCACACTACCGAGCGATCGGCCAAACGAGAACCTGTTGCAAGACACCCGTCAAGTTCGACGCAACACCAGCACCAGATTGCTCACCAGAAATTCCCGGACCAGCGGCACACGCGTCAACCCCCACGCCCATCGCGGGTGGTAGCGCGGGAAAGCAGCGATCAGCGCGCCCGTCCCGCGCGCCCAGCGAAGCCCGTCGGCCGCCGACACCGCGAACAACGACGAGCCGTAGTCGTTCTTCGGCCGATGCCCGTGCCTGCGCGCGTACCGGTCCGCCGCCCGGCGCCCGCCCAGGTAGTGCGTCAGCCCCATCTCGTGACCGCCGAACGGGCCCAGCCACACGGTGTAGGACAGCACCACCAGGCCACCGGGCCGGGTCACGCGCAGCATCTCGTCGCCGAGGCGCCACGGCTCCGGCACGTGCTCGGCGACGTTCGACGACAGGCACACGTCGACGCTGGCGTCGGCGAACGGCAGGGCCATGCCCGAGGCGCGGACGAACGTGCCCTGGCTGTGGACGCGCGGACCTGCGGCGTGCATCTCGGCCGCGTCCGGTTCGACGCCGACGTACCCGAACCCGGCGTCGGCGAACGCGGCGGCGAAATAGCCGGGACCACCGCCGACGTCGAGCAGGGTGCGACCTCTCGGCGGCGCACCGTGGACCGCCTGCCACAGATCGCTGACCAGGTTCACGGTGTCGGCGGCCAGCGCGCCGTAGAACCGGTCGGGGTCGCTCTGCTCGAACCGGAACTCGGCCAGCAACCGCACCGACCGCGCCAGCGTCGCGCGCCGGGCGAACAGATCGGTAGCGAGCACCCGGCCACCTTACGCAGCGGTTTAGGCTGAACCCCGATGTCTTCCCGCCCCCGTCCGCCTGCGCGCGTCGAGTCCGTGCTGCTGCTGTGCTGGCGCGATACCGGCCACCCGCAGGGCGGCGGCAGCGAGACCTACCTGCAGCGCATCGGCGCGCACCTCGCGGCGACGGGCGTGCGCGTGACCCTGCGGACCGCCCGCTACCCCGGCTCCGCGCGCCGCGAGACCGTCGACGGCGTGCACATCGAGCGCAGCGGCGGCCCCTACACGGTGTACGTGCGGGCGGGCCTGGCCATGGCCGCCGCCAAGATCGGGCTGGGGCCGATGCGCCGCGTCCGGCCCGACGTCGTGGTCGACACCCAGAACGGACTGCCGTTCCTGTCGCGGCTGGTGCACGGTCGGCGCACCGTCGTGCTGGTCCACCACTGCCACCGCGAGCAGTGGCCGGTCGCGGGACGGGTCATGAGCCGGATCGGCTGGTTCGTCGAGTCTCGGCTGTCCCCGCGGCTGCACCGGCGCAACCAGTACGTCACCGTCTCCCTGCCGTCGGCGCGCGACCTGGAGGTTCTCGGCGTGACGCCGGACCGGATCGCGATCGTGCGCAACGGCGTCGATCCCGCCCCCGACGACGGCGCGACGTACCCGCGGTCGGCGACGCCCCGGGTAGTGGTGCTGTCCCGGCTGGTGCCGCACAAGCAGATCGAGGACGCGCTCGACGCGGTCGCGCAGCTGCGCACCCGGATCCCGGATCTGCACCTCGACGTGCTCGGCGACGGCTGGTGGGCCCAGCGGCTCGTCGACCACGCGGCACGACTCGGCATCACCGACGCGGTGACGTTCCACGGCCACGTCGACGACATCACCAAACACACTGTGCTGCAACGTAGCTGGGTGCACCTGCTGCCGTCGCGCAAGGAAGGCTGGGGCCTGGCGGTGGTGGAGGCCGCCCAGCACGCGGTTCCCACCATCGGGTACCGCTCCTCGGGCGGGCTGACCGACTCGATCGTCGACGGCGTCACCGGGATCCTCGTCGACAACCACGCCGACCTGGTCGACGGGCTTGACCGGCTGCTGACCGACCCGGTGTTGCGCGAGCAGTTGGGCGCCAAGGCGCAGGTGCGTAGTGACGAGTTCTCGTGGGCACAGAGCGCGGGAGCGCTGCACACGGTGCTGGCCGCGGTGTGCCGTGGCGAACGGGTCGGCGGCAGCGTCTAATTCGCCCACAGGCCCGCGAATCATCATTAACATGACGGGTATGCAGGATGCGCTGCGCCAGCTGCTCGGCTATCGCATGACGCTGGCCGAGTGGATCGGCACCGCCGCACTGCTGGGAGCGCCTTACGCTCTGATCGGCGTGGCCTGGGCGATATTTCAGGCCGATGTCCTGGCCACCTTCGACGGCGTGCAGAAGTTGGTCGCCATCATCGGCTACGTGGTGTTCTGGCCCATCCTCATCGTGGCGCAGCTGTGCTAGCCGAGCCGCAGACACGCATTAACATCACCCGGCGCACCGCGCGCTGGGATCCCGACGAACCCGTCACCGTCGCCCACGCCATGGACTTCTGGTCGTTCGCCGCCGGGGCGGCCAACGTGATCATGCAGCTGTCAGTGCCCGGCGTCGGCCACGGTGTCGTGGAGAGCAAGGTCGACTCCGGCAACCTGATGAAACACCCGTGGAAGCGGGCCCGCACCACGTTCCAGTACCTGGCCGTCGCGGTGCTGGGCACCGACGACGACCGCGCCGCGTTCCGGGAAGCCGTCAACGAATCCCACCGCCACGTCAAGTCCGACGCCTCGAGCCCGGTGCGCTACAACGCATTCGACCGCGACCTGCAGATGTGGGTGGCCGCCTGCCTGTTCGTCGGGCTGGAGGACACCTACCAGTTGTTGCGCGGTGAGATGACACCGGAACAGGCCGAACAGTTCTACCGGTCGGCGTGGCCGTTGGGCACCACGCTGCAGGTCACCGAGGACCAGTGGCCACCGACGCGCGCCGACTTCGGCCGGTACTGGGACCAGGCGTGTGCACGTATCGCCGTCGACGACGTCGTCCGCGACTTCCTGACCGACCTGGTGAACCTGAAGATGATCAATCCCGTTCTGGCGCTGCCGTTTCGGCCGCTGTTGAAGTTCCTGACGGTGGGATTCCTGGCGCCGGTGTTCCGCGATGCACTCGGGGTGAAGTGGAGCCGGTCGCGCCAGTGGGCGTTCGAGCGGCTGTTCCTGTTCGTCGCGTTCGTCAACCGGTTCCTGCCGGCCTTCGTCCGCCAGGGCGGCACCCACGTGCTGCTGGCCGACCTCCGGTGGCGCGTCCGTCGACAGCGACGGCTGGTGTGACGACGATGACCGGACTGCGCGTGGCCACCCGACGTCTGCTGAGCCGCAAGCTCAGCGTCGCCGACGTCATCGAGATCGGTTTGTGGGCGGCCATCCCGTATCTGATCATCGGCCTGCTGTTCGCGTTCTTCGGTGTCGAAGACGTCCGCCATCTGGAGGGGTTGCTGCAGACGCGGCTACCGGCCGGGGCCAACATCATCGCCTACCTGACGGTCACCGCGCTCTGGCCGGTCTACGTGATGGTGCCGACGGTGTGCTCGGCCTGAGGCCGCCATCGCGACCAGCCCGGCGATCAACTGCGCCAGCCACATCGAGTGCGCGGCGAGCATGACACCGCGGTGCGGGGACGGGTCGGCGCGACCGCCGACGTCGTAGACCGTCACGTCGGCGTCGCGGTAGGCCACCGGCAGATCCAACTCCGGGCCCGGTCCCTGGACGACCACCCAGCCGACGCCGGCGGCGGCGAGTTCGTCGCGCCCAGCGCCGGAGGTCAGGAGCTGCTGGATCTCCCGGGCCCGGGTGCCTTCCCCCAGCACCGTCTGCCCCGCGATGGTCAGGTCGCCTGTGGAGAGCACGTCGGCGCGCAGCCAGCGCGGCAGCGGATCCAGGACCGGCGCCGGGCCGGCCCAGTCGAACCGGCGCATGCTGTCCACCGTCAGCACCGTCACCGGCGCCGGATCGGCGTTGATCACCGCGGCCGCGGCCGTCCACCCGGGCGGGTACTGCACCGGTGTGACCCGGCCGCCGACGCCCCACGCCAGATCGGGCAGTGTCGCGATCAGCGCCGCGCAGCACAGCACCGCAGCCGCGACCGCCGGCATCCGCCGCCGCAGTACGAGCACCGTCGCGGCGCCGGCCAGCGCGTAGACCGGCATTGCCAGCGCCACCCACTTCTGGCCGTCGCGGATGACGCCGAGGCCGGGGGCCGCCCGGATGACGCTGTCGGCCAGCGCCAGTCCCGGGCCGGTGGCCAGCAGTGCCGGCGCCACGATCGCGGCGGCACCGATCACCAGCAGCGGGATGCCGATGCGGCGGCGCAGCAGCACCGGCAGCCCGATCGCCACCACGGCCAGCAGCACCGCGGTGGCCACCGCCGCGAACAGTGTGGTGCGCGAGGCGGGGACGGCGTCGGCGTTCCAGATACCGCCCAGCCCGGCCAGGCTGCCGAGGGTGCCCAGCCCGGGTTCGGCGCGCGCGGCGAACGCCTCCACACCGGTGTCGCTGGTGGCGCCCACCCAGTCGGGTGCCAGCAGCGGCGCGACGAGCCACGGCAGGGCGGCGGTGACCGATGCCGCTGCGCTGACGCCGACACACCAGAGCCGGGAGCGTCCGTCGCCGGGTCCCAGGGCGCACGCCAGCGCGACGGTGGCGGCCAGCATCAGCCCGGTCGGGGTGAGCCCGGCCAGCGCGACCCAGAACAGCAGCGCCCCGATCCCGCCGAAATTGCATTCCACGCGCGTCAAGCCGCGAAAAACGCGCGTGGAATGCAATTTCGGCGGGGAAGGGGTCGGGGGCGAAGGGGTCGGCGGGGAGCGCAGGGACAGGACCGCGACCGCGACCCACGGCAGCGCGCCGTAGCCGACCAACAGACTCCAATGGCCCTGCAGCAGCCGCTCGGCCACATACGGGTTCCAGATCGCGATCGTCGCCGCCACGCACTGACCTGCGACACCGGCGTCGGGCAGCAGCAGCGCCACCAGCCGCGCCGCACCCCAGCCCGCCGCCCACAGCCCGGCGGCCAGCGCCAGCTTGACCACCAGACCGCCGTCGAGCACCGACGACGCCAACGCCACCGCGAAATCCTGCGGCAGCGCGCGTGGCGCCGCCTGCGACAGACCCAGCGCGGTGTGGGACAGATACGAGCGCGGCGTGGACACCGCGTCGCGCAACAGCAGGTAGCCGGGTGACGCGAGCGGAGCGGTCACCACCAGGGTCAGCGCCAGCGCGTACGCCGACGCCGCCACCGACCGGGCGATCAGACCGGTCGGTCCGGGGGCAGGTCGGATGGTCGTTGCGCCGGCAGTTTCTCGGTCTTGGCCTCCGCGCCGGGCACCGGTTCGCCCTCGTCGCCGCGGCCGCCGAAGAAGCGGTTACCGGTGTCGTCGAGACCAGGATCCAGCAGCATCGACTCCGCGCGCAGGCTGAACGACCCCAGCAGCGCGCCGCCGATCAGCGCCACCAGACCCAGCGCCGTGAACGTGATGGGCAGGATGCGGCCCCACAGCGCGACCCGGTCACGCTCGTCGAACGCCGACGCGACCTGGGCCTCGACGGTCTCCTCGTCGGAGGTCACGGTGTAGTCGACGAAGGTGACCTCGGGTTCGAGCGCCTCACGCGCGTAGTAGTGGAAGCCGCGGTCGGTCTGCTTGACGATGGTCCCCGACACCGGATCCACCCAGAAGGTCCGCTGCGCGGCGTAGTACCGCGTCATCGTGATCATCTCTTCGGGGTCGCCCTCCAGGCCCCACAGCGCGGCGCGCGCGCTGACCTGGGCGTCGGCCTCGTCGTCGTACAGCGACGCGTACTTGACCGGCTCGACGAGCTTGCCCTCGGAGTCGAAGCCGATGTTCTGGGTGAACCGGTAGGCCGTCAGCCCGTTGACGTCCTCTTCGCCGGAGTAGTTGGCGTCGAACGTCTTCTGCGCGATCGGGTCGAAGAACGGATAGGTCTTCTTCTCGGTGTCGAACGGGAAGCGGTAGGTCAGCCCCTCGTGCGGCAGCGCGATGTTGGTCGGCGGGTTCTCGTCCTCCAGCGCGCGCGGCTTCTGCACCGCACCGCCGGGGTTGCTCTCGCTGGACACCGCTTCGGCGGTGCTGCGGTCGATGGTGACGGTGTCGACCATCGCCAGCAGCAGCCCGTTGTCCTGCTGCTGGTCGGTGCGGCGCAACGAGCTGCCGACCTGCAGGGTCACCACGTCGGCGTTGGCCGGGGACTCGACGCTGACCTGCCGTTGCAGGACCAGCGGAACATCCTCGTTGACGACGAACCGTTCACCGTTCAGCGATGCCGGGTCGAACGCCGTACCGGTGCCGTCGCTGACCAGCGTGGTGTCGATGTCGAGCGGGATCTTCGAGATCTGGCCCTTGGTGTAGGTGCTCAACAGCAGGGCGGCAATGAGCAGGGCGGCACCGAGGCCCATGATTGCGCACGCGGCGATCCTCAGCGCAACTGCGCGGTTCAATACCGTGTCTCCCTTCGCGCCCGCCATGGGTCGGGTGATCGATCAAGGTTTCTGCATCGACAAGCAAACCCGTCCGACACTAACAGCACCGACCGGGGCCGGCGCCGACTACGACCGCTTGGCAGATGCAGCGTAACTACCCGTTTCCGTGCCGATCCAGCGCGCGGGCACACTGTGGACCATGACGGCAACCGGAGCCGACGCGGTCGGCGGGACGCGTAGCTTCCTGCCCGCCGTGGAAGGAATGCGCGCGTGCGCGGCCATCGGCGTCGTCGTCACCCACGTCGCGTTCCAGACCGGGTACAGCAGCGGGGTGATCGGACGCGTGCTGGGCCGCTTCGACCTGGCGGTCGCGGTGTTCTTCGCGTTGTCGGGGTTCCTGCTGTGGCGCGGGCATGCGGCCGCGGCGCGCGGTCTGCGGGAACGCCCGCGCACCGGGCACTATCTGCGGTCGCGGATCGTGCGGATCATGCCGGGTTACCTGGTCGCGGTGGTGGTGATCCTGAACCTGATGCCCGACACCGACGCCGACGTGACGGTGTGGCTGGCCAACCTGACGCTCACCCAGATCTATGTGCCGCTCACGCTGACCAACGGGCTGACCCAGATGTGGAGCCTGTCGGTGGAGATGAGCTTCTATCTGGCGCTGCCGCTGCTGGCCCTGTTCGCGCGCCGATTGCCGGTGCGGGCGCGCATCCCGGTGATCATCGCCGTGGCGGTGGCCAGCCTGTTCTGGGTGCGGATCCCGTTCGACGGCGGTGAGGGGCACAACCTGTGGAACTGGCCGCCGGCGTTCTTCTCGTGGTTCGCCGCGGGCATGGTGCTGGCCGAACTGACGGTGACGCCGGTCGGGTGGGCGCACCGGCTGGCGCGGCGACGGATCCTGATGGCGGTGGTGGCGGTCACGGCGTTCGGTATCGCGGCGTCGCCGCTGGCCGGGCTGGAGGGCCTGCACCCCGGCTCGATCGAGCAGGTGACGCTGAAGACCGCGATGGGTGCGGTGGTCGCCGGGGCGCTGCTGGCGCCGCTGGTGCTCGACCGGCCCGACACCCCGCACCGGATCCTGGGCAGTGCACCGATGGTGACGCTGGGCCGCTGGTCCTACGGTCTGTTCGTCTGGCATCTGGCGGCGCTGGCCATGGTGTTCCCGATGATCGGGGAGTTCCCGTTCAGCGGTCACTTCACGATCGTGCTGGTGTTGACGTTGCTGTTCGGGTTCGCGATCGCCGCGGTCAGTTACGGGCTGGTCGAGTCGCCGTGCCGGACCGCCCTGCGGCGCTGGGAGTTGCGCCACCAGCCGACACCGCTGGACAGCTCGGTCGACGACTCTGTGGCCACGACCGTGCCGCGCTGAGTGCGCGGAATCACCGACGCCGCGACGGCTGCCACCGAGATCAAGGCGAGGAACTGCACCCCGGCCGAGTGCCCGACGTAGCCGTCGACCGACCGCCACGGGTTCTGGCTGAGCACCGCGCCGGCCAGGATCAGGCCGCCCGCCGCCGCGCCGACGGTCACGGCCTCACGCAGCCGTTCCCGTCGCCGCAACAGATGACGGATCCCGGCGGCCCCCAGCACGGTGGCCGCGCCGACGGGTCCGGCCACCACCGCGCCGACGACGGTCACCGCCGCCGTGACGGCCGCGGTCCCCGGCTGCCACACCGTGCCCGCCGGGCCGGGGTCGGGCCGGCGCCGGACCGGGATCAACGCCAGCGCCGCGAGCACCGGAAGCAGCGCCAGGCCGCCGATCAGCCCGGCCCGGTAGGAGGTGTTGGACGCGAACGTCATCGTCACCGCGGTGTCGGCGCCGGCGGGCAGCACCCAGCCCTGCTGCCAGCCGTTGACGGTGATCGGTGTCAGCACGTCGCCCTCGGTGGTGCGGGCCACCCAGCCCGGGTTGATGCTCTCGGGCACCACGAGCAGCCGGTCGGCGTCCGCGGCGTCGACGCGGACCTCGCGGTGGTGGTTGCTCCACTGCTCGACGGCCACCGGGCGCGGGGTCGTGGTGGCGATCCGCTCGGCGTCCGGCGTGGTCAGTCGCACCCCGTCGACGACGAAGGTGGGCCCGGGGCTGATCAGCAGTTCCTGTTCGCCGGCGGGCAGGGTGATCGTGTCGGTGCCACACGGTTGGGCGGCGATGGGCCGGTTGTCCAGCAGCGCGGCGACGGTGGTGCGCACCGAGGTCTGAACGAATTGGCCCGCGACACCGATGATGGGCCCCTGCCCGCACGGAATCGTGATGCGGCGCAACCGGTTCGCCGATGCGTCGGCAGCGTCCAGGGCGGTGCCGCGGGGGTCGAGCGCCACGATCTCGGCCAGCCCCGGAGGTTTGAGCTGATCGAATCCCAGTGCGGTGCGGTCGATCACGTCGTCCCAGTCCAGCAGTGACACCGTGACGGTGTCGGTGACGCGCGGCTTGAGCCGCAGGGTCTCGGTACCGGCGGTCAGGCGCCGCACCTGGGGACCGTCGCCGAGGTCGACGGCGATCAGACGCGGGCGTGCGGGCACCACCGACTCGCTGGGCGTCACCCGCAGCGCCGCGACGGTACGCGGTCCCGGCAGGTGCACCGACAGCGTCGCAGGGGTGCGGGGCTGCACCACCCGCTGCGGCGCGGTCCACGCCGTGGCCGGGTCGCCGTCGGTGGCGGCGTAGGCCGACCCGAGTACATCGATGAGATCGGAATCCCCTGCCGCGCGGGTGGTTCCGGGCTGGGCGATCAGATCGGCCAGGTTCGGTCCCTGACGGGCACGCACCCATACCGTGGGGTTCACCGAGGTCGGCTCCGGCACCTGCAGCGTGCGGCTGAGGTTGACCGGTTCCTCCGAGGCCAGGGCCATCGCCGCCGAGCACCGTGTCCCGGTGGGGCTTTCGGCGCAGCCGGGTCGGCCCAGTAGCTCGGTACCCAGATCCCATTGCGCCACCGCGCTTTCCGGTCGAGGCGCAGGCACGTCGACGGTGTGCCGCAGGCTGACCGGGTGGGCGAACCCGTTCGCGTCGTACTGCGTGACGCTCAGATCGGTGATGCCGAACTGCACACCGGGTGACCCGTCATCGGTGGCGACGGCGGTGACGCGCACCCACGGCGACTCGCCGTAGGGCAGCGCGACGGTCAACGGTTGGCCCGCCTCCTCGAACCGCACGGTGCTGGTGCCGTTGACCGTCGAGACCTCGAGCCGCCGTACCTGCGCGCCGACGGCCGTGGCGCTGGGCGTCAACGTCAGGGTCGCGTTGGTCAGCGGGCGGTCGAAATCGATGTGCAGCCATTGGCCGACCGCGGCCTGCAGCGAGTTGGAGACCCAGCTGGTCGCCGCGTCTCCGTCGATTGCCGCGGGGGCCGCCGAGGACGGCGAGACGTTGGGCAGGGCGGTCGAGTCGCCGGCCGAGCTGGACACCGTGATCCGCCCGCCCGACCAGCGTCCCTCGACGAGCTCGGCGCCCTCGGACGGGTAGTCCGGCACGCGGTTGTAGGTGTTGTGCGGATCGCCGGGCGCGCGGACGGCAGAGGAGTGGTCGTCGACGCGCCCGTAGTCGGTCTCGCGCGCCACCGGGCTGTCGGTCACCGTGGTCAACGGCGCGTCGAGCCCCGCGCGCACGGCGTCCTGGGTGAGCAGCGCGGTGCCCAGCGGTGGTTCGTTCCTCAGTCGGCGGCGTTCGTCGAGGCGCAGCAGCGCCTCAGGTGCCCCGTCGATCCGGGGCAACGCGTCGGCCTCGACGGTGTAGGGAGCCATCGCCGCGCCGGCGCCGTCGACCCGGTAGATCTCCACCGCCGGGTAGCGGGGACGCAGGCCGCTGTCGGCGACGAACCCGTCGAGGGTGCCCGGACCGATCGGCGCACCGAACTCGGCGACCTTCGTCAGCCCCGGGGAACCGTCGACGGTGCGGTGCACCAGGATCGGCCGCGCCGACCGGGACGTGTCCGGGTCGAGGTCGTTGCGGACCACGACATGGGAGATGCCCTGCCGGATCAGGGTGTCGGCCAGACCCGCGGAGGGCCGGCCCGCGGCGAAGAGCCGCTGCACCGAATCCAGGGCGCGGATGGTCTCCGACGGGGTCAACGGGATCGAGTCCCGCACCCCCCAGGCGCTGTCGCCGAGCACCTGCAGGGGCTCGTCGCGCGAGTTGCCCCACGTCTGCGTCGCGAACGGCGCGCCCGGCGCCACCAGCACCCGGCCCCCGTCGTTGTGCTCGTCGAGCCATGCCGCGGTGTCGTGCCAGTACTGCGGGATCGCGTCGAACGCCCCCGGCGGCGTCAGCCGCCCGGTCCAGACCAGCGACGTCGCCGCCACCAGCGCCGAGAGCACCACGACGGCGACCGCGGTGCGCTTGTCGTCCTCCGGGTGGGCGAACGCGCGGCGCCACACCGGCCGCGGCGCGCTGCCGGGAAGCGGGATCCGGCCCAGCAGGTGCGCCAGACCCAGCACCAGCGGCAGCCGCAGCAGCGGTTCGAGTTTGTGCAGATTGCGCAGCGGGGTGCCGTCGGCATCGAGGAAGGCCTGCACCTGCTGCGCCACCGGCGACCCCAGCCCGCCGGAGTAGCCGGCCGCCAGCAGCGCCACACCGACCAGCAGCATCGTCACCAGCCGGCCCCGGGCGGGCATGGTGCGCATGGCGAGACCCGCCAACCCGGCCGCGGCGACCAGCGTCGTCGCCAACACGGCGACCGTCCCGGTCACCAGCGGCGCCCCGGCGGTCGCGCTCGGCGCGACGTACGGCGTCCACGCACCGGTACCGCGCAGCATCTCGGTCAGCGACATCCACCGCGTCGTCACCCCCGAGGACTCGATGAAGTCCAGGAACGGCGGACTGATCCGGCCCAGATGCAGCAGCGCGACCACCCACCACGCCGTCGCGAGCACCACGCACGGCACCCACCACGCGACAAACCGGCGCCACACCCGGTCGGGGCGATGACAGCACAGCCACACCACCGCGCACAGACACGCCGACAGCGTCGCCACCGCGTTGACCGCACCCATCAGCGCGATCGCCGCCGCCGAGCGCGCCGCCAGCAGCCGGATACGCGTGTTGCCCTGTAGAACCAGCACGATCGGCAATAGCACCCACGGCGCGAGCATCATCGGCAACGTCTCCGACGAGATCGCGCCCAGAGTGGTCAGCACCCGCGGGGACAGCGCGTAGGCCACCGCCGCGATCACCCGTGACGTGCGGCTGCCGATGCCCAACGCCTCGGCCAGCCGCAGCACGCCCCAGAAACCGACGACCAGCAGCAGCGCCCACCACAGCCGCTGCGTCACCCAGCCGGGGACGCCGAGGACGTCGCCGGCCAGGAAAAAGGTGCCGTGCGGGAACAGGTAGCCGTAGGCCTGGTTCTGCGCCTGGCCGAACGGCAGCTCGCTGTTCCACAGCGTGAACGCGCGCGTGAGGAAGCGCAGCGGATTGGCTGTCAGATCCAGTTTGGTGTCGGGTGAGATCTGGCCGGGTGACTGGGCGAACGTCAGGACCAGAGCCGCCGCGGCGACCACCCACAGCCAGCGCCGCGAGAGCGGCTCGGGGGCAGAGTTAGCTTCGGTCGCCGTATTCCACCCTGTTGAGAACCGACGACGCCGGATCGCCCGCCTGCAGCGGAGGCCTGGTGTCCTGCTGCACCATCAGCGTCACCCCGAAGACGGCAGCCGCGCCCAGCAGCAGACCGACGACGAGGCTGGCGGCGGCGGGCACGAGAAACCGGTCCATGGGCCACAAACTAGCACGGCGCCCACCGGCGGCCCGGGGCTCACATCACGGGGCGGGCGGGACGATCAGCACTGGTCGGTGCCCCCGCCGCAGCACGTGATCGGCGACGCTGGACTGGATCAGGGACCGGAATCCGGTGGTCGCGCGGGTGCCGGTGACGATCAGGTCGGCGTCCACCTCGTCGGCGACGTCGATGATGGCCTGCCACACGGTGTAGGTCTGGGCCACACACCGTGCCTCGACCGGCAGACCCGCCTCGGTGGCCAACCGTTGGCCCTCCTCGTTGATCCGGCGCGCCTCGGCCAGCGCGATGTCGACCTCATCGACGGGGACGGGATCCGGCGGACCGTCCAGGTCGTAGGCGATAGTGGCCTCGGAGCCGCGGTCCAACGGAGACCACACGGTCAGCAGGATGGCCCGGCCGGCGGAGAGGAACCTGCTGGCGTAGTACACGGCCCGGCGCGCGGTCGGCGATCCGTCGAAGGCGATGACGATGACGGTCTGGTGTTCTCCGGCGTCCCTGTCGTTGTGCGCCGACGTCATCGTCCGCCCCCCTTCGCTGTCGGTGTGCTCCCACCATATTGGGAGCCACGCACCCCCGAGGACGTAGATCGCAGCTTCGGTTGGCACTAGGGTCGAGACGATGGCTGCGTCTCCGACATCCAAATCCGCGCCGAAAGCCCTGCTGGGCGCCGTAAGTGTGGTCGCGTTGCTGGCCGGTTGCTCGCCGGGCGCCGAGGCCCCGGCGCCGCCGGAACCGACCTCACGGGTCGTCAAGGCGGCCACCGCGGTGCCGCAGGCGCCGCCCCCGCCGGCGCCGGCGTGCGGCGACCCGGCCACCGCGGTCGCATCGATGTCGACGCGCGACAAGTTGGCCCAATTGCTCATGGTCGGCGTGACCGGCCCCGCGGACGCCCGCGCGGCCGTCGAGAACCACCGCATCGGCGGCATCATGGTCGGCAGCTGGACCGACCTGTCGATGCTGTCCAACGGGTCGCTGGCCGAGATCGCCGGGTCGGCAGGACCCCTGCCGCTGGCCGTCAGCGTCGACGAGGAAGGTGGCCGGGTCTCCCGGCTGTCCTCGCTGATCGGCAGCCAGCCCTCGGCACGCGAGTTGGCGCAGACCCGCACCGCCGACGAGGTGTACCAGATCGCGCTCGACCGCGGCCGCCAGATGCGCGGCCTGGGCATCACCATCGACTTCGCGCCCGTCGTCGACGTCACCGACGCGCCGGCCTCCTCGGTGATCGGAGACCGCTCGTTCGGCGGCGACCCCACTGTCGTCACCGAGTTCGCCGGCGCCTACGCGCGGGGCCTCCGCGACGCCGGCATCCTGCCGGTTCTCAAGCACTTCCCGGGCCACGGGAGCGCATCGGGCGACTCCCACAACCAGGGCGTCAGCACCCCGCCGATCGACCAACTCGAGTCCGTCGACCTGGTGCCCTACCGCAGCCTGACCGCGCAGGGACCGGTCGGCGTCATGGTCGGCCACATGAGCGTGCCCGGGTTGACGGGCAACGAGCCGGCCAGCCTCAGCCCCCAGGTCTACGGCCTGCTGCGCTCGGGCAACTACGGCGGCCCGCCGTTCAACGGCCCGGTGTTCACCGACGACCTGTCGGGCATGCGGGCGATCTCCGACCGGCTCGGTGTCGCCGACGCCGTGCTGCGCAGCCTGCAGGCCGGTGCCGACGTGGCGCTGTGGCTGAGCACCGCCGAGGTGCCCGCGGTGCTCGACCGGCTCGAGAGCGCCGTGGCCTCCGGTGAACTGTCGATGTCGTTCGTCGACGGTGCGGTGACGCGCATCGCGGCCATGAAAGGGCCGTCTCCGCGCTGCTGACTACCCTGTGGGGGACACGAGAACCGCGCAGGGAAGGTTGGGCACGATCATGGCGGGTGGTACCAAACGCTTGCCACGTGCGGTCCGGGAGCAGCAGATGCTCGACGCTGCCGTCGAGATCTTCTCGGTGAACGGTTTTCACGAGACGTCGATGGACGCGATCGCCGCCGAGGCGCAGATCAGCAAGCCGATGCTCTACCTCTACTACGGGTCCAAGGAGGAGTTGTTCGGCGCGTGCCTGGACCGCGAGCTGGCGCGCTTCGTCGAGGAGGTGCGCAACAAGATCGACTTCGACGACCCGCCGAAAGAACTGTTGCGCAGCGCGGTGCTGGCGTTCCTGAAGTACATCGACGAGCATCGCGCGTCCTGGATGGTGCTCTACACGCAGGCGACCAGTTCGCAGCGGTTCTCGCACACCGTGCGTGAGGGCCGGGAACGCATCATCGAGCTGGTGGCACGACTGTTGCAGTCGGGTACCAGACATCCCGGTCCCGACACCGATTTCGACATGATGGCCGTCGCGTTGGTGGGCGCCGGCGAGGCGATCGCCGCGCGGGTCAGCACCGGCGACGCCGACGCCGACGAGGCGGCCGAACTGATGATCAACCTGTTCTGGCGGGGCCTCAAGGGCGCGCCGAGCGACGCCGGCCCGGTGGCCTAGCGCTGCGGGTGTCGCGAAAGTGCTTCCAGCGTAGCGTCATTCGCCGTGCAACGACGCTGACGGCACGTTCGCTCTACAGCGGCGCCACCGTGCCCGTCAGGTGCGGGTGCCCCTTGGTCAGGTGACGCAGCGTCAGCTCCCACCCGTCGCCGCGACGGTCGACGTACAAACCGGCCCGTGCGGGCAGGATCACCGGTTTGGCGAATTTCACCGAGTACTCGACCGCATCCGGCAGTTGCCCCTCGACGTTGGCCAGTACCGCCGCCGCGCTGAACATGCCGTGGGCGATGACGGTGGGGAAGCCGAACAGCTTGGCCGCCAACGCATTCGTGTGGATGGGGTTGTGGTCCCCACCCACCGATGCGTAGCGGCGGATCTGACCCGGGGTGATGCTGAGCACCGCGTTGGGCGGGCCGAGCTTGGGTTGTTTCTGCGGTGGCGGCTTGGGTTCGTCGGACAGGCTGGTCCGCTGCTGGTTGAGGAACGTCGAAACCTGCTGCCATGCCAGATCGTTGCCGACCTTCACGTCGGTCAGCACGTCGACCAGCAGGCCGCGCCGATGCTCCCGGAGGTTCTCGGCGCGCACCGTCGCCGAGACGGTGTCGGACACCGCGATCGGCCGGTGCGCGGTGATGCGGTTCTCCAGATGTACCGAACCCATTGCCGCGAAAGGGAAGTCGAAGCCGGTGATCAACGCCATCAACGTGGGGAACGTCAGCGCGAACGGGTAGGTGATCGGTACGGTGTCGTCGAACCGCAGCCCGGTCACGTGGCAGTACTCGGCGACGTTGGCCGAGTCGATGGCCAGCTCGTCGACGGTCAGGCTGCGCCGGGGCAGCGTGTCGCTGCGCGGCACGAACGGCAGTGCGCCCGCGGCGGCCAGTGCGAGATTGCGCAGCGCAGAAGGTTGTTGATCGCTCACGTCACGCCCCCAACCACGCCTGCCCGCACACCCGGATCGTGTTACCGGTCACCGCATTCGACGCCGGGCTGGCGAAGTAGGCGATGGTCTCGGCGACGTCAACCGGCTGGCCGCCCTGGAACAGCGAGTTCAGGCGGCGGCCGACCTCGCGGGTGGCCAGCGGGATCGCGTCGGTCATCTTCGTCTCGATGAACCCGGGCGCCACCGCGTTGATGGTGATGTTCTTCTCCGCGAACCGGGGGGCCAGCGCGTCGGTCAGGCCGATCATGCCGGCCTTGGTGGCGGCGTAGTTGGTCTGGCCGCGGTTGCCGGCGATGCCGGCCATCGAGGACAGCCCGATGATGCGGCCGTTCTCGGCCAGGGTGCCGTTGTCGACCAATCCCTCGGAAAGCCGCAGCGGGGCAAGCAGGTTGACCGCGAGCACCGAGTCCCACCGGCTCTCGTCCATGTTGGCCAGCAGCTTGTCGCGGGTGATGCCGGCGTTGTTGACCAGGATGTCCAGCCGGCCGCCGTGGTGTTCCTTGACGTGCGCGGTGATCTTGTCCACCGCGTCCTCGGCCGTGACGTCGAGCGGCAGTGCGGTGCCGCCCACCTTGGCGGCCACCTCGGAAAGTGCGTCCCTGGCGTCCTCGATGTCCACGGCGATCACCGTCGCCCCGTCGCGGGCGAACACCTCGGCGATCGTCGCGCCGATGCCGCGGGCGGCGCCGGTCACCAGGGCCACCTTCCCGTCCAGCGGCTTGTCCCAGTCCGCGGGCGCGGTCGAATCGGCGGCGCCGACGCGGTAGACCTGACCGTCGACGTAGGCCGACTTCGCCGACAGGATGAACCGCAACGTCGATTCGCACCCGGTGGCCCCTGCTGAGGCGTCGGGGTGCAGGTAGACCAGCGACACGGTCGAACCGTTGCGCAGCTCCTTGCCCAGCGACCGGGTGAAGCCCTCCAGCGCGCGCTGCGCGGTGCGCTCGTGGACGTCCTCGACCTCGTCGGGAGTCGTGCCGATCACCACCACGCGCGCCGAACGGCCGAGGTTGCGCAGCACCGGGGTGAAGAACTCGTAGAGCGCCTTGAGCCCCGCGGGCTCGGTGATGCCGGTGGCGTCGAACACCAGCCCTGCGAACCGGTCGGCCCACCGACCGCCGAGGTTGTTGGAGACGACCTCGTAGTCTTCGGCGAGCGCCGCACGCAGGGGCTCGACGACGCGCCCCTCCCCGCCGATCAGCACCGATCCCTCCAGCGGTGACTGGCCGGGCTGGTAGCGGCGCAACGGTTCGGGCTGGGGGACGCCGAGTTGCTTGGCCAGGAATGAGCCCGGCCCGGAGTTGACGACCTGGGAGAGGAGATCGGAAGCCACAGCGCTGCCTTTCTGATGACCTGGGGTGAGATCCGGGTAGTCATGGTGCGACGGAGTACGGGTTACCCCGCTCTGTCGCGTCCCTCACGAACTTACTCCAGAGTAAGAACGGTGGGTAGTATGACGCTCGACACCGAAAGACCAAACCGGGAGGCAAGACGTGGCCGACAGCAACTCCACCCGCCGGGTAGCCGTCCTCGGAGGTAACCGGATTCCGTTCGCGCGCTCCGACGGCGCGTACGCCAGCGCGTCCAACCAGGACATGTTCACCGCGACGCTCGACGGGCTGGCCGACCGATTCAACCTGCAGGGCGAGAAGCTCGACGCGGTGATCGGCGGCGCGGTGCTCAAGCACAGCCGCGACTTCAACCTGATGCGCGAATGCGTGCTGGGCAGCAAGCTGTCGTCGTACACGCCCGCGTTCGACCTGCAGCAGGCCTGCGGTACCGGCCTGCAGGCCGCGATCTCCGCGGCCGACGGCATCGCTCACGGCAGATATGAAGTGGCGGCGGCCGGCGGTGTCGACACCGCCTCCGATGCGCCCATCGCTATCGGCAACGACCTGCGCCGTGTGCTGCTCGGGCTTCGTCGGGCGAAGTCCAACGTCGAACGGCTCAAGCTCGTCGGCAAGCTGCCTGCCTCCCTGGGCATCGAGATCCCCGTCAACAGCGAACCCCGCACCGGCATGTCGATGGGCGAGCACGCCGCGGTGACCGCCAAGGAGATGGGCATCAAGCGCATCGACCAGGACGAGCTGGCCGCGGCCAGCCACCGCAACATGGCCGCCGCCTACGACCGCGGATTCTTCGACGACCTGGTGACGCCGTTTCTCGGTGTGTACCGGGACAACAACCTGCGTGCGGACTCCTCGCCGGAGAAGCTGGCCAAGCTCAAGCCGGTGTTCGGCGTCCGCAACGGCGACGCGACGATGACCGCAGGGAACTCCACGCCGCTGACCGACGGGGCGTCGGTCGCGCTGCTGTCGTCGGAGGAATGGGCCGCCGAGCACTCGATCCCGGTGCTGGCCTACTTCGTCGACAGCCAGACCGCCGCGGTCGACTACGTCAACGGGCGCGACGGGTTGTTGATGGCGCCGACCTACGCCGTGCCGCGGATGCTGGCCCGTAACGGGCTCAAGCTTCAGGATTTCGACTTCTACGAGATACACGAGGCGTTCGCGTCGGTGGTGCTGGCGACGCTCGCGGCCTGGGAGTCCGAGGAGTACTGCACGCAGCGCCTCGGCCTGGACGCCGCGCTGGGGTCCATCGACCGGGCCAAACTCAACGTCAACGGCTCGTCGCTGGCCGCCGGGCATCCGTTCGCCGCCACGGGTGGGCGCATCGTGGCGCAGATGGCCAAGCAGCTGGCGCAGAAGAAGAGCGAGACCGGACAGCCGGTTCGCGGCCTGATCTCGGTCTGCGCGGCCGGCGGTCAGGGCGTCACGGCCATCCTCGAGGCCTAGCCCAAAAGTTTTTCCGTCCGCATGTAACACCCACCGACGGCCGGTCGATACATCGGATAGCTCCGTGTTGCCGTCTGACCCCCCGACCCGACGGCAACACGGGGCACTTACTTTGGGGACATGCAGATCAGCATGTTCGGACAGCTCAGCGGATTCGCCCACCCGGTCGACGGCACCGTCGACTACCTGGCCCAATTGCGCGACGAAGGGTTCACCCGCGTCTGGCTGAGCCAGCTGCCCTATGAACCCGACCTGCTGACTGTGCTCGCGGTGGCGCTGCGTGAGGTCGACGGCATCGAGGCCGCCTCCGGCGTGGTGCCGATCCAGAACCAGCACCCGATGCTGATGGCGCAACGCGCGCTCACCCTCAGCCTGATCTCCGGTGGCCGGTTCACCCTCGGCCTCGGCATGACGCACGCCGCGGTCACTGAAGGCATGTGGGGCATCCCGTGGGACAAACCGGTGCGCCGCCTCAACGAGTTCCTCGACGGGCTGCTGCCGCTGCTGGCCGGACAAGCCGCCGATGCCGTCGGGCAGACCGCGACGACGCGCGGGGCGTTGATGATCCCGAACGCGCCGCAGCCCGACGTCTACATCGCGGCCTTGGGGCCGCAGCTGCTGCGCCTGGCCGGCCGTCGCACGGCCGGCACCTGCACCTGGATGACCGGTCCGGCGACGCTGCGCGACCACGTCAGCCCGACGTTGCGGCAGGCCGCGGCCGAGGCGGGACGTCCGGCGGGGGCGGTGCGCGTCGTCGCTGCGCTGCCGGTGGCCGTCACCGACGACGTCGACGCCGCCCGCAAGCAGGCCGCCGAGCAGTTCGCGATGTACGGCACCCTGCCGTCGTATCGGGCGATGCTCGACCGCGAGGGGTTCGCCGGTCCCGAGGACGCGGCGATCATCGGCGACGAGGCCACCGTCACCGCGCGGATCGACGAGCTGACCGCAGCCGGCGTCGACGAGTTCGTCGCCGCGACGTTCGATCCGTCCCTGGAGGGCCGGGCCCGCACCCGCGCCCTGATGCGCGCAGTCGCTTCGGCGGGATGAATTCGTCCGCAGCACTTTTGCGCCCGGCTGCACAGGCGTAGCATCGATCCCACGACGGGTTCGGGAGTGACCGATCCGAAGAGTCGGCAAAGGGATGAAAGCCGACCGCGCAGGACCTAGCGAGACGCACCCACATGTCCTCCCGAACCCGCCCTTTTTTGCCCTCCCGCCCGGGTCGCGGAACGCAAGACGCCCCCGGGAAGAGTCCGGGGGCGTCTCGGGTCCGAGGAGGCTAGAAAGCCGCCTCGTCCAGCTCCATGACCTCGTTGTCGAGGTTCTCCAGGATCGAGCGCGTGCTGGTCAGCAGCGGCAGGAAGTTCTTTGCGAAGAACGACGCCACCGCGACCTTGCCCTCGTAGAAGGCGCGGTCGTCGCCGTCCACGCCGGCATCGAGCTTGTCGATCGCCACCGTGGCCTGCTGCTGCAGCAGCCAGCCGATCACCAGGTCGCCGACGCTCATCAGGAACCGCACCGAGCCCAGGCCGACCTTGTAGATCTCTGCCGGGTTCTCCTGCGCGGCAACCAGATAACCGGTCAGCGTGGCAGCCATGGCCTGTACGTCGGCCAGCGCGGTGGCCAGCAGCGCACGCTCGGCCTTGAGCCGGCCGTTGCCCGACTCGTTCTTGACGAACTGCTCGATCAGGCCGGCGACGTGCGCCAGCGCCACACCCTTGTCGCGGACGATCTTGCGGAAGAAGAAGTCCTGCGCCTGGATGGCGGTGGTGCCCTCGTACAGCGAGTCGATCTTGGCGTCGCGGATGTACTGCTCGATCGGATAGTCCTGCAGGAAGCCGGATCCGCCGAGGGTCTGCAGCGATTCGGTCAGCTTCGCGTAGGCCTGTTCGGAGCCCACACCCTTGACGATGGGCAGCATCAGGTCGTTGACCTTGACCGCCAGGTCGGGCTCGATGCCGTGCAGCGTCTTGGCCACCTCGGCGTCCTGATGCGTCGCGGTGAACAGGTACAGCGCGCGGAGTCCTTCGGCGTAGGCCTTCTGCGTCATCAGCGAGCGACGGACATCGGGGTGGTGGGTGATGGTCACGCGCGGCGCGGTCTTGTCGGTCATCTGGGTCAGGTCGGCACCCTGGACGCGCTCCTTGGCGTACTCCAGCGCGTTGAGATAACCGGTGGACAGTGTGGCGATCGCCTTGGTGCCCACCATCATTCGTGCCTGCTCGATGACGTCGAACATCTGCGCGATGCCCTCGTGGACCTCGCCGACCAACCAGCCCACCGCCGGTACGCCGTGCTGGCCCAGCGACAGCTCACACGTCGCGGAGACCTTCAGGCCCATCTTGTGCTCGACGTTGGTGACGAAGACGCCGTTGCGTTCACCCGGCGCACCGGTCTCGGGATCGAAGTGGAACTTCGGGACGAAGAACAGCGACAGCCCCTTGGTGCCCGGTCCGGCGCCCTCGGGGCGGGCCAACACCAGGTGCATGATGTTCTCGAACAGGTCGTCGGAGTCGGCCGAGGTGATGAACCGCTTCACGCCGTCGATGTGCCAGGTGCCGTCGGGCTGCTGGACCGCCTTGGTGCGGCCGGCGCCGACGTCGGAACCGGCGTCGGGCTCGGTGAGGACCATGGTCGAGCCCCAGCCGCGGTCGGCGGCGAACTTGGCCCACTTCTTCTGCTCCTCGGTGCCGAGGTGGTAGAAGATGTCGGCGAATCCGGCGCCCATCGCGTACATGTAGACGGCCGGGTTGGCGCCGAGGATGTGCTCCTGCAGCGCCCACGACAGCGCGCGGGGCATCGGGGTGCCGCCGAGTTCCTCGCTGACGGTCAGCTTGTCCCAGCCGCCGTCGACGACCGCGCGCACCGACTTCTTGAAGCCCTCGGGCAGGGTGACGGTGTGGGTCTTGGGATCGAACACCGGCGGGTGGCGGTCGCCTTCCTCGAACGAAGCGGCGATCGGCCCCTCCGCCAGGCGGGCCATCTCACCCAACATCTCGGTGGCGGTGTCGACGTCGAGGTCGGCGAAGCTGCCCTGGCCGAGCGCCTTGTCGACGCCGAGGACCTCGAACAGGTTGAATACCTGGTCGCGAACATTGCTCTTGTAGTGGCTCACGGTTCCTCCTCATCGAGAACGCCACCGAATGGTTGGGTACTTCGATTAAGTTACCCACCAGTAACAGTGGATTAACTATACCGCTCGGTAACTTCAGCGCAAGACGACTGTGGCGAATTCCCGCCGTGTTCCCAACCGTCCGGTTGGCCGATCCTCATTTCGACGCCTGAAATGCCCTATAAGCTGGATAAACACGTTGTTGTGAGGATTGTCACGTTTAGCGTTTAGGGTGGGGTGGTGGCAGACAGAACCGGGGTCGCGGTGTGGGGGACCGGCAACATGGGCGCCTCGGCCATTCGGTCGCTGGCGGCCTTTCCGGGGCTGCGGCTGACAGGTGTCATCACCTCGTCGCCGGACAAGGTCGGGCGCGATGCCGCCACCTTTGCGGGATTGCCGGAACCGACGGGTGTGACGGCCAGCGGGGATGTGGACGCCGTGCTCGGGGCGTGCGAGGCGGTGGCCTACATGGCCTCCGGCGACATCCGGCCCGACGACGCGGTCGCCGACATCGAACGGTGCCTGCGTGCGGGCGCGCATGTCGTCACACCGTCGCTGTACTCGCTCTACGACCCCGCCTCGGCGCCACCGGACTGGGTGCAGCGCCTCACGGCCGCGGCGACCGACGGCTCCGCCGCCCTGTTGGTCAGCGGCGTCGACCCCGGGTGGGCCAACGACGCGCTGGCGGTCACCGCGGCCGGGCTGTGCAGCCGCATCGACACCATCACCTGCCAGGAGATCTTCGACTACTCCACCTACGACCAGCCCTACGCGGTGCGGGTGTCGTGCGGCTTCGGCGGTCCGATGGACGAGACGCCGATGATGCTGTTGCCCACCGTCCCGACGATGGTGTGGGGCGGGAACATCCGGCTGATCGGGCGCGGACTGGGCCTGGTGATCGACCAGATCACCGAGGAGGTCGAGCGACTGCCCCTGCAGGAATCCGTCGACACCGTGATGGGCCGCTTCGAAGCCGGGACCCAGGGCGCTTTCTATCTGCGGGTGATCGGATGGTCCGGCGGGCGTGCGCGGGTGATCGTCGAGCACATCACCCGCATCCACCCGAGCTGCGCGCCGCACTGGCCGCAGCCCGACCAGGGAGTCGGGGACCACCGCGTCATCATCGACGGTGATCCGCAGTTGACGATCGTCACGCGTGCCGACGTGCCCGGCGGCACGCGTGCCGACGGCGGCAACACCACCGCGGCCAACCGGCTGCTCGGCGCGATCAGCTGGCTGTCGACCCGACCGCCGGGCATCTACGACGGCCTCGACGTCCCGCTGCACCCACCGCTTCCGCCCGAGGTCGAAGCGACCCGCTGGAGTTAGCTGCCGGCCAGCCCCTTGTTGACCAGCCGGGTCAGCCACGCCGGGGAGAACCGCGCCCCGAGGGCGAGCGCCTTGGCCTGGATGCCGACCGGGAAGTGCACCTGGGCGACCAGGCGGCGCGGCAAGGACGCGTCCACCGCGGCCACGATGTCCTCGGCGATGTCCTGCGCCGTCAGCCGGATACCGAGGGACTGCGTGGTGCCGGTCGAGACGTCCTTGGTCATCGCGGTGTTCACATACAGCGGCCACATGTCGATCACCCGGATCCCGTATTGGCCCCACTCGAGATTCAACGCTTCGGTGATCGCGCGTACGAAGAACTTGGTGGCGCTGTAGTTCGCCAGTTCGGCCTGCCCGTAGATCGCCGACGCCGAGGCCAGGTTCACCACCACCGAGTCGGGGGTCTTCTTCAGATACGGGAAGGCCGCGTGCAGTCCGTGCACCACACCCTTGACGTTGACGTCGATCTCGCGCTGATGCACCTCCAGCGGGATCTCCTCGAAGCGTCCGGCGTTGAGCAGGCCGGCATTGTTGATCAGCACATCGAGGCGCCCGCCGGCGGCCTCGGTGAACTCCGCGAGCCGCTGGGCCACTTCGTCGGCGTCGGTCACGTTGAGATGCCCGACGATCGGGGTGCCGCCCACCGCGGTGACGTCGGCGGCGAGCACCTGCAACCCGTCCTCGTCGATGTCGTAGCCGCCCACCACGTACCCGCGCTGCGCGAACAGCAGCGCGGTCGCTCGCCCGATCCCGGTGGCCGCCCCGGTGATGAAAACCGACTTCGTCATACCTGTTCTCCCGTCGAGGTCAATTCAACTGCCACACCGCGAAATTCAGGCACAGGGCGAACGTCGACCAGGCCAGGTAGGGCAGCAGCAAGGCGCCGGCCAGGACGCTGCGCCGCCAGAACAACACTATGGTGGCAACCAGCACCGCCAGCAGAACAGCGAGCTCGAAGAACGCGACACCACGCCAACCGAGCCCGAAGAACAACGGTGTCCACGCGGCATTGAGCACCAGTTGCACGGCGTAGAACATCAGGGCCCGCCGCGTCTCGGGGGAGGGCCCGGTGCGCCAGACCAGCCACGCCGCGATCGCCATCAACCCGTACAGCAACGTCCAAGTCGGGCCGAAGACCCACGACGGCGGTGCGAAGCCCGGCTGCTGCAGGCGGGCGTAGTCCTGCGCCGAACTGCTGCCGGCCAGACCGCCGAGGAGTGAGGCCACGGCCACGGCGGCGACCGAGATCACCAGAACGAGCAGGGACTTCGGGCGGGTGCGCGAGGTCTGGGCCACCATGGACCGCAGGGTACCCACCGGGTCGGGCTGTCTCTCCTGCCTCGATTGTGGTGATTCGGTGACGTCCGTCAGTCGCCGGACGCTTCGGTCGCGGGTTCGGTTTCAGGTTCAGGTTCGGTTTCGGGTTCCGGTTCGGGTTCGCTCGCCGGCTCGGCGTCGGGCAGCTGCCCGACCAGATACTCGGCGAGCCCGCCGATGGTCGGGTAGTCGAACACCGCGGTCGCGTTGATCGTGAACGCACCCCCGAACTGACTGTGCAGCCGGTTGCGCAGCTCGATGGCCATCAGGGAGTCGGTCCCGAGATCCAGGAAGCGACTGCTCGCCGCGGGCGGCTGCGCGAGACGCAGGAAGGTCTGGACCTCGCGCTGCAGGAACTCGGTGACGAATCCGGCCCGCTGCGCGACCGGAATCTCCTGCAGTTGCCGCAACAACTCGCTGTTCGCGGCGGCCTCCCCCTCGGGGCGCGGCAGGACCAGGTCGAGAATCGGCGGACGCGCACTGCCCAGCACCCTGGCCGCCCGCTGCCAATTGGCCTTCAGCACCGCCGCCTGACCGGTGCCGTTGGCGACGACCTCGGCCAGCGCGGCGAGCGCAGCCGTCGGTTCCAACGGGATCAGACCCTGGGCACTGATGTTGGCGACCGCGGCCTCCGAGGAGGCCATGCCGCCGCGCGCCCACGGACCGAAGTTGATTCCCGTGGCGCACAGCCCCTGTGCCCGGCGCTGTGCGACCAGCCCGTCGAGGAACGCGTTCGCGGTCGCATAGTTGGCCTGTCCCGGGGAACCGAACAGGCTCGACACCGACGAGGACACGATGAAGAAGTCCAGGTCGTCGTCCCGGGTCAACCGGTCCAGATGTGCTGCGCCGAAAGCCTTGGGCGCCAACGTCATCCGGAAGTGCTCCGGGGTCTGCTGGGTCAGCAGCGCGTCGTCGAGCACACCGGCCAGGTGCACCACCCCGGCCAGCGGAGCCAGGTCGGCCCGGATGCGCTCGAGCAGCTCGGCGAGATCGGACTCGACGCCGACGTCGGCGGTGTGCACGTGGATACGGCACTTGTACCGGTCGGTGATCTCGTCGATCGCCGCGCGGGCGTCGTCGCCCGGGGCGCGGCGACTGGTCAGCACGATCTCGCCGGCGCCGCGCTGCGCCAGGTAGGCCGCGGTGTGCAGACCGATCGCACCCAGACCGCCGGTGATCAGATAGCTGCGATCGGCGCGCGGGGCCAGCGGCTCGGGGATCTGGCAGACGATCTTGCCGATGTGCCGGGCCTGCTGCATGCGCCGGAAAGCCGACCGGGCCTCGGTCAGCGGGTACACCTCGGCGGGCAGCGGGCGCCACTCGCCCTTGCCGAGGCCCTCCGACACCTCGGTCAGCAGCGTGCGGATGCGCTCCGGTTCGGTCAGTGTGACGGTGTCGAGGGCGACGATCTCGTAGGCGATGTCCGGACGCGCCGCCGACATCTGCTCGGCCGACCAGATGTCGCGCTTGGCGATCTCGACGAAGCGGCCGTGCTGCGCGGTGGCCCGCACGGTCGCCTCGATGAAGCCCTCACCGGTCAGGCTGTTGAGCACCACGTCGACGCCGGCACCGTCGGTGTCGGCCAGGATCTCGTCGGCGAAATCGGTGGTGCGCGAGTCGTAGACGTACTGCACCCCCATGGCCCGCAGCGTGGAGCGCTTGAAGGTGCTCGCCGTGGCGAAGACCGTCGCGCCGTGCTGCTGGGCCATTTGGATGGCGGCCAGCCCGACGCCGCCGCTGGCGGCGTGGATCAGGACGCGGTCTCCGGGACGCAGCTGCGCCCAGTCGAACGCCAGCCGCACGGTCAGCGCCGCGGCGGGGATGGTCGCCGCTTCCACGGCGGTGACCCCGTCCGGGATCGGCGCGAGTAGTTGCGCGGGCACGTTGAAGCGGCTCGCGAACGCGCCCTGCATGAAGCCGTAGACCCGCTGACCGACCTCGAGCGCGTCGACCCCGGCCCCGACCTGCGTCACCACACCGGCGAAGTCACCGCCGATCGGTCCGGGATCACCGGGGTAGAGCCCGAGGACGTTGAGCACGTCGCGGAAGTTCAGACCCGCGGCCTCGACGCGCACCTGCACGTAGCCGTCCGGCGGGGCGGGCACGTCGTGGGCCACCAGCCGCAGGTTGTCGATCGCGCCGCGTTCGGTCGGCGCCAGCGCGTAGTCGCTGCCGCGGGGCACCGTGAGATGTCCGCTACGCGCCCACGGCAGCAGCCGGGAGGCCAGGATCTTGCCTTGGCGCACAGCGATTTCCGGCTCGTCGACCGGGGCGGCCAGCAGATCGGTGAGCAGGCGGACCGCTTCGGGGGATCCGTCGAGGTCCACCAGCCGGCACCGCAATCCGGGTTCCTCGTTGATGGTGGTGCGTCCCAGACCCCACAACGCGGCCTGCACCGGGTCCACCTGCTCGGCGGATTCGGTGGCCACCGCCCCTTCGGTGACGATCCACAGTCCACCGGGCAGTTTGACTCCTCCGGCCTGTACGGCGTGGATGACGCTGAGCAGTTCGGCCACCCCGGCCTCGAGCCGGGCACCGGGATCGGCGTCCTGGGCACCGGCGGTGGCGCCGCGCCAGAGCACACCGGAGAACGGCACACCGCGTTCGCCGGCGTCGATGAGCACCTGCCCCAGCGGCTGTGTGGCGCTGCCGCTGTCGTGGGTCAGGCAGCCCCGTACGCCGGCGGCGAGCTCGTCGAAGTCGACGATCAGCCAGGTACCGCCGGTCTGCTCGGTGGCGTCCGGCGCCGGCAGCTCGTGCCAGCCCAGCGTGTAGAGCAGGCGGGTCGCGTCGCCGCCCAGGCCGCGCAGCAACGCCTCACGCGGCGCCCGCTTGACCGTGAACTCGGTGATCCCGCCGAGGCGCTGACCGTCGCGGTCGAGGAAATCCAGGTCGAACACCTGGGTCTCGGCGTCCAGTGCGCTGGTGTGCCACTTCGCGCGGCAGTAGAACCGGCGCGGCATCTTGTCGGCCAGCATCACCTGCCCGTAGCGCAGCGGCAGGAACAGGTCGTTGACGCCCTGTTCGGCGGCGAGCAGGGCGGGGAACGCCGGGAACGCCACCCCGGTGCACAGATCCATCAACACCGGATGCATGGGTTCGGTGCCGAGGTGTTCGGCGAGCTCCTCGGAGACCATGATGTCGCCGACGGCCTCCCCGTCCCCGAGCCACAGCGATTTCAGCGAACCCGACCACGCCGGTCCCCACATCAGCTCCATGTCGGCGAACGTCTCGAACAGATCCGCCGGGCGCATCCGATTGAGCCGCTCGACGGCCTCGTCGACCGGTTCGGTCTCCTCGCCCGGTGACCGGTCGTCGGGGCCGCTGACCACCGTGCCCTCGGCGTTGAGCGACCACTCGGCGTCGCGTACCCCGTAGGGCCGGCTGTGCACCTGGAACTTCCGGCCGCCGTCGGCCGGTGCCTGCAGGGTCAGCTGGACCTCGCGAGACGCCTTCTCCGGCAGAATGATCGGCTCGTAGAAGAAGACGTCCTTCGCATGGGCAGGCGTGCCCACCGCGGCCAGTGCCATCGCGGCGTACGTCGCACCGGGCACCACCACCGTGCCGTAGATGACGTGATCGGCCAGCCACGGCTGCGACTTCACCGACAGCCGGCTGGTGTACACGCAGTCGCCGGAGGCGAGATCCTTGGCGCTGCCCAGGATCCCTGACACCGCAGGACCGTCGACGGTCACCGACGCGGACTTCGGCCAGAACCGGCGCCGCTGGAAGGGATAGGTCGGCAGTTCCAGCCGGTGACCCGAATCCGGGTGCAGCGCCGCGAAATCGGGACGGTGTCCGCCGACGTACGCGGCGGCCAGGGCCTCGGCGATCTGCCGCCGATCGGCCACACCCTTGCGCAGCGACACGATCGCACGCGGCGCGGCCAGGTGCTCGGGCCAGACCTGTACCGCGGCGCCGGTCAGCGCCGGCTGCGGGCCGATCTCCATGAGCACCGTGCAGCCCAGCGCCGCGACGGTGCGCACGCTCTCGGCGAACTGCACCGGCTGACGGGAGTGTTTGCGCCAGTACTGCGCATCGAGCGGTTGCTGGGCGGTCAACACGGTGCCGGTGCGGTTGCACACCAACGGCAGTGTCGGCGCGGCGAACTCGATGCCGGCGGCGAAAGCCTCGAACTCGTCGAGGATCGGGTCGAGCAGTTCGGAGTGGAAGGCGTGACTGGTCTGCAGCCAGGTGCACCGGATTCCCTCGTCGGCGAAGGTGGCCACGATCTGTTCGAGATCCTCACCCGGACCCGAGAGCACGGTATTGGGGCCGTTGTAGGCGCCCACCGAGACGCGCGGGAAGTCGGCGGCGGCGTGCTCGACCGCGGCGGCGTCGGTGAACACCGCCACCATGCGGCCCCCGTCGGGGAGGCTGCCGAACATGCGACCCCGTTCGGCGATGAGACGGACGCCGTCCTCGAGGCTGAACACCCCGGCCACACACGCCGCGGCGTATTGGCCGACGCTGTGCCCGAGCACCACGTCGGGCTCGATACCCCACGACTGCCACAGCCGGGCCAGGCCCATCTCGACGGCGAACAGCGCCGGCTGGGCGAACGAGGTGTGCTGCAACAGGTCGGCGTCGGCACGGTCGGTGGCGAACAGCACGTCGAGCAGCGGGCGGTCGACGATGTCGCGCACCGCCTCGGCGCAACGCGTCACGACATCGGCGAAAACCGGTTCGCTTTCGAACAACTCGCGCGCCATACCGGGGTACTGACTGCCCTGCCCGGTAAACAGCCAGGCGGTCATCGGGTGGTGGGTGTGCTCGCCGCGGACCACGCCGGGAGGCAGCCGGTTCTCCGCGAGGTCGGCCAACCCCTGCCGGGCCGCGTCCACCGAATCGACCACCAGGGCGGCGCGATGCTCGAAATGGGTGCGGCCGGTCCCGGCGGTCCGACACACCTCGGCCAGGTCGGCGTCGGGGTGCGCGGTCAACCAGTCCTCGTACCGCCGGGCCAGCGCGGTGAGCGCTTCGGCGGACCGGCCCGACAGAGCGAGCACCTGTGCGGGTGGCTGCTCGGCGCCCGGTCGTCCGGGCGCGGTCTGGGATCGGGGCGCTTCCTCGACGAGTACGTGGGCGTTGGTGCCGGTGAAACCGAAAGAGCTCACCCCGGCGCGGCGCGGCCGGCCGTTGGCCTGCCAGGGCAGCGCCCGGTCGACCACCTGCACGGGCAGCGAATCCCACGGGATGTGCGGGGACGGGGTGTCGAAATGCAGGCTCTGCGGCAGCATCTCGTGCTGCAACGACAGCACCACCTTGATCAGACCCGCAGCGCCGGACGCTGATTCGAGGTGGCCGATATTGGTCTTGACCGAACCCATCAGCAACGGGCGGTCGCGCTCGGCGCCGTAGGCGGCCGCGGCGGCCTGCACCTCGATCGGGTCACCCAGCGGAGTGCCGGTGCCGTGCGCCTCGAGGTAATCCACGTCGGCGCCGCGCACACCGGCGCGCGCCAGGGCGGTGCCGATGAGGCGTTGCTGCGCACCGCCGTTGGGCACCGTCAGCCCGCTGGAGGCGCCGTCCTGGTTGACCGCGCTGCCGGGGATCACCGCGCACACCCGGTCGCCGTCGCGTTGTGCGTCGCTGAGCCGTTTGAGCACGAGGATGCCGCACCCCTCGCTGCGGACGTATCCGTCGGCCGACGCGTCGAACGTCTTGCACCGTCCCACCGGGGACAGCATCCGCGCGCGGGACGCCGCGACCACCGTCACCGGGCTCAGCAGTACGTTCACCCCGCCGGCCAGCGCCAGGTCGCAGTCGCCGGAATGCAGGGCCTGGCAGGCCTGGTGCACGGCCACCAGCGCGGAGCTGCAGGCCGTGTCGACGGCGACCGCGGGCCCTTCGAACCCGAGCGCGAACGCGACCCGACCCGAGATCGCGTTGAGCGCGTTGCCGGTGATGAAATGCGGTTCGATCTTCTCGATCGACTCCGCCGACAGCAGATGGGCGTACTCGTTGGCGGCCACGCCCACGAACACCCCGGTCCGGCTGCCGCGCAACGCCTGCGGTGAATAGCCGGCGCGTTCCAGGCCCTCCCAGACGGTCTCGAGCATCAGGCGCTGCTGCGGCTCGATCCACACCGCTTCACGCGGCGAGATGCCGAAGAACTCGGGGTCGAACTCGTCGATCCCGTCCAGGAAACCACCGAAGCGGGTGTAGGTCTTGCCGGGGCTGTCGGGGTCGGGGTCGTAGAACTCGTCGATGTCGAAGCGGTCCTCGGGCACCTCGCGGATGGCGTCGACCCCGTCGGCCAACACCTCCCAGAACGCCTCGGGGTTGGGCGCGCCGGGGAACCGGCACGACACCGCGACCACCGCGATGGGCTCGTCAGACCGTGCGGTGACCGTGACCTGCGCCGGGCGGGCAGCCGGATCGTCGAAGCCCAGGACGTCGCCGAGCAGGTAGTCGGCGGCATCGGAGAGCCGGGGGTGGTCCATGGCCAAGGTGGCCGGAATCTGCTTGCCGACGGCCTGTTCGATGCGCTGGCGCAACTCGACGGCCATCAGCGAGTCCATGCCGATGTCGAAGAACCCGGCATCTTCCCGGATCTCGGCGGCGTCAACTCTGGTCACGTCGGCCACCGCGTCGCGCAGGAAGTCGATCATCAACCTGCGTCGCTGCTGTACCGGTGCTGCGGAGAGGCGGTCGACCAGCGGTGACCGTCCCGCCGGCCCGGTGGCCGCCGTTGCGGCCGAGGGCAGTTCGCGTTCCATCTCGGCGAGGAAGCCGCGCCGACCGGCCTGCTGGTACAGCGGCAGGAAGCGGCTCCAGTCGATGCGCGCCACCACCGTCTGCGCGGTGGCGGCGGCGACGGCGTCGGTCAGCCCGGCCAGCGCGTCGGTCGGGGACAGGGCGCGGATTCCGCGCTGTTCCAACCTGTCTCGCGCCTGTGCGTCGGCCATGCCGGCCGCCCACGGGCCGAAGTTCACCGCGACCGCGGTGACCCCGCGCCCGCGCAGCTGCCAGGCCAGGCCGTCGAGGAACGCGTTGGCCGCGGCGTACGCGGTCTGGCCGAACCCGCCCCAGATCGAGGCGATCGAGGATGTGCTGACGAAGAAGTCCAACGGGGTGTCCGCGGTGGCTTCCACCAGATGCCAGGCACCCCAGACCTTGCCGGCGAAGACACGGTCGATCTCCGCGTCGTCGAGTTCGGTGATCGGGGTGGTGCCGATCTCGCCGGCGGCGTGGACGACACCGGCCAGCGGCGGTGATCCGGCGGACACCGCCTGCACCAACCGCGCGACGTCGTGGGGGTCGGCGACATCGGCGCTGTGCACCCGGATGTCACATCCGTACTGTGCGGCCAGCGCGTCGATGCGCTCCTGCGCAGCGCCCGCGGCGGTGCGCCGGCTGGTCAGCACGATGTGGCGTGCGCCGAGATCGGCCAGATGCGCGGCGGTGGCCAGCCCGATTGCTCCCAGCCCACCGGTGACCAGGTAGGTGGCGTCGCCACGCACAGGCAGCGGCGTCGCGGCGGGCGGGGTGCTGCGGCGCACCAGCCGCGGCACGTGCAGCGTCGCCCCGCGCACCGCGACCTGATCCTCGCGGACAGCCGAGTCGGATTGTGCGGCAATGGCATCGACGACCGACGACCACTGCGCGGGGCTGTCTGCGTCCAGATCGACCAGGCCGCCCCACAGGTGCGGCAGCTCCAACGCGACCGCGCGGCCGAATCCCCACAACGCGCTGTGCTGCGGGGCCACGATGTCGGTGTCGAGGACCCGCTGCGCGCTGCACGTGATCAGCCAGATCGGGGCGCGCAACTCGGCGGCGGCCGCCGCGCGGAACAGCCGGCGGGTGCCGCCGAGCACCCGGTGCTGCATCCGCAGCAATGCCCGCGCCGACGATGACATCTCCGCTTCCAGCGCCCCCACATGCACGATCCGCAGTGACGAATCCTGTTGGGCGGCAGCGCGCAGCAGCTCGGTCAGAGCGGCTTCGTCGGTGTCGGTCGCCGGGAGCCCGACGACGCGGTGGGTGTCCCCGCGTCGGGTCAGCTGCTCGGTGAGCGCGTCGACCGCGCTGGTGTCGTCCCCGACGACGACCCATGAGACGTCGCCCTCGGCCGGGGTGACAGTGTGCTTCTGCCAGACGATTTCGTAGCGGGCGTCGGCGATCGACCGGCTGCCGCGCTGGCGGTTGTGCTGGGTGGCCAGCTTGGCCAGCACCTCCCGGGTGCGCGGATCGGCCTCGGCGCCGTCGAGCAGCGCCGCGAGTTCGTCGATGCGGCCCTCTTCGAGCAGCCCGACCGCCTGGCTGGACGCAGGGACGTTCTGGTGCAGCCCGGGCTCTTCGCGGTCGTCCCGGTACCAGTACTCACGGTGCTCGAACGGGTAGACCGGCAGGTCCACCTTGTTCGCTTGCGGCCGGCGCAGCGCGGCGAATCGTGGGTGGTGCCCTTGGACGTAGGCCTCGGCGAGGGCCTCGGTGATCTGGCGGTGGTCGGCGGTGGTGTTGCGCAGCGAGGCCAGGACCCGCGGGGTGCCGGCGGGATCCGGCCAGGCGCTCAGCGCCGCAGCGGTCAGCACCGGGCGCGGGCCGATCTCCAGCAGCAGCCTGCAGTTCAGCTCCGCGAGGGTCTGCACGCTCTTGGCGAACTCGACGGGCTGGCGTGCGTGCCGCCGCCAGTATGCGCCGTCGATCTGGACGCTGCGGCCCAGCGCGACACCGGTGCGGTTGTCGACCAGGATCCGTTGCGGGGCACGGAAAGCGATCCGGTCGGCGTAGGCCTCGAAGTCGTCGAGGATCGGGTCGAGCAGCGCTGAATGGAATGCATGGCTGGTCTCCAGCCAGTCGCATCGCACACCGTCGCCGACCAACTGCGCCACGGCCTGCTCGAGATCGGTTGCCGGACCGGACAACACGGTGTTGGCGCCGTTGAATGCCGCGACCGACAGCGTCGGGAACCGGTCGGTCAGGGGCTCCACCTGCTCGGCGGGGGCGAACGCTGCGACCATGCGGCCACCGGCGGGCAGGCTCGCGAACAGGCGGCCACGCTCGGCGATCAGCCGGGCGCCGTCGGCGAGGTCCATCACGCCGGCGACACAGGCCGCCGAGTACTGGCCGACGCTGTGGCCGAGCACCACGTCGGGCTCGAAACCCCAGGACTGCCACAGCCGGGCCAGACCCATCTCGATGGCGAACAGCGCCGGCTGCGCGTAGGACGTCAGGCGCAGCGTCTGGTCGGGATCGTCGAGCTCGAACATCACGTCGAGCAACGGTTTGTCCAACACCTCGGCCGCCGCGTCCGCACAGGCGCGGACGGTGTCGGCGAACACGGGCTCGGTGTCGAACAGTTCGCGTGCCATACCGGGGTACTGGCTGCCCTGTCCGGTGAACAGCCACGCGGTCTTCGGCGCTTCGACCGACTCGCCGCGCACCAGACCCGGTGCCGGCCGGTCGTCGGCGAGCGCGCCGAGCAGTTCGAGCGCCGATTCGGTGGAGTTCACCACCAGCGCGGCCCGGTGCTGGAGGTGGGCCCGCCCGGTGGCGGCGGTGAAGCTGACGTCGGCGAGCGTGGCCTCGGGATGCGCCTGCCACCAGGTGCGGTACCGGTCGGCGAGCTCGGTCAGTGCCGCGGGTGTGCGCGCCGACAACGGAAGGATGCTGAACGCGCGGGTGTCCTCGGCGGTGACCGGCGGTACCTCGACCGGGACATCGGCAGGCTCCGGGGCCTCCTCGAGGATCACGTGGGCGTTGGTGCCGGCGAACCCGAACGAACTGACCCCGGCGATGCGCGGCCGGTCGCCGGACTCCCACGGCACGGTCTCGCGGAGCACCTCGATGGGCAGCCGCTGCCAGGGGATGTGCGGCGACGGGTTCTCGAAGTTCAGGTGCTTGGGCAGGGTGCGGTGCTCGAGCGCCAGGATCACCTTGATCACCCCGGCGATCCCGGCGGCGGCCTCCAGGTGGCCGATGTTGGTCTTGGCCGAGCCGACCAGCAGTGGGCGGTCGGCGGGCCGGCCCGCGCCGAAGGCCGCGCCGGCGGCCTGCGCCTCGATCGGATCGCCCAGCGAGGTTCCCGTGCCGTGTGCCTCCAGGTAACCGACATCGGCGGGGGCCAGCCCGGCGCGCTTCAACGCGGCCGCGATGACCTGTTGCTGCGCAACACCATTGGGCACCGTCAACCCGCCGGACGCGCCGTCCTGGTTGATCGCGCTGCCGCGGATGACCGCTCGGATCCGGTCGCCGTCGCGAACGGCGTCCTCGAGTCGTTTGATGACGATGACGCCGCAACCCTCGCCGCGGACGTAGCCGTCGGCGGCCGCGTCGAAGGTCTTGCAGCGGCCGTCGGGGGCCAGCATGTGCGCGTTGGAGAACGTGATCATGGTGGCCGGGGTGAGCAGGACGTTGGCGCCGCCGGCCAGCGCCATGTCGCACTCGCCGAGTTGCAGGGCCTGGCACGCCTGGTGCAGCGCGACCAGCGACGAACTGCACGCGGTGTCCACGGCCACCGCAGGGCCCTGCAGGCCCAGCCGGTAGCTGATCCGTCCCGCCGCCGCGGCGTTGGACGTGCCGATGGCCATGTAGGCCTCGATCTCGGGATAGGTGAGCTCGTCGGAGGCCATGCCCAGGTAGTCGTGGGTGGCAAGACCGACGAACACCCCGGTGTTGCTCTCGGCCAGCGAGGTCGGGGCGACCCCGGCGTGCTCGACCGCGTGCCAGGCCGTCTCCAGCAGCAGCCGGTGCTGCGGGTCCATCAGCCGGACCTCGCGGGTCGACATCCCGAAGAACGGCGCGTCGAACCCGGTCGCGTCGTCGACGAATCCGGCGCGGCGGGTCACCACCTTGCCCGGGGCGCCGGGCTCGGGGTCGAAGAACTCGTCGGCGTCCCACCGGTCCCGCGGCACCTCGGAGATCGCCTCGCGCCCGTCGCACAGCAAATCCCAGAACGCGTCGGCATCCGGGGCGCCCGGGAAGCGGGCGGCGTACCCGATGACCGCGAAACGCGGGCTCGGTCGGACCAGATCGTCGGCAGATTCCATGCCGTTGTCCCTCCACTGTCGATCGGTGGTGAGAGTGTGACCCTGCGCGACTTCGATGGCCCTGACGATCAACTTCCCCGGGGGACACTATGGCACGCACCGTCGGACGTCGGGTCGGGTACGGGGGGTTTCGGCAGGAGCCTGGGCAACGGCGGTGTAAGTCGGAGTATGTTGATGCCGGCACAGGCCTGACGCCGGCTCTGTCGGCCGTCATGCGGGGAGGACGAAGTATTGCGCATCGGAAAGATCACCATTGGCGCGCTTGAGGAATGGACTCTGGAATCCGGGGAGGTGACGTCCTGGCATCCGACCCCCGCATCGGCCGAGCGGGCGCGCCGCGCCCCGGTCAGTCCGGTGCCCGTCAGCTACATGCAGGGCCAGCACCTGCGCAACTACTGCGAGCGCACCGATGCCGGCCTGAACTTCTCGCGCCAGATCATCGCCAGCTGCGAGGTCGCCGGACACTGCGACATCACCGCGATGGACCATGCCGTGAACACCTACCTGCGTCGTCACGATACGTTTCGCAGCTGGTTCGAGCGGGGTGCGGAAGGGGACTTCGTCCGCCGGTCCCTGCAGGACCCCGCCGACATCGAGTTCGTGCCGGTGAACCACGGGACGCTGAGCGCCGACGAGATCCGGGCGCACGTGGTCGGGATCCCCAGCCCGCTGGAATGGGGGTGTTTCACCTTCGGGATCATTCAGAACGACGGCCGTTTCACGTTCTTCGCCGCGATGGATCACGTGCACGGTGACGCGACGTTGATCGGCACGACGATGCTGGAGGCCAATGGCATGTATTCGGCCTACAGCGGTGGCGGTGAGGCATTCACGCTGCCCGACGCCGGCAGCTTCGACGATTTCTGCATCCGCGAACGCGCGCACACCGCCGAATTGACGGAGAATTCGCCCGAGGTACAGGCGTGGATCGATTTCGCCGACAACAACAATGGCGGTTTCCCCGAATTCCCGCTGCCGCTGGGCAATTCCCGCGAGGCCACCCGCAGCACCATGTCCTCGGCGGTGCTGCTCGACCCGGCGCAGACCGAGCGCTTCGAGGCCGCGTGCGCGGCGGCGGGCGCGCGGTTCGTCGGCGGGTTGTTCGCCTGTTTGGCGCAGCTGGAGCACGAACTGACCGGCGCCCTGACGTATTACGGCCTGACACCGCGGGATTCGCGCAGCGCATCGGACAACTTCATGACGCAGGGATGGTTCACCGGGCTGGTCCCGATCACGGTGCCGATCGGTGCGGTGTCGTTCGCTGAAGCCGCAGGCGCCGCGCAAGCGTCGTTCGATTCGAACCTGTCGATGGCGAAGGTGCCGTACTACCGGGTGCTGGAGCTGGCGCCGACGTTGAAGTGGCCGCAACCGAATTTCCCGGTGTCGAATTTCTTCCACGGCGGCGCGGCTCCGCTCAACGCCATTCTGGCTGCCGCGGACATGGGCCTGGCCGACAACATCGGGATCTTCCCCGACGGCCGCTACTCGTATCAATTGACCATCTACATCTTCCGGTACGGCGAAGGCACGGTCATGGCGATCATGCATCCCGACAATCCGGTCGCCGAGAAGTCGGTGGCGCGGTACATGGCGGCGATGGGAGACGTGTGCTCGCGGGTCGCCGACAGCGGGCACTGGGGACGCGTCGCCTAGCGTGAAGCAGTTCGCAGGTTCCGGCTCCATTCCGAAGCACGAGGTCAGGCCCCCGTGCGCCGGCTAGCCGATGTCGTGGTGCGGTGGCCGTGGGCGGTGATCGGCGTGTGGATCACCCTGGCCGTGGCGCTGCCGCTGTCGTTCCCGTCGCTGGGCCAGCTCGCCGAGAAGAACCCGTTGGTGATCCTGCCCGCCGACGCCCCGTCGAGCGTGACCGCCCGCGACATGGCCGAGGCGTTCGACGAATCCGGGTCCGACAATCTGCTGGTCGTCGCGTTCATCAACGAAGGCGGGCTACGGCCCGACGACGAGCGGGTCTACCGCCGGGTGGTCGACGCGCTGCACGACCACGTCACCGACGTGGTGTCGGTGCAGGACTTCGTGGCCACCCCGCAGCTACGGCAGTTCCTCACCAGCGAGGACAAGACGACCTGGGTGCTGCCCGTCAGCCTCGAAGGGGAGCTGGGGACACCGCGGGCCTTCGAATCGTTCAACCGCACCTCCGAGGTCATCAACCATCACGTGCCCCGGGACGGGCCGCTGGAGGTCTACGTCACCGGCCCGGCCGCCACCGTCGCGGACCTCACGGTCGCCGGTGAACGCGACCGGCTGCCCATCGAGATCGCGATCGCGGTGCTGGTGCTCGGGGTGCTGCTGCTGGTGTACCGCAACCTGGTGACGATGCTGTTGCCGTTGGTGACCATCGGTTCGTCGCTGATGATCGCCCAGGGGGTGGTGGCCGCGTACTCACACCTGACCGGTGCGGGGGTGTCCAACCAGTCCATCGTGTTCCTGAGCGCGATCATGGCCGGCGCCGGCACCGACTACGCGGTGTTCATGATCAGCCGTTATCACGACTACCTGCGGTCGGGTGCGGAGTTCGACCAGGCGGTCCGCTCGGCGATGATGTCGATCGGCAAGGTCATCACCGCGTCGGCCGCCACCGTCGGCATCACGTTCCTGGTGATGAACTTCGCCGAGATGGGCGTGTTCCGGACCATCGGCGTCTCAGCCGCGATCGGCATCGGGGTGGCGTACCTGGCGGGCATGACGCTGTTGCCCGCGATCCTGGTCCTGGCCGGGCCGCGCGGATGGATCCAGCCGCGTCGCGAACTGACCGCCACGTTCTGGCGGCGGTCGGGCATCCGGATCGTGCGCCGGCCGGTGCCCCACCTGGTGGCCAGCGTGCTGGTGCTGGTCCTGCTGGCCGGGTTCGCCGTCGTCGCCGAATTCAACTACGACGACCGCAAGGCCGTCTCGGCGTCGGCCCCCAGCTCGGTGGGCTACGCGGCGCTGGAACGGCACTTCCCGATCAGCCAGTCGATTCCGCAGTACATCCTCGTGCAGTCCGAACGCGATCTCCGTAGCCCGCAGGCGCTCGCGGACCTGGAACAGATGGCGTCGCGCGTCGCGCAGCTGCCGGACGTCTCCCTGGTCAGCGGCGTCACCCGACCGCTCGGGGAGGTGCCGGCGGAATTCCGGGCGACGTTCCAGGCCGGCATCGTCGGGGACCGGCTGGCGGACGGGTCCGCTCAGATCGGCGCGCGCAGCGAGGATCTGAACACCCTCGCCGACGGCGCCGGCACCCTGGCCGACGCGCTCGCCCGGGTCCGCGCGCAGGTCGAGGAGGTCGCTCCGAACCTGCAGACGCTGCTGACCGCGGTGACCTCGGTGCGCACCGAATACGGCGGCGACCGGCTGGTGCGCGATGTGGAGACCGCCGCGCAGCTGGTGCAGAGCGTCAACGAACTCGGCCTGTCGATGGGCATCAACTTCGCCGCCGTGCGCGACATGTTCGGCTGGATCGGGCCGGTGCTGCTGGCGCTCAACGGCAACGCCGTCTGCGACGCGAACCCGTCGTGCGTGAACACCCGCATGCAGTTCCAGAAGGTGATGCAAGCCCGTGACGACGGCCGGCTGGAGCGCATCAACACCCTGGCCGGCGACCTCGAGGGCCTCGACGATCGACAGTCGCTGAACCAGACCGTCAAGACGCTCAACGCGGCGCTGACCGACATCGTCAAGGCCGTCGACGACCTGGGTCTGGACTCTCCGGCCGGGGCGCAGGCCGGTCTGCGCGACATCCGCCAGAACGCCGACCGGCTGGCCACCGGCAGCCGGCAGGTGGCCGGTGGCGTCGACGAGTTGGTCGAGCAGATCAAGGTGATGGCCGACGGGCTCAACCAGGCCTCCGCGTTCCTGCTGACGATGCGCAAGGACGCGGCCGGATCGACGATGGCGGGGTTCAACATCCCGGCCGAGGTGCTCAATGCGGTGGAGTTCCAGAAGGCCGCCGAGGCGTTCATCTCCCCGGACGGTCACTCCGTGCGCTACCTGGTGCAGACGAAGCTCAACCCGTTCAGCCCCGAGGCCATGGACCAGGTCAACGAGATCAGCGACATCGCGCGCGGCGCCCAGCCCAACACCACCCTGGCCGACGCCGAGATCTCGATGGGCGGTTTCCCGGCGGCCCTGCGCGACACCCGTGACTACTACGAGCGCGACATCCGGTTCATCATCATCGTCACCTTGATCGTCGTGCTGCTGACGCTGATGGTGCTGCTGCGCTCGATCATCGCGCCGTTCTACCTGGTGGGCACAGTGGTGCTGTCGTACTTCGCGGCGATCGGCATCGGTGTGGCGGTGTTCCAACTGCTGCTCGATCAGCAATTGCACTGGAGTGTGCCGCCGTTGGCGTTCGTCGTGCTGGTCGCCGTCGGAGCGGACTACAACATGCTGTTCGTCTCCCGGATGCGCGACGAGTCGCCGCACAGCGTGCGTTTCGGCGTGATCCGCACCCTCGGTTCGACCGGCGGTGTGATCACCGCGGCGGGGTTGATCTTCGCGGCGTCGATGGCGGGGTTGATGTTCGCCAGTATCGGCATCGTGGTGCAGGGCGGATTCGTCATCGGCGTCGGAATCCTGTTGGACACCTTCGTCGTTCGCACCATCACCGTGCCGGCCATCGCGACGCTGGTCGGCAAGGCCAACTGGTGGCCGTCGAAACCCCCGGCGCCTCGTCAACCGGTGCGGGCGCCGGTGGAAGCGGCCCGGTGACATGACGGGAGCAGGAACAGAGATGGGGCAGTCGTCGGTCCTGTCGATGCTGCATGGCCGCGCCAGTCTGCGGCCCGACGACGTCGCCTTCACGTTCACCCACTACGACCGTGACCCCGACGGCGTCCGGGAGACCCTGACCTGGTCGCAGCTGGCGCGCCGGACCCTGAACCTGGCCGGCGAGATCAGCCGCCACGGCGCGGTGGGCGACCGCGCGGTGATCCTGGCTCCGCAGGGGCTGGAATACGTCGTGGCGTTCTTGGCCGCCATGCAGGCGGGGCTGGTCGCGGTGCCGTTGCCGCTGCCGCACCGCGGTTCCAGCCACGACCGGGTCAGCGCGGTGCTCGTCGACACCTCGCCCACGGTGGTGCTCACGACGTCGGCGGTGGCCGGCGACGTCGGTGACTACGTCGGGCAGGCCCCGCTGCCGGAGGCGCCGACGATCGTCGAGGTCGACGCGCTCGACCTCGACGCCGAGCAGCCGGCGACGTCGCTGCCATCCGAGCTGCCGAAAGTGGCCTATCTGCAGTACAGTTCGGGTTCCACGCGCACCCCGACGGGGGTGATGCTCTCGCACCGCAACCTGACGGTGAACTTCGACCAGCTGATGACCAGCTTCTTCACCGACGCGCCGCTGCCCCCCGACGCCACGCTGGTGTCGTGGCTGCCGTTCTACCACGACATGGGGCTTGTGCTGGGTGTGTGCGCGCCGATCCTGTGCGGCCGCCGCGCCGAGCTGATGAGCCCGATCGCGTTCCTGGAGAAGCCATCCCGGTGGGTGCGGGCACTGGCCGAGCATCCGCACGCGTGGTCGTCGGCGCCGAACTTCGCGTTCGACCTGGCGGCCCGCAAGACCCGCGACGCGGACCTGGCCGGGTTGGACCTCGGCGGGGTGGTCGGCATCATCAGCGGCGCCGAACGAGTCGAGCCGACCACGCTGCACCGGTTCGTGGACCGCTTCGCGCACTTCAACTTTCGCGACCACATGATGCGTCCGGCGTATGGTCTGGCCGAGGCCACCGTCTTCGTGGCGACCGGAACCTGGGACGAGGCGGCGCCGGCGGCGTTCTTCGACACCGCCGAACTCGGTGCGGGCAGGGTCCGGCCCTGCGCCGAGGACACCGGCACCGGTCTGGTCAGATACCGGATCCCGCAGTCCCCGGCGGTGCGGATCGTCGACTCCGAGACCCACCGGGAGTGCGCTCCGGACGTCATCGGTGAGATCTGGGTGCACGGCGACAACGTCGCCGACGGATACTGGGGAAAGCCCGCCACCGAGCAAAGTTGTTTCGGCGCAACGATTCTCGACCCGTCGCCGGGAACTCCGCCCGGGCCGTGGCTGCGCACCGGCGACCTGGGCTTCGTGTCCGGCCGCGAGTTGTTCATCGTCGGCCGCATCAAGGACCTGCTGATCATCCGCGGCCGCAACTACTATCCCGACGACATCGAGACCACGGTCGGTGCGATCACGCGCGGTCGCGTCGCCGCGATCTCCGTGCCGGTGCGCGGCACCGAGACCCTGGTCGTCGTCGCGGAGACGAAGAATCCGTCGGACACCGATGTCGCGGCGCGGCTGGTGGGCGACGTGACCGCCGCGGTCGCCACCGAGCACGGCCTCGGCGTCGAAGAGGTGGTGCTGGTCGAGGCCGGCTCGCTGCCGACCACCACGAGCGGGAAGATCCGTCGCGTGGCGTGCGTGGAGCAGTACCGCAACGGAGAGTTCGCACGCGTGGGCGTCTGACGGTCGCCGGGGTGGCGGCGAGTGTTCGGTTGTTGACGGATCTTCGCGGCTTTTCGGTCAACTTCTGTGCACTCGGCGCTTGTCGGGGGGCGCGCTGCCCGGCCGGGGTAGAGTCCGAAAGTGGTGCAACCGAGCGGGTGGGGGAGTCGGAAAGAAACATGAGACGACTACTGGCCTTCGGCGCCGCCCTGTCGACCATCAGCGCCGCCGGTTTCCTCGGTTTCGGTTCCGCCGCCGCGCAGGACCCGCCGCCGGCGCCACCGCCCGCGGACTCCGACGGTCCACCGATCGGCACCCCGGGCCGCGGCTACGCCCTCGGCGGGGCGCACGTGCTCGGCATCCCGTACGACGAATACATCATGCGCACCGGCGCGGACTGGTTCCCCGGCCTGGACCGCCAGATCGTCGACTACCCCGCGGGCCAGGTCCAGGGCCACACCCTGGAGCGGTTGTTCCCCGGCATCGGCGCGTTCGGCGACCGGATCATGCCGGGCCTGGGTCTCGACGGACCCAGCGTCGGCGAATCGGTCGACGTCGGCGCCCCCGACACCATCAAGGCCATCCGCGAGGGCGGACGCGGCACCGCCATCGGTCTGTCCGAGGGCGCGATGGTGCTCAACGACGTGCAGGCCCGGCTGGCCTACGACCCCGCCGCCCCACCGCCGAGCGAGCTGAGCTTCGCGATGTACGGCGACCCGGTCGCACGCCACGCGTTCGGTGAGAGCTTCCTGACGCAGAACTTCCCGGTCGGCAGCGTCGTGCCGTCGCTGGACTACCGGATCCCGCCGCCGGTGGAAAGCCAGTACGACACCCACCAATTCGTCTCGGCCTACGACAGCATCGCCGACTGGCCGGACCGGCCGGACAACTGGATCTCGGTCGCCAACGCGATCGTCGGCCTGGCCACCGGGCACACCGCGGTCGCCTTCACCAAGCCGGAGAACGTGCCGCCGCAGAACATCCGCACCACCGTCAACTCGCGCGGCGCGAAGACGACGACCTACATGATCCCCGAGGAACACCTCCCGCTGGTGCTGCCGTTCAAGTATCTCGGCGTGCCCAAGGAGACGCTGATCGAGCTCGACCGGGTGCTCAAGCCCTACGTCGACGCCGGCTACTCGCGCAACGACAATCCGCTGACCGCGCCGATCACCGTCGACCCGGTCAACGGCTACGACCCCGCCGAGGTCACCGCGCCGGCCACCCAGGCCGCATTCGGCGGCGACGCGGACCCGTTGTCGCAGTTGCTGTCCGGTCTGCAGTACGTGCTCAACAACCCGCCCGCGTAGGCGTCACAGACCGGCGACGCCGACGCCGACCAGCATCGCTCCCACGGCGGCCAACAGCACCGCCACCCCGCGGCGTCCCTGCGCCCGCAACCACGCGTACAGCGCGACCAGCGCGGCGCGGGTGCGCTCCGGCGCCACCAGATAGCACAGCAGCGGTATCTCGATGAGCGCGAACGCCACGAGGTTGAAGGCCACCAGCGCCCCGAGCTGCACGGCGGGCGCGGCGCCGGACGCCGCGATCAGCGCCAACGCGGCCAGGTAGTCCACACTCGGCAGCGCGATGCCCAGGCCGACGAGTCCCGCCGTCCACAGCGAGCGGCCCTCGAGCAACCGGCGACCGCGCGTCAGCAACCGTCCCGGCGGTCCGTCGCCGCCGCCCAGAACACCGAGGGCCACCAGCGCCGCGTTGGCCAAAATGATCAGCCCCACCACCACCTGCACCCGGGGCAGGGTGAAGTGCGAAGAGGTCAACGCCGGCCGCAGCACGAACAGCACGACGATGCCCACGGCGGTGCCCATCAGAAATCCGCCGGCCAGGAAAGCCAGCAGCTGCAACACGGGTCGGGGACGGTTGACCATCACCACGGTCATGCCGATGCGGAACGGTTCCAGGCTGACGGCCACGGCCATCGCCAGGAGCGGAATCCACACGATGGGCGACGTTACCGCGCCCGTGGGTGCATGCGATGATGCGACGATGAGTGGCGCACAGAACCCCTCACCGTCCCACCTGGATCCGACGTCACTGCGCGAGGCGTTCGGGCACTTCCCGTCCGGCGTGATCGCCGTCGCCGCCGAGGTGGACGGCGCGCGCGTCGGCCTGGCGGCCAGCACCTTCGTGCCGGTGTCCCTGGACCCGCCGCTGGTCGCGTTCTGCGTGCAGAACACGTCGACCACGTGGCCCAAGCTCAAAGACCTGCCCTATCTGGGCATCAGCGTGCTCGGTGAGGCCCACGACGCGGCGGCACGCACGCTGGCCGCCAAGACCGGCGACCGCTTCGCCGGCCTGGAGACCGCGTCGAGCGAACGCGGTGCGGTGTTCATCCACGGCACCAGCGTCTGGCTGGAGAGCAGCATCGACCAGCAGGTGCCGGCCGGGGATCACACCATCGTGGTCCTGCGGGTCAACGAACTCACCGTCCATCCGGACGTGTCACCGATCGTCTTTCACCGCAGCACATTTCGTCGACTCGGCGCCTGAGCGCCGGTCAGGGCCGCGCGGCGAGCTCCTCGCGGTAATCCATCACCCGACGGTCCAGCTCGGTGGCGTCGGCGAGGCGGCCCTGTTTGCGGGCGAGCTCGGCACGGATGCTCAGTTCGCGGATCGCGGTGCGAATATCGTTGATGCTCTTAACCGCACGAACAGACATAGCGCAAGACTTTCTTCAAAAGGGTGGCTGCGGGGCGTGTGCACCCGCGGGATTTCCAGCTGTCCCAGCAGCCTACCCCCGATGGCAAGCCCTGACCTGAGTATCTGCTGACGGTTCGCGTGACGGTCACCAGATGGTGACCGTCACGCGACGCCGGTCGGTCTACCGCCTGCGAAACAGCTTGTTGCCCAACCACACGACCGGGTCGTACTTGCGGTCGGCGACGCGCTCCTTCATCGGGATCAACGCGTTGTCGGTGATCTTGATGTGCTCGGGGCAGACCTCGGTGCAGCACTTGGTGATGTTGCAGTAGCCCAGGCCGTGGACCTCCTGCGCGTCATCGGCGCGACGCGAATGCACGTCGAGCGGATGCATGTCCAGTTCGGCCTGTCGCATCAGGTACCGCGGGCCGGCGAAAGCCTTCTTGTTCTCCTCGTGGTCGCGGACGACGTGGCAGACGTTCTGGCACAGGAAGCACTCGATGCACTTGCGGAACTCCTGTGACCGGTTGACGTCCTCCTGCGCCATTCGGTACTCGCCGGGCTGCAGATCCTTCGGCGGCGTGAACGACGGGATCTCGCGGGCCTTTTCGTAGTTGAAGCTGACGTCGCAGACCAGGTCCCGCATCACCGGGAACGTCCGCAGCGGTGTCACCGTGACGACCTCGTCCTCGCCGAAGGTCGACATCCGCGTCATGCACGCCAGCCGCGGCCGGCCGTTGATCTCCACCGAACACGACCCGCACTTGCCGGCCTTACAGTTCCAGCGCACGGCGAGATCGCCGGTCTGGGTCTGCTGCAACCGGTGGATGATGTCGAGCACGACCTCACCCTCGTTGACCTCGACCGAGTAGTCCTTCAGTTCGCCGCCGTCGGCGTTGCCCCGCCACACCCGCAGCTTCGCTTCATAGGCACCCATGGTTCAGCCCTTCCGTTGCGGGTGTTCGAGGAGTTCCTCGTCGGTGTAGTACTTCTCCAGTTCGGACAGCTCGAAACAGCCCAGCAGGTCCGGTCGCATCGGCGGCTGCGGCTGCTTCTCGACGTTGACGTCGGGCACCACCGGGTCGTCGCCGGAGGTGCTGACCACCAGCAGCGTGTTGCGCCACTGCGCGTCCATGTTGGGGTAGTCGTCGCGGGTGTGTCCGCCGCGGCTCTCCGTGCGGGTGATCGCCGACTTGGCCACCGACTCACTGACCAGCAGCATGTTGCGCAGGTCCAACGCCAGGTGCCAACCGGGATTGAACTTGCGGTCCCCCTCGACCTTCACGCGCTTGTAGCGGTCCCGCAGTTCGTTGAGCTTGTCGAGCGCTTCCTGCATCTCGTCGGCCTTACGGATGATGCCCACCAGGTTGTTCATGGTGTCCTGCATGTCCAGCTGCAGGGTGTAGGGGTTCTCCGGTGCCGATCCGTCGCTGGGTCCGTCGAACACGGCCAGCGCCATGTCCGTCGCCGCGGTCACGGCGTCCTCGGTGACCTTCGGCCGATCCGCGAGCGCCCGCACGTAGTCCGCGGCGCCCAGGCCGGCGCGGCGGCCGAACACCAGCAGGTCGCTCAGCGAGTTGCCGCCGAGCCGGTTGCTGCCGTGCATGCCGCCCGCGCACTCGCCCGCGGCGAACAGTCCCGGCGTCCTCGCGGCCCCGGTGTCGGGCTCGACCTCGATCCCGCCCATCACGTAGTGGCAGGTCGGGCCGACCTCCATCTCGTCGGTGGTGATGTCGACCTCGGCCAGCTCGATGAACTGGTGGTACATCGACGGCAACCGGCGCTTGATCTCGTCGGGCGACATGCGTGAGGCGATATCGAGGTACACGCCGCCGTGCGGGGTGCCGCGGCCCTCTTTGACCTCGGTGTTGATCGCCCGGGCCACCTCGTCGCGGGGCAGCAGGTCAGGGGTGCGCCGGGCCGAGTCGTTGTCCTTGAGCCACTGGTCGGCTTCTTCCTCGGTCTCGGCGTACTGCCCCTTGAACACGTCGGGGATGTAGTCGAACATGAAGCGCTTGCCCTCGGAGTTCTTCAACACCCCGCCGTCGCCGCGCACGCCCTCGGTGACCAGGATCCCCTTCACCGACAGCGGCCACACCATGCCGGTCGGGTGGAACTGGATGAACTCCATGTTGATCAGCGTCGAGCCGGCGCGCAGCGCCAGCGCGTGCCCGTCGCCGGTGTACTCCCACGAGTTCGACGACACCTTGTAGGACTTGCCGATCCCGCCGGTGGCCAGCACCACCGCGGGCGCCTCGAACAACACGAAGTCGCCGGTTTCGCGGTAGTAGCCGAAAGCGCCGGCGACGCGGCCGTTGTCGAGGATCAGCTCGGTGATGGAGCATTCGTGGAAGACCTTGATCCGCGCTTCGTAGTCACCGAGCTCGGCTTTGTCCTCCTGCTGCAGGGAGACGATCTTCTGCTGCAGGGTGCGGATGATCTCCAGGCCGGTGCGGTCACCGACGTGGGCCAGGCGCGGGTAGGTGTGGCCGCCGAAGTTGCGCTGGCTGATGCGGCCGTCCTTGGTGCGGTCGAACAGCGCTCCGTAGGTCTCCAGCTCCCAGACCCGGTCCGGGGCCTCCTGCGCGTGCAGTTCGGCCATGCGCCAGTTGTTCAGGAACTTGCCGCCGCGCATCGTGTCGCCGAAGTGCACCTGCCAGGAGTCCTTGGTGTTGACGTTGCGCATGGCGGCCGCGCAGCCGCCCTCGGCCATCACGGTGTGGGCCTTGCCGAACAGGGACTTGGTCACCACCGCGACTTTCAGGCCACGTTCGCGCGCCTCGATCACCGCCCGCAAGCCTGCGCCGCCGGCACCGATCACGACCACGTCGTAGTTGTGCCGTTCGACCTCGTCAGCCATATGTCCTCGCTTGTTCGTTCATCGCTCTTGAGTGAAAGGGGTTGTCGGAAAAGGCTGGATCAGCCGATGATCCGCAGGTCGGAGATGGTGCCGCTGGCGACCAACATGATGTAGAAGTCGGTCAGCATGAGCGTGCCCAGCGTGATCCACGCGAATTCCATGTGCCGGGTGTTGATCTTGGAGACCTGCGTCCAGATCCAGTACCGGATCGGGTGTTTCGAGAAGTGCTTGAGACGGCCGCCGGTGACGTGGCGGCACGAGTGGCACGACAGCGTGTAGGTCCACAGCAGCACGATGTTGACGGTCAGGATGATGTTGCCCAATCCGAGGCCGAAGCCGGTGGGCGACCGGAACGCCAGGATCGCGTCCCAGGTGTTGATGAGCGAGATGAGCACCGCGATGTAGAAGAAGTAGCGGTGGAAGTTCTGCATGATCAGCGGGAAACGGGTCTCGCCGGTGTATTTCGCGTGGGGTTCGGCGACCGCGCACGCCGGGGGCGACTGCCACACCGACCGGTAGTAGGCCTTGCGGTAGTAGTAGCAGGTCAGCCGGAACAGCAGGAGGAACGGCAGCGAGAACGCCGCGTAGGGCAGCCACCACACGTCGGGCAGGTACTGGCCGAAGTGGCTGGCTTCCGGGATGCAGCCGACGCTGACGCACGGCGAGTAGAACGGTGTCAGATAGTGATAGTCGGCCACCCAGTACGCGTCCTGCCAGAACGCCCGCACCGTGGCGTAGATGACGAACGCCGCGAGTCCGAGGTTGGTCAGTAAGGGTGCCTGCCACCAGCGATCGGTGCGCAGGGTGCGCTGCGAAATCTGGGCACGGCCAGGGGAGAATACGCCGGTCGCGTTGCGGTCGGCGGCGGGTGCGCTCACATTTCCCTCTCGATGAACTTGTAACCACGAACTCGTAGTGCCCGCTGACGCGGGCACCACCGGCTCAGCGTGTCCCGCCGAGACCTTCGTCGTCGACACCGCGCCAGAACTCGGTGTCGTACTGCGTATCCGGAATCGGGATGCGCTCGCCGACATGCTGGTGCCGGCTGACGCCGCGCGTCAGCTCGAGCTCCTCGGCGTCGATGTCGAGCCGATCGATGTCGTTGAGAATCCGCTCGGCGTCGTTGACGATGCGACGGGTGGCTGGACTGTTCCCGTATCGCGAGGCAAGCGACGTCACGCATCGCCGAAGGCTTCCGATGAGATCGTGAAGCTCGGCGAGTTCGGTGGTGCTGGACAAGTGACCTCCTTGGGCTGAAGGGTGTCGGGAATCACACTACGCAACCGATGCTATCCACATCACTGGAGCTGTGGGTGAGACAAATCACTTTGACGAGTGGAGGACAAATGGCCGACGACGTGCTCAAGGGCCGCGCCGAGGAATTGCTGAGACTGCACCAGCCCGGAAAGCCGGTGATTCTGCCGACCGTCTGGGACGCCTGGTCGGCGACGTTGGCCGTGGGTGCGGGCTTTTCCGCGCTGACGGTGGGCAGTCACCCGGTGGCCGACTCGATCGGGCGGGCGGACAACGAGGGCATGACGTTCGACGAACTCACCACGCGCGTCGCGCAGATCACCGCCGCGGTCGACGTGCCGGTCTCGGTCGACATCGAGTCCGGGTACGGCGAGTCGCCCACCCGCCTGATCGACGGTCTGCTGGAGGTCGGGGCCGTCGGCCTCAACATCGAGGACACCGTGCACAGCGAGGGCGGGCGGCTGCGATCGGTCGGCGAGCACGCCGACCTCGTGGGTGCGCTGCGCGCCGCCGCCGACGCCGCGGGTGTGCATGTCGTGGTCAACGCGCGTACCGACCTGTTCCTGCGCAAGGACGGCGACGACAGCGACCGGGTCGAGCGTGCGATCGCGCGGCTACGGCAGGCCGCGGAGGCCGGCGCCGACGTGCTCTATCCGGTGGGGCGCCATGATCCCGACACGATGCGTCGGTTGACGTCCGAGCTGCCGCTGCCGGTCAACGCGATCGGGGTGCCGGACTCCGACGACCCGGCGTCGTTCGGCCCGCTGGGGGTGGCGCGGGTCAGCTTCGGGCCGTTCTGGCAAGCCGCGCTGGCCGAGCGCGCGAAGGAGATCCTGGCGCGCTGGCGCTAGGGATCAGAAGAACTGGCCGGCCAGGAAGCCGCTGAACAACACTGCGAAGCCGCCGATCTCACCGATGATCAGCGCGGCCATGGCGACCCGCAGCGTGGTGTCGACGTGCTCGAACTGGTTGGTGGTGTCGCGGCGCGCGCCGTGGAGCACGTAGGCCGCGATCGCCATCACGAAGAACGCCACCACGACCCCGGCGGCGGCCAGATTCACCCAGGTGGGCCACACGCTCAGCTCGACGAACACCGCGAGCAGCAGCGTCGCGAACGAGTACAGCAGCGCCGCGCGGTGGGCGATGTCGACGTACGGGTGGGCGAGGTGGGTGGGGCTGGTGGCCATCTGCTGGTACTTCCAGATGCCCAGGATCAGCGCCCACAGGAAGATCGCACCCGCCGCGACGAGGGTCAGGGCGGTGTCGATCGGCAGTGGTACGGCCATGTTCCAGACAGTAACCGACCGGCGGGAACCACCGTTCCCGCCGGTCGGCTCGTAGTCGGGTTACTCGGCTTCTTACTTGGCCTCGATGGCGATCCGCTGCGTCTGCGCGTTGCGGTGGGCTCCGGCCACTCGGACGGTGAGGACCCCGGCGTCGTAGGACGCCGAGACCGCGTCGCCGGTGACATGGGACGGCAGGGCGAAGGAGCGTCGGAACGAGCCGTACCGGACCTCGCTGACGCGCCGGCCGTCCTTCTCCTCGGACCGTTCGTCGCGCCGTTCGCCGCGGATCACCAGGCGGCCGTTGTCCACCTCGACGGTGACGTCCTTCTCGACGTCGACGCCGGGTAGGTCGGCCCGGATCACCGCGTCGTCACCGTCGGCGGTGACCTCCACCGCGGGGGTTACCGCGGTGTTCCAGTCCTGCGCGGTGGCGGGTCCGAAGAAGTCGCGGACCCAGCGGTCGGCCGGCCACGCCGGCCGGTTCCACAAAGCGATGGTGCTCATGTTCTCTCCTCGACAGATCGGGACCGGTGTTCGGCTACCGGTGCATTCAGTCCATAAAACTTGAGTCGACCACGCTCATGTTCCCGCGGTGTGTTCGCCGTGGGCGAACGCCGCAGGAGGTGGCGCCGGGTCGCGCCGACTGTGCGGTGGTGGCGGTGATCGGGCAGATTCGCCGCCCTGCGCGCACGTTCGGCGGGCGAACGCTCACAGGTGCGTGCCCGAAGCCGTGAGCAGACCGTGATGGGCGCTTCACATGAGGCGACACGACGGCAATATCGGTTTCCTACCGTGACCGCCATGGCAACAGCACACGTGGTGGTCGTCGGCCACGGCATGGTCGGCCACCGATTCGTCGAAGCTCTGCGCTCCCGCGACACCGACGGCCGGTGGCGGGTCACCGTGCTGGGCGAGGAGTCCGACGCCGCCTACGACCGCGTCGGGCTGACCGGCTACACCGAACACTGGGAACGCTCCCGACTCGCCCTGCCGGGCAACGATTTCGGCGACGACGACCGGGTCGAGGTCCGGCTCGGCAGCCGGGTCGTCGCCGTGGACCGTGCCGCCAAGACCGTCGCCACCGCCGACGGAACCCGCCTGGGATACGACGCGCTCGTGCTGGCCACCGGGTCCTACGCGTTCGTCCCGCCGGTGCCGGGACGCGACCTGCCCTCGTGTCACGTCTACCGCACCCTCGACGACCTCGACGCCATCCACGCCGACGCGCAGCGCGCCCTGCGGGGCAAGCGCGCACCCGTCGGGGTGGTGATCGGCGGCGGACTGCTGGGTCTGGAGGCCGCGAACGCGCTGCGCGGCTTCGGGTTACAGGCGCACGTGGTGGAGCGGTCGCCGCGGCTGATGTCCCAGCAGCTCGACGAGGCCGGCGGCGCGCTGCTGTGCCGGATGATCAGCGATCTGGGCATCACCGTGCACACCGAGGTGGGCACCGAGTCGATCGCCCCGGCGCAGCGCAACCGGCCGCTGCGACGCTCGGCCGACGACGACTCGGTACGCGTGGCGCTCAGCGACGGCACGTTCATCGACGCCGGTGTGGTGGTGTTCGCCGCGGGTGTGCGCCCGCGCGACGAGCTGGCGCGCGACGCCGGCCTGGCCATCGCCGAACGCGGCGGGGTGCTGACCGATCTGTCCTGTGTCACCAGCGATCCCGCCGTCTACGCGATCGGCGAGGTGGCCGCGATCGAGGGCCGCTGCTACGGGCTGGTGGGGCCGGGATACACCAGCGCCGAGGTGGTCGCCGACCGTCTCCTCGGCGGGTCCGCCGAGTTCCCCGAGGCCGATCTGTCGACCAAACTCAAACTGCTCGGCGTCGACGTCGCGAGCTTCGGCGACGCGATGGGCACCACCCCGGATTGCCTGTCGGTGGTGATCAACGACGCGGTCAAGCAGACCTACGCCAAACTCGTGCTGTCCGACGACGCCAAGACCCTGCTCGGCGGCATCCTGGTAGGCGATGCGTCGGCCTACGGCATCCTGCGTCCGATGGTCGGGGAACCGCTGCCGGGTGACCCACTGGGGCTGATCTCCCCGAGCGGAACCGGCGACGGCACACCGGGACTCGGCGTCGGGGCTCTGCCGGCCGCCGCGCAGATCTGCTCCTGCAACAACGTCACCAAAGGTGATCTCACCGAGGCCATCGGTGCGGGCTGCTGCGACGTCGCCGACCTGAAGAAGTGCACGCTGGCCGGCACGTCGTGCGGATCGTGTGTCCCGCTGCTCAAGCAGATCCTCGAAGCCGAGGGCGTCGAGCAATCCAAGGCGCTGTGCGAGCACTTCAGTCAGTCCCGCGCCGAACTGTTCGAGATCGTCACCGCGACCGACATCCGCACCTTCTCGGGCCTGATCGAACGCTTCGGCACCGGAAAGGGTTGTGACATCTGCAAACCCGTCGTCGCGTCGATCCTGGCCTCGACCAGCTCGCAGCACATCCTCGACGGCGAACAGGCCTCGCTGCAGGACTCCAACGACCACTTCCTGGCCAACATCCAACGCAACGGCAGCTACTCGGTGGTGCCGCGGGTCCCCGGCGGGGACATCACACCCGAGCACCTGATCCTGATCGGCGAGATCGCCCGCGATTTCGGGCTGTACACCAAGATCACCGGCGGGCAGCGCATCGACATGTTCGGCGCCCGCGTCGAGCAGCTGCCCGAGATCTGGCGGCGCCTGGTCGAGGGCGGGATGGAATCCGGTCACGCCTACGGCAAGTCGCTGCGGACGGTGAAGAGCTGCGTGGGCAGCGACTGGTGCCGCTACGGACAACAGGATTCGGTGCAGATGGCGATCAACCTGGAACTGCGCTACCGGGGCCTGCGCGCACCGCACAAGATCAAGATGGGGGTGTCCGGCTGTGCGCGGGAATGCGCCGAGGCCCGCGGCAAGGACGTCGGTGTCATCGCCACCGAGACCGGCTGGAACCTGTATGTGGGCGGCAACGGCGGCATGACCCCGCGGCACGCCGAACTGCTGGCCGGCGACCTCGACGACGAGACGCTGATCCGGTACATCGACCGGTTCCTGATGTTCTACATCCGCACCGCGGATCGCTTGCAGCGCACCGCGCCGTGGGTGGAGGAGAAAGGTCTCGAGCACCTGCGCGAGGTGGTGTGCGAGGACTCGCTTGGGTTGGCCTCGGAGTTCGAGGCGGCAGTGGCGCGCCACGTCGAGGGGTACGCCTGCGAATGGAAGGGGGTGCTCGAGGACCCCGACAAGCTCGCCCGGTTCGTGTCCTTCGTCAATGCCCCCGACGTCGCCGACCCGACCATCGAGTTCGTCGAACAGCACGGGCGCAAGGTGCCCGCCCCCGTTTCCATCGGCATGCCCAAGGTGGTGCAGAGATGACCCTGCTCAACGACGTCACGGTGTGGACCACCGCGTGTCGCTACGACTTCCTGATCCCCAACCGCGGCGTCGCGGTGCTGTTGCCCGACGGTGCCCAGGCCGCGTTGTTCCGCCTCGACGACGGCAGTGTGCGCGCGGTCGGCAACATCGACCCGTTCTCGGGAGCGGCGGTGATGTCGCGCGGCATCGTCGGCGACCGCGGCGGACGCGTGACGGTGCAGTCGCCGATCAAGAAACAGGCGTTCGCGCTCGACGACGGCTGCTGCCTCGACGACACCGACCACTCGCTCCCCGTCTATGCGACCCGGATCACCGCCGACGGTGACGTCCAGATCGGCTCCTGACCCTCTCGCCGAAATTGCATTCCACGCGCGTCAAACCGCCGGCGGATTCATACGGTGAGTGCAACATCCATTGATCTGGGGAGTTGCTATGCCGTCAGGAGTGCCGGTGCCGCTGTCGG